>PHAA01000062.1 GCA_002840245.1 Firmicutes bacterium HGW-Firmicutes-15
TGTGGTAAAGGACGAACTGTGATCCTGCAAACCATCGGCCTGCTGGCATTGGCCAGAGAGTCGCAAATCGTTTCGGATCCCAAAGGTGAGAACTATGATTACACGGCCCCCTTTCTTAGAAAATGCGGGGTTGACGTGTTCGCTCTGGATTTTAAAGAGCCCCTTAAAAGTAATCACTACAACTTTCTTCAATCAATAATCGATGCGGTTGAAACCGGAAATATGTCTCAGGCTATTGATTATGTCTGGGATATTACCGGGATGCTGGTCGGGGAAGCCAAGGGGGAAAAACTATGGAACAACGGTGAAGCCAGTATTATTGCCAGCTGCATTATGATCGTGGTTTTTGAAAACATGGATAATCCGGAGTATCAGAACCTGACCAACGTATTTTATTTCATAGCCGAGATGTGTAAGGCTCCCAAACAAGGGGACGAGATGATGTTGGCCAAATATATGAAGAAACTGAAAGTTGAGAATCCGACACATCCGGCCTTGGGGCTGGTAGCTATTTCCGATATTGCCCCATCAAAGACCCGGGGCAGCTTTTACACCAGCGCGCTGACGACCTTAAGACTCTTTACCAATCCGCTGATTTATGAAATGACCCGGAAAACGGATTTTCGCCCCAAAGACATTGGCAGTCGGCCCACGGCGGTATTTATGATTCTACCTGATGGTAAAACCACCTATTACTCTCTGGCTTCACTGTTCTGCACCCAAGTTTATAGTGCGCTGTCGGATTTTGCAGATAAGCTGGGCGGACGTTTACCGATCCGGGTCAATTATGTGCTGGATGAGTTTGGGAACTTTACCAAGATTCCAGAGTTTGCCACCCAGCTTTCTGTTGGTGGCGGTCGGGGGATCCGCTTTAACATTTTTGTTCAATCTCTGGCACAACTGGAAGAAAAATATGGTCGGGAGATTGCCCGGATTATCCGATCCAACTGTGAAACCTGGATTTATCTTCAGGCCGAGGATCTGGAAACCCAAAAAGAGGTGTCCGAACGACTGGGGAAATATACCACCACATCCTATTCCTTGTCATCGTCCCAGCAGCATTACACTTCCAATTCCAGTCAATCGGTGAATCTGGTGGGCCGGGAGCTGCTGACAGCCAATGAAGTCAGTCGGATCCGACGTCCCTATAACCTGGCAACCAGTCGGAATGATCCGGCGATTATGACGTCCCCGGACTTAAGCAAATGGTCATTTAATGACTTCTATGGATTAGGCAGCAAAGAGCATAATAACAAGCTCCGGATGATCCGCAGCGATGCTAGATCAACCCACCAGGAGAATGGAATCCAATTATGGGGAATCTGGAAGCGCTATCAGATTTAAGGAAGCGTTGAAACTTCTGATGAAAGACTTGTGGTAATAAGTCAATATAATGTTTAAGAAAAATTTAGTGATTATTTTTAAAAAAGGCATCACTAAACAGACCTAATCGTATTAGGCTTTTAAAAGGATATGCGCATCGATTTATTAATCGATACTATACACTCCTTTCCGGTGCATAGAGTTGGTGGTTGCGTAGTAGCACATCCACCATGCGCACTAATTTTCTTGCGGTAAGAACGAGGGCTCGTTTATGCTGATGTTTGGGTACTTCATGATACTTTTTGAGATAGTATTCTCGATAAACCGGTTCATTTCGCATGACCGAGCCGGCAGCTTCGACCAGGTAATAACGAAGATAGTGGTTTCCAGTCTTGGTGATGACGGTACGTTCAGATTCAAAGTTGCCGGATTGTTTTCGCTTCCAATAAAGCCCGGCATACTTGGCAATTTTGGTTTCGTCTTCAAAACGGTCGATCTGACCCAATTCAGCAAGAATGCCAGCGGCATAGACAGGGCCAATACCTGGGATACTCAATAAAGACTTTGATTCCGGTATCGTAGTAATCAGGTTTTGAATGGCTTGATCCAATGCCTGGATTTCCTTTTTCAAAGTGCGAATCATCATGGCGTAGGAAGCAAGAACAGTATCCACAGAGTTTTGCATCGTTTTTCCCAGTCGATAGGAGCCTTTGATGGCTTTGGAAATCGACCTGGCCAGTTTATCAGGGTCACTGAAGCGACCACGACCTTTTTCCTGTAAAAAGGCGGCAAGATCTTCCAATGGCATGGCGGCTATTTCATCAAGACTCATCGAATCAGTCAGTAAGTCCATCATGGTTGAACCAAAGACAGAAGTATCGATCTCCTTAGTTAACGTATTGCACTTATAGTACAGATTCTCAAGGAAATGCTGCTTCATTTCGGTAAGCTGGCAAATCAGCTGATAACGCGAACGGGTTAACCGTTGAAGCGCCATATACTGTTCTTCTTTAAGAAGCGAAACATTAAAGCGATCAAAGCGGAGAAAATCTGCAATGCGATATGCATCGATCTGATCGGTTTTGTCTTCATCAAAGAGCCCTTTAAAACGATGGATGGCTTTTGGATTCATGACAACCACCTCAACATTTAAAGCGTTGAGATCTTGATCTTCGGCAAGAAAAGTTGAAGGGTGAAAGCTGTAAACCGAAGTGGCTTCCATACCGACGATGATGCGGTCATAATGGACAGATCCACTGAATTTTAAGATATGCTCCTTGATTTGGGAAGCTCCGGCAATTGTGTTTGGAAGAGATTCTTCCAGCAAAACCTGATCCTCACTATCAAGAAAACAGATATCAAGTTTTTCAGAACTGACGTCAATACCAACAAGTAATTTCATGGAAAGGACCTCCTTTCTTTGAAAATTTGGAACGGCTTGGATACTGAAACCTATCCCTGGTTACCGACAGTATGGCAACAACCTCGCATATGAGTATTCGATACTTACCAAACATAAGCTGCCCAAAACTACTAATTTTCGGTACGAATGGCAAGTGATACAGCTTGTGTGTTTGCAGTACAACTGTTGGCTGGGAGACAATCTTTCTATGTAGTCATGCTACAGGAGGTGCAAGCCTTAATCCAGATAGATCCTTATTCCATATCTCTATTATCCAGGAATAGGGTTCAATATCCAAGTGATTTAAAAAAGTAAATGAACACTATGTGTTTAAATTTATTATACGAG
>PHAA01000063.1 GCA_002840245.1 Firmicutes bacterium HGW-Firmicutes-15
GCTCCTAAAAGAGAACACCCAGATTACCGTAGTCGAATCCAAAGGAAGAAAATACCTTAAGGCCGATGGCAGTGAAGGAACTGCTGTAGACTGGTTAGATATAAATCTTAAACAGGGCACCATGTTAGGCGGCTTGGCTACCAAACATGAAACAACCCAGACTGAAAAATCGGGTGATACCAAAACCACCGGACAGGTATACCAGGCAGGCAGCAAGTTAGTTGCCAGCTTGGATGGTTGGGAACTCTTAGCAGATGAAGGCAGCCAGCCGCCCTGGTATGCGTCCTCCAAACAAAAGAAAGTGAAGGTCCAGGTAGATATGCCCTGGGGCGTTGCAGCTATAAGAGGAACCTTTTGGAATAATATGGTTAATTCCAGCGGACAATCTACTGCCGTCTTGACTGGAACCGCAGAAGTAACTAGTGGAGGAGTAACTGTTCCGCTGAGTGGAAACCAGAGTACTACAGTAACTCAGCCAGGAGCACCTCCACCTCCACCTGCTCCCATGCCACCGGCAGAGTTGCAGCAATTTGTTCAGGCGCAAGGTTGGATGGCGCAAACCGCCCAAACCATGACTCAGAATCAGGAGCTGCCAGCTCCGCCAGCGCCGCCGCCGGCACCAACTATGCCTGGTTTGCCGACAATACCAGGTATGCCAACAACGCCAACAATACCAACCTCTATCATAGATATTATTAATCAGGCAATGCAAAGTGCAGGAGCACCTCCAATGCCAGGTATGCCAACTATACCGGGTATGCCAACGATGCCAGAATTTATTACAACACTTTCATATGATGGTGGCGGCGATTATACACCACCGTCGATTATCGGAGGAACAGTAACATCAATTAATGTTTACAGTGAAAGTGTAATGGAAGTTGTATATGGTGGAACATTGCAGATGTATGCATGTATAATGCCTTATAATGCGACAAATCAGACGATTGCTTGGTCGGTTATGCCTTTATCTGGTGGGACAGCAACAATTGACTCAACTGGTTTGTTAACTGGAACAGGATTGGGCTCAGTAAGAGTAACAGCAACTAATGCGGCTTCTGGGGTTACTGGGACTCAAGATATTGAAGTAGTAACAACACCATCAGCACCAGCAATTACAGCTGTAGTAGCAGCAGAAGCAGGTGCAGCAGAAGCAGGATTTGGTACAGGAGATACACTAACAATCATATTTAATGTACCCACAAACAAAACAGCGGCAGATATCTATCCAGACAAGGCAGCAGTAGATGCAGTGCTTACCTTTGGTGACTCCTTCGGTACAGAATACAGCGGAGCATGGACGGACAATACGACACTAGTTATTACTTCTATCAATCCAGCAGGATCAGCATTTAATGTAGGCGCTACTGTAACTGCAAAAGTAGGAGCAGGAATAAAGACTCTCAATGGTTTGTCAGCAGCATCAACTGCAAGTGGTACGACCATAGGAAGCTTTGAACTACCACCAGCACCAACGATTGTATGTGTAACCGCAGCAGAAGCAGGTGCACCAGAAGCGGGATTTGGCACAGGTGATACACTAACAATCATATTTAACGCAACCACAAACAAAACAACGGCAGATATCTATCCAGATAAGGCAGCAGTAGATGCAGTGCTTTCTTTTAGTGCATCCTTTGGTACAGAGTACAGCGGAGCATGGACGGACAATACAACACTAGTTATTACTTCTGTCAATCCAGCAGGATCAGCATTTGATGTAGGCGGTACTGTAACTATATTAGCAGGAGCAGGCATAAAGACGATCGATGGTTTGTCAGCAGCATCAACATCTGTAAGTGGTGCGAGTTTAGGAACCTTTGATCTACCACCGGCACCAATAATTGTATCTGTAGTAGCAGCAGAAGCAGGTTCAGCAGAAGCAGGATTTGGCACAGGAGATACACTAACAATCACATTTAACGTACCCACAAACAAAACCGCGGCAGATATCTATCCAGACAAGGCAGCAGTAGATGCAGTGCTTACCTTTAGTGCATCCTTTGGTACAGATTACAGTGGAGTATGGACAGACAATACAACACTAGTTATTACTTCTATCAATCCAGCAGGATCAGCATTTGATGTAGGTGATACTGTAACTGCAAAATTAGGAGCAGACATAAAGACGCTCAATGGTTTGTCAGCAGCATCAACATGTATAAGTGCTGCGAGCACAGGCACCTTCACCCCTTAATTATATGCCAAAGCTGCCAGTCACGTAAGTTGTCAAGTTATCATTAAGAGGTGAGATCACCTTCTGTTACAATTTGTAGCGGGAGGTGATTTTTTATGGGGAGAAGGCAGCGGGTGGAATATACGGGCGTTGTGCATCATGTGGTTTAGAGGGGAAATAATCGGGAGTATATTTTTGGACAGACTGCAGAACGGGATTATTTAGTTGAGCGAGTGGATGTCGACGGTGTAAAGATATTTGCTTATGTAGTGATGAGTAATCATTATCATTTACTTCTGCGTACCGGAGATGTACCTTTGACTATTATGCACCGGGTAAATACCCAGTATGGAGGAAGAAATATCTATTCATCTCAACTGCTCTTGTGATATAATTTATCCAAATAATTACTTATAGATTATACAATCAGGAGATCAGTTGCGATGATAATAGGCTTTGCAACTCTCTAAGGATCGGATTTTATGGTTGTATAAACCAAGAAAGGTGGGAGATTATGAATTCCTGGCGAACAAGGGAAAAGGCACCCTGGTACAGAATTATGCTGATTATAACCTTATGCAGCGCTCTCTTGGCCGTTGGCAATCCTGCACTAGCAGCAGATCCGACAACCCCCACAGCAGGATCAACGGTAACAGCTCCGACAGCTCTCAAGTCTCAGTTTTCCGATGTCCCCTCCACAGATGCCAATGTCATATTCGTAAACTTCCTGGTTGGGCGCGGAATCATCAGCGGCTATCCCGATGGAGGCTATCATCCGGAAGAAGGATTAACCCGAGCTCAAGCAGCCACCGTAATCGTCAAAGCCGCCGGGCTATCAGTAGACCCAACTCTAGCAAGTCCCTTCAGTGATGTTAATGAC
>PHAA01000040.1 GCA_002840245.1 Firmicutes bacterium HGW-Firmicutes-15
TAATCGAAAAACTCTAATAAGTCTAAAGACCTTTTCGGAGTATTATCCCACGGTGTATTTTAAGATAACAGGCACTCTGTTATTAAGCGCTTACAATACTTCAGCATTTCTTTTATTTGGGCATCGTTAAAGGTTGTGAGATTTAATTCTGCTTTAACGTATTTCATTTTCTTTGTGGGATTATTCTTAGATGAGATTTCACCAGTTTCTTCAAGGTAGTTAAAAAGGGTTTTGAGTGCGGTTAGTTTAGTATTGAGTGAAGTAGGGGAATTATGTCTCTCTCTTTGGCAATAAAGAAGGTAGGATTTTATTACGGCCTGAGTAACTTCGCTTGTTTCGATGATTTCATGCTCTAAGCAATAGGTATGGAAGTCTTTAAATAGCGTTTGATAATTAGCTAATGTATTTTTCGATACTTGGCGATACTCACGCTCATCCAGGAAATCTTTAATTGCCCATTTTATCATCAATAAAAAAACCACCCTTCAATCCAGTTTAATAGATGAAAAATGGTTGTAGTGTTAAAAATTATAACCGTAATGACACGTCTTACAAAAAAACTTGTAATTTACCGATATATAGGGCGTTTCAAGAAGTGCCTCAATACTGTGAATGCCATTCAAGCGCGATCCCAACTTCGCCATAGCCCCACGATTTGTCCACTCGATATTTTAACGGATAATCCGTCACAAGCTACTTTAATCACCTTTACACCATATAGCGGCTCTCTGTCCAAGGGATTGTCTACTACTCCGGTTCATTGCCTGTTTATTATTTAATTAACAATAGCAATTATAAGATAATAATTTGGCAAAGTCAACAAATTATGATGGAAATAGGCCTGATCAGTAGTTGCTATTTACCAGTGAGCAGGGAGAATAATAAAGTGAAATAAGTACAAATTAATAACGGAGTAAATAGAACAGGAGGTATGAAATGAAAAAGGGACAACAAACTATTAACTGTGATGTAAGCAGTTGCCAACATTTCGACCAATCCAAATTATGCACCCTGAACTCCATCAAGGTTACTCCCTGTGGTCACATGAACAATGGTGTACCTGAGGATGAGACCCTGTGCTCCAGCTACAAAATACGTAGCTAAAAAAACTAAAAAAGTGGTCGAGGCTGAATGTCTCTGACCACTTTTTTGTTTTCTGAGACTTATTCAGCGGCAGACTCCTGGGCCAGAATAAGTGCCTTTAGTTCTTGAATCCGGTCTTCAGCTTGACGGTTAATCTGGGCGTTACCGCCTTTGCGCAAAATTGCATTGCGGAAGAATTTGGCTGACTCCTCCAAGAGATCTATGCGCATGCTGAGTTCGCCTAATAAGAGCGCCAGGCGCTGCTCTTGATCTGGAGAGGTATTGCGACTGCTGTTAAAATAGGTTTCTTTGAAGGCTTCTAAAGCTTTTTCAGTAGCCATTCGATGCATCTCTTGATCGTCGGCATCTGCGTAAAGCCAGGATAAACGTAGCCAGACCTTAGCTATCTTTGATAAGTCGGGCTTTCTAGCCAGATATAATATGTGTAATACGAGGTAAAAAGAGTTAAGCACTTCATTCAGCTTACGGGGATTGGAAAAGCTGATTTTAAACTCCTTTTTCAACTTCTCGCTTTCTTTTATAACCATTCCTTTGATTTCTGCGTTGACCTGTTTGAATTCATAGTTGAAATTAGCATAATAGCAATTGGGACAGACATAGGCCATATACCACAGAGGTTCGAAATCAACAAAAAGCTGGCGCAGATCCGGCTCGTGTCCTTTTAAGCGAAGTTTGGAGGACCGTACCATTTTCACGTTAAAAGGTTTTTCACAGACCGGACAGAGGGTATCTTTATCGAAGGTATAGGTCTCATCCCCTTTGGATGCAGTCAATGAATATTGCTTTTTGGCCGCTTCCGGGATTATGGCGGCTTGGGCAACAGAACCTAGTGCCGAAGCAGCTGTACTGGTTTCACCATCTCCTTCGTTGGGAATTTCGTCTTCATCCCCTGGTTTAAGTCCGGCTAACTCTTCATTAAGTTGCCGCATGCGGCTACTCATTCCCTTCATAATTCTGAAAATCAACTCAGGTTGATTTGATATTAGTTCTACAAAGTTATTCTGATCAACAGCAATTACGATAGATTCTTCTAAAGCCAGAATTGTCGCACTGCGGGGCATAAGTTCCAGTAGGGACATCTCCCCGAAGAAAGCCCCCGGCCCCAGTTCGGCCACCTTAAATTGAGAACCATCGATAGAGTTTAAAAGAACTGCCACCCGCCCTGTGAGCAAGATAAATAATTCATGTCCCGGGTCACCTTCATTGAAGAATATCTCATCGGTAGAAAATCTCTTGGCTGTGCCAAACTTGGCCAAGCTCCTGATGTCAAACATCTATTGTCCCTCCCCAAAATGGTAAAATAGTCACAATTCTATATAGTCTATTTTCTCTTAGATTGAATGGTAAAACAACCATTATTTAATAAGTGACTATCAAGAAATAAATTAGTCATTTACTCCGGTCTTTTTCGCGATATACTTCGTTATCAAAACGCGATAATACCTCCAGTATTATCACGCTTTGACGCCTTGTCTAACACGAAAAATACTCGGAGTATGATACCTTATTTATTCCTGGATAGTCCCTAATATGATTTACATATTACAACATTACCCATAAAAACCTTTTTATTTAAAAAGAGGAAATTAACGATATTTGACGAAATGCTTCGTGAAGGTGGTGAACGATGGTGTTGGACATGGATCGGCGTTATCTAGGGGCGGCGGCGCTGTTGGTTCTCCTGCTGGTGTTTGCCGGAGGCATGAAATATGGGGATATGAGGAACCAAAATCAGAACAAAAAAGAGATTATTTCAGATTCGGTTGCCAGTGAGCAGGAAGTCTCTAAGTCAAAAAAAGAAGACATCATTCAGGTCTATGTAACTGGTGCAGTTGAGAAGCCAGGGGTATATCGCTTGCAAACTGGTGCACGGGCATATGAAGCGATTGATATGGCCCGTGCTCTACCCACTGCCAATCTGAAAAATATAAATTTGGCTCAAAAAATTGAAGATGGTCAGCCCATCGTGGTGCCGGCGTTAGGAGAAGAACCCCCGGTAAGTGTGCCCAGCAGTGGATTAACCTTGGGGCCTGCATCATCGAAGCCGGGAAGTGCGGGCAGAGTGGACATAAATTCGGCTTCAGCTCAGGATTTAGATGGGCTGCCAGGTATTGGTCCTACCTTAGCTCAGCGTATTATTGAATACCGAAACAGTCATGGAGCCTTTGCACGCATTGAGGATATTAATGAGGTTAGTGGTATAGGTGACAAGAAATTTACTGATATAAAAGATTTAATTACGGTTCGGTAAAGGCGTATGAATAAATCGTGGCCACTGATTTTCATGAGTTTTGCCGGTGGCATTGGGCTGGTCTATTATAGAGCCTGGCCGGCTTTGTTACTAATCGCAATTCTTTTGATAATGGCGGCTAGCCTTTACTGTAATGAGCGACCTAGAATCTTGTTGTGCATGCTTATAATTGGTGGGGGAATGCTCTATTATCATTTCATGGCGTTAGAGCTTCCAAGTGAGCTCCCTATAATAAAAAGTGCTGAGCTTAGAGGGAGAGTGAAGGACTTCCCATATTTTGATGGGCAAAAAACATCATTTCTCCTGAAAACCGAGAACCCTTCTCCTTACCAGAAAAATATACGGGTTGTCTGTCTTTTTGATTCCGGCATTAGCAGGGGAGATGTGGTTAAGCTTAGAGGTGATTTAAAGCCCCCCAGCAAACCTGGTAATCCGGGCGAATTTGATTATCCGGCCTATCTGGCTGGGCAGGGGGTTTATTATACCCTGTCTCTAAAAAGAGCCAGTGAGCTTAGCCTTATCGCTCCGGAAAGCGGATTGCTTAAATGGGTAGACTCCTTCCGGAGTCAGGGGGAGAAACTCACCCAAGAGGTTCTTCCCCAACAGGAATCATCCATATTGCTGGGTATGCTTCTGGGAAGCCGGGAGGGCATGGATGATAAGCAGTATGATGATTTTCAAAAGACCGGTATCGTGCATCTTTTTTCAGTGTCAGGTTTACATGTTGGGTTTGTGTTGCTCCTGGTTGCATGGTTGACATCTCTGACTAGGGTCTCTAGTAGGGGTAGATTCATTATCGGGGTTTCGGTATTGTTGCTCTATGGAACTATGGTGGGGTGGCCCGCACCTGTTATCAGGGCGGTAATTATGAGCAGTCTGGGCCTCTTAGCCTACTACACCGGTCGGGAAAACAGTCTGCTGAATGCCCTCGCTATCTCCGGCATCATAATTCTGCTCATAAATCCAGGTAGTTTGTTCAATTTGAGTTTTCAGCTTACTTTCCTGGCTACCTGGGGGCTGGTTGACCTATTTCCGCTTCTAAGAGATAGTTTCCCATATAAAGGTTGGGTATGGGATCTGGTCTTGATTCCGGTGGCAGCAGAGCTAGCGGTTTTGCCACTGATAGCCTATCACTTCAATCTATTCACCCCTGTTTCGATTCTGACCAATATCCTGGTTACTTACCTTTCGGGTGGGGCGGTTATTCTGGGATTTATTACCCTTTTCCTGGCACCTATCCTACAGTCCTTGGCCGCTCTATTTTTATATCCAGCTGGCTTGTTTATAGAAATGATTTTATATATTGTGCAGGGGGTTAAGGCACTCCCAGGAGCCTACTTATGGGTAGCCACTCCCGTCATTGGCATGATGGTTTTATATTATATCGCCATATTTATGGGTGTTCTAGCTTTGAAAAATCCCCAGCATCGTCGCTATTTCATCCCCGCTACTGCACTGTTGCTGGCTTTCATCATTGGCCTCCTGATTCCCGCTGGGTATTATAATCGAGGTTCTCTGGAAATAGTCTTTATTGACGTAGGCCAGGGGGATGCCATTCTCATGAAGAGCCCACAGGGTAAATTTCTACTGGTGGATGGAGGGGGGAGCCAGCTTTATGATGTGGGCGCTAAGAAGGTTCTCCCTTATTTACATTACCGTGGCATTCGCCAACTGGAGATGCTCATTAATACCCATCCTGATATTGACCATTTGCAGGGTCTGGAGAGCGTGGCGATCGAGACGGAGGTGGAGTATCTGGGATTACCGGAGAGCATTAAGGACCGTAAAGAATACCGAAACTTAAAGAGTATAGCCAATTCTCACCGGACTACTATAGTTCCATTAAGAATCGGCCAATTTATAAAACTGGAGGAAGGTTTGGAAATAAAGGTTTTACATCCGGAAGGGGAGAGCTATTCTGGTAATGACTTCAACCAGCAGTCAGTAGTTTTACAGATTAAATACGGTGATTTTTCAGCTCTTCTAAGCGGAGACATGCCCACGGAAGTTATGTCAACGGTTATAAAGGAAGCAGATAATCCCATCACCCTGGTGAAAGTACCTCATCATGGCAGCAAAGGATCGCTCTTACCAGCTTTTTATCAAGACCTGCAACCCCGCTATGCAGTGATTTCGGTAGCCGACAACAACCCTTTCGGCCACCCTCATCCAGCAGTACTGGAAATGCTGGCCCAGGAAGGCATCCAGGTTCTTCGTACTGATCAAGATGGAGCGGTAATAGTTAGAAGCGATGGTCGGGAATTAACGGTTAGTTGTACAAAAACCAAAGGTAAATGAGCTTTTCTAAGAAAAAGAAATACTAATCGCTCTCCTTTCGACATAACTTTAGGGAGGAGGGCGCGATGGATAGAAAAAATAATCGTTTGGCAAATGAACCGGTCGGAAGGCTTATGGTTAGGCTATCTACTCCGGCTATGACCGGCATGGTTCTCTATTCCTTGTTTAGCCTGGTAGACACGCTCTTTGTTGCCCGGCTCGGAACCTCTACACTGGCGGCACTAACCTTATGTGTCCCTATCGAGATACTCATAGTCTCGCTTGGAACGGCTACCGGAGTGGGCATAACCTCGCTCCTTTCGCGAACCCTGGGCCAAAAGGATTTTAGCGGTGCGGATAACATAGCCTGGCATGGCCTGATTATCTGCATTATATACGGCTTGTTTTTTTCCTGGCTGGGTATCAAGAACCTTGATTCTTTATTGTTGCTGTTCGGATGCACCCCTGATATTTTTGAATTGAGTAGAGAATACCTCTGCATTGTGATGATAGGCTGTTTGTTCACATTTGTACCTATGATTACCGGGCACATTGTCCAGGGGGAAGGAAATACAGTTCTGCCTATGTTTGTTGCAGTTGCGGGAATCGTCCTAAATGTTATTATAGATCCGGTACTTATATTCGGATGGGGACCGGTGGAGGCCATGGGTCTACGCGGAGCAGCCTGGGCAACAGTTTTGGCTCAGATGGCCTGCACCGCACTTATGATTGGGGCCATGTTCAAAAAAAGGGCCCTCTTATCCTGGTCAATTCACCACTTCAGACCTAGCATTAAAGTGATAATAGGGATATATAAGGTGGGAATACCTAGCCTGTTGATGGAACTGATGAGCGTTGCCATTATGGTATTTTTCAATAAAATCCTGCTGCAATTCGGTTACGCTGCAGTGGCGGCTATGGGGATATTTGTGAGAATAAGATCTCTATTCTATATGCCTATTTATGGCTTAGCACAAGGAGTGATGCCGATAGCCGGGTTTGCTTATGGAGCCCGGAATTATGACCGAGTAAAGGAAAGCATAGTGAAGGGCGCGGTTATTTCCCTGGCAATTTTACTTTTAGCTTGGTTTGTCATGCAGTATCATGCCTTGTGGATTATGGGATTTTTCTCGCAGGAAAAGGAGCTTATTGTTATGGGGGTCAACTGCATGCATTTAGCTACCCTTTTCCTACCATTCATGGGCCCTATTATAATTCTTTATAGTATATTAAAGGCTGTGGGCCAAGGAATGACTGCCTTAGTCTTATCCGTAATCCGTCAACTAGGTTTTTTCCTCCCCGCCCTTATAATCCTGCCGGGATACTACAATCTGAATGGGGTATGGTTAGCATTTTCAGTCACTGAATTTTTGTCGGGACTCCTAGCTATATTCTTTTTCGTCAGGCTGTGGAAGGAGTTGCAGCCGCGGAAAAGGCATACCTATGTAATGACTTTAAAGAAGGGTTACATGTTCCGTAGAATAGCGGTATGGCTTCGGTGGTAGTATAATGCTTATACTATTGTATAAAGGAAGGGAGAGGAGATATCTCTCTTTCATCGGCTTATTTACAAGGAGGAGCATCAATGAAAGTAGAAATTTTGATACTGGTAGAAAATACAACCCCTATACCTGATTTCCAGGGAGAGTATGGTTTTGCCGCCCTGGTAACGGTTGATGGAAAGAGCTTTTTGTTTGATACGGGTTCTAAGGAGGCGCTTCTTAATAATGCGCTTCTGGCTGGAGTGGACTTGGCTCAGATTAATGACCTGGTAATTAGTCATGGTCATTTTGATCATACTGGTGCGGTTATGCAATTTTTACAGATGGGTATGAATAAGAGAATATATGCTCATTCAAATATCTTTGTACCCAGGTACGTATCGTTAGGGGAACGCCAGAGAGAGATTGGGGTCCAATTCAAAGAGCAGGAGATAAATTCAAATGGTGTGGAACTAATTTTCACAGATGAATTCACTGAAATTTACCCGGAAGTATTTGTGACCGGAGAGATTCCAAGGACTACAGACTATGAAGATGTGGGTGGAAGCTTTTGGATGAATACTAATGATAGGCTAGTAGCAGATAATATTGCTGATGATATGTCTATGGTTATAAATCATCCCGAAGGTTTAATTGTCATTAGTGGTTGTGCTCATGCGGGAATAATAAATACCATTGAATATGCCCGCATGAAAACTGGACAAGCTAAAGTATTAGCTTTTATTGGCGGAACCCATTTAATAAGGGCATCAGAGGAAAGGCTGGCTAAAACCGTAGCAGCACTCAGGGAATACGATGTGCAAAAGATAGTCATTTGCCATTGTACCGGTTTTAAAGCTACAGTGAGACTGTATAATGACCTTGGTTCTAGAGTAATCAAAGGGGAGACAGCGATGAAATTCACATTTTAATTTTCCTGCACTAGACACTTCCCATTAAGTCTCGGGCGGCGATTACTCCCGACACGCTGGCTTGAATGAGACCGCGGGTTACTCCCGCGCCATCTCCAATAGCCCATAGGCCCTCGATAATGGTTTTCAAGTTATTGCTTAACTGGGGACGAGCTGAGTAAAACTTGGCTTCTATGCCATATAGGAGGGTATGGTCGGAAGCTACTCCTGGAATGGCTAGATTCAAGGCTTCCAGGCACTCCCGGATGCCTACCATGTAGCGGTGGGGAAGAACCAGGGACAAATCACCCGGAACAGCCGCCTGAAGGGTGGGCTGAACTACACATTTCTTTAGGCGGTTGGGGGTTGAACGCCGGCCTCTTTTTAGGTCTCCGTAGCGCTGGACAATGATGCCGCCGCTAAGCATATTGGCCAGGCTGGCTATATAGCGACCATAAAGTATTGGTTGGTCGAAGGGTTCCGTAAATTCCTGACTTAACAACAGCGCGAAGTTAGTATTATCACTATGGCTGTTCGCGAAAGAGTGCCCATTTACGGTAATAATACCGTTGGTATTTTCCATGACTACATGTCCATTGGGGTTTACGCAGAAGGTTCTTACCACATCGTCAAATTCACTGGAGTTAAAGATAATTTTGGGTTCATAAATCTTATCCGTAAATTCCTGCATGGTTACGGCAGGCAGCTCGATTCTTACCCCAAGGTCGACCTGATTATTGCTTAGGGGTATTTTTAGTTTTCCGGCCTGTTCAGAAAACCACTGCGCTCCATCTCGGCCCGGAGCACATATAATCCGAGGTGCAAAATAGCTGCCTTTGGAAGTTTTTACTCCTTTTACCCCAGACTTTTCCAGTAGAATATCTTGCACTGATTCATTGGTCTTGATGGTAATCTTTTTGTCCAGAACAGCTTTTAAGCTGGATAGTACTTTTAGGGTGTTATCTGTGCCCATGTGTCTGATTTGGGCGGGAAGCAGTTTAAGATCGGCCTTAGTCAGACGCTGACGCAAGACTTGAAAGTCTTCTTCATTCCCGCCGTAAATTCGATCGGGAGCGCCATGCGAGACATATACCTTATCGACATAATCAATCAGGGAGCGAAGAGTTTCTGTGCCGATGTAAGCGTCCAGCCAGCCTCCGAAATGAGTGGTTAAGGTTAGCTTGCCATCTGAGAAGGCACCTGCTCCTCCCCAGCCGCACATAATGGAACAGACTTTACAGTCCCGGCAGTTATTAACACCATTCTCACTGGGGCACTTGCGTTTATTGACCTTCTGGCCTTTTTCCACCAAAAGAACACTGAGGGAGCTGTGCTGGCTGATTTCGAGTGCCGCAAAAATCCCTGCTGGGCCTGCTCCAATGATGATGACGTCATAATTGTTATCCATGCATTTTACCATCCAATCTTCAGCTAATCGTCAGGTCGCATCCAGTTTATGAATAATCCGTGCCCGATATTCTCGAAAATACATAAATAGCACTACATCAAATTATAACATATTTGGTAAGCTGCTTTTCTTGGCTATGATATTATGTGCAGCCTTATTGCGGCTAGTTTAAGTAAGTCCTTAGAACTTGATTAACGATAGGGTATAATAGGAATTAAGAGTTGGAAATTTGTGATAAGAGGGGTTCCCAGCATGGCAGACCATAATGCTTATTATATATGGGGTGAAGAAAGTTATTTAATAGATCAAGAAATTCAGAAGATCATTGCCGGGGTGGCGAAGGATAATGGTGATGAGCCGGAAGTCGTGTTGGTAGATGCTGATGAATTGAGTTCTATGGAATTAGGGCAGACTCTAGAATTCAGTCCTTTATTCGCGATGAGCCGGGTTGTAATTTTAAAAAAACCAGCATGGTTAGGTAAATCTTCCCGAAAAGTACGGAAAACAGAGGAAAGCCTACAGGTTTTGCAGGACTATTTCGGGCATGACAACCACGGTCAGGTGCTTATCCTGACGTCTGCTGAATACAATACCTCTAACCCGGTGACGAAATTCCTTAACCAGCAGGTCAGGGTAATGAACATTAAAGCACCTCTTCCTACAGAGCTAGAAGAATGGTGCAAGGCTGAATTTTCTCGGAGAAATATAAGGGTGGTTCCTGCGGCTCTCAAACGAATAGTAAATAGCGGTCAGGATATGTATTACCTGGAAAACCTCATTGAGAAACTATCCTTGATAGTTAAGCCGGATGTGGTGGTAGGTGTAAATGAAATTGAAGAACAACTGGACAGCAAGCAGGCGATCAAGGTGTTCAAGCTGACTGATGCTTTGCTAAATCGTAATTTGAAGGCTTCTCTGGCGGCATTTTACCAATTACAGGAGCAGGGGGAACACCACTTACTGATCTTACACATGATAACTCGGCAAATTTTATCCCTGAGTAAGGTGAAATTATATCAAGAAATGGGTTATTCCAGTGGCAAGATTGCTGAAGTGACTTCCCAGAAGGATTTTGTGGTCAAAAAAATCATGGAAAAATCATCTCGCTTTAGCAGGGAAGAAATCAGAGCTCTCTTTGAAAGACTATTGGAGATGGATACTAGTTTTAAAAGTGAAGCCAAAGATCCCCGGATACTCATGGAGACTCTTTTGGTAGAGATCTGTAGTCAGAAATAGGCAAAAATAAAACCTGTCCGTGGACAGGTTTATTTTTTCTTATTGAGCTAGGTTATTAAATTTTTTGACCATACTGGATTTTCTGCGAGCTGCGGTATTTTTATGCATTACGCCTTTGGATACGCTTTTATCGATCAGGGAGGTTACCTGTAACAAATTTTCCCTGGCTGCATCCACATTGTCTGATGTTAAAGAAACTTCATAATTTTTAATATTGGTTTTCAATCTGCTTTTATAAGCCTTGTTTCTTATCCGATTATTTTCGGATGTCCTGACTCTTTTGGCAGGGGTCTTACTTTTTGCCACACTTTCACCTCCTTGGGAATTTCAAGCTAACAGACATACTATAGCATCTAGGAAAAAAAATTGCAATGCACAGGATAGCTTTTTTTGTTGAAGATAAACTATAAAGAGATAAATACAACCTTGTTCAGACTAGGGGACTATCAATAAATAAACCAGTCATTTACTCCGGTATTTTCGCGCTATCCTTCGTTCTCAAAGCTCGAAATACGTCCAGTATGACTGCGCTTTGACGCCTTGTCTAGCACGAAAAATTCTCGAAGTATTCTGCCTTATTTATATATTGATAGCCCCCAGTTCTAATTATCCACACTTTGCCATAATATTTGTTAGCAGGGACGAGGTGAGCATTATGAAAGGCCGCAATTTTTTTGCGTTTTTAAGAGGAATTATTTTCATTCAAGTTTTTCTAGTGGCAATAATTGCCGGACTCAGCGTGGATATCAACCTCCAATATGTTGAGGGCTTGAAGCTATCAAGTACCGAACGGATTTTGGTTCCCTTTTCCAAACTACAAATCAATGAGCGCCAATCAGAAATCCTGTTTCAGGAAAATAATGTGCTCCTGGCCGGGGTGAATCGGATACCTGATAAAATATTGGAGGATGAATACTACGCTAGCACAATACCGGAAAATATTATTGGCTCCCACATCCAGGCTCTGGCTTTTGCGGATCGATCTAACGAAAAGCTAGTAACAAATCTGGAGGAAGATGTGGATTTAACACCTATCGTTGAGGAGGAAAGCGAAGAGAAGGTTCCACTGGATAGCGAGACTCTGGCTCGGTTTAAGAAAAGCCAGGTTTTCATGTACTGCACCCACAGTGCGGAAAGCTATATACCAGATAGCGGCCAGGCTCGACTAGATGGAAAAAGGGGACTAATAAACCAGGTCGCCGCGACTATGGAGGGAGCATTGAACGAAAAGGGTTTAAATGCCCAATTCGTAAATACTATTCATGATTACCCGGATTATAACACAAGCTATACTAATTCACGTGCTACGGTAAATAAAATCGTCCAGACTAACAAAAATATCTTGGCTCTTTTTGATATTCATAGGGATAGTATACCCGGCCAGGGAAAGGCTTCGACCGTTAAGGTGAAAGGTGAGAATTGCGCCCAAATTCTCATTGTAGTTGGAACTAATGAGCGTAAACCGCACCCCAATTGGCAGCAGAATCGGCAATTTGCGGAACAGCTTTACCAGCAAGCAGAAAAAATGTATCCGGGGCTGATAAAGGGCGTCATAACGAAAGCGGGAACCTATAACCAGGAATTTCACGCGCACGCCCTGCTTTTGGAATTTGGCAGCGATATTAATAGTTTGGAAGAAGTTAATCGCAGCGCACGTTTGTTTGCGGACGTGCTAGTTGAGGTTTTGAAGGAGGCTAGCTAAGCATTATGGCGAGATTGTACCGGCCTTTGCTGGTGCTTACGATATTGATTCTAGTAAGTTTGGCTTTGAACACAAGCAACAAGGGAATAAACAGTATGACTCTTGATGCCCGGAAACCGGTTATTGGCATGCAATATCAAGGTGATAAACTCAATATCTTCGCCCTGGGAGAGACCCATAGCTATGACAAACGGAAAGCCGAGGAAGTTACAATGCTGGTCTGGCAGCAGGTAAAAACGGGCGCTCAAGCTACCGGCGATCACCTGCTGCGTTTCGTGAGAATTATTGAAGTGCTATTCTGAGTCTTCATCTTGCTGGAAGCCTGGGTCGGGAGCTTTTTCTTTGGGGCGATTGCTGATATTGATAGCCACAGCGGTGAAGAATAAGCAAGTGGCTACAAGTTGCAGCGTGGATCCCAGCAACTGATTTATCGGTCTAAAAAGCAAGCCTACATAAAAAAGTACTGTGCCTCCTATCATTAAGACCAACAGAATCTTTTTATCTTTTATGTCCAGCCAACTGGTTTTCAGATAGTAGGCTAAGAGCATTGCCGGAACGATAATAGATAGTATTTTTTCCATAAAAACAACCCTTCTTCATTAACTTATCGCATATGCTTTCCACAATTCTTCATCTATCATATCAAAAGATAGCGGCTTTTCAAATGATTCCCTACTACATTGAAGATAACCGTGCCAATAGGGTATAATGAAGGGCGACCATTTGCTGACTAGCTCAGCTAATAATTTTGGGGGGTTCAATTTGCAGGATAGAATAAGAAATTTTAGCATCATTGCGCATATAGATCATGGGAAGTCTACCCTGGCCGATCGTATGCTGCAATTTACCGGTGCTTTGTCAGCTCGTGAAATGCGAGATCAATTCTTGGATAAGATGGATCTGGAGCGGGAGAAGGGTATAACCATAAAGTTGCAGCCGGTTCGTCTAAATTATAAGGCTCGAGATGGACAAACCTATATATTAAACCTTATCGATACCCCAGGCCATGTGGATTTTTCTTATGAGGTTTCCAGAAGCTTGGCAGCCTGTGAAGGAGCCCTGCTGGTAGTTGATGCTTCTCAAGGCATCGAAGCGCAGACCTTGGCCAACGTTTATATGGCGATGGATTTAAACCTGGAGATTATTGGAGTGGTTAACAAGATAGACCTGCCTGGAGCGGAACCCGAAGTTGTGAAACAGGAAATGGAAGACGTACTGGGCCTGGACAAGCTAGAAATCATACCCATTTCAGCTAAATTGGGTACCGGCATTGAAGAGGTCCTGGAAGCTATTGTGGCCAAAATACCGGCGCCGCGGGGTGATGAAAAGGGAGAACTCCGGGCACTAATCTTCGATTCTTATTTTGATCCTTATAAAGGAGCTATTTCCTACATCCGGGTTGATTCGGGAGAATTGCGCAAAGGCGACATGATTAGAATGATGTATAGCGGTAAGGATTTCGAAATTACAGAAATAGGAGTATTGTCCCCTTTTATGACCACGGTAGAAAGCCTTAAAGCAGGCGAAGTAGGTTATTTGGCAGCGGCTATCAAAAATGTTGCTGATACCAAGGTGGGTGATACCGTTACGCTAGCATCCCGCCCGGCCTCGAAACCTCTGGAAGGATACAAGGAAGTTAAGCCGGTAGTATACTGTGGGCTGTTCCCGATGGACAACAGTGATTTCGAAAAACTGCGTGATGCATTGGAGAAGTTAAAGCTAAATGATTCTTCTTTAATTTACGAGCCGGAATCATCAGATGCATTGGGCTTAGGATTCCGTTGTGGCTTTTTAGGGCTCTTGCATTTGGAAATTGTTAGAGAACGGCTGGAGAGAGAGTATGATTTGTCGCTGATGGCTACAGCTCCCAGCGTAATTTATCGTATCCTGCTTACGGATAAAACTGAAATATCTGTACAAAATCCTAGCCGCTGGCCTGATCCGCAGCGCATTGATAAAGTAATGGAGCCCTATGTGAAGGCTAATATTATGGTTCCCAATGACTATGTAGGCACGGTGATGGAGCTCTGCCAGGAAAAGCGGGGCAGCTTTATCAACATGGAATATCTTACTCCCCATCGGGTCATGATTAATTATAATCTTCCCTTAGCGGAAATTCTTTTTGATTTCTTTGATGGCCTGAAATCGAGAACCCGGGGCTATGCATCTCTCGATTATGAAGTGCGGGATGATGAGGTATCTGAACTCGTAAAACTGGATATTATGTTAAATGGGGAGACAGTTGATGCTCTTAGTTCCATCGCACATAAGGACAAGGCTTACTATAGGGCTCGAGGCTTGGTGGAGCGACTGCGTAAAATTATTCCCAGGCAAATGTACGAGGTAGCCATTCAGGCTTCAATTGGCAACCGGATTATTGCGCGGGAAAGCGTTAAGGCTATGCGCAAAGACGTCCTGGCAAAATGTTACGGCGGTGATATTACCAGGAAAAAGAAACTTTTGGAAAAGCAAAAAGAAGGTAAAAAACGCATGAAACAGATTGGTCATGTGGAGGTTCCACGCGATGCTTTCATGACGGTCATGGAGATAGATAGTGACAAATAGTTCTGCGAATATGGGTATTTATATCCATATTCCATTTTGTCTTCATAAGTGCGACTATTGTGATTTTTATTCTTTGCCCATAACAGACCCGGTTATTCTGGAAAAATATACTCGCAGTGTGATCAGTGAGTTACGGAGGCGAGCTTCATCAATTAGCGGTCCTTTGGCAAGTATTTATCTGGGCGGTGGCACTCCGAGCTTGCTGCTGCCTCAACAGGTGGAAAGGATTGTAAATTCGGTTTTTGAAAATTATCAAACCAGTAGTGAACTGGAGATCTCTATGGAAGCTAATCCGGCTACTGTGAACCTGGAGGATCTCAAGGGCTTAAAATGTGCTGGGGTTAATCGTTTATCGGTAGGGGTTCAGAGCTTTGCGGATATAGAGCTTAAAACCTTGGGAAGGATGCACGGAGGGCACGAGGCGGAGTCTACGCTAAGAGATGTCGTAAAGGCGGGATTTAATAATTTCAATATTGACCTGATATACGGTTTGCCCGGTCAGACCCTATCTAGTTGGCAGGAGAACTTGTCATTAGCAATGAACTTTAATCCTCAGCATATTTCCACCTATTTGTTGCAGCTCGATGAATCGACCCGTATGGCTCGGAAAGTAAAAGCAGGGACTATAAATCTTTTGGATGATGAACTGGAATCCAGTCTATATTATACTACCTTGGATTTTCTAGCTGAAGAGGGATACTATCATTATGAAATATCCAACTTTGCCAGAACGGGCTATGAATGCCGTCACAACCTGCTTTACTGGCAGGCCCAGGAATACTTGGGCATTGGCTGTGGAGCAGTTAGTTATATTAATAGAAAAAGATTCCTTAACCAAAAAAACGTGAACCATTATATAGAAGATATGCTGGCTGACCGCCCTCTTCAAATAGAGATATTAGAAACCATGACGCCCCGTCAACTGGCAGCCGATGCTATTATCCTAGGCTTGCGGTTGACCGGGGGGATTAAGCGGGAGGAGTTCCGCGATAGATTTGGCATCGATATTATGGAGGAGTACCGGGATGTAATAAAAGATTGCCAAACCAAGGGATTTCTTGAGGTGGAAAATGACCGCATTTATCTGTCAAAAAGAGCTTATTTCATTTCTAATCAGGTTTTTATGCAGTTTATGGATTGACGGAACCTCTTGACAAAGGTTTCCCCAGGTGCTATTTTTTAAGAAACGCTGATTAGCACTCAATCCAGGAGAGTGCTAACAGAGTGGGTGATAATTATGATATTAGATGAGAGGAAACGTCATATACTTGAGTCAGTCATTAAAGACTACGTGGCTACTGCGGAACCGGTAGGTTCCAGGGCTGTGGTTAGAAAACATGCCTTGAATATTAGTGCAGCTACGGTTAGAAATGAAATGGCTGATCTGGAGGAAATGGGATACTTGGAGCAGCCCCACACTTCTGCAGGCAGGATACCCTCAGAAAAGGGGTTTAGGTATTACGTGGACTGTATGATGGAGAATGAGAACCCCAGTGACGAGCAAATTGAGGTTCTGCACAAGATTTTAGAGGACAGTATTCAGGAATGGAATGATGTGGTTCAGGGAATAGGGCATTTTCTTTCCCAGGTGACCAACTATGCTTCCTTTATTATCGTGCCTTCAGTCAAGTTTAGTCAGTTTCAATCTTTGCAGCTCATTCCTATTCAGGAGGGGCAGGCTTTGGTCTTGGTGGTTACTGATATTGGTATCATCATGCATCGCAAAATAGCTATTCCGAGGTCAATAAAGGCCCGTGATTTACAGGCCATAGGTGATCTTTTTAACCGAGCTTTTCGAGGCAAAAGACTAAGTGAAGTGCAGCGCAGTGATTTGCAGCTCTTACGCGACGAGCTTAAGAACCGCCGTCAGGTTATTGATAAGTCTTTGGAGGCTCTTGATAATTTGCTGGATAGTCCCCATGATGAAAAGGTTGTAATCAGCGGAGCCTTGAATATACTCAAGGAGCCTGAGTTTAAGGATATGGATAAACTAAGGCGAATACTCACTTTATTTGAAGAAGATGGACCACTCAAAGGGATTCTGCCGGAGCAGATCAAAGAAGGGGTAGATATTCGCATTGGCCAGGAAAATCAAGCTGAAGACATCAAAGAAATGAGCCTGGTTTTTGCAGGCTACCGGACGGCCGGTGAGATGGGTAAAATTGGTCTTATTGGTCCGGTGCGCATGGAGTATTGGAAGGCCGCCGGGACGGTAGAATCGGTGCGTAGGATCATAGATGATCTTATGAATAGCTCGGGTTCTGACCCCAAGTTATTCAAGAAATAGTAAGGAGGCATTTATGCCTGACAGATCGCGTCTTAACAGTGAAGTGGATGAGAAATTGCAGGCCCTGTTGGGAAATGCTAATGCTGCCCGGCTAATATCTCAGACGATAGAGGGTACCATTGGTCCCAAGGGCTTGGACATTATGATGATAGACAGCCTGGGTGACGTAGTTATAAGCAATGATGGGGTTACGATTTTAAAGCTGATGGCTGTAAATCATCCTGCGGCCCGCATGATTATTAATACCGCCCGATCCCAACAGGCAGAAGTGGGAGATGGGACTACCACTGCTACCATAATTGCAGGAACGCTGGTATCTGAAGGTGCGAACCAGGTTCTAAAGGGAGTTCCGGTAACCCAGGTTATCCAGGGGATTAAGCTGGGAATACAGCGCAGTATAGAGTTGATAGAGAAAATGAGCCGGTCGGTCAATTCGATAGACGACCCGATGCTTTTTCAGGTGGCTTCCATTGCCGGGAGGGGCCAGGAAGATTTGGCTCATTTGCTTATAAATGGTGCCCGAATAATAGGCAGAGAAAAGCTGCTGAGCCCGGATTATAAGTTTGCTGATGCGGTGGTGGCTCGGGAAGCTGCTCTAGATAAGGTTTTTATGGGTGCACTGGTCAGCAAGGAGCCTATGAATCATGAGATGCCCCGTTCTTTGGATAACGTAAGGATTATGGCAGTAGATGATGCCCTGGCTCCTGAGGAAATAGATAGTGAAGCAAGGAGCACCGAGGCTGGTTTTCAATACTATTTGCAGAATAAAGAACGCTATGAAAATAATTTGAAAAAGATATGCTCCATGGATGTGAAGCTGGTACTGGTTGATCGCAGCATTGACGACCTGGCAGAACAGATTTTCACAGAGGCCGGAATCATGGCCATTCAGAGGGTATCGCGGCGGGAAATGGAAAAGGTTTGCAAGCATACTGGAGCTCGCAAGATAAAAAGGAGCGCTCTAAACCACCCAGCAGAACAATTAGCTAGCTACCTGGGGCGGGCTGAAGAGGTTCAGGTTAATGACAAACGGGGATATACCTGCTTATTCGATGGAGCAGGTGAGGCCATGGCTACAGTAATCATTGGAGCAGCTACTGAGGAGCTAGTAGATGAAAAAGAGCGCATTGCCCGGGATGCTGCTTCGGCAGTACAGGCAGCCCTGCAAAAAGGCGTTGTCCCCGGCGGAGGAGCCATAGAGATATGGGTGGCCAAACAACTGGAAGAGCTGGCTCAGGATTTAAAAGGCATGACTTCTTATGGAGTCTTATGTGTAAAGGAAGCACTGTTTAGACCGTTTGCCTGTATAGCAGCCAATGCCGGGTTTAATCCATTGGAGAAGATGGGTGACGTGGTAGCTGAGCAGAAGCAAAAAGGGTCGGACAGCATAGCTATTGATTGTGAGCGGGGCACTTTGATTGATACTTTGGAAAAGGGAATTGTTGATCCCACCCTGGTAAAGATACACGCGGTGAAAGCTGCTGGAGAGGTGGCTATCGCCATTTTAAGAATCAATACAATTATTAAGATGAAAGACGGGGAATCTTACCCCGTGGATACTCTGGAATAGAGGTGAAGAGAGGAATGGAAAAGGATTTGGAAGCTGAGATTTTTAGAGGTCCCCCGGTGGGAGATGAAGCTCAACAGCAGGAGACTCAGCCGGAAGAGAAAAGTGTAGAGGAAAGCCTGCGAGAGGAATTGCAGAAGCAACAGGAGGAATCGCAAAAAAATTATGACCACTATCTGAGAGCTTTAGCAGATGTTGAAAATATCAAGAAACGTACTCAGCGAGAACGCGAGGAATACTTGAAGTATGCTAACGTATCCTTTATTAAGAAATTGTTGCCGGTCATTGACGATTTGCATCGAGCCATAGGTGTTGCCAGTAAGTCTAAAGATTTTGAAGTGCTGAGCAAAGGGATAGAGATGACCGCTCGAAGTTTAGACGATTTATTAAAAGGTGAAGGGTTGCAGGTCATTGATAGTTTGGGGAAACCCTTTGATCCCCAATATCATCAGGCTCTGACCGTCGAACCCAGTGATGAACACCCGGAAAATACCGTTATTGAACAATTACAAAAAGGGTATATCTTGCATGATAGGGTTATCAGGCCCAGCCTGGTTAAGGTTAGTAATTAAAATTTGGAGGTGTCATTAAATGGCAAAAGTAGTAGGTATAGACTTAGGAACGACCAACTCAGTCATAGCAGTAATGGAAAGTGGCGAAGCTGTAGTTATAACCAATGTCGAGGGAGAGCGAATTACTCCTTCGGTAGTAGGTTTTTCCAAAACGGGTGAACGGCTAGTGGGCCGAGTAGCGAGAAGGCAAGCGACTACCAACCCGGAAAGAACCATTTCATCTATAAAAAGAAAAATGGGGACTGATTATAAAGTTAGTATTGATGGCAAAAAATATTCGCCCCCGGAAATTTCAGCGATGATTCTGCAAAAAATGAAAGCTGATGCCGAGAGCTACCTGGGTGAAAAAATAACCCAGGCAGTGATAACCGTTCCGGCATATTTTACAGATGCTCAGCGCCAGGCAACTAAGGATGCAGGTACTATTGCTGGTCTGGAAGTCCTGAGAATCATAAATGAGCCTACTGCGGCAGCACTGGCTTATGGATTAGATAGAGAAGGCAACCAAACTATTATGGTATTTGACCTGGGCGGAGGTACCTTTGATGTGTCCATATTGGAGATAGGAGATGGCACCTTCGAGGTTAAGGCTACCAGCGGTAATAACCGCTTGGGAGGCGATGATTTTGATGACAAGATTATCGAATGGTTGGTACAGGAATTCAAAAAAGAAAACGGATTTGATTTGAAAAATGATAAGATGGCTATGCATCGCCTGAAAGAAGCGGCTGAAAAGGCCAAACATGAGCTGTCCAGTCTCATGAGTGTGGACATAAACATACCATATATTACAGCAACCCAGGATGGTCCTCTACACATGGAAAGAACCCTGACCAGGGCCAGGTTCGACGATATGACTGCTGAATTGGTGGAGAAAACGGTAGGGCCATTGAAGCAGGCAATGAAAGATGCTGGCTTAAAACCAGCCGACCTTGATAAGATAATACTAGTAGGTGGTTCGACCAGAATACCGGCGGTACAGGAAGCAGTAAAGAACTTTACTGGCAAGGAGCCCTTCAAGGGGATTAACCCGGATGAAGTTGTGGGTTTAGGCGCGGCCATTCAGGCCGGAGTACTAACCGGTGAGGTTACTGATGTGGTGCTTCTGGATGTTACTCCATTATCTCTGGGAATCGAAACCCTAGGATCAGTATTTACGCGAATTATTGATAGAAATACTACCATACCAGTATCCAAGAGCCAGATTTTTACGACTGCGGCTGACAATCAACCGTCAGTGGATATTCATGTCCTGCAGGGGGAAAGAAAACTTGCCGAGCACAATGTTACCTTAGGAAGATTTCAACTAACTGGTCTTCCACCTGCTCATAGAGGTATTCCCCAGATAGAAGTGAAATTTGATATTGATGTAAATGGAATCGTTAATGTTACTGCTAAAGACATGGCGACAAATAAGGAACAGAAGATTACCATTACCTCATCCAGCGGTTTAAGCGACAGCGATATTGAGCGGATGGTTAAAGATTCCGAGAAATTCGCCGAGGAAGATGAGAAACGTTTCAAAGAAATAGAAGCCAGAAATTCAGCGGACAGTATGATATATCAGGTAGATAAGAATCTTAAGGAATTTGAAGACAAAATAGAAGAAGAAGATAAAAATGCCATAAATACTGCCAAAGAAGAATTGCAAGCAGCCCTGGCAGGCACTGATGTGGCTGAGATTGAAAGTAAAACCGAGGCATTGGCCACAGCCATGTATGCGTTTACTACTAAAATGTACCAGAATGCTAATCCGGAGGAATCAGGTGAAGCCGGTAAGGATGATGTCATAGACGCTGACTTCAACATATCCGAGGATGATGAAAAGAAATAGAAATTGCCCCAATTATGGGAATAGAATATTTGCATTATTTTTAAGTCCAGTGAGGAGAGTTTAGGAAGGTGGGAAATAATGGCCGCCAAGCGTGATTATTACGAGGTTTTGGGGATATCCAAATCTGCTACGCCCGAGGAAATTAAAAAAGCCTATCGGCAGAATGCCAAAAAATATCATCCGGACGTTAATAAAGAAGATGAAAATGCGGAGGAAAAGTTTAAGGAAGTGGCCGAAGCTTACGAAATTTTGAGTGATACTCAAAAAAAGGCTGCCTATGATCAGTATGGGCATGATGCTTTTGATCCTAGCCGGATGGGAGCAGGTGGTTTTGGCGGGGCTGATTTTGGTGGTGCCGGTGGATTTGGGGACATTTTCGACCTTCTTTTTGGAGGGGCAGGAGGCGGCCAACGCAGGAGGAGCGGCCCCCAGCGCGGTGCAGATAAAGAGGCTCGTCTGGATATAAGTTTCGAGGATGCTGTTTTCGGTATGGAAAGAGATATCGAGATGATGCGAGTAGAAAGCTGCAGCAAATGCGGCGGGAGT
>PHAA01000003.1:0-135355 GCA_002840245.1 Firmicutes bacterium HGW-Firmicutes-15
TTATAAAGCATCTTCCAACCTCAATTTTATTACAGTTCCCGGCTGGTACTTGCTGTCCATATAATCCATAGGATCGGTACTAATAATTTCAACAATTCTTAGTTGGCCAAAATCTATGGGTTCCGCATTCATACTGCCTCCCGATGGCAATTTAATATTAATCAATTCATTTGTTTTACTATTCGCCAGGAGTTCCAGTGGATCAGGTGTGTACAATATCATTGCAAAACACCCCTCGGCATATCCTTGAGTTCATGCAGTTTAACTACCGCATCATGCAACCCGCCCACTTGGTTAATGAGTCCACATTCAACAGCATCCTTACCCACCAGGACAGTACCGATGTCGCGTGCCAAATCCCCGGTTCTAAACATGAGTTCCCTGAATTTCTTATCACTAATTCCCGAATGCTGGATTACAAAGTTCACCACCCGATCCTGCATTTTATCCAGGTACTCATAAGTCTGAGCGACTCCTATTACCAATCCTGTTAAACGAATCGGATGAATGGTCATAGTAGCGGAAGGCGCAATAAATGAATAGTCAGTACTTACGGCAATGCTGGAGCCGATAGAATGGCCACCGCCCAATACAATAGAGACCGTGGGCTTAGATAGACCGGCGATCATCTCCGCCAGCGCCAACCCAGCTTCCACGTCCCCCCCTACCGTATTTAATACTACCAGCAATCCTTTAATCTGAGGGTTTTCCTCTACCGCTACCAACTGAGGTATGACATGTTCATAACGAGTAGTTTTATTTTGCGGTGGCAAGACCATATGCCCCTCTACCTGTCCGGCAATTGTTAAGCAGTGTATATCACTTTTAAAGCTCGGGATTTCTATTTGCCCCAGTTCCTTAATATTTTCCAGCTTGGGGTTAGCTTCCGTCTCCTGTGGGTTGGGATTATCTGTCACAATTGAGAGCCCCTTTCATAAGCAGAATCCTTTTTCTTAGATTTGCCTCCATGAGCTAAAATAATACATTCCACCGTATTCTATAAAAATAAAATCACCCTGCTGAGAATAAATCCAACAGGGTGATACTAGAATCTTATATTTATTGGCTCGCCTTAGGTCTCCATAATAATAGGCATTATCATAGGTCTGCGACCTGTTTTTTCATATAGATGTTTCCCCAGTTTATCACGAATCTGTGATTTAATAATGGACCACTCGGTAATATTCTTACGCGAACAGTGTTCCAATGCTTCATTGATTTTGGCTTTAGCATTTTCAATTAACTGTTCCGATTCTCGTACATAGACAAAACCCCGGGTAACAATGTCCGGACCTGATACCACCAGGCCATTGCTAATTGTCACTACTACTATTATGATACCATCCTGCGATAATTGCCTGCGGTCTCTAAGCACAATATTGCCCACGTCACCTACGCCCAGTCCATCAATCAGTACTCTGCCGGCAGTAACCTTACCAGATACATATGCCTTCTTCTTGCTAATCTCAATAATCTGACCGTTTTCAGCCACGAAAATCCGTGACCGGGGTATTCCTAGGCTTTCGGCCAATTGGGCATGTTTCACCAGATGGCGATATTCTCCATGGACCGGTATAAAATACTTGGGCTTAATGATATTAATGAGAAGCTTCAGTTCATCCTGCGAAGCATGCCCTGAAACATGTACCCCTGCTTCTCTCTCATAAATGACCTCTGCGCCCTGTTTGAAAAGCAAATCAATGGTCTTGGAAACCAGTTTCTCATTGCCTGGTATGGGAGTGGCCGATATAATCACCGTGTCCCCCGGTTTAATTCCTACCCACCGATGGTCAGCGGTAGCCATCCTGGTTAGGGCCGACATCGGTTCTCCCTGGGAACCAGTCGTTGCAATAACGACCTTTTCGGGAGGATACTTGTTGATTTCTTCCATTTCAATAAGAATATCCTCGGGTATATCCAGATAACCCAGTTGGCTGGATATCTTCACATTATTAACCATACTGCGGCCTACAATTGCAACCTTACGGCCATATTTATCAGCAGTGCTTATTGCCTGCTGAATCCTGTGCACATTTGAAGCAAAGGTAGTAACTATAATGCGCCCCTCGCACTTGCCGAAGATTTCATCAAAGGCATTCCCTACCACCTTTTCAGACTTGGTAAATCCCGGTCTCTCAGCATTAGTGCTGTCACTGAACATAAGCAATACGCCTTTTTCGCCCAGTTCCGACATTTTGCGAAAATCAACTACCTGTCCATCTACCGGGGTCTGATCCAGTTTAATGTCTCCCGTATGGAATATAATTCCCAATGGGGTATGAATAGCAATACCCATACAATCTGGTATGCTATGACTCACCCGAAAGAACTCTACTTTCAGAGGCCCAATTTCAACCATATCCCGTGGGCGCACAATATTCAATTGTACATTGCTAAGGCTATGTTCCTTGAGTTTACCTTCCACGATTCCCAAGGTTAATTTGCTGCCGTAAATCGGCGGGTTTATTTCTTTCAACACATACGGGAGGGCACCTACGTGGTCTTCATGCCCATGGGTCAAAAGAATGGCCTTCACTTTATCCTGATTTTCCACCAAAAAGGTAATATCAGGAATGACTAAATCAATCCCCAGAAGTTCATCGTCAGGAAACATGAGTCCGGAATCGATGACCACAATGGTATCCTGGTATCTGATTGCCATCATGTTTTTGCCGATTTCCCCTAATCCGCCCAGAGGAATAATCTGTAGTCGTGCATCATCTGACACCCAAACACCTCCTTCTTATTCAATTTTTACTATAGCAGGAATCCGTACATTACCGCTTCGCTTATTATAGCCCAAAGGCAGATTGCATACAACTCAATTTATTACTAAAATATGTAAAATTGTTATTATTGGTAATAAAAATAGACCTTGCAAGGTCTATTTTCACACTATATATTTATCGATTATACTATTTCAATAAATTATATCTACTTAATAATTCCTTCAATTGGATTATTTCGCCTTCATTAGCATTGCATAAAGGCAAGCGCAAGCCTCCTACGCCCATCCCCAGTATATTTAATGCCTCTTTTACCGGCACTGGATTGGTGGTAATGAATAAACCTTTGAACATGGGAAAAAGGTAATTATGGAGTTGTTGGGCTTGGTTCACATCGCCTGCCGCAAAAAATTCCAGCATATGTTTAATCTCTTTTCCTACCAGATGTGATGCAATGCTGACCACCCCTGCAGCTCCCAAAGCTAGCATTGGCAGGGTAAGGGAATCATCTCCTGAAAAGATAGAGACAGTATCTGGCACTATATTCTTCAAAATCGATAATTGATCCATGTTGCCGCTTGATTCTTTAAGAGCCACAATGTTTTCTATGTCAGCCAAGCGGGCTACCGTTTCTGGAAGCATATTGGTTCCCGTCCGACCGGGAATATTATAAAGCATAATCGGTATAGATACGCTCTCTGCTATAGTTTTAAAATGCTGGTAAAGCCCCTCTTGTGAAGGCTTATTGTAATAGGGGGTAACGACCAACAGACCATCCATTCCTACTTTCTCTGCTGCCTGGCTCAGACTTACTGAAGCCTTAGTATCGTAAGAGCCGGTTCCGGCCCAAACCTCAACCCGGCTGCCGACCTTGGCCTTTACCGCAGCAAATAACTCCAACTTCTCTTCCTTGCTAAGTACCGGTGATTCCCCAGTTGTTCCGCTAACCACAATCCCATCGCTGCCGGTATCGGCCAAATGTTCAGCAATTTCACCTGCCCGGGTATAATTCACTTGTAAATCAGAATGATAAGGGGTTATCATCGCCGTAAACATTTTAAGCATTGCCATTTTGTCGCCACCTCCTACAACTATTATTTATTACCCAGTTCAAATTTGTCGTGTAAGGCCTGAACCGCCTTTTTCATATGTTCCATTTTAACCAAACACCAGATGTTAGTATATGAATCACCGGCCTGTAGTATTGGAATATTGCACTCTGCCAACGCTTCCACCATTTTATATATTATGCCTGGGACTCCCGTCATAGCTGCTCCTACGATAGCAACCTTGGCACAATTCGACTCCATTTCGGGATGCAAATCCAGGGTTTGCAAAACCCCCATAGCCTTCCCAGCTTTTTCACTGTGAACCGTAAACATAATGGCCTTTGGTTGAACAGTAATAAAATCCACGCTGACTCCTGCTAATGCCAGGGATTTAAAAACTTTAAGCTCAATGCCAGTTTGTTCGCCTAGACCACCGGTAGTAATTTTAATCTGGGCAATATCCGAGTTGTATGTGATGCCAGTAATTAGACGATCGCTAATAATTTTGACCGGTTCATCTAATTGGTAAGCCTGATTGGCAACCATAGTACCCAGCGTATCTGTGAATGTAGATCTAATTCTAATAGGAATCCCTTTTTGCATTGCTATTTCAATTGCCCGGGGATGCACTACCTTAGCGCCATCACGGGCTAGTTGACAGATTTCATTGTAAGTAATGGCATCCAGCAAGCGTGCATTATCTACAATGCGCGGATCAGCTGTCATTACCCCCTCAACATCCGTAAATATATCTATACACTCGGCGTTCAGAGCCACCCCCAAAGCACAGGCGGTGGTATCGCTCCCCCCTCGGCCCAGAGTGGTTAATTCGCCATTTTCACCTATCCCCTGGAATCCGGCTACAACTGCTACCATACCTTCTTGCAGGCATTCTTTGATTTTTTGGGGATTAACATAGCGGATATGGGCGTTGCCATAATTGCCATCCGTAACAATCCCTGCCTGTTCGCCACTCAGAAATTTTGCTTTCATTCCCTTGGCAGTCAGTTGGTTGGCTAGCAAAACCCCACAGATGGTCTCCCCGCAGGACATTAATATGTCTAACTCTCGTGCTAATGGCTCAGGATTGACTTCCTTAATCAAATTAATAAAAGTATCAGTAGCATAAGCGGCATTCTCCCTGCCCATAGCAGATACCACTACTACCACCGAAAAACCTTCCTGTCTATTGGCATGGACAATTTCGCAAACCCTTGTTCTCAATTCAGTAGTAGCCAGCGATGTCCCGCCAAACTTCTGAACCAGTATCCTCAATATTCACACTTCCTAAAAAAGGTTTTTATCAACAACGATTTCGGCTATCTGAATCGCATTTGTAGCTGCACCCTTCCTGATTTGATCTGCTGACACCCAGAAAGCCAGACCATTATCCAAGGATATATCTCTTCTAATTCGGCCTACATATACCTCATCAGTATTTGAGGCATACAGCGGCATGGGATAAATATTATTAGCTGGGTCATCTTGCACAATCACACCCGGAGCTGAGGACAGTATTTTCCTAGCCTCTGCAACGCTTAAGTGCTTCTCGGTTTCCAGGTTTATTGATTCTGAATGACTTCTAAATACTGGCACCCTAACTGCGGTAGGCGCAATTCTCAAATCGGGGACATGCATAATTTTTCTCGTTTCAAAGACCATCTTCATTTCTTCCCTGGTGTAATTATCCTCTCCAAAAACATCGATATGGGGTATCAGGTTAAATGCAATCTGATGTTGAAAGACCTCTGATTTGGCCTCTTTATTCTCCAGATAATCTCGAGTATTTCTTTCCAACTCGTCAATGCCTGCCTTACCTGCTCCAGAAACTGCCTGATAGGTAGATACGATGACCCGTTTAAGCCCGGCAGCCTTGTGTATAGGATTTATGGCCACCACCATAATTATGGTAGAGCAATTAGGATTAGCAATAATCCCCCGGTGGGAAGCTATATCCTCTGGATTAACCTCAGGTACTACCAGGGGTACACCCGCCTCCATCCGGAAAGCATAACTGTTATCGATCACCAGGCAGTTATTATCCACCGCCATAGGTGCCAGTAGTTGGCTTATATCGGTTCCTACTGCGAATAAGGCCAGGTCGGATTGTTTAAATGCTTCGGGACTGACACTCCTCACCGTAATGGTTTCACCTTTGAATTTTATTTTAGTTCCTGCTTCACGAGGGTCAGCTAACAATAAAATTTCTTTAATATTAAAATTTCTTTCTTCTAGAACTTTAAGCATTTCCTGACCCACAGCCCCTGTAGCTCCTACTATAGCCAATTTTACGCCATCTGCCACAGTTAAAACCTCCTACCAACCATCTGCGATTAATTTTTCCTAATATTCTAACACAAACGATTGAGCAACTACAACGACCCTAGCAAAAGTGGCTGAATTTGTTTTCCCTGTAAGGCACATAAGGTAGTATCCATAACCAGTTCCAAATTAGCAAGTAAAGAATTGGCCTTTTGGTGAGGATCATCCTGCCGGAAAGGCACAAAATAGATATTCTTCATATTTAATAGCAAGCCAAGATTGCGGGCATTGATACCTAGCGCATCGTTAGTTGAAATTGCTATTACTACCGGGCGCTGATTTCTTAAATGGGCCTTAATTGCCATTAGAGCAGGAGTATCAACGATACCTGCGGCAAGTTTTGCTATTGTATTCCCCGTAGCGGGCATAACAACGATCACATCCAGTATTTTTTGGGGACCTATCGGTTCTGCCCCCACGATAGTGTTAATAATTGGCTTATCCGTTACCTGTTTTAAAAACTTCTTCAGGTCAGCAACTTTATAAAACCTGTTATCTGTGTCGTCAACCGTATAAGACACGATCGGATAAATTAGTGCCCCTTCTTCTTTCAATTTCTCAATCTGGGGCAAGACTCCTCCTATGGTGCAATGTGAGCCAGTTAACACTACACCAATCTTTACACCTGTCAAGCGTTCTTTTTGCACTGTTTGCACCTCCTTGCTAACCATAGAGCAAGTCTTTATCAAGTTCGGCAAATTCCTTGATAAGCAATCTGGGTATCACATCTGCCAGAATTTTACCGGCAAATACTGGAGCAACCTTGCCAGGAAGCCCCGGTGCCAAAATGGCCTTCAAGCCAAAGTTATTGGCGGCTTCAAAATCTGTTCCCCCGGGTTGGGTAGCAAGATCAACAATGAGCACTTCGGGATTGGCATACTTTAATATGCTGCTATCGAGTACCATACTGGGAACCGTGTTAAATACTATATTGGTATGATTCATAATTTCATGCAGGTCTTCGTAACCGGCCCTGATACAGCCCATTTCATAAGCCCGAGCCAACTGCCCCGGATGCCGGGCCACTACTGTAACATCAGAACCAAGAGCCTTCAAGGTTCTGGCCATGGTTATCCCAACCCTCCCAAAACCAATCACACAAGTCTTGCTGCCATGAATGGTACTAGAGGTTTCTTCCATCGCTATTTGTAGCGCGCCTTCTGCCGTAGGAATGGAATTAAGTATGGCAATTTCGTCCATTTCCACTATTTCCATTAAAGTTAAACCATATTTAACGGCCCAATCCTTAAGATATTTTCGGGCTGAACCAATAATAATCAAAGCATTGCGAGCAACACCGGCTATAGCCTTTTCTGTTAATTGCAATTCCTGATCAGCATATACGGCTCTTATTACCCCTTTCTCATTAGTGCCTGGCAAAGGCAGTATAAGCACTTCTGTATCTTTACAGGCTTCCTCGACGCTATTGACAACAAACGCGCCATGACTGATTTTGTCCTTTGGAAATCCAGCTACTACAACCGTAGCTCCCTTTTTTACCAATTCAGCCACCAAGATTAGCTCACGATCATCTCCCCCCAGTACGGCAATTTTTATTCCTGAAAGAACTGAACTCACCATTAGCCCTCCTCTGGGTTTTAGTTTTGTGACTACAGTTAATAGCATTATATGTACTCTGTTCAGACCTGTGCCTGTCCCCATAAAGCTCAATCCTGTTACTATCTGGCTATTTCGCTGCTCTCCTATTTGGGGACAAAAAAAAAGAGAGCCTTGCTCTCTTCAATCTAATTCGTAGCTAGAGAAGTATTTACAGTAGGTTTTCCAGGCCATAAACCAAGCCCTTAATTCCCATCATTTTCTTGACTGTCATAAGTACTCCCGGCATAAAACCGACCCGGTCAAATGAATCATGACGTATTCTGAGACTTTGGCCTACCCCGCCAAAAATCACTTCCTGATGAGCCACAAAGCCCGGCAGCCTGACGCTGTGAATCCTGATCCCGTTAATTTCTCCGCCCCGAGCACCGGCAATCCTTTCATACTCCCGGCTATTTCGAACCGGGTTAGGAACGCGGTTACTATTTATCATTTCCGCCGTCTTTATAGCTGTGCCAGAAGGAGCATCTATTTTATGATCATGGTGCATTTCTATGATCTCTACATCAGGAAAATACTGAGCCGCTTGCTGGGCTAGTTTCATCATCAAAACCGCACCGATTGCAAAATTGGGGATTATCGCTACCCCTACCCCATTTTCCAGTGCCAGCTTTTCCAGCTGTTTTAGTTCTACCTCGTTTAAACCAGTAGTCCCCACAACACAGCTTATCCCACATTTCAGGGCTGTTTTGACATTATTATAGACTGCTTGCGGATTTGTAAAATCAACCATTACATTGGGACTTACTTTTTTTATAAGAATATCCAGATCATTTTCCACCTGCACAGGGAATTCATGGTTTCCGACCGTGTTCCCCCCATGCTCCCCTCTGGCCCGAATATCTATTAAACCCACCAGATCTAACTCATCATCATTTTGAACTGCTCTAGCTGTTTCCATGCCCATTTTACCAAACGCTCCTGAGACTATTACCTTGATTTTTTCAGCCATAACTCTGCCTCCCTTTCTCTCTACAACATTCTTATATATTTTTAAATATTAGTCAAGAAATGACTTGCGGACGGCAGCAGTATGGAATTGTAAAGTTCTATAGTATACTAGTTGAAGAAATAGCCGGATGAAATTTCAAGCTGGTGGACATTCCAATCGGGGGACATTCCCCCGCAAGGGGTGTGTCCCCCTACCTTATCGGGTGTGTCCCATAACAAACATTTGCTATTAAATTTTTAACTAGAAGGAGCAATTCCATGCCTTTTGACGGATTAGCTATTAGGGCTCTGACCAGAGAATTAAATTCCGAATTAATTGATGCTCGTATAGATAAAATATATCAACCCGAAAGAGATGAGATTTTTCTTTCCATCCGCCATGCCAAAACAGGGAATGTTCGTTTGGTAATATCCGCCAACTCCCGGTGGGCTCGGCTCCATATCAGCAGTGAAAAAAAGGCTAACCCCAGCCAGCCCTCCTCTTTTTGCATGCTGCTGCGCAAATACCTGGAAGGCGGAAAAATCAAGGAAATAAAGCAGGTTGGAATGGATCGTATTGTCCACATACGGATAGAGGCTCTGGACGATTTCAAGGAATGGAACGACCTACTGTTGATATGTGAGTTTATGGGGCGGCATTCCAATATCATTCTATTCAACCCTAAAACCGGATTAATCCTGGATGCCAATAAAAAATACAGCGGTGACGTACGCGAGGTTTTTCCCGGCAAGGAATATGTCACCCCCCCTGCCCGGGGCAAAATGGAGCCGCTGAATGATACTTTCCAGGATTTCACTGCTGCTATGTGGAGCCAGGCAGAAGATACTAGCATCGCCTCAGCTCTGTTTAATGTTTATATTGGGCTTAGTCCTTACAGTGCCCGGGAGATTTGTGCTGTAGCCGGACTGGATTGCAAGCTGCCGGTGGATCAGTGTGGAGATTTTGAACTGAGCCAACTATATAATTCTATCCGCAACTTAATTATAAACATCGACCAGGGAAATATCAGCCCGACAATTCAGTACGAGAAAAATATCCCATTCGAATTAACACCGTACCAACCCTTAACTCACCACCCCGAAGCAGTGACTCGGGAATTTACATCCATGAATGAAGCTTGTGACGATTACTATTTACAGAAACTAAGCCAAATCCGGCTTGAATCCATGCAGGTCAATCTTTCCCGTAACATCAAAGAACACTTAAACCGGTCTTATAAAAAGAAGTTCCTCCAGGAAGGAGATCTTAGCCAAGCTCAGGAAAATGAGAAATTCAGGGTCTGGGGAGAACTACTGACCTCTTATGCCCACCAGTATAAAAAAGGTGATACCGTAGCTGTTTTAAATGATTTCTATACGGGGGAACAGCTAAGCCTTAACCTGGATGTACGTTATACCCCCATTCAGAATGCGCAACGATTTTTTAAAACCTATAATAAGAGCCGAGGCGCCCAAAAGCACCTTGAACGTCTTATGGAAGAAAACCAACATGGCATAGACTACCTGGAATCAGTCCTGGTGGCCGTGGAACAGGCTGATAACCCGGCTCAGATAGAGGAGATAATCGAAGAATTAGAAAAAGAAGGCTACTTAAAAGCACGATCCACCCGTGGCAAAGGTAAACCAGAACGAAGTCAACCTCGAAAATATATATCCTCTGATGGATTAGAAATATTCGTAGGCAGGAACAATCTGCAGAATGACCGTTTAACCCTGCGGGAATCAGACCGCAATGATCTGTGGCTGCATACCAAGAATATACCCGGCACCCATGTCATAGTCAGCTTGCCGCCTACTATTAAATCGATCAACCAAGTACCGGATCAGACCCTGGAGGAAGCTGCTGCCTTGGCAGCCTTTTATAGTAAAGCCAGCAGTTCTCCCAAGGTTGAGGTTGACTATACCTTCCGATTTAACGTAAAAAAGCCTAGCGGAGCTAGGCCAGGCATGGTTATCTATGATAATTACTGGACTATAATAGTCAAACCTAATTCTGATATCCTTCAGAACCTGTTAGATTCTCAAGCGGAATAATACCAAAAAAACTGAGTAACCAACCTCTCCTAACCCACGGAAAATTGGTTACTCTGGTTTAAGCTTGGTTAACATTTCATCAAAAAGCACTCTGAACATTTCCCGGTTCTTGGGTTTTTCACTATACATCTGGTTATCGGCTTCTTTGAAAATATCTTGCATGCTTTTGGACGAATCATTCTTTACCGCCCATCCTACCGATATACTCAAAGGAAATGGCGGTGACGAAGCCCGGTAATTAGCAGTGATTTCACGAATACGATTACAGGCAGTTTCAACCATCAATGGGGGGCAATTAGGCAGTATAACCGCAAATTCATCTCCCCCAATTCGTGATACTACATCACTATCCCGGAAGCATTGCAATAACATTTGAGCGACAGTAGAAATTAGAACATCTCCCGTGTCATGTCCCAGGTTATCGTTAACCAGTTTCAAACCGTCCACATCACAGATGACAATTCCTACTGGGTCAAATCGCCCCGTCTGCATACGATGCAGCTCCTCTTCGAAATAGGTGCGGTTATATAGTCCGGTGGGCTTGTCATGCATGCTTATATATCTCAGCCTTTCTTCCATCTGTTTGCGCTCAGTAATATCACGCATAATGACCTGAATCATTTCCTTCCCCTGTAAACTAATAGAATTAAGACTTACTTCTGTATCAAAGGCGGTTCCATCGTAACGATAAAGACCTACTTCAAATGCCGCCAGTTGCCCCTGTAAACTTTTCTCAATTTTATCCGTCAGCATTTCTATTGTAACCCTGCCATCAGCCTGAGCAGGCGGTATAAAAGTTTCCACTGATCTTCCAATAATCTGTTCTCGGCTGCAACCGAGCATATTCAAAGCCTGGTGGTTGCAATCCAACACATTTCTCCCATCCATTAATAAAATAGCATCATTGGCGCATTCAAATAATGAGCGGTACCTGTATTCGCTCTCGCGTAGTTTTCTTTCTGATTCCAAACGGTCGGTCAGATCAAGATCAATACAAAACATAATCGTGTCCCTGCCTTCAATAACCACCACGGCATGGATGGAATACACCGTAATCGTGGTTCCATCTTTGCGCAATAATTCAATTTCACCGGCGGGGAATAGCTCGCCTGATGCAGTGGCTTGGACTCCTAATTCCAGACAAGACTGGAAAACCGACTTAATGACGGAAGGTATAATGAGGTCAGCAAGATTTTTACCCACAGCTTCTTCAGCAGTGTAGCCATATATTATTTCGCTCGCCTTATTCCAATACTGAACGATTCCGTCAACCCCATAACCCTGAATAGATAAACCCGGAATAAATTCTATCAGATTTCGGAATCTAGCCTCGCTTTGCTGCAGAGCCTCTGCCATAACCGGAACGATGTTGTTCGCCAGTTTTTCATTATTCATATATCTACCTTCCTGTTAAAAAAATTAAGCTATTTGATTACCTCTGCCGCCATCCGGGTTAGACCTGACCTCATTGCCTTATCTTAGTCATCCCCAAGTCCTGAAATCCTTCAGAAAATCTTAGATACGCAAACAGCCTCTACTCAAACTTAAATCCCTTATTAGTAAATAATGCTAAGCAAGCTTGGACTACATCTAGATCAAACCGGGTACCCTTATTTTGCTTAATTTCTTCCAAAGCCCTGTCAAGCCCTAATGCAGAGCGGTAAGGGCGATGAAATGTCATGGCCTCAACGACGTCAGCAACAGCAATAATTCGCGCCTCCATAATAATATCGGAACCAGAAATACCATTAGGATAACCGCTGCCATCCAATCGTTCATGATGCTGCAATATTATCTGACCAATCAAATGATGAAAGGCTATGGGTTTCACGATATCATAGCCAGCTTGGGGATGAGTTTTAATCATTAGCATTTCAATGTCATTCAGCTCACCCGGTTTGCTCAGAATATCGTTTGGGATAAACATTTTACCTAAATCATGTAGGATAGCGCCAATGCGGATAGTCTCCATATCCTCTTCGCAAATCCCCATTTCTTTGGCAATAGCACAAGCCAAATCGGCTACCCGCCGCTGGTGACCTGCAGTATAAGGATCTCTCTTTTCGGCGGTCATGGATAAGGCATTTACGGTTCCTTCCAATATGTGACGTACGGTTTCATAGCTGTTCTTTAATTCAAATTCAGCATTTTTTTTATCGGTTATATTTCTTACAGACTCAATAGCGCCAATCCTTTTACCGCTGGTGTTACGAAGAGTAGAGGCCGTACCGAATAAATACTCGCCTGATTTTCCTATATTAGGGCAGAAACTTTCCCCCGCTAGGATTTGGTCTTCTTGGTGGATAGATTCGTATTTTTGCTCTAGTTCACTGTCGGGATGCAGTACTAAATCAATCAATGTAGGTCGACGGACACCATAAAAAGGCAAAGCATATTCATAATCACCTTTACCCAACATATCTGCAGCCTTAATCCCGGTCATCTTTTCCACAGCCCGGTTCCAGGCAATAACTTTGCTTTCCAGATCAATAACCACCGTAGCATCCGGTAGGAATTCTATAATATCCGCCATTCGTTGACGGGTCTCCAATAGCTCCTTCTCAGCCGCTTTACGATCAGTAATATTTCTTATGGACTCAATAGCACCAGTCAGTTGACCGCTGGTATTATAAAGAGTACGTGCCGTACCCCACATGTATTCGCCAGATTCTCCTAGCGCAGAACATAAACTCTCACCAACCAGGATGTTGCCTTCCCTGTAAACGGCTCCGTAAACTCGCTCCGGTTTAATACCAGGATGCAATACCAGATCAATTAATATGGGCCTGCGGATACCATAGAAGGGTAAGGCATATTCATAGTCACCCTTCCCCAGCATATCAGCGGCTTTAATCCCAGTCGTCTTCTCCATGGCTCGATTCCAGGCAATAACCTTGCCTTCCAGATCGATTACCAAGGTGGCATCAGGCAGAAACTCGATAATATCAACCATTCTTTGGCGAGTTTCCTTCAGAGCCTTCTCGGCTTCCTTGCGTATGGAGATATCACGACTGGCCAGTATTCCCCCACAAACCTGTCCATTTTCAAGCAGGACGTCACCAACTGTTTCCAGCCATAAATACGTGCCATTGGCGCAAAGAAAACGATATTCCATTCTTTCAATAGATTTATTATTAATTGCCTGTAAGAAAACTGCTGAAACTGCGGCTGTATCATCCGGATGCAAAAAAGCATAAAATGTTTGGCCCAATAAATTCTGGCTATCATAACCAAGAATACACTTATATGATGAATTGACAGAGATATATTTACCTGCCAGATCAACCTGCGCCACCAGGACTTCCATGTTTTCAGTAATTACTTGCATTTGGGCATTTTTTTTATTTAAAGCGTCCTCCAATTGCTTGGATTCTGTTATATCCTCAACAATTACTATCCCGCCCTGAATCTCGCCATTTTTTATCAAGGGTGCTGAATTAATGCGGAAAATTCGGCAGGTGCTATCCTTAGTAATTAGTGAAAGCTCATAGGAAGCCTCTGCGCCAAAATCCAACCTGGATCGCATTTCTGCCTGAACCTTTTCCTTCTCGATATCAACTACGAAATCCAGAACATACCTGCCAATAATATTCTTTGGTTCATAACCTAATAGTTTTAATAATTTAGCATTTAAATAAGTAAATTTTTCCTGGGTATCGTATGTAAATATTAAGCCATTTAAACTTTCCAACAAATAATTTATATCGTTAGACGGTTCCTCTAGATCAATATTGATCTCTTCCATTTTATCGCTGCTCTTGTTATTATCGCTAGCATCAAACAATATGCTACCTCCACCCTCTGTATAGAATACATCTGGTTGTCAGCTTCCCTAAAATATCCTGTAGATAGATAAAATAAAACTTAATACCGCATCAAAAAAGCTTCCATCATAACAATCAAGCAGCAGTTCAAATAACTGACATTCAAGCTTAACCCTATTTCAGTATATCTACCGATCCGTCCGGGTTAGCCCTGAACTCATTGCCTTCTTCCAAGATGTATATCTTGTTATTGAGAGTGTCTATAGCTATCTCCCTATTGATAATCGTGGCTACTTCCTCTTTAGTAATTAACGTTCTTATCTGTACACCATTATCATAAAACTCTATATGCATTTTGTCACCATTTTCCTTGTTTACCGTATTCTCTTTAAAATGCTGGTATGGCTTCATAAAAACATATTTATAACCACCCTCAGCGAATTGCATTTCTATTCCGTTTAAAAATATTTTCATATTTATAACCCCCGCTATTAGCTGCGACTGCCAGGTTTAATGGCCTCGCCCTGTCCTGCCTTACACAATGGGCAGTCCGATCCCTCCCAGGACTCAATATCCATGGTCAAAACAGCCTCTGTCTTTACTCCAAAATCAACCTTGCCACCACTTCGGTCAACCAGAACCGCTACCCCAACTACTATGGCTCCTGATTGGCGGACAATTTCCATAACTTCTACTACTGAGCCACCGGTGGTTACAACATCTTCTACCACCAGAACCTTGTCGCCTGCTTCCAGTTTAAAACCCCTTCTAAGTTCCATTTTCCCATCCTGACGTTCGCAGAAGATACTGGGAACCTTCAGCTGTCTGGCTACCTCATAAGAAACAATAATTCCACCCATAGCCGGTCCGATAACCCAATCTATCTTTTCCGAAGCATATTTTTCGGCAATATGGGCGGCCAATTTTTCCGTATACTGAGGATATTGTAATACCTGAGCACATTGCATATACTGGTTACTGTGCCTTCCGGAGGTAAGCTTAAAGTGTCCTTCCATCAAGGCTCCTGATGCTAGAAATATCTGAGTTGCTTCTTCTTTAGTTAACATTATTTATGCCTCCAATTCATCAATAATCATTTGTGCAGCTTCGCAGGGGTTTTTCGCCTGGACAATAGGCCTGCCAATAACCATATAATCGGCTCCCTGATCAAGTGCCTGGCGTGGGGTAGTGATACGTTTCTGATCGTTGGCTGCTGACCAAAGCGGCCTAATTCCGGGTGTGACGATCTTGAAATCAGGTCCGCAGGCTTGCCGGATAGGAACAATTTCCTGGGGGGAGCATACTACCCCTCCCAATCCCGATTCTTGTGCCATTAAGGCCCATTTTACCACCAGGTCTTCTACTTTCATGTCTGAAACAAACATTTCTTCCGCCAGTTCTTTCTCAGATATGCTGGTTAACACTGTAACCGCCAATATCAATGGAGCATCGATTCCCATTTTTAAGGCTTCCGCGCTGGAATCCTGTGCTGCCTTACGCATCATTTCCCTTCCGCCGGCAGCATGAACATTAAACATAAAACTGTTCATGCGAGTCAGGACCTTTCCGGCAGAGCCTACGGTATTAGGTATGTCATGCAATTTCAAATCTACGAATACCTTACCGCCCAGATCATGGACCTGGTGTACTATATTAGGACCAGCGCTGTTAAACAACTGCATACCGATCTTAAAAACACCCACATAACCAGTCAATTGTTTGACTAAGGCTATTGCCTCTTCTCTCGTATCAACATCCAATGCCAACACAATTCTATCCTTGGCCTGCACAAATATTCCTCCTTCTTATTAGGGTATATACTTAAAATCCAGATTTACTTTTGTACCGCTATTCCTACTATCTCATTCAAGCTTTTCATATCGTTTTCCTGCATATAATAATACAATTCTGCTAAAATATCGCCAGCCATCTGCGGATTTACAAAATTACCAGTTCCTATGGATACTGCTGCAGCCCCTACCATAATAAACTCCAGGGCATCCGTCGCATTCATAATTCCGCCTCCGCCCAGTATGGGTATGTCAACCTCCCGGTATACCTGGTAGATCATGCGCAATGCCACAGGCTTAATTGCTGGACCCGATAGACCGCCAAAGATATTGGCCAGAACTGGCTTTCTAGTCCTTACATCCACCGCCATTCCCATCAGGGTGTTGATCATGGACAGAGCATCCGCTCCGCCCTCTTGAGCTGCTAGAGCAATCTCCACAATATTGGTGACATTGGGACTCAGTTTGGGCATCACCGGCAAAGATGTCTCCGCTTTCACAGCCTGCACCACATTCTTAACCATAACCGGGTCGGTTCCAAATTGCAGGCCACCCTGTTTCACATTGGGACACGAAATATTTAACTCAATCCCCGCTATACCCTGACATCCTTCCAGCCTGGCGGCAATGGTCGCATATTCCTCAATGGTATTGCCTGCAATGTTAGCAATAACCGTTACTTTTTTTTCAAACAGGTAAGGGAGATACTGGTTCACAAATACGTCCACCCCAGGATTCTCTAATCCGATGGCATTTAACATACCAGCAGCTGTTTCAATAATGCGCGGAGGAGGATTGCCATGACGTGGTTCCAGCGTAGTTCCCTTTACAATTACTGCCCCCAGCCCGGCTATATCGATATAATCTTCATATTCCCGTCCATAGCCAAAGGTACCCGAGGCTACTGCCACGGGATTATTCATCAAAATACCACCCAGATTCACCCTTAAATCAATATCCTGTCCAGCGCTTATATTTTTCAAATTAATACCTCCACAGTTACACGTTAAAATTCTACTTCCTTCATGTTAAAGACCGGACCGTCTTTACATACTTTCGCATAAGTTTCGTCACTCGCTTTAAGCCGACGGGCACAGCCCAGACAGGCACCAACACCGCAGGCCATATGTTCTTCCAAAGACACTTCTCCCCATATATGATGTATTGCTGCGTATAGTGCCACCAAGTCCATCATGGGTTCGGGGCCACATGTATATATAATATCGAATCCACCTGGCTTTACCTGGGTAACCAGCAGGTCGGTCACCAATCCTTTATAACCTGCGCTTCCGTCTATGGTAGCTGACAGGAAAGTAATATCCAGCTGTTGAAATTTATCATCCACTACCAGTTGACCCGCATTAGCTGCTCCGCACATGACCGTAACCTGGCACTCCCGTTCTTTCAAGACCCGCCCCAGGTAGACCAGAGGAGCGATACCCACCCCTCCTCCTACCAGCAAAGCATTTTTGGGGCTTTCAGGAAGGGAGAAACCCCGTCCCAGCGGTCCCATTATGTCAATATAATCATTTACTTTAAGCCCGGTTAACAGGTCAGTTCCTTTGCCTACTACCCTATACAGCAAGGAAATGCTCCCTTTTTCCTGGTCTACATCATAAAGACTTAAGGGACGTCTTAATAACGGATCATTTGTATTGCCCGGCCTAACATGCAAGAATTGACCCGGCTTGCATTCCTTAGCAATACTAGGAGCTAGAAACTCCATGACATACATATCCTGGGCAAGCTGTTGGTGATTTATCACCAATCCTTTTTCCATTATAGGCATCTTTTCATTCCTCCGGACATCAGTATTACTTAAATGAACCATTCACATATTCCTGCAATGAATTACACTGCATATCTTTAATATTTTCACCTTCCTGAATAACTTCCTGCATAACCTTCAAAGTATCCAGCGAGGTCAAACAAGGCACATTCAGCTCCACCGCTACCCGGCGAATTTGGAAGCCGTCACTGAATTGCAGACGTCCGTGGGTAAGGGTATTGACGATAAAGTCTACCTTCCCGGCGCGCAGCAAATCTACGATATTAGGAGAGCCTTCCTTTATCTTCTTGACGGTCTCCACCTCAATGCCAACTGCCATTAACGCCTGAGCCGTGCCCTCGGTAGCTATTAGCTTAAAGCCCAGGTCGACAAATCCTTTAAGGATGGGCAATGCTTCTTCTTTATCCTTGTCAGCAATGGTGGCGACAATAGTTCCTTGGCGGGGAATTTCCATTCCAGCCGCAATCAAACCCTTATATAAAGCGGTTTTTAAGGATTTGTCGATACCCATTACTTCACCGGTGGACTTCATCTCCGGTCCCAGGGTTATATCCACCTGTTCCAGTTTATTAAATGAAAACACTGGCACCTTAACGGCGTAAAAATCAGGCTTAGGCTGTAGTCCTCCGCTGTATCCCAACTGCTGCAGGGTTCTTCCCAACGCCACCTCAGTAGCCAGTTTTACCAGGGGGATACCAGTTATTTTGCTAAGGAATGGTACAGTTCGGCTGGAACGAGGGTTTACCTCAATTACATACAATTCATCCTGGAACTCTACAAACTGGATATTAATCATCCCTTTGACCTTCAGCGCCAATGCCAGGCGGGTGGTGTAGTCTATAACCTTCGCTTGAATCTCCGGAGTAATATCATGGGCCGGGAATACCGCCATACTATCACCAGAATGTACCCCAGCTCTCTCAATATGCTGCATGATACCAGGGATTAAGACATCTTTGCCGTCTCCGACTGCATCCACTTCGATTTCCCTGCCCAGCAGGTACTTGTCTACCAGTACCGGGTGCTCGCGGTTGACCTTCACGGCTGTTGCCATATACTGTTCCAGTTCCTCCTGGTTATAAACGATTTCCATCGCTCGGCCGCCCAGTACATAAGAGGGCCGCACCAAAACCGGATAACCAACCCGATCCGCAGCCTTAACCGCATCAACAACTGTGAACACGCTCTTTCCAGGCGGACGGGGAATGCCCAATTCTTCAACCAGCGTGTCAAAACGGTCGCGATCTTCAGCTCGATCGATACTATCATTAGATGTCCCTAGAATTCTTACCCCTACATTGTTCAAGGGGTTGGCCAGGTTAATGGCTGTCTGTCCGCCGAACTGAACGATAACCCCTTCCGGTTTCTCTTCTTCGATAATGTTCATGACATCCTCAAACACCAGGGGTTCGAAATATAGTCGGTCAGACGTATCGAAATCGGTGCTTACGGTTTCCGGGTTATTATTCACGATAATCGCCTTAATACCTGCTTCCTGCAAAGCCCAGACGCAGTGTACCGAACAATAATCAAACTCTACCCCCTGCCCAATGCGAATAGGTCCGGAACCAATCACCAGTTCCTTTCTGACCGTCTTATCATGAACCGCTTCATTTTCTTCCTCATAACAGGAGTAAAAATAAGGGGTCTCCGCATCAAACTCAGCCGCACAGGTATCTACCAGTTTATAGGTAGGAATTACCCCTTTGTCCTGGCGCAGTCGGTGAATATGAACCTCTTGCACTCCCCCCTGGAGATTAGCAATCTCAATATCCGAAAATCCCATTTTCTTAGCTTCCCTGAGCAGCTCTTCGTCCAACTCTTCGTCCTTGAGTCGCAGCGAAAAATCCATAATGTTCTTAATTTTCTTTAAAAAGAATTTATCAATCTGGGTAATCTCCCAGATTTCATTTATACTCATACCCCGGCTAAGAGCCTCGGCCACAATAAATATTCTTTCGTCGTCAGCATGAATCAAACGATCACGCAGTTCCTCGTTCGCTAGATTCAGCAATTCCGGAAGTCTCATGCCATTAATACCCAGTTCCAGGCAACGGATGGATTTCAAAAATGCCGCTTCAAAACTGCGGTCAATCGCCATCACTTCGCCGGTAGCCTTCATCTGGGTACCTAACTTGCGGTCTCCAAATACAAACTTGTCAAAGGGCCAGCGGGGCATCTTTAAAACCACATAATCTATGGCTGGTTCGAAACAGGCGGTGGTCTTGCCGGTTACGGCATTAGGAATCTCATCCAGATTGAAACCAATCGCAATCTTGGTAGTTACTTTAGCGATGGGATACCCGGTAGCCTTGGAAGCCAGGGCACTGGACCGGCTGACACGGGGGTTTACTTCAATCACATAATATTTTTTGCTGAAGGGATCCAGGGCGAACTGAATATTGCAGCCACCCGCAATTTTTAAGGCGCGAATGATTTTAATAGAAGCGGCTCTGAGCATCTGGAATTCTTCATCGGTAAGCGTTTGAGCCGGAGCCACTACAATACTGTCCCCAGTATGGATTCCTACCGGGTCAACGTTTTCCATGCTGCAAATGATAATGCAGTTATCATTGTTATCCCGCATTACCTCGAACTCAATCTCCTTGTATCCAGCAACGCTTCTTTCAATCAAGGCCTGGCTTATCGGACTGACTTTCAGCCCTTTGTTTACTATGTTTCTGAGTTCTTCCTCATCCCTCGTATTTCCACCTCCGCTGCCTCCCATAGTATAGGCGGGACGGACAATAAGCGGGTATCCTATTTGGTTCGCAAATTCAACAGCGGCCTCCACCGACGTCACAATAACGCTTTCAGCAACCGGCTCACCGATTTCCTCCATCGTTTGCTTAAACAGTTCCCGATCCTCAGCTCTGGCAATCGCTTCTAAGGGAGTGCCCAATAGTGGAACCCCGAATTTCTCCAGGATACCTTCACGGTCAAGGGCCAGAGCCATATTGAGACCTATTTGTCCACCCAGGGTAGCAATAATACCGTCCGGTTTTTCCTTTTCCAGTATCTTGCTTACGGTATCAATGGTGATCGGTTCAATATATACATGATCTGCAATATGGGTATCGGTCATTATGGTGGCTGGATTGCTATTTAAAAGCACCACCTGAATACCCTCTTCTTTAAGAGCCCGGCAGGCCTGGGTTCCAGCATAATCAAATTCTGCCGCCTGACCTATAATAATTGGGCCAGAGCCTATAACCAGGATCTTTTTCAATCCTTCCTTAATTGGCATCTAATTTCCTCCATCTCAGTGATTTAAAAACTTTCACCCTTCACCCTTCGGGTACTACCGATGTTCCCGATGGTCACCTATTAAGGTTGCGATAAACTGGTCAAAGAAAAATCCTGTGTCACTATATCCAGGATAACCCTCCGGATCAAACTGCAGTGAGAATACCGGCAACGTCCGGTGTTTAATCCCCTCAATGCTGTTGTCATTCAGGCTTCTCATGGTTACTTCAATATCAGTACTGGCCAGAGATATATCATCAATAGTGAAGCCGTGGTTTTGCGTAGTGATATATACCCGGTTATTGTTTAAATTCTTTACCGGGTGGTTGCTCCCCCGATGACCATTCTCTAGTTTATACACATCTGCACCCATGGCCATGGCCATGATCTGGTGTCCGAGGCCAACGCCAAACAACGGTATCTTTCCCACCAGACCCCGAGTCGTTTCAATAATATACGGCAAGGCCTGAGGATCGCCCGGACCATCGGATATAAAAACCCCATCTGGTTTTAAGGCCATAATATCTTCCATACTAGTTGTCGCAGGTATGGCGATAACTTCACAATCCCTGCTCAAAAATGAATCCAATACCCCTCGCTTCGTGCCTAAATCCAACATGACCACTTTCTTATTACCGTCACCATATTTCATTATATTTTTACGGGTCACATACTTCACCAGATCCCCCTGCAATCCCTGGGAAGCCTTGTGAGCTCTCTCCATCGACCACTCCAGATCGTCCAGGTTATCCGTGATGATTCCTCCCATTATGCCATGTTCGCGTATAAACCTGGTTAAGGCCCTGGTATCAACCTCGGTTAAGACAGCTACTTCATTGTCATTAAGAAAGCTTATTATATCGGTCTGAATTTCATAGTGGCTGGCAAAATCAGCTAATTGCCGAAGAACAAGTCCCTGAACCATGGCACCCTGGGAAGCAAAGCTCTTTTCATTAAAACCTACATTTCCTACCAACGGATAAGTCATCACCACAATCTGACCATAATATGAGGGATCGGTAATAATATCCTGATAACTGATCATGGCGGTAGTAAAAACCACCTCTCCACCTGCCATCTGGCAATTGTTTAACAACTTCCCTTTAAAAACCTTGCCGGTTTCCAAAACCAGGTAGCCCTTCAATGTCATCACTCCTAAACAATTTTGCCTCCGTTGACAATAATTGTACCTTTAACTATAGTCATCCAAGGCCAGCCCTTCAAGGTTTGACCTTTAAAGGGGGTATTTTTACCTTTGGAATAAAAATTAGCTGGGTCTACTACCTTCACCATCGTCGGATCAAGTATTGTAATATCTGCATCTGCACCAACATCCAGGGTTCCCTTGTCAATCCCTAAGACTTCAGCCGGACCGATAGTAAATAGCTGCACCATCTGCTCCACATCGAGCAAACCCTGGTTTACCAGACCATCCATTACGGCAGCCACGGCAGTCTCCAGTCCTGATATCCCAAAAGAAGCCAGGTTGTATTCACAGTCTTTGCTTTCCATATGATGAGGAGCATGATCGGTCGCTATGCAGTCCACCGTACCGTCCAGCAAGCCTCGGCGGAGAGCCTGTACATGTTCTGTTGAACGCAGTGGTGGATTAACCTTGGTATCCGCATCATAGCTGCCCACGATTTCATCCGTTAAAAGCAGGTGATGAGGAGTAACCTCGCAGGTCACATCTACTCCCATGGCTTTGGCCTCCCGTATCATTTCCAAAGAACCCCGGGTGGAAGCATGACATATATGAACATGGGCACCGGTCAGCTCAGCCAATATTATTTCGCGGCTTACCATCAGTTCTTCAGCCGCCGCAGGAATTCCCTTAAAACCATACAGGGTTGAATAATAACCCTCGTGCATTTGTCCATCCGCGGCCAGACTCTGTTCCTCACAATGCGATAAAACCGGCAGATCAAACATCTTCGCATAATCCATCGCGTTACGCATTAGAGCCGCATTCTTCACCGGCTTGCCATCATCTGATACCGCCACACAACCAGCTGCGATCAGCTCAGCCATCTCGGTCAACTCACTGCCAGCCTGCCCTTTGCTGATGCATCCAATGGGCAGCACATTAACTACTCCAGATTTCGCAGCCCTTTCTCTAACAAAAATAGCTGTGCTAGCATTATCTATTACCGGATCGGTATTAGGCATGCAGCAAACTGTAGTAAATCCCCCTGCTGCCGCTGCTCTGGTACCGGAAGCAATATCCTCCTTATACTCAAAACCTGGTTCCCGCAGGTGAACATGCATATCAATAAATCCCGGACAAACTATTTTTCCCCCGGCATCAACCAACACATATCCTTCATCACTAATGTTTTCATTAACCTCTATTATCTTGCCATCGGCAACTAAAATATCCATTATCCCATCTATGTCATTAGCAGGATCTATGACCCTTCCACCTCTAATTAGTAATTTCATCACGCGAACCTCCCATCATCAGGAAAAGCAGTGCCATTCTTACCGCCACCCCATTAGTGACCTGTTCATTAATGACCGATTGTACGCCATCAGCTACCTGGGAAGATATCTCCACCCCTCGGTTCATAGGCCCTGGGTGCAGTACCAGCACATCGTCCTTAGCCCGCAAAAGCCTGTCCGGGCTAAGCATGTAGAGATTAGCATATTCGTCCAAGGAAGGGAATAAGCCACTTTGCTGACGTTCTTTCTGAATCCTCAGGACGTTTATCACGTCCACTCCATCCAACGCCTGATCCAAGCTGTAATAACTTTTCACTCCCAGTTTCTCGATTTCCGGCGGCATCAAGGTAGAGGGACCTGCCACTCTAATCTCACAGCCAAATTTGCTCAGACCGTAAATATTCGAGCGAGCTACCCGGCTGTGTAAAATATCGCCTACGATAGCTACCTTCAGACCTTCCAAAGTACCCTTCTTCTCACGGATGCTATACATATCCAGCAAGGCCTGAGTGGGGTGTTCATTGGTTCCATCTCCAGCATTAATTACGCGCATATTAGTATTACGAGCCACATAATGGGCGGTACCAGTCATAGCATGACGGATTACCATCAGGTCAAAACCCATAACCTCTATAGTCTTAATAGTATCCCGCAAACTCTCACCCTTTTGAACACTGCTGGTGGCAACGGCCAGATTGACCGTATCTGCGCTCAGATATTTGCCTGCTATTTCAAAGGAAGTCCGAGTCCGAGTGCTGTTCTCATAAAATACCGTAACCATAGCCTTGCCGCGCAGAGCAGGCACCTTTTTAACATCTCTCTTTATTATGTCTTTCATGGGTATTGCCGTATCCAGAATCAGTTCCAGTTCTTCGCGGCTCATGTCTCTAATTCCTAATAAATCCTTCCGCTGTTCCAATTTCACCGCTTAACCTCCTTTTACTTTTTAGTACGAAAATAGCTTTTAGTGTCATTCTGAACGCAGTGAAGAATCTTCCTTACGGTGAGGGGTAAGATCCTTCGCTGATGCTCAGGATGACATAAAACCGCTCAGGATGACATAAAACCGTTCTACGCAGAACATTTTCATCGATGGTTGTGTACTTCGGGCATGAGGGGTTACACAAAAAAGCCTTCCTTGCTATAACTGGCAAGAAAGGCGTACCCTCCTAAAGGATCTTTCCCTTGCCAGCCTCTCGGACTAGTTTAAAGGGTTAGGGGTCACTGATCTATAATTTCCTGTATGATAACCTCTTCCCGACCATCAATTTCCTTAACCAGGACGGAAATGACTTCGGTTTTGGAAGTTGGTACATTTTTACCAATAAAATCAGCCTTCACCGGTAGTTCTCGATGGCCCCGATCTACCAGGACTGCTAATTGAATTGTCCTTGGCCTGCCCAGGTCGATAAGCGCATCCATCGCCGCCCGAATCGTCCTTCCGGTATACATAACGTCATCCACCAGTACGATATTCATATCATTGATGTTGAAAAAAACTTCAGTGCGGTGAACCTGGGGCTGCGATGCCAATGTGGTAAGATCATCGCGGTAAAGGGTTATGTCTAAAATCCCTACCGGAACCTTAATCCCTTCAATTTCCTCAATGCGCTCGGCCAGCCTTACCGCCAGCGGCCCACCTCTTCTCCTGATACCGATTAGAGCTACCTTTTCTACACCCTTGTTTCTTTCAATAATTTCATGAGCAATACGGGTGATAGCTCTCTTTATGGCTACCTCGTCCATAAGAACTTTTTTCTCTTGCAGTTCCATCGACTCAACCTCCATTTCCCAAGTAAAGGTCAACATAGGATTGCTAATAAATAAAAAAGCCCACCATCGTGAAGCCGAAGGTAGGCATGCCTATCCGCAAATCCTTGCTAGCCTCACAGAGCCAACTTAAAGGTTCTTAAGAAATTCTACTTAACCGAGTGTGCAATGTCAACCCAATTTTGCCAGTTCGGCCAGTATCTCCTCGAAATATTTCGGCAAGGGACTGGTAAACGCCATGTACTCTCCAGTGCGCGGATGGTTAAATCCCAGCAGATGCGCATGGAGGGCCTGGGTTTCCAAATTAAAATGTTTTCTCGCTGATCCGTAAAGCGGATCTCCCACCACCGAATGCTTAATATAGGCAAAATGCACCCTTATCTGGTGAGTTCTTCCCGTCATCAAGCCTACCTTTACCAGAGAATAATTAGTGAACCTCTTCAAAACCTCATAATTACTGATGGCAGTCCTGCCGTCAGCAACTACCGCCATCTTCTTGCGGTCCAGCTTACTTCTGCCAATGGGCGCATCTATTACACCCAGATTTTCCTTGATTACCCCATGAACCAGAGTGGTATATTCCCGTTTTATACTGTGTATCCGGATCTGTTCAGCCAGGTTGCGGTGAGCAACATCATTCTTCGCTACCACCATCACCCCGGAAGTATCCTTGTCCAAGCGATGAACAATTCCCGGTCTCAGTTCCCCGTTTATCCCTGACAAATCCTTAATATGATATAGAAGCGCGTTGACCATAGTATGATCCCAATTACCATGCGCCGGGTGCACCACCAGACCCTTGGGTTTATCCACTATCGCCAGATCTTCGTCCTGATAAATGATATGAAGCGGAATATCCTGCGCTTCAATCGCTACCTTGGTAGGTTCCGGTAATTCCACCTCAACCTCTTCCCCTAACTTAAGATGATAACTGGCCTTCAATGGCCGGCCATTCACCAATACCTTACCCGCTTTGATTAGATTCTGTACCAGGGCACGAGAGATATCTTCCATATTCTCAGTTACAAACATATCGAGCCGCTCGCCCTCCATGTCCTCTAAAACCATAAATTGCTCCTTGGTTACCATCCAGCCAACACCTTTCAGACTATTGCATAATGCGGTATTAGTTTATGCTGTTTTTTTCAATATATCAATGTTAAGAGGGTGATAATTGAAAAACCGGTCGTCCCAGGTACAGGATGGACCGGAATGCTGTCATTCCGCTGCACATAAAGACAGCCCGCTAACGGGCTGCCATTGATCATGATATATTATCTGGTCAGAATTGACTTTTGGAATATCTAACCGTTACAATGACAACCTGTTTTTTGGTCTCGTCCACACGGTAGATCAAAGTGAAGTTTTTAGTGAAAAGCTGACGATAGCCTTTGTTGGCATACGCGCCATTTTTTCTTGGTGCACCCCGCTTAGGCAGTTCCTCCAAACTGAAGATCGCTTTTTCCAACACATCAAGCAACTTTTGCGCCGTACTCGTCTCCAGCAGTGTTTCGGCAATATAGGCATAGATGCCATCCAAATCCCTATAGGCGCGCGAAAGCAATCTTACGACGTATTTATCCAAAGTGTCGCCTTCTTAATGTGGATAGGGCTTTTCTTGCATCTAATAGTTGGCTGTCATGCGCATACTCGGCTTCGGCTTCCGCGATGGCGGCGTCAAGCTCCTGTTCTCCTAACATGGCTTCATAAGTTTCAATGCTCATAATTACCAGATCTCCATACCCGTTTTTTGTAATAAAAACTGGTTCTTTCTTGGCATGGCAGATGTCAGAGATTTCGTTGGTATTTCTCAAATCCGTGATCGGTCTGATCTGTGGCATAAGCGCGCCTCCTTCCATGTACATTATTATAGCATTATTATGATCAAAATACAAAGCTATACTTGTCTTCAATTTTTCTCATTTTTCCCTTCCATTCCTCATTCAAATATATTGAAATTGGAGCACGTTGGATCATTAGAGACATCCTGGCTGAAGTAGGAATATCAATTTCTGCCGGACACGGAAGACAATATCCGCAGCCCCGGCAAAATCCCCCACTCAATACCTTCCTGTTTATCATCCTCAAAAAGATGACAGACAAACATGGTTACGTTTTATTTTAGCTCGATACATCGCACTATCTGCTCTCGATATAAATTTATCGATATTTTCATTATATGTAGGTTCCAAAGCGGCTACGCCCAAGCTTATAGTAAAATTAATAGTATTTGAGTCAAAAATTATTTTTGTTTCTTCAATAATACAACGAAAACGTTCGGCTACCTCAGATGCAACACTAAGATTAGTATTCGGCAAACATATAATAAACTCTTCTCCGCCAAATCTACCTATAAAATCATAGTTTCGACTTGAATTGTTAAAGAGGTTAATAACTTGTTTCAAAACACAATCCCCAGCTAAGTGACCAAATCTATCATTAACCTGCTTAAAATAATCAATATCAAACAGCAGAATTGAGATAGTTGTTTGCTCACGCTGGGCTCTTTCGATTTCCTGTCCGAGCTGATTAATAAATGCTCGTCTATTAAGACATCCCGTCAGGTAATCAATACTAGCATAAATTTCTAGCCCCTTCTTATTTAAAAAGTCCCTTACTCTCGTATTAAATAAAGTTACCGAAAATATCCACCCTATCATTACCAAAAATGAGCTGTTAATATAATGACCGTCTAAAATTTCAGGGTTTGTTTGCACTTGAGATAACCCGGCAAGAAATATTACGAAAGATAATAAGTAGATAAATAGACTTGTTACCGGTTTAAGATAGACAGTGGCTGCAACTCCTAGAACTCCTATAATATAGGCGGTAATTTCTCCGCTAGTTTTTTGATCTGCCATTGAAATAATTGCGGTATCAATGAGAATTAATATTAAAAAACAAATAAGGCAAGCCCTCTGCCAAAGATATTTTTTATATTCGGAATCAGGCTTAATAATTGGGACAATAATTAATGGTATTAACATGACTAACATCAATAGAACATGGCCGCAGAATAATAAACGATAGCCGATAACATTGATCCACATGCCACCTAAGTAATTAAAAAAGTCCATGTATAATAACGGGATTGCCGCAATCAATAAAACAATTGCAACAATCTTACTATGGTACAAATTTGTTTTTAATAAATCCTTATTAAATTCATCTTTAAATTCTGGAGGAATTTCATGCCAATTTTCTTTCACTATACAAATTTTTTGACCTAAATATCTCCTAATACCCAAATACAATTGTTCTTCCCCCAATAAACAAATATATTACTAAATAGTTTTTAATTGTTGTATGTCTGGTGCAAAACTACCAAATTTCAATTTATAAAAATGGTAATTTTTTGTATAGATAAGATATTTCGACAACCTTGACGATAATCCTGCTTATTTTGCTTATACGCGAGGAAGTTCGCAAATACTTGGATTAGACGTTGGATGGTAGTATTTAGGTAAGAACCTGGCGGAAAGAAATATAAGAAGTGTTGTGGAAAATAGGGTCAATAACTCGGGGGCTGACCCCGAGTTATTGGTTCTTTCTTGGCACGGCAGATGTCGGAGATTTCGTATTAAAAGCAGGCGAAAAAGAGCAGGCATTGGAAAACAAACAGAAGCTTTATAATAAATATGCAAATAGGCCGACCTTATTTTACATTTCGTTTGTTGCTTTTCGTTTTGTCCAACACTTGAATTTGAATGTCATGTTTTCCTACTTTATCCTCGATGCGTTGTAAGCGTTCAGTATGGTTGACCAGAATACTAGAATAGCTCCTCGGGTATATAATACGGTTTAATCATTTCCAGGAAGTCCTGGGGCATGGCTGTCGGTTTGCCATTTTTAATACAGGCACAGGTAACAGCCGCCGTCGCGATCAACTCCCCGCAACCCGAGAGCCTTATTTCCTGTTGAAATTTCACCTGCGCCCTTTTCATGACCGGGACCCAGATGAATACGTCCAGGCGGTCCCCCGTAACGGCTGGTTTCCGGTACTTGATATGAATTTCAGTCACTGTGATGTACAGCCCTTGTTTAAGGTAGGTTTCCAGCGGACAACCAAGGTCGTCCATAAACTGGGTGCGGGCTTCCTCCAGCAGGATTAAATACTGGGCATTATTCACGTGACCATAAGAGTCACAATGATAATTGCGGACCTTCAGCGGGACCATGTATTTTTCAGCCATAGTTATTGAGCCCTCTCTTTTTATGAATAGCGTCTTCCAGATCCCACGAATCTATCTCACCAGACTTCCAAGATTGAAATCCAGCAAATAGTTTATTTTTACTGCAGAGTTTTTGATGTTTACATGATGTGGATTTTGTCAAAATTGGCTTTTGGAGTACCGTACCGTCACGATAACGACCTGTTTGCTGATCTCGTCCACACGGTAAATCACAGTAAAATTGTTGATGAGAATCTGGCGATAGCCTTTGTTGGCATATACGCCATTTTTTCTAGGAGCACCTCGCTGAGGCAGCTTCTCCAAACTGAAAATTGCTTCTTCCAGTGCATCCAATAGTCTTTGCGCCGTACCTGGCTCCAGCAGAGTTTCTGCAATGTAGGCATAGATGCCATCCAAATCCCGATAGGCGCGTGAAAGCAATTTTACGGTATGTTTATCCAAAGTGCCGCTTCCTTAATGTGGAGAGGGCTTTTCTTGCATCCAACAGCTGGTTTTCAGATGCATACCCGGCCTCGGCTTCTGCGATGGCGACGTCAATTTCCCGTTCCTCCAGCATGGCTTCGTAAGTTTCGATGCTCATAACGACCAGATCGCCATATCCGTTTTTTGTAATGAAGATAGGCTCTTTCTTGGCGTGGCAGATGTCGGAGATTTCGTTGGTTTTTCTCAAATCCGTAATTGGTCTGATCTGTGGCATAGAAGCGCCCCCCTTTCATGTACATAATTTTAGCATTATTACGTACAATGCACAAGGCCGCATTCATTGTTTCATTCATTGTTTCATTCATTGTTTATCTCGTTAATCAGCACTGTATAGTTCTATGACCCCCAGTTTATTTATTCGATCATTTGTTCTATTTTCGTGTTGAATTATTGCCTTTTATGGTATCATATAACAGGAGTTGCCGTTGGGTGGTTGGTCATTTCCCTTTAGAAGGGAGGTGACGCTTATGGTTACTTGGGCAGGAATATTTGGTTTCTGTTTGGTAATTATAGGAGTTGTTTCCTTGTGTTTTAATCACAAGAAATAGCAAAAAGGCCACCTTGCAGGGTGGCCTAGCCTAATTTAGGACTAACCGCCACGCAAAAAGCGGCAACTCCTTTTGTAAGTATATGTTAGCATTTTAAATAATATACGTCAATTTATTCCATTTAACCATCCAGTATTGGGACCAGGAGATGTGATGTTAGGATAACTCAGAATCAGCAGTCTAGTTAATGAGCTCATTTCCCACCTTTGCAACCCCCTTCGCTAAAGTCTTCGCATCTTTTCAGAAGTGCTTTGACAAAATTATTTGCATATGGCATTATACAATTGTATTTTAATACTGAAAGGACATTACATACATGCTTGATCCAATCTATCGCTAATTTTTGAATGAAATTTGTTAATTGAGGCTATCTAATATGGCCTTTGTTTGCTATGCGTTTGAACAATAGCGGATGGTGGAAAAGTTGTGTGTAAATGCCTTATTGCGGCTACACACTAACCAGGTGTGTTTTTTTATTCATACAACTTTTAAAACCACTGCTCACATAAAATTGAGAATTGAGGTTTTATTATGTTTGATATTAGAAAAATTCAAGAGCAAGTCATTTTTGGTGCCATAACGGCAGCCAGCAACGATGAAACAGCAGCAACAATTGTATATGGAGACCACGGGCTGTCTTCAACTGAGGACAATGCGACATGGGTAAAATCTACCATGACCAGATTGGAAAACCACTTTGCCAGGTCTGCCGTTAAACAGATTAGAATGAACTGTCAATGCGGATATGGAATGGACGAAAAATTAGCGCTGGTGAAAGACCTGATGGAATCATCGTCTAATTTAGAAGAATTCGCAAACCAGGATAAAGCAAAGGCCGCCGGTCTGTCATACACAAATGGGGAGCTCTACCTGCAGTTCCCGTTTTGCCCTTGTCCGATGCTTGCCGAGGTGGACAAATTAGATACCGATACATGGTGTCAATGCACTACAGGATATAGTAAAGTCCTTTTCGAAAAAGCCTTTGGCTGTGAAGTTGACGTGGAACTAATAAAAAGCATAAAAATGGGTGACGATATATGTCTTATGAAAATCATTCCTCGCGGTTCTATTTGGAGATAGGCAAATAGGTTTCATTATTTGCCTGGCAGCTTTGACCGCCCGATAATGTTTAAAAGAGGTCCAGCCATTATAACCAAAAAAGCCACATGCTCAGAATATTCTGACACATGTGGTTTTAAAATTATAGTTGGGAAATGCCTTGCGGAAAGCAAAGGTACGACGGTAAAGATGTATATTAATCTCCGCATGTCACATTTTTTAATGGTATGATGAAAGAAATGGGTTAGGCTAATAAAACGAACATGTTCCTATGATCAAATTGCTGCGGTTACATAGGCTCCATAGTATTTTGCGAACTGTATCGCATACACCCCGACCCCACCGGAGGCGCCATTGATAAGTATTTTTTGGCCTTTTCTAATGTTTCCGCTGTCTCTCAGGAAAGGCAATGCGGTCAATGAGCCTTCACTTATAGCAGCAGCTTCTTCATACGTGATAGACGCCGGTTTAATTGCAAGAGCTTCCTCCTCCGACATGGCGATATACTCGGCATTGGTACCCATCTTGTCTCCGGAAGAACCATATACTGCATCGCCCGTTTTAAACAGTGATACATTTTTGCCTGTTTTTTCTATGATACCTGCAAGTACGTCTCCCGGAATTTTCTTGGGACGGGTTAGTCCCGTAAAAAATCGTGAAATAAACGGATCACCTTTTCGAAAAGCACAGTCCGGCGGAGCAACAACCGTCGCTATAATTCTTACCAGCACTTCATTATCTCCGGTCGTGGGTTTCTCCGCTTCGATTAATTGACCTCCGGAGGTCCGTATTTCTTATATACGATTGCCTTCATAATTGTTCTCCCTCCCTTTACTGCTCAATCGGTTGCCCAGCTCATCAACGTATACCTGGTGCAAAACCACCAAATTTCATATAAATGGTAATTTTTTGTAATTTTTTGTATAGATCTGTGCGCAGCCGAGGCAAGAACGCAGGAATACTTTGATTTGCTGGATTCAGTCGGAGTCATATTTGATGATATACGACAAGCCAATAAAACAATTCAGCTTATTGTTGATGTACAGAATAGTACCCGTCTCTGGAGTAATTTTGGTCACACCCCAAAAGAGCTTGTTGCAGAGAAATCTAATTTGATTCCCTTCCCCTCTTCACAACCCACACGAAATGAAAAAGTCGGCAGAAATGACCCGTGCCCTTGCGGGAGCGGAAAGAAATATAAGAAGTGTTGTGGAAAATAGGGTCAATAACTCGGGGGCCCGAGTTATTGGTTCTTTCTTGGCACGGCAGATGTCGGAGATTTCGTATAAAAAGCAGACGGAAAAGAGCAGGCATTGGAAAACAAACAGAAGCTTTATAATAAATATGCAAATAAGCCGGCCTTATTTTACATTTCGTTTGTTGCTTTTCGTTTTGTCCAACACTTGAATTTGAATGTCATGTTTTCCTACTTTATCTTCGATGCGTTGTAAGCGTTCAGTATGGTTGACCAGAATACTAGAATGCTCATCTAGCTTATCATTCATGGTCTTATACCCATCAAAGAGGTCATCAATTTTTTCGGCAAGGGTAAATTCAACCCGGACAAGATTCTGGCGCAGATCGGTAACATCGTCAGATAGTTTGGTCATGTGTTTAATCATGAATGCCTGGAAATCTTTATCGGTCATCACTGTTCCCTCCAATCCAATTCTCTTCGGCGGCCTCTTCATCCTTAAACCATCTTTATGTTTGCACATAATGGCCTTGCTCTATCGCGGTGTCCAATCAAAACTATTTTTACACTTCGGGCAAGTAACTTTAATTGAGACGTGTCCGTTTGCGGTAATGGGCCTTTACCTCAGTAATTTTCGGTTCCGGTATGGTCATATCCCCGTTTGATTCGGCTTCGTTGAATATGGACAACTGAGCACAGTCAGTTTTTTCACTTGAGACGCCAAATTGCTTGTGCTTAGCAAGGCGGATCTGTGACATAAACCACTGTAACTGCTGCTCTAATTCAGCGATCCTGCGATCTTTTTCTTCAATTACTTCCAGCAGTTTTTCTGCTAAATCAGCTTGTGTTTTCATAAGAAAATTATACCAAAAAAGCTGCTAAAAAGCTAGATTTTATGCGCCTTGAAGACCTTTTTTGAGATATATGTTTTTAAGAAATTTGCCGCTCGAAAACTTCTTTCCTCTTAAGCTTTTTCTCTAGTTTAGTACCTTCTATTAAGTATGATAGTTCCCTGGTCTCAAGCAGCATAATGGCGCTGTCTCCTTTTGCCGGCCAGCGAAAATGACCACGCTCCAGGCGCTTGAAATACAGCCAGAAATCGCCGTCCCATTCCAGGATTTTTATTCTATCCCGGTTCCTATTGCAGAATACAAACAGTGCTTCCGAAAATGGATCAAGGGAAAAGCTGTCTTTAACCAGTGTCATTAGACCGTTAATCGATTTTCTCATATCTGTATGCCCACAGCATATGTACACGGGTTTGTTACTCCATCTCATTACAGCACCCTTAATATGCGGCAAACCTTTTTTAAAAGCTCCGGGTCAGTCTCGTTATTTACGCTAATGTGGCACCCGCCTACTTCAATTTTCAATGACGAATTCATTGGGCTAACAGTTGCAAATTGCACCCAGCCGCCTGGGATCGTGCCTGCCGATTCCTCTGGCTTTGCCAGCTGGGAACAGGCGACATTTCTCAATTTCCGTTGCCAGTAATAGTATGCGTGTCTGCTTATTCCTGTTGCCTGACAGAATTCCTTGATGTTTTGCCCGCTATTTTGCCGTTCTTGTATCACTTTCATCCATTGTGATAATCTATATTCTGCAGTAACTTTTAGCGTAGCCATACAATCACTCCGTTTCGTGTTAAAAAAGTTGGCCTACTTTTTCAACTTTCTCAACCTTTTTTTGTGATTGTATTACTTTTACAACTTCTATACTATGTGACGCTGCCCTTGACGCTTACCTGGATTTAGCAGAAAAGATTGGGTTTAGAAAATTGAAACCTTTGATTGGTCCTTATTAGAGGCCAGTGGCCTAAACCAGATTTGCGGAAAACTATTGACGGTACCAGGTTGGGGTAAATTAAAAGGTTTAACCTTGATATGTTTCTTCTTACCGTCTGGCACGCTAGGCTCACTTTGATGTCTGGGCTGTATTTTCATTCTATCCGTTTTTGGTAATAGGTCGATAGTGACTTTTATGTGGTATTTCTGTCCTTGGAAACATATCCCAGTATTTAATAGTATGCATTCATTCTTGGAAATAAGTCGATATAGCTTCATATTCTAATATTTTCAAAAAGTAAAAGTAGTTTTATTACTCACTTTTTCATATATAAATTTACTGCTATAATTTTATTGTAAGCATTACAAATGGTCTCTACAATAGATTCCACTTCATTCATATCATTGTACCTTCCATATGAAATACGAATTGCAGATTTCGCTTGCTGTTCCGTTAAGCCTAATGCTGTTAGCACATGTGAAGGTTTATCACTTCCCGATGTACAAGCTGAACTTGTAGACACACAGATACCTTTCAAATCCAATAAGTGCATAAGTGATTCGCCGGAAGCACCATCGAAACTGAGATTGACGGTTCCGGGTAGTCGCTTTTCGGAATTGCCATTAACACGCACGGTCGGTATCCTTGTTTGAATAGCATTGACCGTTGTATCGACCATAGCTTTCAGTCGTTTTGCGGTTTCGCTCATTTTGGCAATACTCTCTTCAATAGCATATCCCGCCGCAACTATACCCGCAACATTCTCAGTTCCCGCACGAAGTCCTCGCTCTTGTTCACCTCCGAATACCAAAGGAGATAATTTTATCATTGATTGCTTATATAGTATCCCCGTACCTTTTGCTCCATTAAACTTGTGGGCAGAAGCGGTCAAAAAATCCACCTTTAGCTCACCAACATCCACTGGGATATGACCGACCGCCTGAACTGCATCGGTATGAAATATAATATCCCGCTTGTGCAAAAACTCTCCGATTTCCGCTATCGGTTGAATTGTTCCAATTTCGTTGTTGGCAAGCATGATGGTTACGAGCTTTGTATTCGGTCTAACAGCAGACTTTACATCCTCAATCGAAACCCGACCGTTACTTTCAACAGGCAAATATGTGACCTCAACGCCCAATAACTCAAGCGCGCGACAAGCGTTAAGCACAGAATGATGCTCGATTGCAGAAGTGATAATGTGGATGGATTTGCCACGATAATTATCCGCAATACTACGCAATATCCAACTATTCGCTTCGGAACCGCTGGAGGTGAACGTGATATCAGAAGACGTTGCCCCAATAGCTGCCGCAACCTGTTTGCGTGCCTGTTCAATGGCATGTTTAGCTTTTGCCCCAAGGGAATACTGACTGGAGGCATTACCGTATTGCTCCTGTAAATACGGTAGCAATTTTTTCAAGACGCTATCCGATATTCTTGTCGTGGCAGCATTATCGGCGTAAATCACACGCTCACTCCTTTTAGAACAAATCGCAGCCCTGTGCCTTGAACTCTTCAACTTTTTCAAGAAGGCATTCGGTATCCACTTCCAGATACTCGGCAAGGCACTCAAGGCAATAATAGGTTTTTGCATCTTTACTCAACAGTTTTTTCGTAAGTCCTATCTCGTTTTTGTTGAGATTTTCTTTGCCGCAAACATAGCAAACCTTGCCCTTCATATTGTTACACCTCTTTAATGCCGAAAACAGGCACATCTTTACCTTTGTATTCGCTGTCGAGAATACCGAGTTGAGTCTTTATCGTATCACGCATTCGATACGCCCGTTGCAGGCAGTATCTCTTGAAATCGGCGGCAGATATTTCGCTTGCCGAGCGGACATTCGGAAATAGTAATTTTAAGTATGCTGTGGCAATGCGCTTAACCGCTTCTGTATCGCGGGTATCCGATGCATCAGGCACTTCAACAAGTTCATCAACGATTGCGCGATAACTCATATCGCTGCGCAGTTCGTGAAGAATAGAGCAGAAGTATTCTGAATTCAAAGCCCAACCCGATATTTTCATGTCCTCGTTCATTCGCGGAATGTTCCATCCTTTGATAAAACCATGGAAACGGTCAATCAAAGCAGATTCGTGAAATGACTTCGGCAATTCCTCAAACATATTACTAAACCCGCCGTTATCCATAGTTTCCTTGCGAATGTTGCCGCAGAGGATAAATCCCGCATCAGCGGCACGTTCGTATGAATCAATCTTTATTATTCCGGATTCAAGGTAAGCTTTTAAGATGGTGCGCATTTCGTCCACATCGCCGAATTGTATCGTTTGTATTTCGTCCAAAACAACAAAGTCATTGTTTGCTACCAAACCCTCCGTGTGTTTGGCTTTATGGTAAAACAACGTAGCGCGACTTATTTTGCTATCGGTAGGCAAGGCACCGAAACGGCTGACACGCCCGAATAGATATGATTTACCCGTGCCTTTGGGTGCAAGCTCAATAAGATTCAATCGCTTTTCCAAAAATGGAAGCAAACGGGTAAGCATTGTGAGTTTAGTTTCCTCGTCGGCATAACCACTCGCGTTATAGTCTACCGCACCGAGCAGAATGTCAATCCATTCAGAAGTCGAAAATTCGGCTCTCGCATCTTTATAGTATTCAATGTCAACTGTATAAGGACAGAACGGCTTGAACGCCGTAAGCTTAATTTTGCCTTTATTGGCCCCTTTCGCTGTTGAACCGCTACCTGTTTCGGGTGAGAACAGAAAGTCCGCGTCTTCCGGTGAACGATAACCGAGTTCAACCATACCCCAAGTTTCGCCGTGAAGCAGGTCTTCCTTGCAGTTATCCCATACGCCCTCTTCGATTATACTGTCCTTGTATGTCAAACCGTAGTCCGGTAGAGCAAAGTACACCTGTTTCTTTTCCACGCTAATCTCAACTGAGATTTTTGCAAGAAAACGCACCCGCTCGTTTTCCATAACGACGCGGTTCTTAATTGAAATCCAGTCGTCTTTGCGCGGCAAGTAAGTTTGAACGAACTGCAATACCTCTTCGGCGTCAAACTGTCCACTTTCGTCTTCAAACTTCTTCAAGAGCCAGTCGCGCATAAATGACGGCAGGCTCAAAGCGGAGAAAAAGTTGCTTTTCCTCAAATCCTTATAAACGACCATTTCGTCAAAACAATTCCGCAATTTTTCAATCATTACGCGACCTCCTAAAACAAATTGTCAAAAGCGTCATTCTTTTTACCAGTTTCGCTTTGGACATTGATTGTAATTTTGCCTACCAAATTATCGCCGTCAAACACATCGGCGAGATACTCACCTGCTTTTGTGATGTCGGTAACAATGCGATGGTGGTTTTTGTCTATCCTTTCGGCAGGATAGGGTTTGCCTTTAATTATGATGATCACATTCCCAAGTTCCGACTTCGAGAACAAGGTAAATGCCGCTGGTTTTGCCTTGGCTTTCAGAGGGTTAGCAGTGATTATCTTCTCGACAATTTCAACCGTAGTGTCAGGGTTGGCAAGCGTCAATTCTATAATAGGAATCACAACTTCTTCCAAAGATGCGCCGCCGTGAACTTCGACGTTGGCAGCACGACTTCCCTTAAATCTGCCGTAATCAGCAAGTACTAAGTAACCGTTCCCCTCGGTAGCAAATGGTAGGTCGTATTCGGTAGGCGAATAGTTTGGCGGTGTCTTACAGCAACGTCCACTGTGTTGGCCCTTGGTATCGGTCTCGTATTTTTCCTCTTGCTCTTTTATAACGGCAATGCGGCTCGCACCGTGGTCGCTAACAATAAGTACTTTCTTGCATTGATGAAGGGCAAGCATAGTGGCTGCTTTTTCTAAAATCTTGCCAAGAACATCTAATTCTTCGGCAAGATGAAGAGGGAGTTTTTCGTGCTGATAATCATACCCGCCGCTTTCTTTGTGCTTCAAACTGTCGAGCCGTTCGTCCTTTTCTTTTTGACCTGTCCAATCAGCAAAAAATCCTTTGTTAATCGCAGTTATTGTGGGCAAGTCAGCCTGTGCAATGTGTATGCGGAGAGAAATCCCTTTGTGCTCACATTGCTGTTGGATAAAGCCGAGGAATTCCACACCAAGCGCATCAATCCAGTAAAGGAACGTGTCCGTCTTATCAATAGCACTTATTACTTCATTGCAGCTACGCAAACGTGTAAATATGCGCTTTTTAGCGAGTTCCTCGACTTGTGATAAAAAGTCATCATCTATTCCATTCAGAACCTTTTGCCATTTATAACGGTCGAAGTAATTCGTGAACAGCGTGTTTAATTCGTCTCCGACTTTCCGGTCGTTAAATGTGTATTTCCAAAGGTAGTCGCTCAACGCTGAATAAGCCGATTGGGTGCGTTGTAACACAGCTTGTTTATCAATATTGGAAAACAGTGCAACAAACTCTTTCCTCTCCACCAAGGTCTGGTCAGTAAGCTTATACACACTCTCGGCGTGGTTAATCCTGTTTTCTGCGACAAATGCAGCAACATCCGATTCGGTCAGTTTCTCAACAAGGATTTTCCGCTCCTCATAGAATTTATCGAAGCGCTTATCCGTGTGCTGTATACTAATTATCGCATCAAGAATATTGCGTTTGAAATCCGTGAACGAAGTCGTAATCTCCAACACATATCTCAAATACGAGTTCTCAATTTCGTTTTCTTTAAGTTTTAGTGCAATGAAAAACAGCCAATTCTTATAGGAATTCCCCTTAATCCACTGAGTTAAGTTGTTCTCAGGATTACTGCCAAATTCGTCAACAACAACACATATATCTCCATTCGCTTTTGTAAGGTCGGCAAGGAACGCAGTCCATTGACTCTCATCTCCGCAAGCCTCGTCAAGCAGAAAAATGGGGCTGAAATGCTTAATGCCATCATATGCCGAATTTATCCTGCTTGTCGTTAGAAGTGAATTATCAAAAACTATGTTCGATTTAACACTCAAACTTACATAGCCGTTTTCAAGTTTAGCGATAAGTGCCTTTATGCCATCTTCAGCAGGCAAATTCAGATTAGCCGGAACAAAAACAACATTAGCATTGGTATCAGTGCTTTCGGTAAATAAAACTCTACGGATGTCAAAGCGTTTCGAATCGGCTGATTGTAGTTTGCGAATTATTTCAGACACGCCGCGAAACAGCAAAACGACACGCGCATTGCCAATCTTCTTATCCTTAATTTCTGAAAGCCTTGTAAAAGCTATATCTTCGCCACAGAGGGCAAGATATTCGCCCAAACCCAGAACAACGATTTTTTTGTCATTGCTTTGACTGTCAATATCAGCAAAATCAAATGTGCCAATTAGATTGTCGAGATTAGGACGTTTATCGGCGTTCCCGCAACAATCGCTGACGCTGACAGCCTTAAGTCCTTTTTCGAGCAGAGCCGCTTTAATGTTAGTATAATTTTCATCACCAACAACGAGGAAAAAAGGCGCATTAACGCTGCTATTAGACAGATATTTATCTACTGCGTCCACACCTATTCACCACCTCTTGTTATGATTTCAATGCCTACTGATATATTTTCGGTTACGAGTCTCTTGATGTATTCATCACGTTGCTCAGAGGTCATAGCACTAAGGATAGCTAAGGCACGGTCAGAACCACCTGCATTGTATTCTGCTTCAGCAAGTTTGCGGATTGTTTCTTTAACTTGTGGGTGTGAAAACCAATCATAAGGCTCAATCGTCAAGCGGTCGAGTTTATCCAGCACAACCCCAATATCTTTCAATATTTTGGAATACTCTCCGAAGATGTGCTTGCGGAACGCCTCTTTGCATTTTGAATCGTCGCTCAAGTCCGCAAAGAATGTCGCAGTTTCAAGGTGAGCCAACGCGGTCTTGATTGCGAATTCAGGCGGATTATGCTGGTTAAGCGTTTCAAATACTTTCTTTGAGTTGTCATAGTCGTTGCCTACGACAAGACATAAAATTGGTATCTTGTGGTTCCGCGACCACTCTTTCGGGTTGTTTGTGCCTGTTTTTTCTTTCCACAATGCAAACAGCTTTTCTTTAAGCTGCCCCTTGCGGAATTCCTCCGCTTTTTCCTTGACTTTGACATTGCATTCGCTTGGCGAGAGCGAGAACATTCCAAGAGGAAGCTTGCTAATAATATCGTCAATGTCGTCAGGACTGAAACCTTCAAGGTATGGAGAATAGACATCGTCGAACACCGGCTTTTCATCACTCAAGAAGGCGGCAAGCCGACTGCTGTTTGCTTGAAGCTCAGCTTGGAACGCTTTCAACTGGTCGGGCAGTATCTCATTTTGTGCGTAGATTTTCGATAGGAAATCAAACAGCTTAGTCAGTTCCGGGCATTTCACTTTCGCATGTTCGGAGGAAACGTGGATAAATTTCAGCTTTTCACGCCAGTCGCTAAAGCACTTCTGACGTGAATTGGCATTCACTCCGAGGATGTTGTTACTTTCAAGAACAACCCCATATTCGGTAAGCAGTTTGCGAATTTCGCTTTCGCCCGTGGATATAATCCACAAGCAGGAACGCTCCACATTAAACCGTTTGCGAATGTCGTTAATCAAATTTCCTTCAGCGCCTATCGCTTTCGCAAGGTCGAGGATTTTGCCATCTTCAAACGTTTTGAGGAATTCGAGCATTCCTTTTTGGCAGTTCCCTTTTGTGATAAGCGCATGAAGATTGTCACCAAGGTTCGATTTAACTTCAGCGACCTTGCCGATTTCAATCGCAACTTGGTGTGCTTCTTTGCCCTCTTTTTGCACAAGGGTTATGTATTTCTCAACAATATCATAAACACCATAATCATCAACCTCTGAAAGAACCCATACCGGCAATCCAAGCAAACGCATTTTCGTTTCTACAGCATGAGCTGCCTGCCCCGCCGTTGCACAGGAATTTGGCAACACTTCAAATGCTTTTTCGGTAAGGGCATAGAATGCCATTTCCGCAGAAGTCATATTGACGATATAGGTGTCTTTATATTTTGCATGATTTGTGTTGCCAATATAGATTCCAAGCATTTCGGCAAGTTTGTCTGGGCTCATTGATTCATGCCCGTTCTGTGAATCCCAGTAGCGATACGGCTCGCCGCCGTATTCTTTCAGCAAGAAGCCCGCAAGAAAAGCCGACAGGTTGCTTGGGGCAAACCCATAATCGTTCTCTAAAACATCATAGAGTTCACGAATGGAAATCTGCCCATCACGATTGAAGGCCTCTGTTATCTTTTCTTCAATGCGGATTTTAATCTTTGAGATTAGAAGCGAGGAAAGTGTCGGCTGTTCCCAGTATCTGTCCACTTTCCATACGCTGTTCGGTAGGATTGCTAAGGTGTATTTTTCAATGCCGCCGACTGCGTTGCCGGAGGTCTGTAAAGCACCGTGTTTCGCACTCGCTCTCCCTTGAGTGAGTTTTAACATATTCTCGTTCAAACCCTTTTTGAAATCAAATATCGAGGGAAACTTCATAATGACCGTGCTCTCCAAAGCAGCTATAACTCCGTTCGCATTCGGATAACGTTCGCCGTCTTTATTGGAGTAGGAAGATACGATAAACGCACCTTTTTCAATGCGGTCTTTCCAGTCTGTATCAAGGACACGCTTTGCCTTGTTGTTGTAGTCTTTCGAGAGCGTGTCATCGTTTCTGCTGTAATACATCGACACTGCTGAAAATTCCACATACTGCTCAAAAGCATCTGCCCCAAGTGGTGTGGAAAGCGCGTCGATAAAGGTGATATGCGTGTATTCAGGATTTGCCGCAGCTTCTTTTATAGCTTTACGGAAATTCGGCACTTCCGCATCATCTTTGGCAAAAGCGATAACGGCAAAGAAACGCCAATTGCTCTGCTTGTCGCGGAGCGCATTTATTGTCTTTGTGAAGTCGGGATACGTTACCACAAGTAGCTTCCCATTCGGCGGGTCAACATCAAAGCGCAGTTTTAGAGCCGACGTAAGCGGAAGCACGCTCGCAAGCCCTCCCTCGGTTACGAGCTTGGCGGTCGTTGTGGACGTGCGAATGTCCTTCTTGTGCTTATCAATTTTAGTTTGGTCTCCCGCAAGCGCAGCGGCAGCGTAGACTTCAATGCCATTCCCGATAGGTTTCTTATACAGAACTCCGTCCTTAACAAGTTTCTTGGCAATGTTAACAGCAGAGTTGCCCTCTAACGCATTCACACCCTCGAACGCAAGCGAAAGGTTTTTATCCGTCACGCGGAACAATTCCATTTCGCCACGCGTGCGTTGGTCGATTGCCTGTATGATGAGTATAGTCTTCAATACGGCCTTTTCTTTTTCCTGCAAATCTTGTTGACGCGGGAACGTATCGAGAATAGATTGAATGTCGGGTGTAAGATTGTTCCTGCCTTTCTCATAGAAAAAGTTCCACAGCAAATCAACCGTCAAGAGCGGGCGGTCATCCTCCGGTGTGTTGTTGGCTATAAACCATTGAAACGCCTTAACATCGTCGTTATTGGTCGTTTTGATGAAATCAAACATACTGCGTTGATTCGCCTCAAACGCAGTCGCTATATACTTCAAAACCATGGCCGCATAAGGGTGGAGCGGCATAATCTTTTTAATGACATTCGGATTGGTGATACCCGCAGCTTTCATAACAGCTGTACGGGATTCCGGCACCCAACTGTTGATATCATCTGCGATTTTATTCCAACTCGTCTGAGCAGACGGGATAACTTCAAGCGCACTGCCGATAAGGTCGAACGCTATGCTGTCAGGCAAGGTGATTTCCGTGAACTCATACCTTTGCTGGACGACCTTCCATGCTTGGTCTTCCTTGTTCGCAATGACACTGGAAGTCTGATGGGTTACGATAACAAAATAGAACGATGTACTCTGCGCAAGGCTAGCAATTTTTTGGAACTCGTCAAGCGAGTTGCGGTTATTCTTGAAGAAAGAGGAAAACTCGTCCCAAACAAGAACGATTTTGATGTCGTTCTTGGTGATTATATCCTTTATCCAGTCAATTAGTCTATCGGTGTTTAGTTCAAACGCCGTTATGCCTCGCTTGTCAGAAAGATAGAAGATGTTCTCCATTAACTCTTTCAATTCGCCGCCCTTACGCAGATCTTTCAGGACTTCATCGGCAGTTGACTGGGAAAAACGGCTCGTAAACTCCGGCAATTCCAAATACTCGTCAAAGTGCTTCTTATTCAGCGGATCTTCAAGCCAAGCAATAACGCTTTCTTTTAACGTGTTCTCGCCTGTGTATTCAACGCCCGATTCGACAAGTGCGGCTTTTATACTGTCCTGTACAGCAAGTAGCAGGTCGCGAGTGCCGTTAATGCCACCGCTCGCATAGCGATACGCTGTGACAATACGACGAAACTTATGCCCGATAAGTTTTTCGAGCAGGTCTTTATTCGTGTTCGTTTGGAGCGCGTCAAACTTGTCCCAATAGGCACGAAGTTCAGGTTCCGGCACTTCGAGGATCTTCTTCAAGGCATAGCCGCATTGGCTCTTTCCCGTGCCGTATGCGCCGTGAATCCACACAGGCTTTTTATCACCCGAAAGCATACGCTCAACGTGGCGCAGGAGCGTGATGAAGGTTTCGTGAGGATATGTATTCGCCCAAGGAGCGCCAGCGCGGATTGCCTCCTCGTCGATGCAGGGGAAATACAGCTCGTTTATATTGAAATACTCAATATACTTATTGGCCATCTTTAGTTGCCCTCCTTAAACAGTTCCAGCACGTCGGCAGACGTTTTGTCGTCTTTAAGCGAGATTTTATCAAGGTCATTGCTGAACGTGGCGTTGATGAAGTCCGGTTTGCTTGCCGAAAGCCCCAAGAGTATGGGTATCATAGCTTCGCGGTCAAGCCCGAAAATGCGTGTGGGCGACACGCCGTCACGTTCGATGTTGTCGGAGAGCAGTTCGTTTAGTGTAAACTCCTTATGGTCGTTGCACTTCTCGGCGAACTTGTAAAGAGCATAGAGGATTACACGGAGGTCGGATACTGAGCAGGTTGTCCGCGCCAAGTTATCGCCATCTACATAGCCAAAGTTCAGCTTTGTCCCGAGCGGAGTTTCTGTGAGACGTCTAAATGCGCCACATATCGACTTTGTAACAGGTGGCTTTACGTCAAATGAAACAAGCATACTTTCAACAGTCTTTCTGTCATATACTCTGCCTATATCAAGATTCCGAATATACCAATCCACTTGCGGATTTTCATTCACAAGGTTAATCAGTATAAGCCCCATTGCAGTCGCGGTATCCCAACCATTTGCTAATATTGTGTCGGCAAAATCGGTGAGTGCATTTTTGTCTGCAATTCCAGCGTCTTTAAGAAAACGCTTGAAGAATGAAATCTGCTCAGGACCCAACCCGTGATCGGTAAAGAAACCATTGCCTTTCTCGAATAGTTTCTTGAACCATTCAGTTTTTGGTGCGTGGTTTGACATAGTGTTCAGGCTTTTCATAGTTTTCCCTCCTCCTGTTGGATGTCTTAATGAATGATACCTTAGGCAGCCGGTTTCTATTTGGTGACATTCATGGCAATGCAAACAACCATCAATTTTTACATCGGCGGTTTCAAACGAAATACATTGGCTCGGACAATTTGCTTCACAGACTTTGCATCCCACACAATAAGCCGCTTTGTGTGCCGTTTGCCGAAACAACCTGCTAAATAGTGGTTGCTCCTTTAACAATCTTTCTGCGACACTTACGATAAAACCATTCTTGGTTTTATTATAGCTAATCAATTCTTGGTCTGCATCGGAAAGGGTTTTTACCCATTCGTCCCAACTCGAAGTCGGACTAACAACGTCAATGATAAATCTGCCGTTTTCATTCTTTTCAGTATATCGAATTTCATTGTCACTCAAATCGCGTCCATTCTTTCGTGCATTCCAACCGCCATTCGAGATATAATCTTCGCCCGATATGTTTTTTCTCCCGTTTGAATGCTTTATCAAGTCAAAATAGTTATTTACCTCTGTTGAGTAATTCGTATATTCTATGTAGCTTGATTTTCCACCGCCCATGGGACAGCAGATGCAACCTACCCTTGAACTGCCCTTCTTGTATGCCTCGTTAATAATTACATTCCTCGAATATATATATAACCAAACCTCAGCGGAAGTCCATTCTAATATTGAATTGTGGCTGTATTGTCCCTTTTGTTTCTTGCCGTAATTCTCATAATCGTACTCGGCACGTGTGGCACTTTCTTCGGCACGAACACCTACATAAGCAAGACCCGTGTAATTTTGCTTACCAGTCACTTCACGGAGTTTAAGCGTTTGCGGTGTGGATTTATGCACGGAACAACACCAACGCAATACCCTCGACGGCGGCGCAAATAAATCCCAACTTTCACTTGGTGATAAATGCGAAGCCGATCGATAGAATTTTATACCTTCTTCGCGGCATTGCTCCTCGAATTTATTGATAACCTCGTAAGTATCAGGGAATTCCATACCGGTGTCACCGAATACCACAACAAAACTGTCGTGCGGCAAAACTCTTTTAACGAGGTCAAGCAAAACACAACTGTCTTTCCCACCAGAGAATGCGACGTGGAAGATATCGAGTTTGTCCTTATACTTTTCATATACTGAGAGGATTTTCTTTGCGGTCGTCCCCTCAAGCCAGCCGAGTATTTCTCGGTTCGCCTCCACCATTCCCGCTATGTCAACAGGGCGGAGTTTGGTATTCTTCGGCTCCGGCATTACGGGTTTGCCGTCCTCGTTGTTCAGAATTATAATTTCGGGTGCTTGGTAGACGTTGCCGCCGCGCAGTTGCGCCACCATTCGCCCGTAGTAGAAGTAACGGTTTGCCTCTGCCCACATATAAGGCGTGTCTGACTGTTTGTCATACTGCCAATATTTATCGAAACCGAGCAAATCAAGCTCAGGAGCATAAACGGGACGGGGCTCTTTTGAAAAACCTGTCGGCGTGGAATTCAGCAGAATCCCGCCGGTCTTATTGCAATAGGTATATGAATACATTGCAGGGTTCCACCACTTTTCATTTTAATATAGTTAAGCCCGGAGGGCTGTAGCCTGCTTTATTAGTTCAACGATTTTCGCATATCGCCGCTGCGATGTGTACCCACTTGTCGCCAAGAAATTAAACACCGTCTGATTATCAAGGCTTATTCCTGACTTCGCTACAGCGTCAGCCATAATATCGAAATACGTCAATCGGCTGTGCTTGCGTACGATGACACCCGCGTTTGTGGAGTTGACCGATAGCTCCTCAAATCGAAAGTTATCCGAAAACCGCCGACAGTAGCTTTCAAGCAGGAATAAGTTCCAAGGTTGTCCGCAATGCGGGAAGAGTGCGAACGTCGTCACGGTTCGAAGCGGCGTATACTCGCCGCCGTTCACAAACTGATCGATGGCTTTATCAATCGCGCTTTTATCAAAATCAACATATCTCTCTGCAACGAAGGCGTTCTCGTAGGTGCGAACCATCACGTCGTAACCAGCTTCCATTGGTATCCAACGGTGGCATTCGCCTGTTAAGTGTTTTTCAAATTTGAGCAAGTCGTCCAGCGTACATCGGTCAAGCATTCTGCAATGTTCTTCCATAATGGATTTAGCGTCAATGCCATCGCCTTTTCGCGTTATAATCTTGCCGTGCTGTTCATAATTGCGTGATAGACATATATGATACACGGCATTATGTATGGCGGTTACGCTGAGACCGTAATTCTTTTCAGGGATTTCACCAAGCGGAGCATAGGCGATAGACGCATATTTATGCGTTTTGATTTCAGTATCAGCAAAACGCACTATTTCTGTGGTTTCATCGTCTGTGATGTCAATCTTGCTGACGTGCGTAAATTCGCCCGTGTTGTTCCAAATGAAGTCTGCATTCTGCCCAAGGGCGTGCTTTATCCTCTCTATGGGGACGTATTCTAACCGTTCGGCAAGTTGCTCATAGGTCAGCAACACATAATCGCCCCAAACGCGGAGGATTTCTCTTTCCAGTACATTAAAGACCGACTCGGTTGTGTAACCGAAATAAGTCTGCGTGAAAGATAGCCTTGGGAACACTTCTCTCAAAATGCCCACCAACACATCCTCCGAGATAACGCTTTCGTCAAATAGCCAGTTTTCATTCTTGGCGTAGAACTCGGCGTAGAATATGGCTTGCGCTCCGTCAGCAAAATAATTCTCGACAAGACCTTTAATTTGTTCTTTCGTCTCTGACGAAACGGAATAGATTTTGCCGTCAAAGGTAGTCCCGGACGCCACAATGTACTTATTTAGTTCCTCGTCAGACAGCGATATTTCCTCGCCTAACTCGTTAGAGTAAAAAGTCCGAAACCTTGATAACTCTATCGAAGAGTTCAGCCTAAAGCCATTAGCAAAGCGCGCAGAGATTACGTCTGCCACTTTTTCAATCACTGCAAGGTCAAAGTTTTCTTTTGCCAATGTCGTAACTGGATCGGGGTGCCTTAAAAGGAACTCCTTAAACATTCTCAATGTTCGTATGTAGCCGTTTGCACCATTTTCAGGATTGCCGACCTTGTTCACATCTCTTAAGTAGTCCCTAATCTTATCACGAGCAACCAAAAGTGCTTCTTCATTAGTGAGGACTTCAGTTAAACTGATTCCAACATCGTTATTCTTAAGGAAATACGCATCGGATTTATGCATATCAACAGTCGAATCAGCCCACTCAGGATGTTGTAGACGAATATAGTTCCTAAACTCATCTTTGAGACCGTACAGATATCCGTCATCCATCACAGTGTCCGCAACAGAATCCTTTGCTTCACTGCTGATATTCGGTTGAGGAAAAGAAACTAAATTACCGCTATTTATGTTTTCCCCAAGAGCAGACAGATGTTCCAAGTACCTCCTGTATACAGCTAACCCCGCAGAAAGCGAACCCGATGTGACGCTGTTTACTGTTTTATAATTCAACGCACTTCTAAATGCATCCCAAAGCGCATCCAATTCGGCAACCGTATGGCAAGAAAACGCATCTCTGTTCTCAAGTGTAAGCGCGAGTTTTCGTGGTGCGGAGCGCAAGGCCCTGATATATGAACGAGCCACATTTTCCAAATATAACGTCCCATTCGCATTGGGTTGGGTCACCAACCAAGCGATAACATCATCCGGATTCATAGGCTTCAGTGATTCATCTTTTCCTTTTTCAACACCCGCCCCTGCAACATCTTCAGTACTAGTGGCTTTTCGTGTCCACGGTTTTTCTTTAAGGAATTTCAAATATAACTGCCCGGCAACGATGAAGACCTTATATGTATTCTTTTCAGTAACACGAAGCAGCTTGGTCTCCAACAATCTATTGTAAACGGGTTTAAAAACGCTGTGTTGTGTAATGTCCCAAACGCTAACAAAACTTATTTTCTTGCGAAGAGCATACTCGGAAATTTTGTCCAGGCAGGCTACGCACACAGAGGGGGAGTATTTTTTTGCATTGCCAACGGACAGCCATTCAAGAAACCCATCTCTTAATGAAACAGATGGTAAGATAGTATGCTGATTGGCATATGCGTTTTCATTATTAAAGGTCTCGCGACCTGTCATTGATCCGTGCCTCCCCGTTCGATAATTTTTAACCATGCGCTGGTTCTCAGTGTCACCTTAGAACCAACCTTTAAGACTTCTATGTTAATGCATTCTATTCCTGCATATAATCCCATATTTCATCATTTATCGGTAATTAAATACATTATGGTCAGATAATCATACTATTTATACCGTCACTGCCTCTTTCAATACAAACCCCGGCATTGGCTCGCGCATTTTCCACACAATACTTAAAGGGGCGGACCCATAATGGCTTACATAATCGGCTAAACCGATACATGTGTAGGGTACAGCTGCCTGTCCTTCTTTCTTATAATCCCGAACGAAAATAAGCACCCGATTGCCATTGCGTTGTTGATTAATGTATCTTTGGCCGGTGGCCGACTCCACACTGGTTATACTTTGTGATTGCCAGTGGAACTGCTCTTCATTAATGGCATAATCCCGGTACATGGTAGACGGCGAATAATCCTTATCGGATTTATTCAGCGTAACAAAGAATACATCTAACCCCTTATCTGGGAGATATAGTACCCCTTCCTGAAAATGTTTCCGTTTCCTTTCGGTGTGCCGACCTAAAGCAACCAGTATTTGGTCCAGCGTATAACTGCAATATAAGTCTAGAGGGCATTCAAAATCTAAATCCAATGGCTTATCCACGAATTCTATGCGTTCGTATTGATACTGCAATAAGCCCATCAACTCGTTGTAGGTCAGGTCATCTTTTATCACCGCATAAATGGCCTCTTCCATGTTCGCAAAGGTCGTGTCCAAATCATCCAGGCCTTTGCTATAAACCGTATAATGTAACATGGTCAGCATAGTTCGTTCTACTCCGGTAATTGCCTCCCCCATATGACTATGTTTCAGTTTGATTTTGGGCAATATGTCTAACAAAAATTTTATCCAACGTCGGGAATTGGCGCCCGACAATCGCAGAAAAGCATTGGCAAACATCCGCACGTACAGATCATTTTCCGGGTATTTATCAACTAACCCCGCCTCGGACGCTAGTGAACCTAACGTACAACGTTTTGAATATAAGTCTTTAGGCTGGACATGATAGCTCGCAAAAAATTCATTGGCATCTATCCCGGCATGAATTTGCATATAATCTCTCAGTTTCAGTTTTATATTGCGTTTATTATTAATGGTATTTTTGATATTCTCCAAGATATATTCCTGGGCCTGACGTTCCATCTGGATCGAGCACCCACGTGGCGTATGAATAAAGCCATGTTCAATTTCGTACTCCACCGTCCTGCGAGTTCGAGCCAACAGCGCCCGAAAGCGTTCTTCAAAGTTGAACTTTCTATTAGCCTGTCCCACAAAATCAAGTACGGTCAGGGCTTCTTTCCCTTCGCAAAGTCTTAAACCTCGGCCCAGTTGCTGAATGAATACGGTTAAACTTTCGGTTGGCCGTAAGAATAGAACTGTGTTTATTTCGGGAATATCTACACCTTCATTATAGAGGTCCACTACAAAAATAAAATTTATCTCCTTCTTAACCAGTCGTTGTTTTACGGTGCTGCGTAATGATTCTTCTGATTCGGCAACTAAATAGTCAGCTGCAATCCCGGCCTGGTTGAAATTATCTGCCATATAGCGTGCATGTTCTTTGGAAACACAAAATCCTATCCCGATGATGTCCGATAAATCTCCACAGTAACGATCTATGGCCTGAACTATATTACTGACCCGACGCTCGGCTTGAGCTGCTTCAAATACAAATAAATTATCAAGTTGTTTTTGATCATATTTACCAGCCGACCAACGTACATTTTGCAAGCTCACCGTATCGGTCACACAGAAGTAATGAAATGAACTCAACAATTTCCGTTCTATGGCTTCATTCAATCGCAGTTCAGCCGCAATGCGGCCATTGAAATATTGGAACACGTCTTTGCCATCCGGCCTTTCTGGGGTGGCGGTTAAACCCAGTAATACTCGGGGCTGATAGTATTCCAGTAAGTCCTCATAGGAAGGAGCAGCGGCATGGTGGAATTCATCGATAATAATAAAATCATAATAATCTGGGGCAGCAATAGTAGTAAGCTCCTTGGAATTGAGTGACTGAATGGATACAAAGAGGTGGTCCAGGCTATCCGCGTAACTACCTCCCACCATCAGGGAACCGAAGTTATAATCCTTTAATATAGCACGAAAACAGTCGCGGCTTTGTTGAAGAATTTCTTTGCGATGGGCTACAAAAAGCAACCGATTAAGCTTGCCCGGATTCTCCTGAATAAACCGTTTATAATCAAAAGCAGCTACAACGGTTTTTCCGGTACCTGTAGCTGCTATAACCAAATTTCTATAGGAATTATGAATCTCTCTTTCCGCCTTGAGTTTATCCAATATCTCTTGTTGAAAATAATAGGGTGTGATATCAAAATTGAAAGCGAATTTCCCGTCTTCTTCCTGGGCATTATAGCGTTCTGATTTAAGAGCTTTACGCAATCTGTCCGAATCCAACTCTGGGACAAAATTTATGAATTCCCGGCTGTACCAATAGGATTCAAAGGTAGCTTGGATTTTCTTTAGGATATCCTTGGAATCATATTCACTCAGCTTAATGTTCCATTCCAAACCGCTAGTCATCGCTGATTCAGAAATATTGGATGAACCGATGTAGGCTGAACTAAACCCACTATCGCGCCAGAATACATAGGTCTTGGCATGCAGACGAGTCCTTTCCGTGTCATAGGAAATGCGTATCTCCGTATTGGGTAAGCTGCTGAGCTTCTCAACCGCCTTGAAATCAGTAGCTCCCAGATAGGAGGTGGTAATAACGCGTAAACTTCCGCCGCGGTATGTAAATTCTTTAAGTTCATCCAGAATCAGCCGCAGTCCGCTCCACTTAATAAATGAAACGAGCAACTCTATACGATCACAGGATAAGATCTCTTTTTTTAACTCAGACACCATGCTAGGTTCATGGGTTGCTCCGGTGAAAAGGGAGTTTTCTGCAATAGAGGTATCAGGACGAATTATGGATTTTTTCTTATCAACTAAAGCCAGCAACAACTTGGCATCCTGGTGGATAATATGATTTCTAACCATAAGCGCCAGTTCCCTATTATGTCTAAATCCTCTCTCGCCCTTTTCTATAACAGTTGCAATATGCTCGATTAAACTGTTACACAAGCTTATTCGATTATCGACGGCCTCATTTTCGCCCTCAATATAGTCCAAAACATCTCTGATAAGAAGCGCCAGGTATTCCGCCAAAATCTTGGATGACTCCGCTGAATCTATCGGACTAGTTTGAATCCTGGTCATCTCATTATTAATGCGATCCAGGTGCTGGTTTATTATTTGATTAATGACTTGTTCATATAGGCCAAACTGTAACATAACTAACTACTCCTAACATGGATAGGTGTAAGTATTTTACTATTATAGTAATTCACCGTACTCCATCCTTAACTTCTCAACTAGCGGTCTATCCGCGGGTGCAAAGGTATATTGATCTAACTCTTTTACAGCCACCCATAAATAATCCTGGTGTACTGTAGAACGAATCTCCCCTCCAGTCCACCTACACATATAGGTTAACAACCTTATGGTCCCTTTATCATACTGGAAGGTACTACTATCAAAGAATTCTCCGACCTCAACATCAATGCAGAACTCTTCCTGCATTTCCCGAATCAGACTTTCCTCAGGACTTTCCCCATCCTCTACCTTTCCACCAGGAAATTCCCATAGGCCTGCTAGTGGATCATGATTTGCCCGTTGAGCAATCAAAACCTTCTCGTCTTTGAAAAGGATTGCTGCTACCACGTCATTTACTGCTTCCAATTTGTGCTCCTCCAAAATTCACGTTTCAATGATCCGCCCTATTTTTACATCTTTTGGCTAATTTCGGTTTCGGCACCTTTAATTCCTGCAAACTCGCAAAATAAATCGGCAGCTATTTATATGGTTGATTCGACTTTAGGCCTTAAGATATCCAGAAAATAAATAACAGCGGATGCTTACCATTCCGCTGTTAAGATAGCTTATTAATATTCTTGGGGAACTGTAATTTGTAATATCAGTGACCCTCTTCTAATCCGCCAATATTTCATCGACTTCTATTAGGATTTCTTTATAAAGCCTCTTGGAAATTCTATGGTTATTTTCAATTAACCTATCTAGGCAATCCTTAAGGCTTTCAATCTTTCCGGTGAGTTTGGCAAGTCTCAAAAGGCCTATCAATCCCGTCGGATAAAGGATCATAGCCTCGGCCAGTACCCGTGCAGCTTTGTCGTCAATCAAAACATATGGTGTATTCAATTCCTTGGCACCTGCCATTACTTCCAATTCGCCGCGGTGCAATTTCCCAATAAAACGATTTATAAATAGCTCATCTTTAACCGCATGGATCTATATATAGCCTTGTTCGACAGCTGTTTCCAATTCTTCCTTACCAAGACGATTACATCCCTGGCGAACAACCTCTGTATAGACTGCTTCCGTTACAAATACACTGTCAAAAAGCTCCCACAAAAGGTTCAACATTCCCAACGAGGCAAGCCCGATTACCGGACTGGAATTGCATACCACCGTTCCTAACTTTCGGATCATTTCTGCTAACCTATTTCTTTCAACATCTTTTTAATTACCATATCGTCCTGGCCCATATGTTCTTCCGTATATTCACCCCAAGGAAGTCCTTGTTCCTTTAAAATATCCATAAAATCCACCAATGTTTCGCCCGAAAGCTCCGCTGCTTTTTCCAAGGAAACTGCCTTTTTGGCAAATAGATTAATTACAAAAGCTAATCTAACCTTTTGGTCAATTGAATCCCCATTGATCTTATCTAAAAGTGGCAAAAATTCTGCCGGTAACTGCAGTTGGAAGATAGATTGATTTAACATAATCATCACCTCATATTTATTATATCATAAACTTCATTTCCTCTTCCTAATTTCTGTAAAATTACGTTGTTTTCAGTTGTCCTTTTTGGGCAACTGACTCCTATGCTGATCGATTTTTCTTTTACTTGCAGGTATGTGGTAAATTAATAGAAGTTAGTCCAAACAGTTGGCGTGAACGCATTCAAACAGAGGTGATGAGAATGAATAGTATATTGCTAGTAGAAGATGATTTGAGTTTGATTGACGGACTTGAATTTTCCCTGCGCAAGAATGGGTTTGATATTGATATAGCCAGAACTGTAAACGAAGCATTTTCGATGGTTCAGGATAAACAGCATGATTTACTGATTCTTGATTTGACCTTGCCTGATGGCCGCGGTTTTGATATTTGTAAGAAAGTACGGCAATCGTCGACTGTACCAATAATATTTTTAACCGCTTCTGATGAGGAAGTAAATGTTGTAATGGGCCTTGATATCGGCGGGGATGACTATATCACTAAACCCTTTAAGTTGAACGAACTTATATCACGAATCAACGCCTTACTCCGCCGTGCTAAAATATCCGGCCCGGAACAAACAGAGCTTAAATCAAACCATATTACAGTCAAGCTGCCGGAAAGCCGGGTGTTTAAGGATAATCATGAAATAGAACTTACTACCGCTGAATACCGGTTGTTGTGTATGTTTATGCAGAACCCTAACAGCGTTTTAACCAGAGAAGTGATTCTGAACAAGCTTTGGGATGGCAGCGGCAGCTTTGTTGATGACAATACCCTGTCCGTATATGTGCGCAGACTTAGAAGCAAAATTGAAGATGATCCTGAGAACCCAGCATTTCTGTTAACTATACGGAGACTGGGTTATAAATGGAACGTCATAAAGTGAGGTCAGGTTATGAATATTTTTGCCATTAAGGATGTGAAAAAACTCTTTGTTACTATAACAATCATTCTTCTAGGCTGTATTGCGATCGGACAGGCTGCGGTTGCTATCATTGCCAATGACTATAAAAAAGAGATTATCGCCCATGATTATGCAGTGGCGGGCTATTTACTGAGGAATGATTTAGGCAAGTCACAAATTACAACTGCTTTTACTGGTGACAAGACAGCCGAAGATTTGACGGTGGGACAGGCAGTTCTAGGGGCCTCCGGATATGACGAAAGTATAAATAATACCCTCCTCCCCGAAGTGAACAGCTTTCATCAAAGGTACGCAGTGTTGGCACTGGTGCTATCCGTTGTATTTGCATTGACGATTATTGCGGTATTATTGATTTTCTTTGTCCCGCAAGACAAAAAGCTTATAAAGGCCAATACCGACCTTTTGAATTTTATGAATGGCGATCAAAACGTACGCTTGGATGACAATGAAGAAGGAAGTTTATCACAGCTTTTTTCGTCCATCAATGTAATGGCGACCTCGTTGACTACCCATATAGCCAAAGAAAAGCAGCACAAAGAGTTTCTAAGAGATACCATTTCAGATATATCTCATCAGCTAAAAACACCTCTGGCTGCGCTGCAAATGTACAATGAAATCATCCAGGATGAAAACACCGGCAATGAAGTGGTGGGCAGCTTCACCCAGAAAAGCAGCAATGAATTGAACCGGATGGAAAATCTGATTCAAAATCTGCTGAAGCTGGCCAGACTGGATGTTGGAACGATTGAAATTGAGAAAAGAAATCATAATCTCAAAGATTTTCTCGCAAGCACGATCGGCAGATTTCTCACCCGCGCCGAAACGGAACGCAAATCGATTTCTCTGGACTGTGATAACGGTATTATTCTAAATTGCGATGAGGAATGGTTATTAGAGGCTGTCAGCAACATTATCAAAAACGCCTTGGATCATACTAATCCCGGTGACGCAATTAATATTGGGTGCGATGAAACGCCGGTTGTTACCAGAATTACGATTGAAGACAACGGCCTGGGTATCCACCCCGAGGATATTCATTCTATTTTCAAAAGATTTTATAGAAGCCGTTTTTCCAAGGATAAGCAGGGTATCGGTATAGGCCTTACCCTCTCTAAATCCATCGTGGAAAAGCATGGAGGCTCAATCATGGTTGAGAGCGAATTGAGCAAAGGTACCACTTTCCATTTAGTTTTTCCCAAGCTTACAAATCTGTAAGATACGATTCATCTGCCGGTAAGGTTAGAGTGATATCATCTCATTGAAGTAAAAAGTGAGGTGGATATATTGGAGATATTAACAACTACAGGTCTATGTAAAACATATGGAATTGGTGAAACCAAGGTAGAGGCGTTAAAGGACGTGACCTTTTCCGTTTCCAAAGGAGAATTTGTTTCTATCGTAGGGCCGTCAGGTTCAGGAAAAAGTACGCTTCTCAATATGCTGGGAGCATTGGATTTTCCAACCTCCGGAAATGTGTTTATTGACGGCCGGGACATTTTCACGATGAATGAAGAGGAACTGTCAGTCTTTCGCAGACGCAACATAGGCTTTATATTTCAGGCCTACAATCTGGTGCCTGAATTAAATGTTGAGGAAAACATTACTCTTCCGCTCCTGCTCGACTATAAAAAGCCGGACCAGCAGTATATTGATGAAATAGTTGATATTTTGGGCCTGGCGGACAGGAAGCATCATCTGCCTAACCAGCTTTCGGGAGGGCAGCAGCAGCGGGTTGCTATTGGGCGGGCGCTTTCAGCTCGGCCGGCAATTATTCTGGCTGACGAGCCCACTGGAAATCTGGATAGTAAAAACAGCAAAGATGTCATCAATCTCTTAAAGCTGTCGGTTGACAGGTATAATCAGACTTTAATTATGATAACCCATAATCATAATTATGCATCATTTGCCGACAGGGTATTGAATGTGGAGGACGGTATCGTAACTGAGCTGGGAGGTGCCGTGCGATGAAAGATTATCTTGCCCTCGCCCCCCAATATCTGGCCGCCCATAAAAAGAAAACCCGCCTGACCATTCTGAGCGTTGTCATATCGGTTGCCCTTATTACAGGTGTTTTCTCCATGCTGGATGCGCTTTTGCAGTTTGAAAAGATTCAGGTCATCCATGACTATGGAAATTATCATATTGCGGTAAAAGATGCGACTGATGAAGAAATGCAAGCTATCGGCGGCCGAATCGATGTTAAAAATACCGGTCGATGGAAAACGCTGGGCGAGGCGAATATCAATGGTATGACATGCGCACTAGGGGCACTTGATGAGAATTTTACCGAAAACTTAAACATCGAGGTTATCCAGGGCAAATATCCGACTGGTCAAAATGAAATCATGCTTGAAAAGTGGGCGGCCGAAAGTATTCAGCTGAATTTGAAAGTAGGTGACACCGTTAATATTGCGGTAGCCGACGGAACCAGGCGGGAATATACAGTAACCGGGATATATAATGACTTGGGAAATATGAAGGCTCAGGGCATACCCGGAGTATTTTTATCTATGGATGACGCCGAATTAATGCCGGCGCAGCAAAACGTTTATCTAATTGAATTTAAAGGCGAAGCCGACATGATCAAAGCGCGGCAGCAAATTCAGACCAGTTTAAATATTCCCGAAGACAGAATCGGACGTAATGATCGCTTGCTGGCCGTTATAGGGCAAAGTGACTACAAAGCTGCGGTCGGCATCTATCAGATAGGTGGAATTTTATTTTTCATCGTCCTCCTGGCCGGGGTAGTTATGATTTACAACACCTTTAACATCTCCGTTATGGAGAGGGTTCGACATTTCGGGCTTTTAAGGTGTATCGGCGCGTCGCCCGCCCAGATCAAAAAAATCGTAAAAAGAGAAGGACTTACCATAACCTTAAAGGCCATCCCTTTGGGAGTGCTGCTGGGGATGATAATGACCTTCGTCTGCTGTGCACTGCTCAAGTTCTATAACACTAGTCTTTTCGGAGACATTCAGCTTTTTTATATCAGCACCATAGGTATAATCGCAGGAATTGTGGTCGGCTTTATGACGGTTTTTATAGCCTCCCTGCTGCCTGCGAAAAAAGCGGCCCAGGTTTCACCGGTTAACGCCGTGACTGGCAGCAATGATATAAAAGTATCAAAGAACAAAAAACGGGGTTTGCTGACCAAAATGTTTCCGGTGGAAATTGCGCTGGGGATGAATAATGCCATTATGAAAAAGAAAACGCTTTTTTGGATGTCGTGTTCCATTGCTATAAGCATTATCATGTTTATGGGGTTCAATGTATTTGTCGATTTTATGCATGCCGGCCTTAAAACCAACAAGCCCTATACTCCCGATATTACCTTAACTTCCAAGCAGGGTATCAGTGAAGAACTATCTGCCAGGGCAGCAGGCATCGACGGTGTAAAAAAGGTTTACGGCAGGATGTTTGGTTATGTTGACGCCACTTTTGATGCAGCCCGGCTTAGCGATGCCTATAAAGAAAGCATGGGGGGCATTGAGGCAACCGAGGGCGGTTTATTTACCCCTTCAGCTAGTTCCTGGCTCATTTCCTATGAAGAAAACCAATTAAACTGGGCTAAAGATAAATTAATGGCCGGAGAGCTTTCCGAGGATAAAATGAATACCCAGAACGGAATCATAGCGGTTGCTGCAAATGCTTCAAACGGCCGAAACGCAAATCTGCAATTGGGTGATAAAGTCTATGTTAGGACTCCCTCCGGCACCAAAGAGTTTACAGTTATGGGGATACTGAACTCCGTACCTTTCCAGGATAACAAGCAGAATCTAACCACCTTTATAACTACCGAAAAGATATTTACAGAGCTCACCGGCAAAACCTTATATGATGCTCTGGATATTCAATTAAGCAGTAAAAATCAGGAGCAAACTGTTGCTGCCATAAAAGGTATGATGGATAGTTCCATTAATTTCCTGGATTCGCGTCAAAAGAACGCCGAGATAGACCAAACCTTTTTAACTATGGCAATCTTTATATATGGATTTGTAGCGGTAATCGCTCTGATCAGTATTTTGAATATTATAAGTACGATGAATACCAGTGTAGCATCTAAAACAAAATATCTGGGAGTTATGCGGGCGGTCGGTATGTCAGGAAAACAGTTGAATAAAATGGTTTTGATAGAAGCCATCACCTACGGGCTGACCGGCTGTTTGGCCGGGTGCATTCTCGGGGTTATACTGCAAAAGCAATTGATTGAAAATTTGCTGACCAGTTTTCATATCATTTGGAAATTCCCTGTAGGCCAGATCGTTTTAATACTAATCTTTACCATTTTCGTAACGGCGTTATCCGTAATAAGTCCGCTTAAGCGGATTAAAGCTAAGGGCATTTCCGAAGTAATCGGGGCGCTGTAATTGTAAACGACCCTGGTTTGTCACATATGCAGGCGCAGATATTTAAACGGAGATGTAAGAAGGTCTCAATCTCCATGATCATGTCTATGCAAAAGACTTGCCCTGGTTATAATTTTTTCTCCGAAACGATCCCGGATTTGATCCAACGCATGGTCAAGGTTCTCATTCTTTTTGTCTTGCACCGACGCAAAGAGATCGCCCTGCATTAAATTAGAAGCATTATCCAGACCGCTGGCATACAAACCCAGGAGCCTGATACTGCTGCCCGCCGCAAACACTTTCTTGAATAAGTCATTGGCCGCCTGAAAAATAGCCTCTTCGTTGCTGGTGGCCAATGGCAAAGTGATGCGGCGGGTCAAGGTTTTGAAATTACTGTATCTCAACTTCAAGGTAACTGTTCTCGCCACTATCTGTTGGCGCCGCAATCGTCTGCTTACTTGACCGGCCAAGTCTAAAAGTACGGTCTCCAGTTCGTTATCATCATCAATATCCTGTTGGAAAGTAATCTCTCTGCCCACCGATTTGCGTTCATGACCTACTTCCACCACTCGTTTATCAATCCCATGCGCCAATTCCCAGTAAACACGAGCATGCAACCCCATCTGCTGTTCCAACGCTGCCGGGTTCATCTCAGCCAGTTCGCCAATCGTACTAATGCCCATTCTCTGCAATTGCTGCCGACTTTTTTCCCCTACTCCCCACAGATATGAGACCGGGAGTGGACCCAGCACCGCCGCTGTATCTGCATAAGTGATTATACGCAGACCATCCGGCTTACCCAGTTCAGTGGCCAGTTTGGCCAAAAATTTATTGTAAGAGATACCAACGGATATATTTAGACCCACTTCTGATTTGATGCGGGTTTTGATCTGCCGAGCAATATTCTCCACGGAACCAAAAACACCGGTGCACCCGGTGAGATCAAGAAAGGCTTCATCTATGGAAAGGGGTTCGATAAGGGGAGTATAGGTACTGAAGACTTGAAAAACCTGACGTGATGCCTCCTGATAACGCGACATAGCCACCGGCAGGAAAATAGCCTCGGGACATAAACGGCGAGCTTGGGCCAGCGGCATAGCCGATTTGATTCCGAATTTGCGTGCCTCATAAGAACAGGTGGAAACCACCCCACGAGTATCTGGCTGCCCACCCACAATTACCGGTTTCCCCACCAACTCAGGATTATCCCGCTCCTCAACCGCCGCAAAAAACGCGTCCAGATCACAATGCATAATTGTTAGCGCATCATCCAATTTCACTGCTCACCGACTCCATTTCAATGACTTCCTGCCAACCTTGGTATTAGCTTAATTATACTATAAATATCTGGGTATCCGTCCTTTCTCAGTATACGCTCTGAAAAAAATGGTTAATCTATGGATGAGATTACATTTAGGAGGAATACTGTTTGAGCGACAATCTATCATCCACATCACCCGAGGGCATTTCTCCAGAGACAGCCCATTATCTAAATATTGAGCATTCTCCTCGCCTAACAACCACCGAAATTGCGAAACTTTGGGCCAGTTACATGCAGCACACCATGCTAAGATGTCAATTGAAATATTTTCAGGCAACAACAAAATCCCCTATTATAAGGGAGTTAGAAAGCGAAATGCTTGATCGAATAGAGAAACGCATTGGAATTATTACCGGCTTTTTGGAAATGGATAGTTTTCCAATTCCGGTTGGCTTTTCTGACAATGATATTAATATTGATGCTCCACCTTTATTCTCGGAAACCTTCCTTCTCCATTTTTTAAGCGCTGAGCTCAAAACGAGCCTGACTTTTAACAGCCTTAATATTGGTATATCCACCCGCCCAGATGTTAGAGACTTTTACGCAGCCTGTGTAGAGTCATCGATCCGTTTAAATACCAAAGTTACCGATTATATGCTATCTGAGGGTATACTTTCCAAACCCCCAACCGCTGATTTTTCCGCTGGGATTGAGTTTATCAACAAACCATCTTTTCTGTCCGGTTTTATCGGTGAGAAACGACCTTTACTAGCAATAGAACTTGCTCACTTATATAATAACGCTCTGTCAAACGATATTGGCCGGATTCTATTGATAGGGTTTAAACAGGTGGCCCCCAGCCCAGAAGTGCAAGCATATATGGATAAGGGTATCAAATTATGCGGTGATTTCATAGACACCCTGTCCGGCAAGGCTATGGAGGATCAGATCAATTTATCTTTTACCAGGGATACAGATGTAACAACCTCAACCATTTCACCGTTTTCCGAGAAGCTAATAATGTTTACAGTTACCGTTTTGAATACCAAAGCAATAGGTGAATACGGCGTTTCAATCGCAGCTAGCTCGAGACACGATTTAGCCAAAACCTATGCTCAAATGATCGTAGAATCTGGGCAGTTTGCTGAACAGGGTTCAAAACTCATGATGAAGCATGGCTGGCTGGAGGAGCCCCCACAGGTACCGAACCGAGAAGCGTTGGCGAGGAAGCAGCATTGAGTGCCAAAGCTATCCCGTCCGAATTAACGGACGAGATAGTTTTTTTTAGCAGTTATGCCTTGGCCAGATTTATTGGCCTTTTGCGGTTTTGCCACATGGTCCATAATGGTCCGGCAATGCAGATGGTGGAGTAGCAGCCAGAAACCGTCCCAAACATCATAGGCAGAGCAAATGACCTTATGGATTCAATATTATAGATCTGAGCAAAGATATATACAATGGTGATACTTACAAAAACAGCGACATTGGTATTGATGGAGCGCATAATTGACTGATTGATACTCTTGTCAACCAGTTCCTCGGTGGATATTTTTGCTCCGTATAGGTGTTTGTTTTCCCTTATACGGTCATATATGACAATGGTATCATTGATGGAAAAGCCGATGATAGTCAGTACTGCCGCAATAAACGAGTCGTTTATGGGTATCTTAAAGACAATAAAGGCAGCAGTTACGATGAGTGCATCGTGAATCAGTGCTATAATGGCCATCGTGCCCGCTGAAAGTCCTCCCATATTCTTAAACCGGAACCCTACATACACCAACACCAACAAGAACGAAAGACCGATGGCAATCATTCCGTTTTTAAAAAAGCGTGCTCCCAGGAATGGTTCGATGGTCAGCGATTCTGACAAAGCCAGATTGGCATTGGGAAATGCTTGGTTGAGTGCGGCTGATACAGCCTCTTGCTCCTGTGAGGTTATGGCTTCATTGTCTGCCAGGCTTAAAATAAGCATCTGTTCCTTTGTCCCTATATTGGATTGCAGCTGCCCATTAGTTGTTCTTCCCACCGCCAGTTCAACCACATTTTGGGCTTTTTCTTCATCAATTGTTCCTGTATAAGTGTACTTGAATATGGTGCCGCCTTTAAACTGAATATCCAACTGAATACCATTCACAAAAGCGGCCACAACTCCTGCTAAAATCAGAAATATTGAAATTGTAAAATATTTATATCTATGCTTATAAAATTTTATCATGACTTAATTATCCTCCTTGCTCCGAAAAATTGCGGCTGGCGCAATGAATCAAACGTGCTAAGTGACCGTATCATAAGCCGGGATGCGGTAACTCCGGCAATAAAGTTCATGATGACGCCGGTCACCAGCGTGTAACCAAAGGACAGTAAGGAACCGGAACCAAACTTAATCAAAATAAGGGCCACAATTATAACCGTTATATTACCATCGAAAACAGAGGAAAAGGCTTTGTTAAAGCCTGCGTCGATTGCTGCCCGCAGACTTTTGCCCGAGTTGATCTCTTCCTTGATTCTCTCCGATATTATCACGTTAGCATCAACGCCCATGCCAATGGACAATATTAGGCCGGCAATTCCGGCCAGGGTGAGCGTGAACTGTGGTACGGATAGGGCCAGCAACTGACCGCTTACTTGTAAAAGCAGAGCTATGCAGGCTACCAGGCCAGGCAGGCGATAATAGGCCAGCATGAAAAGGCACACCAACGCAAATGCCACCTTGCCAGCCAGCACCATAACCGCAAGGGCGTTACTACCCAGCGTGGGACTTATTATATTACAGTTTTTAGCGACCAGGGAAAACGGCAGGGAGCCAGAATTAATTCTATTAGCCAGAAGAGAGGCTGCCTCCATGCTCTGGATTTTGGTAATACTCGCTTCCCCGCCGATAATCTGTGACTCTACGATTGGCCAAGAAATCATGGTATCATCCATATAAATGTAGATCGTTTGTCCGATCAATCGGCCGGTAGCGTCTGCAAATTTTTTAGCCCCTTCAGCTGATAGCTGCAGCACGACCACTGGTTTTTGATCTATCTGACTTATTAGTGCATAGCTCTTTTTCACATCGTTTCCCTCTAAGATAACCCTGCCATCCGGATCTCTAAAGGTAAGATGGGCGGTTTCGCCTAGTTCGGACACTGCCTTTTGGGGATTGAAATCAGCTTCATTAGATTTCCAGGGAAACCTAACCAGTATTTTGCCGTTGGTCTTGTCTATGCTAACATCGCGATCAGTAATATTAATGGCATCCATACGAGTTTCAATAATAGCTCTGATCGCCTCCAGTTCCTCTCCTGTAGGTGCTCGCCCCAAATCCTTTGGTTCAAAGGTGGCATCCACTCCGCCGCGAATATCTATGCCGAATCGCATCTGGTCTGCCCCTTTAATTTCTGCCCCCCCGATTTTCAGGCCGAACACAGAAATAAAAAGCAGCACAACTGTCAATATGGAAATAATAAAAAATGAATATTTAGAATTCAAAAAAACTCCTCCAATTATAACCCGCCGTATACGCTCATCTTTGGGACGGCTGCGCATTCGGTCGGATGAAATGTCACGAATGGGTCTGTTTTAGGACGCACTGAACCAATATAGGCTATTTTGCAGACCTATATTTTCAATGGACCCTGATCATTTCATTTCATGCCGTCTTTTTTATGGAGGAAGGTTGTTATTTGGATGGAATCGAATTGATTATATATTTCTTTCGATAGCCTTAAATAGTTAATTAAACCGGCTACATGATAGGCAGATAGTACAGCTAAAGAAGCGTAATTGTTTTTATAGCTCGGCCCCCGCGATTTTCCAGCTGAAGCAATGTTAAATCTCGTACCATCATTGATGGCTACCAGAAAATCTAACCCAGCATAGACACTATCGCTCATTGACGAATGCTTGCTGGATGAGGCCATACCAAATTCACTCATCCCAGAAGATATAAACTGGGCTGAGGAGAAAATACCGAAATTAAAATACTCCAAAAGCAACAAGGAGCATAATAGCAAACCTATCTGTAGACGTTTGCCTTTTACTATTATCTGCATGCGTTATAAACCTCTCTGTTTTTCAGGCTGCGCCTGGTCTTACAATCATTCTATCCTTTTCATAAGGCTGGGCAAGTTCCGTCTCTTTCAAAAAAACGCTTCCGTTCGCTCCAGCTATGATTCTCTAATTATAAAGCATTTGTCACTATTTATTCCAATGGAAAGGAGCCCCTATGATTGGAAATTTAGAGTCTTCTGCTCTTAGTTGATAAAGTTTCGTGCTTATATGTTTTTCGTAAAATCAGACAATCCTTTGCGCTCCTGCTTCACATGGTTTGCAAGAGACATTGCTTTTTCCCATGTCTTTTCGACTTGGTATTTGAAAAATTCATACAAGGCAGATAGTTCCTCGTCTTCGTCGTACTTTTGCAATGACTCATAATAGAGTCGTTTATCCTCGTCATAGACGATGAGGGGCGGGTGGTTATTGATCATTAAATAATAGTTAAGCAATGTTCTTCCAACCCTGCCGTTACCATCGGCAAATGGATGGATAAACTCAAACTTTGCGTGAAGGTAAGTGCCTGCTGTCAAAACATCATGGCCACCGTACCCGTTAACCTCAGTAATCAGCTCTGTCACATCGCTTTCAACATCCTCTGCGGATGAACCGACCTCGTGGAGTCCAGTAACATAATCGTGCTTTTTAAATTCGCCCGGACGTTCCTCGTTTTTAATATACCGCTGCTCATCGTAGGTTCCGCTGGTGAGGACTTGGTGGATTTCCTGAATTAATTCCACGCTGAGAGGTTCTTTATTAATAATCTTATCTTTCAAAACCTCATAGCATAGTTTTTGGTTTTGCTGTTCAAACAAGGCTCGCGGATTCCCTGTATAGTTTACGACCAAACCGTTCTCAAAGATTTCCCTTGTGTCATGGTAGGTGATATCCTCATTTTCGATTTTACCCGAGTGAAACGCAAAAAGAATACGGAAGCTGTCGAGGTATTTATCTAAATCGGCGTCGGTCGCTATATGGTAGGACTGCCATAACTCTAATGCTCCTGCGTAATTATCCAAATGAGTACCTCCTATTTTCCTTTTTATACTATCATAATAACCTTTTTTAAGGTAGATAGTATAAGTGCAACCACGACTTCCGCTGTCGCCAAAGGCTCGGCGCAAGCCGGGTTTTCTTTATTATATTATCACAACTGAAATCAAAGCAGGAACTGTCGTCCATTTCCAAACGAACTAACATTCCTTTCGTCAGTTAATCTCTAGCCAAAGTTTATCTCTAATTCACCCTTACCCATCGATATTATAGATTCCATAATTTCTTATGCTTCAAGCTGCTAAATAGCATAAGAAAAGCCATCCCATTCCGTTCATTACGGTTGGTATGGCTGGCTTCTTAGTTTTAGTTCTTCATAGTAAGTGTAAAGCTTATCTAATTTTGCGCAAATTCTATCTTTGTCAGACATTGCTTAATTCCTCCGATAATTTTTTTTGGAAGAGTTCGTGTTGAATCTGCCTGAATTTCTTTGTTTCGTAGTAACATTTATAGAGATAAGGACAGAGACCTTCAAAATAGCCTTTTTTATCTTCATAAAGTAACTCCCCATCCTTTGCAATGGCTTCTTTTAGCAGGCCGGATGCGGTCTGCAGGTTTACCAGATGGAGATCACTTTTTCTATGTAAAAGAATTAGATCAGTCATCAAATCGTATATTTGCTGAGGACTCAATGGGCATCGAGCAATAAAAGCGATGTCAATATCACTGCGTTCTGGTTGATAATCTTCCTGCCGAGCATAACTACCATAGTATACTAAAAGGCGCAACTTATACTGCTGTACAATTTGCTTAAGTTTCTCATGATCAATCTCAATTCGCATCTCTAATCCTCCCCTCGGAGTCTTCTGCTATCACTTATATCATTTGCTTTTAATCTCTTCCATTATATGTCATTTGCTTGATGTTATACAAGTAAGTGCCTTTCACAGACCTTGCCATTAGTTTATGTTGTTTTGTTCAATATTTCAATCTAGGCAGTTATCAAGAACCCAAAATAGAGGTACATCCGGATAGGTCAAAAAAGGCTTCATCTATGGAACATGATCGTGCTTTATTTCCTGTATAGTTTACGACCAAACCATTCTCAAATATTTCCCTTGTATCATGGTAGGTGATCTCCTCATTTTCAATTTTGCCCGAGTGAAACGCAAAAAAGAAACGCCGCAATTATTTACGGCGCTTCTTGCACTACTTACAGACTACTTACAGAATCGTGACTTTTACTGTTCTCATTCCCCAATTCATTGCCTCTTGGCGACTGTCAAAGTAGAGATCAATCCTATTACCTTTGATTGCCCCACCCTGATCAGCGGCTATTGCATCTCCATAACCTTCAACATAGAGTCTGGTGCCCATAGGAATAACCTTCGGATCTACGGCCACGATTCCCCTCTCCAAAGGAAGGCCAATGTAAGATGGTTGTCCATAGAATGGGTAGTTGGATTCCCATGAGGAATCATACCCGGTTGCTACCATGTTTATAACCTCACCGCCTCGGGAATCTGCAGCACCTCTGGAAACGGCTGAGCCCGTCGTTGAAGCTGTGTTGCTTAATAACCCCAGAGCTTGTCTGGTATTTTGTCCAACTATACCATCAACAACCAGAGATGCATCTTTTTGAAACCTGGTTACACCTTGGTAGGTTTGGAGACCAAAGATTCCATCGGCTGCTCCACACCAGTACCCTTTGGTATTCAAGCTTTCCTGTAATTGTACTACCTCAGCTCCGCTGGAACCCATGGAAAGGTTGGAGGCTGCCATAGCAGCATCACTTCTAGATAATAACAAACCCGTAAAGAATAATGATAGTATGAAAACTGAAACAATAATCTTTTTACCTAACATTTATAAACTCCTCTCTAAACTGTTGTTGTCAAAGAACGGTCAATCGCTTCGATCGTCTGATGAAGCAGTTTAGTAGGTAGTACTGTTATAGTCTACGGTAAAGACCATTATTGTTCAAACCGGCTATAAGCTATCTGAAATGGACTATTCCAACTATGATTAGAAGTCCTCTGGGATTTTGTCCAATTCTGAGATCTCTTAAGACATCCTATGTGATGGGATATCATGTCAGATGGACTCGTCATTGTTAAAATCCACTGAAATAGCAAATAATAGTGCTCAGGAGGTGGCTTAATATCAATAAATATGTGCTCTATTTTGATGAAATTAATAAAACGCATTTGCCTTTTGTCGGCGGTAAAGGTGCTAACTTAGGAGAACTGGCCAAAGCCGGTTTCCCAGTTCCTTCAGGATTTTGTATTACAACAGAAGCCTACCGTACTTTTCTTAAAGCCAGCAGCGAAATGGAAGAACTGCTTACGCAGCTTGACCGGTTAAAGCCTGATCATTTAAATGAAATCAGTAAGCTGGGTAAAATTATACGGCACCACTTAGAATCTATTACCATGCCGGAAGACATTAAAACAGCAATCATTGACAGCTGGAAAAATTCAGGGGAAGAGTGGGCCTATGCAGTCCGTTCCAGTGCCACCGCCGAGGATCTGCCGACGGCTTCTTTTGCCGGACAGCAGGATACCTATTTGAATGTGAAAGGCTCAGATCAAATACTCCAAAGAGTGCAGGAATGCTGGGCTTCTCTATTCACCGATCGGGCCATTGTCTACCGCGCTCAGAACGGATTTGACCACCGTTCGGTGTTTTTATCGGTAGTGGTGCAGCACATGGTTTTTCCCGAAGTATCAGGAATCATGTTTACAGCCGATCCGGTGACCGGTAATCGGAAGATCGTATCCATTGATGCCAGCTATGGCATAGGAGAAGCGCTGGTATCAGGTATTGTTTCAGCGGATTTATACCAGGTAAGAGCAGATAAGCTATATGAAAAACAAATCGCCAGGAAAGATATTGCTATCTACGCCCGGCCTGAGGGTGGCACAGAAAAAGTTGAGATTACCGGAGATAGACAGACAACCCCGGCTTTGTCGGACGAACAGGCGATTAGGCTGGCCGGAATCGGACGAAGCATCGAAGAGCACTTTAAAAGTCCGCAGGATATTGAGTGGTGTCTGGTTGACGATCAAATATTTATTGTGCAAAGCCGGCCGATTACTACCCTCTATCCCATTCCTGCCGTAAATGATGATAAGCTGCATCTTTTTATATCCTTTGGTCATGTGCAGATGATGACTGAAGCCATGAAGCCTCTGGGAATATCAGTACTTAGGACTCTAATTCCTATCGGCAAAGCTTCGCCACTGGCAGAAAGCGATCTTCTGCTGGAAGCCGGCGGAAGATTGTATTTGGATTTGACTAAAGTGCTGGAGTATCCGCAATTGAGGAAACGGATACCTGAAATATTACTAAATATCGATGAAATGATGGCCCGAACTGTGCAGAGCTTTGTGGGCAGGGAGGATTATCTGGCCAGTATCGAGCCGGGTAAGAAACTAAACCTATCGCTGGTTAACAAGTTCTTACCTACCGCTTTTGCAGTTCTTAGAAATATTTTGTACCGTGATAATGACCAGGCTATTGAGGAAATGAACAACTATATAGCTGATCAGTTTCAGGCCAGCAAGAAGAGGATGATGGGCTCAGTTGGCACAGATAGAATACTGCATAGTCAGGAAATACTGTCCACTTTCATGCCCACCGTATTGTCGAAGGTGGCACCATTATTTGGGCCTGCCATCCTTACTTACAAACTTATTGAGAGTTTATCTATAAAATGGCTGGGAGACGCAGCCGAGTTGGCAAACATCAGTAAATCCCCACCGGGTAATGTGACGACAGAAATGGGTTTAGCGTTAGGTGATGCAGCCGATGTGGTGCGGAAATATCCGGCAGTAATCGAATACCTGAAGCATGCCAAGAATACAGCGTTCATTGAAGGACTGAGAGCAGTATCCGGCGGAGAAAATGTTTTACCGGTATTATTAAGTTTCCTAGAACGATATGGTATGCGGGGAACGGGTGAAATCGATGTAACCAGACCGCGTTGGCGTGAGGTTCCAACCCAGTTGGTCCCCGCCATTTTAGGTCACATTGAAAGTGTCAAACCAGGCCAGCACCGCCTTGATTTTATGGCAGGCAAAGTGGAGGCTGAGCAGGCAGCTGAAAGGCTTTTAGCCCGTCTCCGGAACACACCGGGAGGATTATTCAGGGTCAAACGGATGAAACGTCTGATAAAGGTTCACCGCTCATTAATTGGGCTCAGGGAACATCCGAAATACTTAATTGCACAGAATCTAGACCTTATTAAACATGCAATTTTAGAGGAGGCCGATAACCTGGTCGCAAATGGTATCTTAGAGCATCGTGAGGATGTTTATTGGTTTTCTCTGCAAGAGATCAAAGAAATGATCCAAACTCAAAGGGTAGATCGGAATATTATTACATCCCGAAAAGAAAAATTTCAACGTGATGAGAAACTAACCCCTCCCCGTGCCTTTAACAGCGAGGGTGAACTCATTTTAATCAAGCCAGGGGCTAATGTGCCGCCAGGCGCGCTGGCCGGGAGTCCGGTGTCATCTGGAACGGTGGAAGGCCGAGCCCGGGTCATCCTAAAGCTGGAAGATGCTAAGATGGAGAAGGGAGATATCCTTGTGGCACGATATACGGACCCGGCTTGGACAATGTTATTCCCGCTAGCGGCCGGTCTGGTGACAGAAGTCGGTGGTCTAATGACCCACGGAGCCGTAGTCGCCAGAGAATATGGCATCCCCGCAGTTGTAGGAGTGGATAACGCCACTAGCAAAATTGTGGACGGGCAGAAAATACGTGTGGATGGCAACCACGGATTTGTAGAGATTTTATAGCAATAATTTCGAACCCTGGGTTATTGACTTAAGTATCTGCAGTTTTCTCACAGCCATTGAGCCAACTGACTCTTGTCAATCTGGCCATTCGCCAAGGCTAGCATTAAAGAATAGATCGCTCTGTCTTCCGCTGTTATTTCCCATCCATTGACCCTTAAGAAGGTATCCATAACGACTAATCCGATCCTTTTGTTACTATCAACAAAGGGATGATTTTGATAAAGGTGATAGCCATATGCGTCAATGATTATTTAAAGCTTATTTCCCTTTCAACTGCCGGGCATCATCAAAACAATTTTGAGTTTCCGGTGAGTATAAGCCATTGATAAAAAATGCTTTGCGAAAATCACGGTAATAATCGGGGTATTTCTTGCGTTCATGGGCATCACTGAAAACTGCCTGCTGCGCATGTGGATATGAGTCGCTAATCCACTGGCCCATTTGGCTGCTAAAGTCCTGGTCACCTGTGCCTGACCAAACCATGATTTCTCCGCTATAACTGGAGCGATTAATATCAAAATGCGGTGTTGCGATAAGGCCTTCCGTATTAGCCTGCAGAAAATCTGCCAGAACCACCCTGGTCCATTCATACATCAACACAACTTCCTGGGGAGAAGTCGGATGATAGTTCTGCAGATCTGCTCCCAGCAGCTCATAGATACGCACTTTAACTTCCACTTCGGATGGAATCCCAATTATGAAGTTCACCAAGGGAAAGTTGTTAGGTAGTTTTATCCAATTTTTAAAATAGAAATATTTATTTTGAAAGGCAGTGTTACTGGTTTGGCCTTCAACTATCTTTGTTTGGGCATCTTTGTCACCTTGCAGGCCCAGTTTAAAGAGGGTATAAGCCAAAGAGGACGGAGGCCCTTTTGGATACAAGGTAAATAGGGTAGTTGCTGCTTCTGGATTTGATTCATAAAAGTTCGTGGCAAAAGTGCTGTGATTTTGCTGCGCAAGATCCGGAGCTCCGCTGGATTCAATGAGGGCGCGAATAACATGGGAACCGTACTTATTGAGAAATTGCTGTACTAGAAACCCTCCACCTGAGCCGCCATAAAGCATTATTTTACCGTCCGGGGGCAAGAGGCCTTGGCTTTGCATATCCTGCCGGACCGCTTCGATATCGTCTATCTGTTGGTCTGAACCGTACAATTTCGTGGCCAGATTATAATTCACTGAGCCGTCATTATTATAGATTTCGGGAAACAATGTAGGGCTTGTGCCACGGTTGCCAATCAGAACGTACGAAAGTCCACCCAGACTATTTTCAAAGTAATCAAAATGGGCAGAGGTACTAATGAGCCCCACCATTTCCTGCTGAAGGTCACACAGCCAGAAAACCACAGGATCACCTGGCTTGAAATTGGGACTTAAAATGTAAAAATCCGTGAATGTTCCTTGGGAGGGATCGTTATGATCAACAGGCAATTGCAAATAGTGATGCTGCGCGTCAGGAGGCATTTCCGGATAGTAATTCCCGGCAGCAAGCCTTGTTGTAGGTGCCGCGGTAAATACCCGATATTCATACCCTCCATATATCAGACCGGCTATAAAGATAAGCATTATTACAATTTTGATCTTCTTTTTATACATATAGGGCTATCCTCCCCCGCCTTCATTAATCACCACTTTAATCCTACCATGATTTTAAGTATCTGAGGGTCTAATCTTTGACCCTATCACCATCGGTAATATATCTATGAAGAACCGGATAATCAGAGATGCCCTATATCATTTTCATGTGGAACGGGTCAATTTCTTGTTGTTGCATATCGTTGCCCTAGGATATAAAAGTTAAAGATCAGCACTCCTTGTTAATGATCTTCAACTTTACAGGTTGAAACCCCCAAAATGTCGCTTGCTGGGCAATAGCGGATGGAGCCTGTGATGATTGGTATTAGACCGATTATCCCCCACCAGCTGCCCAAATACCAACCTATTGCAATAATTACTATTCCAATCCCAATCCTTATCTTCTGTTCGGTTCTTCCAACATTGCATTTCATTATTCTTCACCTCACCGATATTTTTCACCATGACGGCGAAAAAATACCATGGATATAAATGTCATGGGGACAGTATTGGCTCCAATACTTTACAGAAAAATATGTTTCCTGTTAATATATGGATAGCATCACAGCTTGTAAATTGGGTTGTGTTTACCATAAGATGCTGATTAGAGATGTTGTTGGATGACATAGGAAATGAGTTCAGATGGGGGGAATGAAATGAACAAGCAAGATATTATTAAAACGGCAGCTTACTTCGTTGAAAACTCCGAAGATAACTATATTAAAAAACTAAATGCCATTTCTGAAAATGTTGCGGGAATGAAGATTTATGAAAGACCAATTTTTGCATTTGGTTCTCCAGATGATGAGTATTTCACATCATTTAAAGAACCTTCTATAATCGGAAAGCACTTTATGCTTCCCCAAGATTGGCTGCCTGGGTCGAAAACTGTTATCTCCTTCTTTTTACCGTTTAGCAAAGCAGTAAAGAAGGGAAATCGCAGGAATAGGTCATGGCCTTCTGAAGAATGGCTGCATGGACGCATTGAAGGTCAAGCTTTTTTGAACAAGTTGTGTATGCATTTGCAGAAGGAATTGATCAATGCAGGATATAACAGTGTAGTGCCGTCTTTAGATGCAAGGTTCTGGGCCAAAACTGAAGGTAATAATGATTCATCCCATTCTGAAGTATCATTTACAAGTACCTGGTCAGAAAGACATGTGGCCTTTGTGTGTGGGCTCGGAACATTCGGGCTTTCTAAAGGCCTTATAACCTCAAAAGGTATAGCTGGAAGATTTGGCAGTATTCTCACCGAATTATATTTGTCACCTGACCAAAGAAAGTACGAAGACATTACTGAATATTGTTCAATGTGTGGTTCATGTGTAATAAAATGCCCAGTCAATGCAATATCCATAGAAATGGGCAAAAATCATCCAATATGCTCTGCATTTTTAGACAAAACTGCAGAAAAATATAAGCCTAGATATGGATGTGGGAAATGTCAGGTAGGTGTGCCATGTGAAAGCAGGGTCCCTAAACAATCCAACATTAAATGAATAATTGCAGTACGTCTTAGACATTTATTAACATTCTGTTTGGTAATGCTCCGGTAAGTACATGCAGAGGTCAATGTAACCTGACCAGTATGGGTCGTGAGTAATCAACAAAAGACTGGGAGGAAAACTCCCGGTCTTTGCTATCTTTTCTCAACACATAGTCTATTTACCCGTCAAGACCCGCCATTCCCGCTTCCGGATAACGCTCCCCTTTTACCGCACCACTCGGAAAAGCAGCCTCGATTTCTTCTATGTCTTGGCTGGTAAGCTCTATTTCAGTTGCCTGGATATTGTCGAGCAGATGGCTTATGCGTGTGGTTCCAGGGATAGGAATAATATCATTTTCATCACTGCAAAGAGTAAATTTAGTTGATTACTGACTACTTTTATTGATATTTGTTGATTATAGTTTTTGGTTTTATTATAATCAATATAGAGGTGATATTATGGCCGCAAATAAGGAATTAATAACTGCCCAGGCGCTGGCTGAGGCTCTGGATCTTTCTGTGGAAACGATCTGGAGATTTACCAGAGAGAACAAAATACCCTGCGTTGAACTGGGCACCAGGCAATACCGTTACAAGTTGGATGATGTAATCAAATCACTTAGCAGTACTACCGTTAAGGAAAATGCAGCCCAGTATGAAATTAAACCTGCTAAGAAGCTCACTTACCAGGACTATCTTGAAATTCCAGACGAACCAGGCTATCGTTTTGAGATTCTTGATGGCATGCTGATTAAAGAACCATCGCCCAATTATATACACCAGCGGGTCTCCCGCAGGCTGCAAAGAATTCTGGAAGATTATTTTTGGATGGTTGATCCGGAAGGAGAGATTTTTGATGCCCCCTTGGATGTCACACTGCTCGACTTCAACGTAGTCCAGCCAGACTTATTTTATATATCTGGCGAACAGAATATTTTGACAGATACTCGTATTGATGGGCCGCCTGCACTGGTAGTTGAAGTGCTGTCTCCTTCTAACGGTCGAAAAGATCGGCTGCAAAAAATGCGGGTTTACCAGGAGGCACAGGTTCAACATTATTGGCTTATCGATCCGCAGGAAAAAACTCTCGAATGCTTGGCCTGGCGTGATGGCGTATACGCACTGGTTGCATCCGGAATGGAGGATGATGTTGTGGAACATCCAAATTTTGCAGGGTTGTCAATTGCATTAAAAGCCTTGTGGTATGGTAACCAAAAACTTGAATCTTAAATAATGGGCTGGAAAGGATCTACTTTATGAAATATTTCCACGTTGATGTTTTATCTTCTAAACCTCTAAGCGGTAACGGGTTAATAGTTGTTTTCCCTGACAAGAGAATTAAGTGCTCAAATTCAATTGGAAATAGCCCATGAATTCAAACAGATGGAAACTATTTTCATATGATGTCTCATTTTTTGGATTCGGACAGAATGCCATTAGTTTGATAACGTGGACAAAGGCCACAATTAAGTCCACATAATGAGAATAAAGGATATTCTCTCGTATATTCTTTCAAATTCATTACTCCTTATGTGAAATTGCAGACACGCAGTGGGCATTCTTGCCACATTTACTTTTCAACATTATATTCTATGACTACATCTTTACCATCAAAATACACAAGGTCGCCTGTTTCAAAGTGCCATACAGCTTGTAGAGTGGTTGGATACTTTATCCCGTTAACTTCTTTATAATCTCCACAAATTGCTGACCACTTTACCTTTTGCCTGTTGCCATTTGTATCAATATTTTCTCTATCGTCTGTGGTGAAACTTTTCATCGTACCGTTATCATCAAAGGTGAAAATTCCACTTGCTGATATTCCGTAATATGTTATAGTCGCCTTGGCATGAGTATCATCAATTTCTTCCCAACTAATATAGTCTTGTAAAGCAAGGTTAGGTAATAATAAACTTTCAGCCAGGCAGGTAACGAGACTTGCTTTATCCATCGCTTCGCCCTTTTGGTTAAACAACGTAAAATTTTTGGCAATAACACCTTTCATTGAACCTGCACCATTTTGGTATGCATCAATACCTTCAAAAGGGATACCATACATTCTGGTATCAATTAAGGCAATCCTTTCTGGTTCATCAACAAAGTTGTATTGGATGTATTTAATTTTCAGCTTTGGTTTATCTGGTGATAATACAAAATCAACATCATTGTAACTGACTTTCATGTTCAACATTTTAGGCGTACCAAGGTATCCGCAATATTGAAAATATCTTTGTACTGGCAAGGGCAATCCTGAAATATCCTCTGTGTTAATAATCCCATTTTGGGTTGTCATTTTTTTTGTTTGATATGCTGTTAATTTTGTGAATTCTGATTTGGTAGGCGAATACGGAAGAATAAACCATATAACTATCCCTGAAATTAATAAGGCAATACCTGCTAAAATCCAAAGCATAATCCTTTTACCTCTTTTCATTATTTGCAACTCCTTCAACAAGTAGTCCTTCTCAAAATTGTCCAGGCCCTATGGTGCGGTTTGGCTTCCACAACATGGACAATAATTGTCTTAGTATATATTATAATGGTAGAAGATTTGTAATTGGGAACCGATTTGGGATTACGATATGTAAAAGGTTGAAGTTAATTATATGATTAAGAATCTAAATAAAGCCAGTACATTTTTTATGGTGATTGCATTTCTGTGGGCAGGAATTTATATGCTATGTGCACAGCTGGTTCAATGGCATATTGCTACGCTCTTTAAACTGCCAGCCCTTCTTGCCAGCAAAAGTGAAATTGTGTATTTTCCAGGGAATATTATAATCATAATTTTAATCTTCATAGTTTTGTACGCTTTTAAGAAAATCAAAACCAATATATCTTTAACCATGGCATTAATAACCCTAGTCTTATTTACTGTGGTTCCCAGATATTATTTGTTACATAATGTATCTATTGATCAAACCAGCGATTACGTAACTTATTATGTTAATAGCTTATCTATCCTTGAGAATTTCAATGTGGCGCCGGCCTGGCAGCAATATTTTGCTGCAGCTGCTGCCAATGTTCCGATTATTTGCGGAATTTTCGCGCTTGGTTTCAAACTATTTGGTGTCTCGCCTTCGGTTGCCCTTTATATGAACGTATTTTTTTATTCTGGTGCAGTAGTTGCTATTTATTTCATTGCTCTACGGTTTATGTCACAAAACACTGCATTTATGGCTGCGGCTATTTATGCCCTGTGGCCTAATAATATTAGTTACTCTGTCTCAATGTCATCCGAACCTATGTATATTTTCTTTTTATTTAGCGGATTGGCACTATTTATATACGGATTACAAACCCGCGGTATTATGCTTTTTATCAGTATGTTTTTGTCGGGCATCGTATTAGGCCTTTCACAGGCAGTAAGACCTGTTACGGTTATCTTTATATTCTCAATTGCACTAGTATTTCTGTTCTATCATAATAATAAAACCACCTCAGACAACAGCTACACTTTAAAACATAAGTTAGTTATTCTTAGCACATTGATAGTTGCATATATGATAACCTTATGGGGATTGGGTCTTTATACAAGTAGGATTTTGCCAACAATCTCAAAACCTAGCTATGGTTGGTCATTATTTGAAGGAGTAAATATCAATACATATGGTCAATGGGATCCAGTGTCAAGCGCAATTCAAGATAGCGTAATAGCTGAGTATCCCATTGAACAGGTTCAGACCATATTCCTTCAAATGGGAATTGATCGTATTAAATCCTATAATTCCACCCAACTTGCAAATCTGCTTGCAATTAAGACTAGAAATATTTTCGGCAATGGTGATTATTTTAACCGGGATCTTAACATTTACATAACTTCGCAGCCTACAATGATACAATCAGGAAGTGTTCCCAGGTCAATTCTTGCATGGGGCGATTTATCCTTCTGGCTGTATAGAATCCTGGCTTTTTATTTTATTTATATCTGCTTCAAGTGTCTGTATTTAATTCTAACAAAAAAGGAAAGAAAGAAAGTTAACCGATTGTTTTTCATGATTCTGCCTGTATGCGGAATTATGGCGATTCACATTCTACTGACTTCGATCGAAAGATATAATTATCCGGTGATACCGATTATGATATTGATATGTATGATGTTCTCTGAAAAATATCCATATCATTCAATACAAAAAAGGATGGATCGTTAAGATGAATGCAGTTATTACTCAACATTCTAAAATTCTAGTTATTATTCCGGCATGCAATGAGGAACTTAATATAAAAAGGGTAATTGATAATTTGCGGAAAGAAGCCCCAGAGGCAGATTATATTATTATCAACGATTGTTCCAAGGATAAGACCCGTGAGGTTTGCCGTAATAATGGCCTCAACTACATAGATTTGCCGGTTAATCTGGGTATTGGCGGAGGAGTGCAGGCAGGATATCAGTATGCCCTGGAAAAAGGCTATTCTATTGCAATACAACACGACGGCGATGGTCAGCATGACCCAGCCTACATAAAAGATGTGGTTTCCCCTATAATAGATGGTAAGGCAGACATTGTCATAGGTTCACGATTTGTGAACGGAGAGGGATTTCAATCTTCTTATTTCAGACGCTTGGGAATAAACCTTCTAAGCAGCTTAATAGAGCTTTGTTGTGGTGTAAGGGTTAAGGACGTCACCAGCGGATACCGTGGGGTAAACCGTAAGTTCATTGAGATATATGCCGCCGAATATGCACAGGATTATCCGGAGCCAGAGGCAATTATTTCTGGTGCTATGTATGGGGCTAAAATCATGGAAGTACCTGTTGTGATGCATGAAAGAACAGGGGGCACCAGCTCAATCAGCGCATGGAAGTCTATTTATTATATGATAAAGGTATCACTTGCAATTATCATATACCGGCCTACCTTAAGGCGGAGGTATCAATAATGGTGTCGTTTTCGCTGCAAATATTTTTTCTGATTGGAATTCTATTCTATTTCGCAGCAATATTTTATCTTTTAAAAAGTAAAGTTCTGAACTTGAAATATGCCCTTATGTGGCTATTTTCAGGCGCAATTATGGCTGTTATAGTAGTTTTCCCTATTATACTCAAAAAGTTTTCGGTGCTGGTCGGCATTTCTACGCCTTCAAACGCACTTTTTGCGGCGATTATATTTTTTATTCTGCTGATATTAATGTCCCTTACCTCGATTATATCTGGTTTAAACGAAAAGAATAATAAGTTGACACAGTCGTTAGGGCTGCTGGAGAAACGAGTAAGAGAACTTGAAAAAGAACTTTAAGAATTATGTAGGTGGTAAATATGTTTTACTTGCTGATTGGTTTTCAAGTGATCCTGCTGATTGCAGGACAAATACTATGGAAAACTGAGCTTTCGAAGTTCGGGAGCATTTCTACTGATAATATAATAAAAATACTACTTTCACCAAATATTTTGTTAGGTATATTTATTTATATCATCGCTACTTTTGTATGGTTTTATATACTATCCAAAGAAGCATTTAATCTAGTTTATCCCCTTCAATTAAGCCTGGCTGCAATTTTCGGGGTGGCTGTCTCAATATTCTTCCTACACGAAAGCATTACACTCCCCAGACTGGGTGGAATAATATTCCTGATTATTGGAGCATTTTTAATAGTGAAACAATAAGTCGGGATATGTATAGTTGTATAGTTGTATAGTTGTATAGTTGTATAGTTGTATAGTTGTATAGTTGTATAGTTGTATAGTTGGTATTAGGAGGAGAATATGAACCGCTATTTTCACTTAGCTTTACTGTTTATCGTCCTGCTGGTGCTGCTCTGGTCGGGAATTCATCCGCATGACCAGTTCACATGGCTTTTAGAAGTATTTCCGGCTATTATTGGAATATTTGTTTTATTGCTTACCTATAGAAGGTTCCGCTTCAGTAATCTGGTGTATTTTTTGATTGCCATCCATATGATGATTCTTATGGTGGGTGGTCACTATACTTATGCTCAGGTTCCCCTTTTCAACTGGATTAGAGATACCTTTGACTTGAGTCGTAACCATTATGACCGGCTAGGTCACCTGGCCCAGGGGTTTATTCCAGCTATAATTTCCAGGGAAATACTGTTGCGTTTATCTCCTTTAAGAAAAGGAAAGCTGCTTAGCTTCATCATAGTCTGCATTTGTCTCGCAATTAGTGCATCTTATGAATTAATAGAGTTCTTGGTTTCAGTTTTAACCGGAACTGCCGCTGAAGCCTTTTTGGGAACTCAGGGCGATATATGGGATACCCAGTGGGATATGCTAATGGCATTAATCGGGTCAGTTATAGCATTGTTATCATTATCATCTGTGCACGACAAGGCCATAGCCAAACAAAATCCCGGCAGATAGGAAGCATAGCTGGTGTAATTAGAGGAGTATAGAGATGCTTGATGGTGGATTTATGTTTAAGATGCTATCTGGGGTTAAAGTCGTTCTGTATGCCCTGGTTTTTATAAGGATCTTTCGGGAAACCCCTTCAAGTTTCCCGCTGGTATTACTGGCGCTTGCTCTGATAGCCAGTAGTCTATGGAGAGGTTTCTACCAGTATGATCGACCCAAAGTAAACATGTTCACTCTACATTTGGATCTAATCCTAGCCTTCCTTTTCTCTCTATTTGCTCATAATGGCAGTTTTGATAAACTGTTTTTGGTTTGTTTGATCGAAGGAATAGCTGTATTACCAAAACCTTATTGGATTGCCTATACAATAATGACCTTGGCTGCCAATGCCGGATCGGTTGCACTATATGATATCAGGGATAGCGGACTGGTGCTGCCACCCGAATTTGCCCAAATCCTTCTCATAGGTTTTATTATCATGCTGGTTATAAGTGAAAGAATGCAGCGAGAACAAAGGCTAGCCTATGAAAAACTAAGCGAAGAACTAAGATATCTTAACCTTCAGTTGCAGGAAAGTATCGCCTGGAGTGAGAGTCTGGCATCCGAAGCAGAGCGGCAGCGAATTGCCGGAGAAATCCATGATAGTCTTGGTCATGACCTTACTGGTTTGATTTTAACCCTGGAAGCGGGGAAAAGGCTGATGAGTCGCGATGTTGAAGCCGGGAATACTTACCTGGATAAAGCCCTGCAGGTTTCCCGAAAAGCCATTTATTCGGTGAGGGAACTGGTTTCGGAAATAAAGCAATCAGATCCCGAGTTTGAATTAATTGTCCGTTTAAAGGAAATGATTCAGGGGGTTCAGGATTTAAGCGGGTTAAAAATTGTCCTTGACTTTACCAATGATAATCCGGGGCTTTCCGTAAAGGAACAGTTCAATATCTATCGGGTTTTCCAAGAGGCTCTTACCAACACCTTAAGGCATGCCAATGCCGATCTGGCACAAATATCTATTGGCGGTGACAGGAACTTGTGTTTATTTTCATATGAGGACAACGGTTCTGGCACAAATCAGATAAAAGAAGGAAACGGCTTAAAGGGTATGATAGAGAGAATCACTGATATTGGAGGTACAATCAAGTTTGAGTCCGAAGCCGGCATTGGTTTTAGAATTGCAGGATGTATAGATAGACGAGGTAAAGAGTTATGAACAAAATTAAGATTATGATTGTAGATGACCAAGTGATTATATGCGAAGGATTAAAGACCATCCTTCAACTGGAAGAGGATTTTGAAGTGGTAGGCATTGGTCACAATGGGCAAGAGGCTTTAGACCTTTGCGAGAACAATAAGCCAGATATCGTGCTAATGGATGCGCGGATGCCGGTAATCAATGGTATTGCAGCAACTAAAGAATTAAGCAGGCTTTTCCCCAATACTAAAGTCCTTGTTTTAACCACTTTTAATGAAGAGAGACTAATTTTTGATAGTATACATAGCGGAGCCAAAGGCTTTTTGCTAAAAGACATGCAGCCTGACGATTTATGCAAGTGCATCAGGGAAGTTCATGCCGGGGGTGCTTATCTGCATCCCGATGTAACCCTCAAGGTTTTGGAAAGGATTTCGAACCAAGGAGCGGAAATGGTCTCATACGATATGTCCGGCAGCAGTATTGATCAGCTTACCAATCGGGAAAAAGAAGTATTAAGGCTGATTGGCATGGGTTTATCCAATGCGGAGATAGCATCTTCATTATTTATTGTCGAGGGGACCGTGAAAAACCATGTGAGTAATCTGCTTTCCAAACTTGGGGTAAGAGATAGAACCCAACTGGCGATCCTTGCCCAGAAAATCATGACTTAGGATAGAGAAAACTATATCTATAGTAGGATGCGCATAACCTCCCCCATCTTTAGTATAAAGGTGAGGGGGGTTGTTTTTTATATGAAGATAGCAAAAAAGCAGTTAATCACCATAGTATCGACCATAGTGCTGGTATTCTTTATTGGCTCAGGTATTTATGTCTATAACACTATAAGGTCAGTACCGCAAATGTTTAAACTGAATGAAGAGTTAAAATCTGAAGGTTACTATATGGCTGAATTTGAATTTAAGATGCTCGGGTGTATCTACTATCTGGACAAAGGTCAATATATCACCGCACTTACTTCGTTAAACAGAATACATGATCAATTAAAAACTAGAGACGGCTTGATCAAGGTACCTAATTTCAATAATAAAAAAGAAAAACTGGAATTTTATTTAAACCTGCAAAATCCTAAAACAGGAGCTTTCATAGATGACTCTTATCCTCTTTTCACCTATATTGGTTGTACTTTGAACGTAGCATCCTATATTAATGTCCTGTCTTATGAGGCTAACGAGCCTTTTCAACTTAAGTATCCTTTGAAGTTCTTAGACCAGATCAACACACCGGAAAAACTTACAGCATTTTTGGATAATCTATCTACAGTCGGCTGGATAGGTGCCAAATTCAGAACTCCATATATTGAGGTGGCTGAATTAGCCGAAGCAATTCCCGGTGATATAGAACGCCTTGATTTATACACTTTTTCTCCTGAATGGAAGGAAGCTATGCTCAACTGGTTCTACGATAACCAGGACAGCAAGACTGGCTATTGGGGTCCTAAATTAAGGGGCAGCACAGAGTTGCTGGATTCTGGCGACTTAGAGGCTACCGAAAAAATCTTGAAGCTTTTTGTAGATAACCAAGGTTATAACCTACATTCAGAATTCCCTTTGCGGTATAAAGATGAAATATTCAAATCAACGCTGCAAAAGCTAGCTGAACCAATGCCTCAAGATTTGGCATCAGTGCACAAATGGACCCTGGTAATGAATCGGGGAACCAGGCTGTTAACCAGATATTTGTGGAGCAGCGCTTCTAATGATAATAAAGATAGTGCCAGGAGACTCATGGAGGATATTGTAAGAAGTAAATTCGAGGAAACCTATATCGAGAATGAGGGGGCTTTCAGTTTATATCCAGGAGCAGAACATGCCGATTTGGACGGTATGGGCGAAACAATAGCTTACCTGGATATGATAGGAGCAATTTCAAGTGATAAGCAAAAGTTATTATGGGGACCTCCGGAACAAAAAATCACGGATCTGGGAGTTTATGATATTTCCAAGTTACAAGAGAAGGATTTTGCTTTGATTAAAAACTCCCCCGGCATAAACTCACTTCGTTTATACCGAACCAATCCCAGCACCGACTATACATCTGACGTCGTGGGTATTATCTATCCCCAGCCAACGCCGGTCCTCGATATGGTTGATTTACTGCCCCAAGTAACCCAGTGGTTAAGTACAACCCCACAGAATATGGGGAACTGGGTTTCAAAAGAATCTATCATAGCAGAGCTGGCCGGTATTAAGATACAGCCGGCGCGGGTTTACAGGCAAGACATTCCCCTCGATGTCGCGAATGAGGTATTTCAGAATAAACGGGAACTAACTGTGATCGGCTATGATGTGCTCCAAGTGCCCATATGCAAAATGACCCTGAGAATGAGCAACTGAAAAAGTTGCTTCGCTGCCATAGTATACTAAGAACGCAACTCATAACTATGCAATATAAAACATTCTGCTCTATTCGAAAGGATTCTCTGGGCCAGTGGCGAAATAATTAGAAGCTATTAGTTCTAGCAGCAGCTACTAAGGAAGGAAGTGGGATCAGGATTGGAATACAAAAATATTACCTTCTCATTGACTAAAATAGGAACTGCTCTGAGCTCAGAAAATAGGCTGGATAGGCTTTTCGATCTGATTGTTGACGAGATTATAGACTTTGCGAGCTGTGATGCCTGTTCTCTGTTCATTCGGCAAGATGAACCGGCACAACTGGTTTTTCAGGCATCCAGAACGCTTTCACTGGAAGACTCGGGTACACGCAAAGAGTTTAATGCTGTTCCGGTAGAATTGAGTCGGAGTTCGATAGTCGGTCATACCGCCTTAACCGGTGAAATAATCAACATTCCCGACTGCTACCATATCTCGGAAACACTTAGTTACAGTCATAATAGGAACTACGATACTGAATCGGGTTATCGTACCATTTCTCTTCTTTCCGTTCCGATTAGGTATCAGGATGGCTCTATCGTAGGGGTGATCCAGTTAATAAACAAACTGGATGATGAAGGGAAGGTCATTGCCTTCCCCGAGGAGCTGCAGCAACTGATAAGCTCTATAGCCAGCCAGGCCGCGGTGGCTATTAGAAATGCTCAGTTGCAGAACATTCAGACCGAGTCCAGCTTTGTTTTCAACTCCCTCTTACTGGCGCTATGTGCCTACTCGTTTTTTTTAGCAATCCTACAGAAGTCACAGGGAAATTCGATGATGCCCACCCTTATTACAGCAGGTTTTTCCGGACTATTTCTGGTGATTTCCATCCTAGTAATCTGGAAGACCAATCTGCCCCTAAGTTTTTTTGGAATTACCCTGAATAATATGAAAAAGTCTCTGCTGGAATCCGGTTTGGCAACCATATTTGTAGTTGCCATTCTGACCCTGGTAAAAATATGGGCTGTAAAGCATTGGGTTGTATTCCAGGGGGCACCCATTATTGACTGGAGCCTGTGGGGAGTATCTTATTACACCTATGTTTTAATTGCTCCCATTCAGGAATTTATCAGTCGTGGTGTTCTTCAAAGTTCGCTGGAAAGAAGCATGAGTGACAGTAGATTTCGATCCTTCACGGCCATTGTTATATCTTCCTGTGTATTTGGCTCATTTCATATTTTTTACTCCCTGGGCTTGGCCTTATTAACGGTTGTAAGCGGCTTTCTGTGGGGTTATCTGTTTTCGAGACATAAAAACATAGTTGGCATAAGCCTATCTCATTTCATTATTGGCGATTATATTTCCCTGCTTGGCTTCTGGAACCTGTTATTAACTATATAATCCTGGATTCTATGATTATAGCCTTTTCCCGAACAATGCTTGACTATTTTTCATCAACGATAAAAGGTTGCAACACCCGGTTCCCTGTCTTCGACTGGCTTAATGATCCACTTGGGGCATTCATAATAATCGATCTGGTTTTGAGTAGCGGGATATCTGCCACAATTAAAGTAGCGCCAGTAAAATGAATCATAGCCCATACAGATTCCGCTTTTCTGGTCAAATAACGCGCACTCCATCTTCAGACAACAAAGCGAACAGCCACGACACTCATCATCCTCTGAATCCCAGGTTGCTGCTAGCTCAATCATGACTTTGTCAGGTTGTTTCATGGGAGGAGCGATTAAAGGGATAGAAAACATTGCTCGGTAGCGCTTATTCGTAATTATCAAAGCTAATTGGCGATAGAAGGTCATCATGCCACGGAAAAAGTAACGAGTGTATTTCCAAAAACGTAAATCGCTGAAAAACAAATAAGTGGTCAAAGGGGCAAAAACAAACATGATTATGCCTCCAGACAAAAGCATTAACAGGTAGAAAACTATAAAAAGAAGCCTTTTAGCAGCCCATTTCGATTGTTGGAGTATTTTTTGCATAATAGAATATAAATCCTCTTTCACAATATATTTCCTTTTATTATAACATGCTTGTTATAAGTGAAAAGATATACACCTTGTATATAAAAGTTATAATCATTTTATTAATAATAATTATTATAATGGCCAGCATTGAACCATCATTTTTGCTGAGGAGAATTATGGAAATGAATAAAGTAATGTTTATTGTCAATCCTGCCTCTGGAAATGGCAAGACAAAAAGGGCTTGGGTAGATATTGAACGTGGACTGCACAACAAGGGGTTAGAATATGAAGTTCAATACACCAGCGAACCTTTAGATGCCGTTAAATTAACTCAAAGCGCCATATTAGACGGCTTTGACTGCATCGCAGCAGTGGGTGGGGATGGTACTATTAATGAAGTGCTTAATGGATTCTACATAAACAAGCAAAAAATTAACGAAACCACACTGTTAACCGCAATACCCATGGGTACAGGCAGTGATCTATCCAGGGTTATTGGATTTCGCAAAGGCATTGAAGCCATCAGAGGCATATGGAAAGCTTCTTCCATCATTTCCTGTGATGTTGTTGAAGCATCGTTTAAAGGTTGGAATGGTAAGGAAGAAAGCAGGTATTTCATCAATATTGCCGACATTGGTTTAGGAAGCGAGACTATCATGCGAGTGAACAAAAACAGTAAATCGCTCGGAGTATTTATGTCATTCCTGGCAGGAACAGTGAGTGCCCTCATTAGATACAAAAATCGTGATATCAAAGTGACTGTAGATGGTCTCGAGGTTTATGAAGGGTCTTCAAGTATGGTCGCAGTGGCGAATGGTAAGTATTTTGGCGGAGGAATGATGATTGCTCCTAATGCAGAGATTGCTGATGGTCTCCTTGACGTGGTAATCTTGAAGGACTTTAATAAAAAGGAGTTAATCTGCTCCCTGCCGCTAGTTTATAAAGGGAATCATGTCGGCCACTCCAAGGTAAGTATTTGCCGTGGCCGTGAAATATTAATACAATCCAATGATCAACTCTTTCTTGAAATGGATGGAGAAACGCCTGGCAGTGCCGATGTATATTTTAGGGTAATTCCGGCAGATATACGCGTATTGGTTTAGGAATCAGGCAGCAATGGCAGTAAATACTCTTAAGTACAATATGAAAGGACCTAAGATATTGAAAAACAAATTCATCTCGCTGCCAATTATCACCACCTTGATCCTGTGCTTGCTGGTAGGCGGCTGCGCCTCTCCCAACCCGAGCCAGCAGGTTAATTCTACCCATACCCAAGCATCTGGACAGCCTAACCCTATTCAAACGCCACCAACATACCCAACCAAGCTGCTAAAAGTTCACTTCATCGATGTTGGCCAGGGTGATGCGATACTTATTCAAACCCCTGACGGGCAAAATATGCTGGTGGACGCGGGAGAAAATGATTATGGTGATGTGGTTGTAAACTACCTGATCTCTCAGGGGGTCAAAGACCTGGATATAGTGTTGGGAACCCATCCCCATTCCGACCATATTGGTGGTTTGGATACGGTAATCAAATACTTTCCGATAAAATATATTTACATGCCGAAAGCAACCAATAATACCGATAGTTTTCGGGATGTATTAAACGCTGTAAAGAATAAGGGATTAAAAATATCCACAGCCAAAGCAGGAGTTGTTTTGCCGCTGGATGGAGTTAACTGTCGCTTTGTAGCCCCGGTTAAGGATTCTTATGAAGAATTGAACAATTACAGCGGTGTTATAAGGCTGGATTATGGTTCCCAGTCATTTTTACTTACTGGAGATGCCGGAACTGAATCAGAAGCTCAGATGCTAAGCTCAGGAGTAAACATAAAATCCACGGTGCTAAAAGTAGGTCATCATGGCAGCTATAGTTCCAGCAGCAGCAGATTTCTTAAGGCAGCAGCACCTCAATATGCTGTTATAATGGCGGGTAAGGACAACCAGTATGAACATCCCCATGCCCAGACTTTAACCAGGCTAACTAATGCCGGGATTAATATTTATAGATCTGACCAGGATGGTACTATTTTGTTTGCGACTGATGGGAAAGATATGCAGGTTAGCCAGAGCAGGTAATGAGGATGACGAAAGGGATTATAGCTTTCACGACTTCAGTTCTTGGGTAGTATCATTTAAAAATATGTACAGCATCACCAAAGTCCCGCCGGATACAATAGCCATATCGGCTACATTGAAAACCGGCCACCAGCCAATACTCAAAAAATCTCGCACCGATCCATAAAACCAGCGGTCTATCACGTTGCCAAGTGAACCGGCCACGATGAGTCCCGTCGCATATTGCAGCCATGGCACGGGAGAATACTTTAAGTTATAAATAGTCAGGACTAGAACTACTGCCAAGGCCATGATTATGAAGAACCAGTATTGGCCCTGCAAAATACTGAAAGCCGCCCCCCGGTTACGAACATACGTTAAATCCAAAATGCCTTCAATTATCGGTCTGCTTTCACCCAGTACCATACTGCTAACAACCCAAAACTTGCTAAGCTGGTCTATAACCAGTATTAACAAAATACTTGCCCAAAATCTCAATCCATACCCTCCCCGACATTGCCAATGGCCTAAGTCTCTGGCCTATATTATTGCATGACCCTTATATTGTATGCCATACGAATAAGCAAAACAACCGAATAGTCACCTTTACCACCTTTGCTTCTTAGTTTATAATATTTAGGGATTAACAAAAATTATTTTTTATAACCCCTTATTGAGAATAGCAGATTATATTGGGAGGAATTGTAATGAACCAGCCTGTCGGCACTACCAGTTCACGTGTCTCTATTATAAAAGACCTTGCCCTCGCTCCATCGGGACATAATAAACTGGAATGGGTTAAAAACCACATGCCAGTTTTAAACCTGTTAAAAGAAGAATTCGAAAAAAATCAACCTCTGAAAGGAAAAACTATCGTTTGCTGCCTGCACCTGGAAGCCAAAACCGGCTATCTATTGCAAACTTTGAAGGCAGCCGGTGCAGAAGTAATAGCCTGTGCCAGCAACCCCCTTTCCACCCAGGATGATGTAGTGGCTGCCCTGGTTGACTCTGGAATTACCGTATTCGCCATTCACGGGGAAAGTGCTGAGCAATATCATGATTTCTTGGAAAAAGCTCTGGACTTCCTCCCTGATGCTATTATAGACGATGGCGCGGATATGGTGACTTCGCTCTTAAAGAATAGAAAAGAGCAAGCAGTAAAAATCATTGGCGGTTGTGAAGAAACGACCACCGGAATCGTAAGACTCCGTTCTATGGATAATGATAACGCCCTATTATTCCCAATGATAGCAGTCAATGATGCCTATATGAAGTATCTCTTTGATAATCGTTATGGAACCGGGCAATCCGTATGGGATGGCATAAACCGGACTACCAACCTGGTAGTTGCCGGCAAGAATGTGGTAGTAGTTGGATATGGCTGGTGCGGTAAAGGGGTATCCCTGCGCGCTAAAGGTATGGGAGCCAAAGTCATTATTACTGAGATCGACCCCATTAAAGCAAACGAAGCTATAATGGACGGTTTCCGGGTAATGTCCATGAAAGAAGCTGCTAAATACGGAGAAGTTTTTATTACTGTAACTGGCAACATCAACGTAATCAGGAAAGAACACATGCAAGTTATGGGTGATAACGCGATCATGGCGAATGCCGGTCATTTTGATGTTGAAATATCCAAACCAGATTTAAACGCCCTAGCCGTTAGTACCCGGACTCTTAAGAATAATATCGAAGAATTTGTAATGGAGGATGGACGCAGATTATATTTGCTGGCCGAGGGACGTTTGGTCAACCTGGCGGCTGGGGATGGACACCCTGCCGAAGTAATGGATTTGAGTTTTTCACTACAAGCGCTGTCGCTGTTGTATGTAATACAGAACCGTGATAAATTAGAAAACCATGTCTATAATGTCCCTGAAGAAATCGATAGAAAAGTAGCTTATATGAAATTGCAGGCTGACGGTATCGAAATTGATGAATTGACATCTGAACAGCTTAAATACCTGGAAAGCTGGGATACCAACCTGTAGATTTAAAATTTAAAACTTGTTTTTCAAGTATAATTAATCCGCCTTTTTCGCAGAATATTTAATGATAATAAGGAAAGGCGGATTTTTTTTATGGATACTATCAACCGGCGATATATCTGGTTGTTTTTTTCAATCCTCATTACAATTATGGTGGGCGCCTATATTTTCAATATAATAAAGGCACCTTCCCTCTCCAAACCTTATATTCTGCGTTCTGATGCAGGCGAACAGACCAATTCTTATTATGTGGTAAAGGATACCTTGGGGGTCACCATACTAGAGACAGGCTTGCCCGTACAGGTCGATGACCAGTACATTGATGAACATAATGTCCAATATATTGTATTAAAAGTAGACGGTAAGAATGCAGTTGCCGATATTGTGACCAAGAAAGAAGACTCCACCAATAATAGCTCGGGTGTCAGCGCTATGAATCTTCCCTATTATAAAAAGAGTATTCCGGCACAGGCTGCCCCTGGTACACATGTGGTTATCTACCACACTCATACTGATGAATCGTATGTCCCCACTTCTGCTAAGGCGAGCCAACCAGGCGCTGGTGATATATATCAAGTAGGTAATATTCTAACCGATTCCCTGCAAAAATCTGGAGTTAGTGTAACCCATAGTACTAATGCCCATGATCCACATGATATAAATGCCTATCACCGTTCCCGTAAGACAGTTACTCAGTTATTAACAGAAGGGCCTGACGCCGCCTTCGATATTCACCGGGACTCTGCCCCTGCAAGTGCCTACATTACATCCATCAATGGGGTCGATACCTCAAGGGTTATGATCGTTATGGGGCGTTCCAACCCCAATATGAAGACTAATTTACAATATGCTAAGAAGATTAAAGCTGAGGCTGATAATTTATATCCAGGACTCGTCCGGGGAATATTTATGGGGAAAGGATCTTATAACCAGGATCTCTATCCTACCGCCCTTTTATTTGAAGTCGGGACGGAAACGATATCCCTGGATTTGGCCGAAAATGGAGTCCGATTCCTAAGTGACGTAATTACCCACGTCCTGGCTAGTTCATAAAATTATAATTCCCATATACTTTTTAATTTTAAGTCATCCTGGATGATTACAACAGGATGGATATAGGGGCTATCAAGGAATAAACCAGGCGTATTCTCCCTTGTTTATTCCTCGATAGCCTTATAATTTGCCTGCATATAAATATAATTAAATACTGATTTAAACAGGCACTTTAAATTATAATGTAGAGTATATAAACACTTATAGGTCTAGTCGGGGGAGGATAACCTTTTTGAAAATGGATTTAAAGTGGCAGGCATTCTGTATTGTCTCCATTGGTATTTTTATTTCCACTCTGGATGGCAGCATATTGAACATTGCCAATCCCAGTATAGCCCATGATATCCAGGTTAATATGGAAGAAGTTCAGTGGGTGGTAACCGCCTATCTGTTGGTCATTACATCCTCATTAATATTCTTTGGCAGGCTGGGAGATAAGGTAGGCAGCAACAAAGTTTATACATATGGTTTTCTTGTTTTTACACTAGGCTCTTTGGGTTGCAGCCTATCCAGGTCATTGCTTATTCTGATTGCCGCCCGCATATTTCAGGGGCTGGGAGCCAGTATGATGATGGCTACCGGCATCGGCATTATATCCAATATATTTCCTTCTGGTGAACGAGGAAAAGCTCTGGGATTAACTGGTACAGTAGTGGCTATGGGTAATATGATGGGGCCGAGTTTAGGAGGAATACTCCTGGCAAAATTCCAGTGGCCGGTGATTTTCATGATAAATGTTCCCATTGGCTTGTTAGGGTTCTATTTGGGCTATAAATACCTACCCAGCCAGGATCTAAATCATAAAATTAACAACTATGACATCCGCGGAATTGTTCTGATGGCCTTGGCGGTTACCACCCTGATAATCTCTCTTTCAAACGGCCAAGGTATAAATATAGGACTACTCCTAGCATCAGTTACACTCATGATTCTCTTCTACGTATGGGAGAAAAAAGCGGTTTATCCTTTGCTGGATTTTGATCTTTTTAAAGTTAAAACTTTTATATACGGTAACTTTATGGCCGTAGCAGTCTATTTTACCCAAACCTCTGTTTTTTTTCTCCTGCCCTTCTATATGGAAACCATACTTCAGATTTCACCGGCTCATTCAGGTTTATTAATGACCATTACTCCTGTCAGCATGGCACTGGTTGCTCCACTCTCGGGTTATCTTTCAGATAAAGTGGGCTCTGAACGGATTATTTGCCTGTCTTTTTTATTTCTTACGGCTTCCTTCCTGGTGTTAGCAAGTCTGAACACCAATATGCCTATTATAAAAATGTGTGGAGGCCTTTTTTTGCTGGGTATAGGCATGGGCATGTTCGGTTCCCCTAATACCAGTTCGATCCTAGGAGCCATACCCAGAGATAAAGCTGGTTATGGAGGCGGATTTATTTCAACCAACCGCAATCTTTCCTATTCCCTGGGGATTGCATCTTCAGTGGGTATTTTCACTTGGTTACTGCATAAAAAGCAAACAACTCTCATTTACTCATTAGCCTATATTGAGGCCAGCCAAACTGTTTACTTGGCAGCAGCAAGCATCAGCCTTGGGGCTCTTCTTTTATGCCTTCTCGCTTTATTACGCAAAAAACCTGCAGCTAACGCCGAGTAATCCTTTGACCTGCAATACATATTCTGCTATAATCATAAAGCGGTATGCGCCCGTAGCTCAGTGGATAGAGCACCGGCCTCCGGAGCCGGGTGCGGAGGTTCGATTCCTCTCGGGCGTACCATAATCCTGTAAGTTGGGATTCTTAGAATGTTAGGGCCATTGCTCTATCCCCTGAACTACAGGCTCAGTATCCGGCCTACCCTGCTTAGCTAAAAAAGTTAAGGGAGGGTATTTTTTTATGACCGCAGTTAGAAGACTCAAGATTAGCCCCACCATGCAGAAAAACCTACCAGAAGTGGTGAATCGTTTCCTAGGGTACAAGCAGGCCCAAGGCCTGGCTCCACGTAGCTTAATGGACTATCAGCACACCTTCAATAAGTTCATGCAGTACACGACCTCCGACGAGCTGGCAGTGGCTCCACTCCAGGATGCTCTGCTCCTTTTCTTCCAACGCTTCAAGGACCAATCCCCAACTAGTTATAATATTCCGTATAAGAATTTGAATTGCTTCTTTGCCTGGTGCATAGAGCAGGAATATCTGTCTCAAAATCCATTAAAGCGAATAGGACTTAAGATTAAGAAGGATACACCTAAGGTTAAACACCATGATGCTGATACAATTTCCAAGCTGATTAAGGCACCCGGCCTAGGTACTTTAACTGGTCTGAGGGACTATTCTTTGATGCTTTTGACCTTGGATTGTGGCATCCGACCGAGTGAAGCTTTCGGGTTAAGAATTCCAGATATTGACTTTGTTCATAAGAGAGTAACTATCTCTGCAGCCATAAGTAAAACCAGAGTAGCGAGGGAGTTACCCTTATCAGCTCCTGTTCTACAAACCCTAGAGAAGCTAATCTCAGTCAGACTTACTCAGTTTGAGGATTATGTATTTATGGGGTTAGATGGAAATCCTTTGAATAGAAACTCCTGGAATCGAAGACTAGCACTGTATTGTGAGAAAGCTGGCATAGAGAAGGTACGCCCATATGACTTGCGGCATTGTTTTGCCATTATGTTTATCAGAAATGGTGGTGACCCCTTCGCTCTACAGATTCTCATGGGACACGCTGATCTACAAATGACTAAACTATATGTGAAGCTGGCTAATTCAGATGTTGTTAAGCAGCATACCCAATCCTCTCCAGTCAAGCAATTCGTAAAGCGTTCGACTCGGGTGACGAAGTTATTCCGATGAAGGTTAAGATGTGAGGTTTGCTGGAGTGGATTATATCCACTCCAGCTTTTTAGCAAGAGTCCAATCTGCCGATAGCATGATATCATACACATGACAAGATGTCCCATAAAATCTGAATTAGCACCTTATCTGAGATTTACTTTTCTACAATATCTACATTCATATCAATACTTATCCCCACCTTCTCAATTAATGGCGCATCTTCATCGGATAATCTTCTGACCAACAAATTGTATCTATCATTAGTATCTTTGAGATAAATGTCATGTAAGCATATTCTTGTTTCAAATTGGTATTTATATCTGGGATATTTACAGAACAACTCGTCTCTTTTATCTGTAGGATTTATAAAAAACTCTTCTTCCGCGAATTTGGAATAATCAACATCATGCATTGAGTATTTTATATTCTTCTTAAATAATGCTTCTGAAAGAACACAAACAAATGGACCTGGTTGAATTGTCAGAATTGAAGGAACAAAATCATGTTGTAATACGTTAATTACTTCTTTTGAATGAGCAAAGCTACTAAATATTCTTTCATCAAAATTATATGTCACCTTTTGTTTTCCAGCTGCAGTAACATTCTTAGTAATGTCACTCGTCTTTATTCTATAAAAGCAGAATACCGGCACTAAATAGGAGGATTTTCTTCTTAGCTTTACATATGCTCCATCATCAATTACTTCTAAATCATCTTTAAGAGTATCGGCAACCTCCTGTATCTTTGGATTGCCTTTTTTAAGTCTTGCGAAGATGGCTTCATCTAAATCGCCTTGTTCATCATTCTTGCTGGTTCTGGCTATATCTATATATCCCCCAGGACATCCGAAACTGAGTTCTCCGTCCTTTAGCCTTTTTATCCATCTATATTCACCAAACTTAAATAGCAATAGAGCATGGTTATCCGGAATCATTGTTTGCCTCCGTTCGTGTTTTAAAATATCTCTTTCTAATACAAGTTTTCTTCTACATAGTATAACTTGTTTGGCTTGACAATAGTTGGAAATAAAGTTAATCGGCTCGATTTTGACGAGAAGGGTATCAGTTCAATTGATACCCTTGGTGGAGCGCAAGAAATGTTGCTCATTAATGAATTTGGTATGTATAACCTCATCTTAGGCAGCCGCAAACCAGACGCAAAGATATTTAAGTGGTGGATTACTCGAGCTTCTCTTCTCTAAGCTTGCCTCTAAGCTCCTCAATCATCTCATAAACTGGGTTTGTTGAACGGGTTAGATAAGTTAAGCAGGCTAATCTAACAAGCTCCTCGATGGATTCCCCTTGTTTTTCGGCTGCGGATTGTAGTCGTTCATACATTTCATCGGGCAATGTGAGGCTAAGTATTTTAGACATTAAATCAACTCCTTAACGTTAAGGATAATAATAACCTGGCACACATGCAACCCATTTCAGGATGGAATTTAGCATTACATTCAGTTATATTATGCTTGACAAAATGTAATACTTCGTGGTATAATTATATATAGTGGATGTAACACATCTGCCAGGTTTCCGTTTTGGATGACCTGGCTTTTTTGCATTTCTGAATCTACATCAACTTTATGTATTTTATAGCTTAATGTCATCAAATTTCACAATCGGGCCAAAATCCAGGTCTATCTTATAGTAAGAGGTTTATTTTGGAGGGTCTTTTTGAAGGTCTTCTCGGATCTACATAGTAAATTAATTTAGAAAGAAGGATTTTAATGATGGAAATGGTTTACAACTACCAACTAGCGCGCGAATGTGCATGGAACGACCAAGAAAGAGACAACCCTTTTTACGACTACTACCGCAACGAGAAAAGGAAACTTGGCAAGGCACCTAATTTGGAAGTTAATTTGTCAATAGCTTACTTAACCCCAAGATATGATAAAGATGGCAATATTCTTTATAGCAAGTCATCCTACCTCAAGATGGAGAAAAGTGTTGCCTCATGTCCAACTAAAATGAGCTTATTTGATTTAGTGAGCGGCATGGGAGACCCGGATGAATGGAGGTTTAATCCTTCCACCTTTACAAATGGGAAGCGGACTCTTACATCTTGGAGCCAGCAGCAGATATTTGTCGTTGAATTCCAGGGCACCTTAACATTCAAGGAATTTGCTGCAAGATGCGATGAAGTTGGAGTTCACCCATACGTGGTACAACATATAGGCGACGAAGAGGACCGAATGAAGGAAGGAAATTGCACCTATTTCCGAGCTTGGTTTGTCAATGTTGAACCCATCACTTTGCTTGGATTCAGAAACAGGGTCCAAGAATTTTTAAAGATTATCTTCCCCGAGAGTGATGAATCTTGCAGGGATATTAAGACTATTTATAACCAAGGCTTGCATATTTGTTACTTGGACTGGACGGCGAGAATTGAGCCTCAGCATTTAGACTTAGCTTGTATTAGATATATTAATGAACGATATGCCGCCGCATAAAGACTTACCGATCCCCTGCTTAAGCAGGGGATCTTACATACATATATAAATCACAAGGAGTTGATTTCAATGGAATACCGACCTCAGTTCGATAAGTTTGTATGCACCTCGCAGCCACTAGCGGGCTTTTTGATGCAGACCGGCTTTAAACTTTACAAACTATTGCCGCCCCTACCGGGCTCCGACAAGAATAGTTTTCTCTTCGGCAACTCACCAGAGCTCATCAATCGAATCAATGAATACCTCACCGCTAGGGGCCTATGGAAGTTTCCTGATGGCCTAACTCCAGTTAAGTAGCAAACGTTCAACCACGGTCATCACAAGAGCCTGTTAACCTCAGGCTTAGTTTTCTATACGCATTTTGAAGGAGCGAAGATTAATGATTACTGATATTTCAGAATTCCTAAACTACATTCACGGAGAGCAGCCTAGCATAATCAAATCTTATGACGGGGCATATATGACTATTATTCCTGAAGATGAGATTGCTATAGCCAATCAGAGTAAGGATATTTACTTCATAGTTAATTCTGGTGGAGTAAATGACGATTCAATCTCAAGGTTCAATGCATTATTCATAGACCTGGATTGTGGCCGCGACGAGCAGGATAATTATTATCCTCTAGATATCACCAAAGTCTACAAGGGCGCTATGATGATGAAGTTAGAATCATTTCCGGTTCAACCTACTTTGATAATTGAAACTAGAAACGGCCTTCATGTCTACTGGTGCCTCTCAGGAGATTGCACTAGGGCAGAATGGCAACTAGCGGAAGATAATATCATACATCACTTTCAGGCTGACCCAAAGGTATCAAATCCATCAAGATTATTAAGACTGCCATTTACGCAATGGATGAAAGATAAAGACAACCCCTTTGATGTAAGTATAGTGAAGTTCAATGATGTTAATTACACTGTAGCTGAAATCACTGAAACGCTCATCCAGTGGGGCCTCTGGGTTTCCGTGGACGCGATAAAAAAGTATATTATATTATCGCGTCCACCAAAACCCCCTTTGGTTAATGCAACCGAAATGGTGGAGCTCATTCGGGTCAAGGATATTGCTGGGTTAAGGGCAATTCTAGCAGCAGAACCCATAGTATTTCCTTGCCAAGATGATTTCTATAAGTATCTTACAACTGAAATTGACCTAGCTGAATACCTGGGTGTTTACGGTAAGACTTTTAATTGCATCTTTCACGATGATGAACACCCTTCAGCTGGGATAACCACTCTGGATAGTGGGCAACTATTCTACAAGTGCTTCGCCAGTAGCTGTGACTTTCGGGGGAATATCATTAGATGCACTGAACGCCTGACAGGTCTCAATCGACCACAGGCTATTAAGTTTCTTAAAGAAATATATGGTCTAAGTATCCAAGATACCCCGTGGCAACAACAGCAGCGTGAATTGCTCTTAGAAAACAAGCGAATCCTCCGTTCAACTGAATTAGACGATTCCTACCCTGAGATATATAAGCTAATCAAGGCTTATATCCCTATGCTATGTATTTTACATGATACTGCCATTGATGGTTGTAGGGACGAAACTTACTCAACCAACGAAAACGAAGTTATATTCTTTAATAGCCTCAGGCACCTAACCAAACAATTAGGTTTAAGCGTAGATAGCAACCATCGTGTTTGCGACCGAGTAGCCACACTAGTCTTTTTAAGACTCCTATGTAAACTACCGGAAAATGCGGTTCCTGAGAAATATCTAGCTAGAGCTCGCCTGGAGAAGAAGGATAACCAAAGTATCATAAACTTCTTCTCTATTCCAAGTTATAGCGATAGAACACTTATGGATAGCCTTGAACGGACCTTATTGTACAGGGAATCTCACATGACGCAGAGAGGCTTTTCCCGAGAGTTGTTAGCCAGAAGCTTTGGTGAAGACATCGCAACTGAATGCTATCCATACCGTAAAGGTTATCACAATACCAAAACGTCCAATGACCGAACTATAGAGATTCACCAAATAGTCTCTAATCTCTTAAAGAAACAGGGTTACGCCACAGAGGGAGAAATAGTAAATATCCTTTGCCAAGAATGTAAAATCTCCCTCACCCAGGCTCAAACCCAACTTAAGAAAAGCTTGCAGGAGATGCTTGATAGTTATGGACTTGTTAGGATTCGCACCAACAAAGATATTAAGTCCCATTTCAATATTCCCGGTAATGGCTACCCATCCATAATAATATATGAAGCCCAATCAGCCGCTTAGGTTTTAACTATTGGTCGCCACCCAGTAGCTAAATACATCACTCCTTGGATCGGGGGTCTGGACAACCCCCGATCTCCTTTCCTATTATTGTGTAACTCAATCCCCTGTCATGGCTGGTTTAAAAGGCCATGAACCTCCTCTCAACGAGGATGATTTTAATGACAAGCTTCGAGACCTGTAAGCAATATGGCCTTCAAGGAGAAGCTGATGTTAATGATTGGCTTCAAACCCTGCCCGGAATAGCAAACATAGAGGATGTATCTGACAATAAATTCTACCAAGATATGGACATCGACCTTTTCATTGACCTGGAAGATGGACAAGAAATAGCCATAGAAATAAAAACCGACAGCCTATATAAGACCGGTAACTTCTTTTTGGAAACCATATCCAACGATTATTATGGTACTGCCGGTTGCATAGTGAAGACCCAAAGCGATTACGTATTTTATTATTATCCCGGCCCCGGGAAGTTATATGTTCTCCCCACCCTAGCCCTTCAACAATGGATCAGCGATAATCAGCACCGCTATACCCCCAAGAAAACCAAACTCCCCGGTAATCTTGGACAATATTACTCTATCGGACTATGCGTACCCAGGGAAGTATTAATGAATGAGGTAGGTGGCGCTAGATGTCATGTACTACATTAATAACTGTAATTATCCTCTGGGAAATAGTCAGACATTTCATTTTCCCACCCCTAGCATAAAGGAGCACCCCTCATGGACAAAAGAATCAAGTACGATGCTAAAACCACTCCTCAACTAATAACGTGGATGTGTCGCTCTGGCCTTACAGATCAACAAATGTGTGGAGAGCTACACATATCGGTAGCAACTCTTAATAACTGGAAGAAGCAACACCCCGAAGTATTAGAGGCCCTAAAGAGAAATAAGTACTACACAGACCATTTGGTCGAAGATAGCTTACTGAAAAGAGCCTTAGGATTTAGAGTATCTGAAATAGAAACTGTTAAAGATGCATTAGGTCGTATCGTTAAAACTAAAACCCTTGATAAAGAAATATTACCTGACCCGACTAGTTGCATCTTTTGGCTGAAGAATAGACAGAAATCTAAGTGGCGTGACCATCCTGATGAGACTCCTACTAATCCCGATAATGCTATTAAATCATTCATCAAAGCTCTGGAAGGTCAACTATCCAGTACCTTTGAGTCAGAGACAAATGAGTAGCACAGCTTTCCAGTATATGCCCTTCTCTCAACGGCAACGACAAGCTTTAAGTTGGTGGTTACCCAACAGTCCTCACTATAATAAAGTAATGCTCATTTGCGAAGGTGCAGTCAGATCAGGAAAGACCATCGCCGCTCTCGACAGCTTTCTCATGTGGAGCTTATATGCTCACCGGAATCAGAACTTTATAATCGCAGGAAAATCAATTGGAGCCCTCCGACGCAACATAGTCCAGCCCATGAAAGAAATCCTCAAAGCAAAAGGAATCCCCTTCAATTATCAAATCTCCACTAACGTTTTTCTTATAGGAAGCAATACCTACTATCTTTTTGGAGCGCCAACCCAAGCCAGTCAGGATGTACTACAGGGCCTGACAGCTGCCGGATGTTTTTTAGATGAAGCAACCTTGCTGCCTAGAAATTTCATTGACCAGAGCTTGGCTAGATGCAGCGTTGAGAATTCCAAATACTTCTTGACCCTTAATCCTGAAAGCCCATTGCATCACATGAAAACTGACTTTATAGACAGAGCCCATGAATTGAATGCTCTGGTTCTTCACTTCGACTTGGATGATAACCTCAGTCTTTCTCAGGAAGCCAAGAGCAGACTTAAGTCAATGTTCTCGGGTGTCTTCTTTGAAAGGTATATTTTGGGATTATGGAGCATGGCCGACGGACTGGTCTATCCCGGCTTCGATCATGCAAGCATGATCGTCAGCGAACTGCCCAAGATGGTCAACTACTGGATTGGCGTTGATTATGGACATAGCAATCCAACTGTTTTCATTCTAACCGGACTGGGAATAGATGGACGCTTCTACATCATCAATGAATATTATCACAGCGGAAAAGAATCCACTACCCGGTCGCCCTCCCAATACTCTCAAGACTTTATCAGATGGCAGACAGACCTAAACATCGAACCTGAGCGGATATTCATCGACCCTTCTGCAAAAGGATTCATCACCCAACTTCACCATGACGGAATTAGGAAAATAGCCAAAGCTGGCAACTCTGTCCTCCCCGGGATTTCCAAAGTAAGCAGCTTAATATCGATGGACAAGCTCAGGGTTCATAGTAGTTGCACTCATACTTTAAAAGAATTCTCCACCTATTCCTGGGATAGTAAAGCGCAACTAACCGGCACAGACCGACCAAGTAAGCAAAATGACCATGTTATGGATGCTATAAGATATGTCGCAACCGGTGCCAGCAAACACTTGTTTAAATGAAAGGATGAATATTAATGATAACTGACCCTTTACAAACAACGCTACGTAAACATTGCAGTAAATGTGGTAGATACTTACCCGCCACAATCGAATATTTCCACAAAGATAACCGAGGCATATATGGTCTTTATTCTCGCTGTAAGGATTGCCGGAACTCAACCAATGTCCGAACAGCAATTGTACATGATGGGCTCAAACAATGTGTTCGCTGTAAACGCTGGCTACCTAGCAATAGTATTTACTTTTGGAATAGCCACGAAGGACGAGAAGGAACATATGGAAGCTGCAAAGAGTGCCACGGTTATAACTTTCGCAGTCAATCTACTGATCCTAAATGTATTAAACGAAGGGAGAGGAATCTTGAACGTCTTCAACATAAACAGAAATCAACCCTCTTGGCCACCTGATGAATGGGCTGAAATCTATGACAAATATCGTGAACACAGCAGTTGGTATTCAGGAAACCCTATTCAGTTAGCCGATTACTATGCCACCAAGGTATATAGTCCAACCAAAAAAGGAACCTTCTGGTCCCAACATGCACGAGAAGAAGTTTCCACCCGACTGCACATTCCCGTTGCCACAAATCTAGCTTCTACCTCTGCTAGTCTACTCTTTGGAAAGCCCATCATCCCTACAATTTCTAGTAATCCCGCCTCTCAAGACAGATTACTCCAACTAATTGCCTCCGGAGATATGAATAGCACCTTAAGCGAAGCAGCCGAGTATTGCTCTGCTCTAGGCGGCGTTTTCTTGAAGATAAACTGGGATTCAACTATTTCACCTAACCCGATATTAAACATCGGACAGCCGGATCAATCAATTATGGACTTCAAACATGGGATGCTCACTTCCGTCACTTTTCATAAGGAAGTCATAGTAGATGGAAGCGTTGTTTACCGATTATTAGAACGACACGACTCGGGGCTTATCACCAACTCGCTTTACAGGGGTTCAGAGACCAAGCTAGGTAGCCCTGTGGCTCTTACTTTCCTACCTCAGACACAAGACCTTCCAGAAGTTATTGAAACCGGCCTGACTACATTGGCTTGTAGATATATTCCAAATATCCGACCTAATCGGCTCTTTCGTGGATCTAACTTAGGAGTTTCTGATTATGCAGGAATCGAAGGTCTAATGGATGCTTTGGATGAAGTATATTCCTCATGGATGAATGATTTAGGCCTATCTCGTAGCAGAATCATCGTACCGCAGGATTGGCTCCTGCCCACGACTAACGGTAACTACTTTGACATCAATCAATCCGTGTATAGCCCATTGGATATGGACCCAGAAGCGGCTGCTGCCTTTAAACCAGAAATGTTCCAAGCTGCTATCCGGGCTTCTGAACATCAGCAAACTGCACTGGAACTTTTGGACAGAATCGTAACTCATTCCGGATATAGCCCATCCACCTATGGTTTAAAAATCGAAGGTAGAAGTGAATCAGGAACAGCATTGAATATCCGTGAGCGCACGACCTTAGCCACCCGAGAGAAGAAAATTGGCTACTGGCGCAGCAATCTCGAAGATATTTTCTATATCCTACAGCAGGTCGACTACCTGCAACTAGGCAACAAAGCCTACCCCGTAAGGCCGACTATTGAATTCCCTGCATATCAAGAAGACGACGATTCTCTAATCGCCGCCGTTAAGTCTCTTGCTGAAAGCAAATCAGCCTCCCTCACTACTCGCCTGAAACTTCTGCATCCTTCTTGGTCTCAAGCCGAGATAGAAGCGGAAACCTTGCTTATCCAAGCTGAAATTACCAATTAGTCTAAAATCAACTTTACCAATATAGGCCACTTAGAGAACTACTCCCTCAGGGGTAAAACACTTCACTTTCCCTTTTTAATATCCATCAATGGAAGTAATTGCCACTCATTTTAACCCACCAAAGGGTAAGGATGGCACCCGTACCCTTTACATCAAAATTGAGCCGTCATGTTTCACGACCTACCTACCACGTCTCACACGTACTGCAAGACATAAAACCCCTGTACGGAATAATCAGTGCCACTCGCACTTAAAAATGGAGGTATCTCTTAAATGGACGAAAGACTAACCGAACTAGAAGCTAAACCCACACTTACTCCTGAAGAGCAGGCAGAGTTACAAGCTCTAAAAGCTAAACCCCCAGTAACTGACAAGACCTTTACCCAAGCACAATTGGATGATGTTATCACCAAACGCTTAGCCCGGGAGAAGAAAGCCTGGGAGAAAACCCTCGAAGAAGAGAAAGCCAAAGCCGCTATGACTGAGACGGAACGATTTCAATCCGAGAAACTAGAGGCTCAAAAACTACTCGCTGACAGTCAGGCGAAAGCCAACCAAAAACTACTTCATGCCGAAATTAGGGTTCAGAGCATTTCGCTTGGCGTCACCGAGAATAAACTTACCTATCTATCCCGTCTGATAGACATCACCGACCCCAATCTATTAGATGCCAATGGAGACGTTGATGATAAAGCTGTCAAAGCAGCCGTCAGTAAAATCCTGCAGGACATCCCCGAATTGGCCAGCAAGACCCCATCCAAGGGAGGTAGTGACTTCTCTGCTGGAAATCCCAAGAGCATCACCAAGGAACAATTCACATCACTTTCATATAAGGACCGGATAGCCTTAAAGGCCTCAAACCCGGCCCTTTATAAGCAACTAACAACTTAAGAAAGAAGGAACCCAACAATGGCAATTGGACAAACTTATATCACTGACTTAATCGACCCTGAGGTAATCAGTCAATTAATCATAGAAAATCTCCCCAAGGAAATCAAATTTGCACCTTTAGCAATCATAGACAATACCCTAGTAGGACAGTCGGGCGACACTATCTCTATCCCCACCTGGGAATATATTGGAGATGCAGAGGTTGTAGCTGCAGGCGAAGATGTTCCGATGACCGTGCTGAAAGCAACCACAACTCCTGCCATAATTGTAAAATATGGGAAGGGAGTAAAACTTAACGATGAAGCCGTACTTTCTGGATATGGAGACCCGATTGGTAACGCTGTTAAGCAGACCACTGAGGCTATCGGCGCTGGAATTGACAACGCCTGCCTGACCGCATTGAAGACCACTACCCTCACCTTTGGCGTAGCTGCTTCCACTGTAATGAACTATGACAACATAGCCCTGGCCACGGACGAGTTTGCAAAACAGGATGACGAGATTAAGGTTTTAATCGTCAATCCTCGGTATATTGCTTCTATGAGGAAGGATTATACCATGTGGATGACTAAGGAGAAAATGACTGTAGCCCCAATTAACGCTAGTATCATCGGGGAATATGCCGGCTGCCAAGTCATGCCTTCAGATAAAATCGCAGAGGAATCTTCCGGTGTAGGTGGAGCTGATAAGTTCTTCACTAACCTAATCGTTAAGCCCGGCGCATTGGGCATCTTCATAAAGCGAGATGTAGTGGTTGAAACCGACAAAGATATAATCGCAGGAGTTACTGTAATTGTTGCCAACGAACATGCCGTGGCCGTGCTGGTTGACCCCAATAAATCAGTCAAGTTTATCACAAAGAAATAGTTTAGAGGGGGTCGCGTTTCGCGACCCCCTCCTCATAAAGGAGAACACATTATGTTAATTCATCGAGCTAAGCAACGCAGACTAGCCAAGATAGAAGCCCAGGCACCTACCGAGATTAAAACCGAACCTGTCGCTTTACCCAAGGTGGCCAAAACTATTAAGAAAACCAAGGAGGAATCCGTAAATGGCAAGTGAAATCGTAGCTGCGGGATACCAGGATGTTAGAGATTACATCCAGGCCAATTGGAAATACATTGAACTCAGGGATGACTTAGGAGTCGCAGTATTACGCCTATCCCCTGCTGACCCCAGGGTTTCATGGACGCATACCGCTGGAGCACAAACACTGGAATTGAGCATCGTAATCACTGGCTCTGATGCCGGTCTAGTCTTGCCTCAGAAGTTTGCCTCATCTCTCGTTTACAAAGTTGCAAGCGCTGGCTCTCCTTTGACCTCAGTCCAGACTTTCACTACTTTTGAAATGGCCTCGACCTCGGATCAGCTGACCATTAAACATAGTATTTCAGTACCGGTGGTAGTGTAAGCATCTACCTCTAACATCTCATAAGTGAGGAGGTAGATTAAATGTCAAACATAGCTCAGATTAGTGCTACTTTTTACGGAACTATGGCAGTCAAGGCAGATGGCACTTTGTGGGGTGCTGGTCAGAATTCTAATTATGAATTAGGGTTACCCACCACCGCTAATTATAAAGTGCTGACCCAAATAGGTAGTGATACTAATTGGATAGCTGTAGCCTGCGGTTATTATCATTCCCTTGCAATCAAGAGTGATGGTTCCTTATGGGGATGTGGCAAAAACAATTATGGCCAACTAGGCCAAGGTGATATCATTGCTCGGACAGTCTTTACCCAAATAGGAACTAGTACGGATTGGGTTAGCATAGCCTGTGGAAATAGTCATAGTCTTGCAATAAAGTCCAATCATACACTGTGGGGATGTGGCTCAAATAGTTATTGCTCACTAGGATTAGGCAACAACACTTCCCCAATAACCAGTCTTACCCAGATAGGAATTTGTACGGATTGGAAAACTATAGCGTGTGGACCATATCACAGCCTGGCTATAAAGACTGACCAAACCTTATGGGGTACAGGTTATAATCGCAATGGAGAATTAGGCTTAAATGACCTTACTGATAGAAATGTTTTTACCCAAATAAATAGTGTTACTACTTGGAAAGTTGTACGAGGTGGAGCCTTCCATACCCTGGCCATAAAAATGGATGGCACTTTATGGGCTACTGGCCTCAATACTAGCGGCCAGTTAGGACAAGGCGACCTCACTCTTCGCAAGGTTTTTACCCAAATAGGTACTGATACTAATAATTTATCAATATCAGCAAACGGTGATAAAAGTTTAGTAGTTAAGAGTGATGGTAGTTTATGGGGATGCGGACATAATAGTTATGGCTCACTAGGATTAGGCAATAATACTTCCCCAATAACCAGTCTCACCCAGGAATACACGACCGCTACCAATTGGTTATTTGTTGTGAGTGGTATGTATCATACAATGGCTCTTAAAGCAGATGGTAGCCTACTGGGTACAGGTTATAATTCTAATGGGCAACTCAGCCGTAATAATGCCACTAGTATCAATAGATTTACTCAATCAATCATACCCGTTGTTTATCGAGTAAATTCATATATTAACCCCGTATATAGTTCTAATACAACTACCCGGAAGAAATACCTGGCGATTATATCCTATCTGAATCCTATAAACACCAGCAACTCTACGAGTAAGATTCAAACCCTTTCGGTAAGTTCATATCTTAATCAGATTGCTTCCAATGTTTCAGTAAGCAGAACCACACAGGTAACTCTATTTTCATATCTCAATCCTCTGGAAAGCAGTGTACATATCGACCGTAAATTACACCTCACTGTAGCTAACTTTATGCGGCCGATATTCTCTTCCGCCACTAGTGGACGCAGCAAAATGTATGAACTGGAATCATATCTACGCAGCATCAATACCGACCTAGCTTTAAGTAAATCTCAGCACTCCGAGGTTATCACTTATTTCAATCCTATAGTTAGTTATACGCAGACTCAAATTGGGGTTCAGTATATTCTTAACAGCTACCTCCGGCCTATTGAATCTGCCATTGATGTAAGTAAAATTAGTACCCGGGAAATATCCCATTACTTAAATCCACTCTTTTGCGCCAATACGATTCAGAAGAAGGCTCATTACAGCTCCAACTCTTTCCTGAACCCCATATTTAGCCTAAATCACATATACATTCCGGGAGTATTCCTTGATGTATCTTACTTTGAAACCCTTGTAAAATTGCATTACTGCGGACCCTATGTAAATCTGCAATACAATGAAACAATTGTAACTCTTAGTTATAGAAAACCACCAGGAGGTGATGAAATGCCCCTAGCAGGAAACACAGTAACTTTAACAGGTGAGTTCCTTACTCAAAATGGAGCACACGTAAGCGTCGACAATTTAAGTGTTCAGATTTATAACGAAAAGAAACAGCTCATACTTTCAGATACCCAAGGTATTATCCAAGAATCTACGGGAACATACACCTATGATTACCTCATCCCTCAGGGATTGGGACCTATGTATTTTGAATTCTCTGGATATTATGGAGATAAGTTTATGACTGGTAGAGCTGTTCTGGATAGAGAGTGGGTGCCGGTATGATTTATGCCACCAAAGAACAACTGCTCCTCTATCTAGGTCTAACCGAAGCTGACCTACCCTCCGACATTGACAGAATACTAGCCCGGGCCTCCGAGACCATCGATTATTTCACCTCCAACCATATCACCAATCTCCATTACCAAATAGCTGAATCTGCTACTTGCGCTCAGGTAGAATATTGGCTGCAGATAGATGAAAGCATGGATATCATAGGCTCAGTTAAATCATTCTCCATGGGTAAATTCTCTATGGATTATGCCACAAGTATGCCAGTACTAGCACCTCGAGCCCGTCAGTTATTACTGCGGAGTGGTTTGATGTATAGAGGAGTGCGAATCATATGAGAATACCCAGCTTCCTTTTAAATCAGACTGCGGAGATAAACCTGCACAAGGGGTCCTCAGCCTACGGCGATGTGTATGCGTCTAACCCTAACTATACCAAGGCATACCTAGAAAGCAGCAGTCGCATGATTAAAAGCCCTTCCGGCGATGACACTGTAGCCACCGCTATTGCACTGGTTCCTTATGGTACCCAAATCACCTTAAATAGCCATTTCACCGTAGATAATCACACTTATACCGTAATTGGCATCATCCCCAATAAAGGCTTTACTGGTTCTCATTTGGAAGTGGTTCTGCAATGAATGACGGACTGAAATGGAATGGCACTAAAGTACTGAAAGCTGTAGAGAAAGCTGGCATCAGAGGTCAATTAGCAGCAGCTGAAACCATCCTGGAAGTATCCAATCAACGGGTGCCATTAGACAAAGGTGAGTTACGGGATTCTGGTCATGTTACTCAGGGTGAACATCAAACAGTAATATCTTATGACTGCCCATATGCAGTTAAATGGCATGAGACCCCGGCTCACTTTCAACATGGACGCAGAAACAAGTACCTGCAATCAGCAGTAGAAGATGAAGCACAGAATGCACTTAAGCAACTGGCTAAAGTTATAGACAAGGAACTGAGGTGATTACATTTGACCCTGATAGAACAGATAGCCTATTACCTGCATGAGAATAACATCGGCATCTTTGACCCTACCGGCGTCACTGGTAACATCTTTCTCGCTACTGTTCCTGATAAACCAGATCAATGTATAGCCATATTCCCTGCCGGCGGCACTCAGTCAAATGGTAAGTTAGCCTATGACAATCCCAACATACAAATATGGATTAGAGGCTCCAACAACCCTATTACTGGCATGGTCAAGGCTCAAGATATCTATGACCTGCTGCATGGTTTTTATCAATCCAGGTTTTATCCGGATGGCAACTATATATTGGATTGCTTGGGACAACAATCAGCACCTATCAGTATAGGTAAAGACTCACAGGGGAGATTCGAGTTCAGTCTAAACTTTAAGATTGAACATCAAAACATAAATAGGAGGAATTCATAAATGCCAGAAATCAAAGTATTAGCCCGAGACATGAACGTTTTCATTAAGGTTGCTACTGTCTGGACCGAGATTAAGGAACTGAATACCGTAACCTTTGGTTCCAGCAAGAACGACGCTGACACCACAACTTTCACTGACGGAGGCTGGAATACTCACATCGTAACTAGTCGAGGCAGAACCTGCAAACTGGAAGGCTTCTATGTAATCGATGAAGTTACCAAAGCCAGAAACCCTGGTCAAGCCGCAGTAGATGCACTTAACAATGCTATTGGCTATGCATCCCTGGGAGAATTCAAAGTAGTTTTCCCGGATGATACCAATAAGACATTCCTGGCCTCAGTTAATCTTATCGATTTGGGTGGAGGCAATGACGACGGACTACCTTGGGGCGCAGAGCTAACTGTATCCGGAGAAGTAACTGACGGATCAGAGTCAGACGTTGTAGTTACCGGAGTCACCTTGAATAAGACTACTTCCACTCTGGCAGTAGGAGCGAATGAAACTTTGTTAGCCACGGTTGCACCAGTCAATGCTACTAATAAGAACGTTACCTTCATCTCTAGCAATCCGGCTAAGGCCACTGTAGACGGTGTAGGCAAAGTAGTCGCTGTAGCCGCAGGAGTTGTAACCATAACTGTTACCACAGATGAAGGCCACTTTACTGCTGACTGCGTGTACACTGTCACCGCATAGATAAACCTCTAGTAACTTCAAGGTAGGATCATTTCTGATCCTACCTATTTTTATACCTGACCATAAAATGCATAGGGGTCCGCGTTTCGAGCACCCCTTACACCTAAACACTTGTAAGGGTACCCCGTTTCAGGGTAGCCCTACAAACACCTATAAGGAGCGATTTCACATGAGGAAATACAAAGACTTCGACGCCCTGATTAAACAAAAGCAACAGGAGCCCATCTCCATCAAACTATATGGCAAGCTCTACCAGATACCTGCTGCCTTCCCAGCTAACGCAGCCCTTACTATTACTCGCATGACTAAAGAAGATGCTAACCAGGAATTACAGATGGATCAGCTGGAGCTGATCCTTAATCTTATCTATGGCAAGGATGTTATTGCTGAATGGATGAGCCGGGGGATTACCGTTGATATCTTAACCGACATCTTAACCTGGACGGTAGCTCAGTACGGAGCAGAAGATACTGAAGATGACATAGTAAAAAACTCCCTAGCCCCAGTCGTAAAGGACTAGACCTACTCAGCTACTGGGGTGCTATCGAAGCTGACTTTCAACGAGAATACCAGATAGACCTGGAGTTAGCCATAGATAATATGAGCTGGCGCAAGTTCCTAATCTTACTCAAAGGGTTAAGTGCTGATTCAATTCTGGTACATTCTCTACAACATGAACAAAAGAAACCCATAGAAGACCCGGCAGAAATATCCCAAGCTGTGAACCGGGTCTGGTAAAGGCAGGTGACAACCATTGGCAATTAGAGTAGGAGAACTATTCGCCCAACTCATGATGAACTCTGAAGGTTTCAAGAAGGGCCTGGATAAAGCGGAGAAAGCCCTGGATAACCTAGGTAAGAAATCGATTGAGATAGGTAAGAAAGCTAGCGCAGCCCTTACCGCTGCTGGAGTAGCCGCCGCAGGAGTCATTATTAAAAACTCCCTGGATGCTACCTCTGCTCAAGGTAAGTTAAAAGCCCAACTGGGTTTAACCAAACAAGAAGCTGACGAACTAGGCAAAGTAGCCAAGGATGTATGGAAATCCGGCTGGGGAGAAAGCATTGCTGATGTAGATTCCGCTATCGTCAGTGTTCGCAATAACATGGGTAAAATGTCTCCCCAAGATTTAGAAGCGATGACTAAAGCCGCCCTTATCTTAGGTGGTACCTTTGACCAAGATGTATCTGAAACCACCCGGGTTGCCGGGGTAATGATGAAGAACTTTGGCATCACTGGTCAGCAATCCATGGATCTACTCACGGCTGGTTTTCAGAGGGGTGCAAATTCCTCGGATGACCTGCTGGATACATTTACAGAATACTCGCCCAAGTTCAAAGCTTTAGGTCTTGATGCGGCAGATTCAATGAACATACTGATAGCTGGCATGAGCAATGGAGCCCGCAATACTGATGTTTTAGCTGATGCAGTTAAAGAGTTCAGCATCCGGGCTATAGATGGCTCCAAAACCACTGCTGACGGATATGAACTGGTAGGACTAAATGCTGACCAGATGGCGGCTGCTATTGCACAAGGCGGCCCTACTGCTAAGAAGGCTTTTCAACAAACCATAAGTGCTCTGGCCAGTATCAAAGACCCGGTTAAACAAAGCCTGGCTGGGGTAGCACTGTTTGGTACCAAGTGGGAAGACGTTGGCCCTCAAGCAATCCTGGCTATGGGTAATGCCGGAGATGCACTAGGTGACTTTGCTGACGCTACTGCTAAGGCTGGTAAGGATATCCAAGATAATAACCCGGCTATGCAATTAACCGCAGCCATGAGAGAGATGCAAACAGCGATAGAACCCATCTTAAAACCCATAGCAGATCTATTAACCAATGTAGTGATTCCAGCTGTTAAAGCACTGGTAGCTACTTTTGTGGCTCTCCCTGCTCCAGTACAGAACATGCTTCTAGGAATAGCCGGGTTACTGGTAATCTTAGGACCGATATGCGTAGGGATAGGAATGTTTGTGAGTGGCCTGGGTGCATTATCCGGATTGTTACCAATATTGACTGGGTTGTTATCTGTACTAGGTGCTGCGATTGCCTTTGTATGTAGCCCCATTGGTTTAGCTGTCGCGGCTATTGCTTTATTGGCTGCAGGTGCATATTACGTCTATAAAAACTGGAGCACCCTCGGCCCTATGCTATCTAGGAGTATGTCCGGGATAACTGATAAGATAACCGGTCCATTTACTAGAGCCAAGAATGCTATTATGAATACCTTGAACGACATCAAAGCTTTCATCGCCAACTTCAAATGGTCGGCCATCAGTTTACCCAGTATTAAAATGCCCTGGAGCAGCGATACCCCTACCACCCCAGGGACAGCCCCTACACAACCCGGCATAATGGATACCTTGAAGAACTCAGTGGGGTGGCATGCCAAGGGTGGAGTATTCACCGGCCCATCTCTGGTGGGTATAGGCGAGCAATTAGGTGTAAACGAAGCAGTAGTGCCTCTCAGCGGACAATACATGAAACCCTTTGCTCAACAGATAGCCAGTCTTATGGGTAGCAATAACAGCAACCGCAGCACTACTATCCATCACGAAGTTAATCTTAACAATGTACCGGCCGGTATTGACCAAGCAGATCTGAAGCGTGGCATCATGAGTGCCTTGGGTTCTCCGGAAGTACGCCGGGAGCTTGATATTGTAAATTATAAGAACCGGTCCAGTAACGTTAGGCCGAAAGGAGCATTTGCATGAGTTATATGATATTTAATAATAAATCTTCTACTGATGTTGACTTGGGAATCGTCAGCATAACCCGGGTAGATATAGAACTGCTGCCTGAGACCAAGGATATGCTCTTATCCATCCCGGGCAGGAATGGTGCTTATGATTTTGGCAGTACGTATGAACCCCGGAAGATAACCGTAACATTCATGGTCAAACAGAAACTACAATCATATGTCACTGCTATTGCTGCTTGGTTAAGCACCACCACCGTCAAGACCCTATCTTTCTCGGATAATCCCAGTAAAGTATATATGGCCAGACCTACCGGAGCCGTAATCCCAACTTCTATGGGTTCCCTGCTGATATATGATGTGACATTCATCGTGCCATCGGAGGTGTAATGTATGGTCATAAAAGTATATCAAGATGTCCTAACCGCAACATTGAATGCGGATCTGGTTAGCAGCTGCATTGAAACTGAAGCCCTGGAAGGAGAAAGAACACTAACCTTCACCTATCCCAGTAATGCACCTGAATCTCCAGCCTTGCGTGATGGATATTCAGTAATGATAGACCAAGTAGCTGGAGCTGAAGATGCATGGCAGGAATATGTTATCCGCAACGTAGCACCACGCATAAATGATAGCGGACAGTTCTACGATGTCAGCTGTGAACATGCATATTATGACCTGGCTACTGAGCCGCTGGTTACAATTCTGCCCAATACCTATACCGTAGAAAGTGTTCTGGATGTAGTTTTGGATGGCACCGGTTGGACAACCGGTAACTTTGATAATCTTGATGTCAAAGCTACTGATATTCCCAAGAACAACCCCCTGGCTGCCCTGAGAATAGCTAACGACAAAGACCACTGGCCCGGAGAGTATTATTTCTCTTCTATTATAAGTGGCAATTCCGTTACCAGACGGGTAGATCTATTAACCCAAAGAGGACACAACCGGGGTAGAAGAATTGAATATGCCTACAATCTGGTGGATATAAGCATCGAGATTAATAAGACTAATGTTTTTACTGCTATGTACGGAGCAGGGTCTAGTGACCCCGATATTCCCAATGACACCGAAGACTTTGCAAATGTAGTATGGTCAATTGCCAATGGAGACCCAACTGATAAACCCCTGGGGCAAACCTGGGTAGGTGATGAAGCAGCCCGTTTACTCTATGGCAAGTACCGCATGACTACCGGGGAACGCAAACATCTCTTCGGAGTCTATGATGGCGGAGAATCAGATAAGGCCGCACTTCTACTGAACACCTGGAATGCCCTACAGACGACTAATAAACCTTTGGTGAACATTAGGGCTGCCTTAGCTAATCTTGCCTTGCTACCGGGCTTCAGCGACGAGCTTTTTAGCCTGGGTGACACCGTGACCGTTGATATCCCCAATATGGACGAGTTTACTACCCGCATTATCAGGGTGGAGTGGGACCGGGTTAATTATATGCAGACCATGGTAGAGTTGGGTGGTTTTCAACCTACTGGATCAGGTCTATTTAGTAGTAATAATGCCAACGTAACCAGTGACAGTATAATAGATGCCTTAGGCTTTACTCCAGAGAACGCAGCTAATAAAGGTCAAGATAATGGCTATGCAGGTCTAAATGCTAACGGTAAAGTTCCAGTTGACCAACTACCAGCTGATATAGGCATGGCTAACCACGGCAATGACTATCACACCTCCACTTTTATTACTGCTGCTGATGTACTTTCCAAAACCAATACCACTGAATATAACCCCACCACTGATTATCATCCCGCTACCAAGAAATATGTGGATGACCAATACGCCAAGTTTGGCTAAGAGGTGAACTAAATAATGCAAGCTCCTACTAATATAAGTGTAGGTCAAGCCAACCAAAGCAGTACCTATCCTCATTCAGCAAATCTATATGTAAGTTTTACTCCCGACACAGATCCGAACCGAACAGGTACTGTGGTAAGAGTAGCCACAAGTGAAGCTAACCTTGCTAATGAAAGCACCTGTGTAAAGGTAGATTATACCGGCAACTGGTCTGATACGCCTCAGAACTCTACGGGGATGCTTATCGATGGCTACAATTCTACAGTTATACTACCTAGCCGCAACACCAATTATTACTATAAATTGGCTACCTATATAAGGACGGGAGAATATCCCTACACTTACACCTATAGTGATTGGTCGGATGCTCATACATTCTTATCCTTGCCAGCCGCACCTACTAATTTTGCGTTGGTAGAATATGTAGAAGGTGGAGCCACTTTCTCTTGGACTGGTGTAGGAGTAGATAGGTACCAGATATCGTGGCAGTATGATGATATGGATGCAGACGTAGATAATATCTCAGCCTCTCCATATAGCTGCAATCATTTATTTGTACCAGGAGCTTATGACCCTCAAGATGTATGGGTACGGGCAGTCAATTCGTCAGGATGGGTAGGTGACTGGTCGGCTCCTGTCAGTAATATATATGTCAGACCGCCTACTATAGCTATTACTGTAAGTGTAAATCCTCAAGGTAAAGCTACTGCCTCCACAACCTATCAGCCTGGCTCGTGCCCAACTACCAATGGTGATGAGTGGATATTCTATTATCTGTATGATGCTGCTGGAAACCTAATCTCATCTGCCGCCAGTAATACCTACTACAATAATAATCATCAATTTACCGGACTAACCCCGGGTGTAACCTACAAGATAAATGCCCGAGTTAGAGATACAGCCAATGGCACCTGGATATGGAGTTTAGCTTACTCCAACACGGTGACCTTTGTAGCATCATCCCCTCCTGATGATTTTATATGGTGGACACCCAAGGTATCAGAGGGGCGCTATGGTATGGAGGCAGCTGAATGGAATGCCTTTACTACCCGCCTAAATGAATTCAGAGCATATATAAATGAAACCCCATATAGTTTTACTGCCGTAGCAACTGGTGATGATTTTACATCGGGGATATTCAAGGAATCTTACAATGCACTGCATCTAATAACTGTTCCCAACCATACTCTGGGAAATTACTCTGCTGTTAAGCGTGGAGATAGAATATATGCCAGTTACCTGAACAATATTGTTCAGTACATGAACGGCATAAGAGATATGTAAAAGAGGTGTTCAAATGGAAGATGTATGTACCCTGCACCAAGAAACTTTAAAAGAACATGATAAGAGGTTGATACTTTTGGAAATAGAGAATGGTGTAAAGACTGAAAGAATAACTGCACTATGCAGCCGGATTGATGAATTGGTCAAGCAGATAGAGCGAATGGTGAACCTCTCTATTGGAGTGCTGTTAACATCCTTGGCCACGACCAGCGGATTTATTATCTGGTACATTCAGAAGGGATAACTTTTAACCAACTCAACTTTTAGGTTGGGTAAATAAAAAACACGAGATAATGTATCCCGTGTATATCGTTTAAATCAGGAGGAGGGATTCGAACCCTCGAGTGAGTTACCCCACCTACCGATTATAAGTCGGCTGCCTTTACCGTTCGGCCACCCCTCCACGTCATATCAATTATATACAAAATAATGTAAATTGTACAATTTTTATCACTATGAATGTTGAAAAGGTTAAGATAGGAGGAATATATGGACATATCATTAATTGGCGGCATAAGCGCTATAGCTTTAATTGTTGCCACCATAGAAGTACTAAAGCTCACTATGGACTTTGATAACAAGATGGGCACTGTACTTGCCTTGGCATTGGGGATTGCTCTGGCGGTAGGATACAACTACACCTACCAGGTCTATAATGCATTTGACAGTGTAATCGTAGGGGTATCCTTAGGCCTATCTGCCTCTGGACTATACAGCGGTAGCAAGAGCGTGAAGGAATATATTAAGAGTTAGAGGTTTGACTAGTAGGGGCAGGATCGAAGATCCTGCCCTTTAACTTTGTCTGTGATTGCCCAATATGATTCAGAAAGCCCCTTTTGGTCTTTCTGGATAGCACTGAAGCGCATTATTGCTACTTCCAGAAAGGCGCTTTCGTACATTCTGGATAACTTTGCTCGTTATGTTACCTGGAATGTATCACCCTCACCTGATATGTTACCTATCTAAGCTGTATAAAGCTATTAAGGTTAAGTAATCCCCAATTAGCCTAGCTTTGTATAAGTAACAAAATGATGATTGTGTTACATTGAGATGTAGCCAAGTCCAATATATATGGCTCTAAAAGAGTCAAAAAGGTAAAACCCATTTATGTATTTCGCAAAACATAAGCCCGATATATTAGCTTTCTACATATAAATCATCACTATATACGTAAGTCCATATTAACGAATCGTAACTATCCAGGTAGATTGGGATTTTATAACACTCTTTATGGTATGCGTTTAATTCCATAGTGAATACTGCTTGATAAGCATTTCATCATTTTGTTTCAACCTACGTGATGGCATTGCTTTTTCTGCTTTGATTTCTATGCTCGTAAGGTACTGCTCTAATAGTTTATTTAGCGGATTAAGTTCTAATACACTAAAGACCCCATATCTTGCATAATAAATAGCAGCTCTGTTCAGCTTCAAACCTATCTTTCTTCCCATAGCGGCATAAGCTAATAGTTGGGCATACTCCTCATGTACATAGCCTAATTTCTTATTTGTCTTAATATCAACTATCACGTCATCAATAATTAAGTCTGCATCAGCTCCATTTAACATTGTAGTATATTCACCAAAGGATGGATTCAAAATGCAACTACTAAACGATATATTACGTATAGTATTTTCGAACACTGCAATTAATTCTTTGACATTGTCGACCATAGCTGTTTTAGTCATTCTAGATTTATTATTAATTGTAAATCCATATATGTCATTCGAAAAGCGATTAAACAATGGTACATACGCTTCACTACTAGCAGTGCGATATATCATGTCATATTCAGCAAAAAGTATCGATGATTCTATTAAATCATTTAAGCCATGACCAGTCTTAATGTAATAACTTCTCTTTTCAATAGCCTCTAAAAACATCTTGATACTATATTTCTTAAATCCGCTCCTGGTCTTATGACCAAATTCAACTAAGTTCATAGATTTACTATTAATATCTAGCTCATCATATTTTACATGCTCCAGATTATCTTGATTAAATACTACATAGGAATCTATATATTTTTGAGTGAAAATACCACTAGTACTAAGAAAGCTATCAAAACCTCTTTCGGCCATTAAGAGCTTTTCCAAAGTTACATTATGTCCATCTAATTTCTGAGCAATCAATGCCCTAACTATATAATCAAAAGCTGTACCAATTAGGCCAGCCTCATGAGAGGCACCAATGGATGAGACTAGTTTTGGTGTTTTCCAGTTAAAGGCTTTTCCATCCCATGTGGTTATATCGCCTTTAAGGTTGGGAATTATCTTCGTTAAATCAGAATTACTTGTCAATATACTGGTTAATGACATAATCATCACTCCAAACTAAAATTGGCTTGAATATTCACTGTGACAGTTTCAGTGCAAATGACTTGTGTCATAACTTATACCAGCTAGTTCTATACTAAAACTAACATCTTCCCTTGCAGCGGTAGCTGCCATTATCCAATTTTTACTGTACCTTTCGGTATAAAACCTATAATCAACATTACTAAATACAGTTTTCCAATTATCGCTAGTAAAAGAATCTATTTCCTTTCCAATTTCTTGTGAATATCGCATTGCTGCTCGTACCATTGGCCACATCATCCAATTTCGCTCACGGTTTTCAGCATCTCTTTTATAGTGCATTAATGACCAAACACTTAGTATCAACCAAGCGATACTTGATATTGCGATAAGTGAGTCTGGTATATTGTCTTTCAAAATAGAATGATATAAACCTGCAAATGAGAGCATCACGGTAGCATAAACTATAAATGCTGCAAGATAGCCAAAAAATCTAACCCCCAAACCATTTTCACTGTTCACTATTAATCGTCCCCCTATTCTTTTCTTATCGTGTACGCCATCGTGCGACTTACAATTTTATACAAAACAAGGAACTGAGGCTTGCACCATAAATTATTAAAAGATTATAAGGTAACAAAACAAAACCATCACCAGACACATAGATACAGTACTTGCCAAACAACCACTCTTTTTAGGTAAGTACTTAATGCCAACAAACTCCCTCGCTTTTGGTTCTGTTTCAAAGTTGTAGGCGAAATTAATAACGATTAACTGGAAGAAGTCAAAAAGCAAACCATCTGAAATAGGACCATCATATCCAATAGATTTCATAAAGACTTTTGCGTTTTCAATAATCTCCTCAAATACTTCTGCTGTATCCCGGTAAAAGAATTCTCTTTCGTACAATTTTATATTCCATTGATCAATGAAATACTCTATATGTGGTTGTAAAGCTCCAGGCATGGTATCTCGTAGACCAATAAAAGCATTTGCCCGTTCCTTTGGGGGTTGTTTACTAAGATGAGCTTCAATCAATTCTTTGAACATTGTGTTTCTAAAGCCATTTTTTAGTTCAATTAAATCTATTCCTCCCATACTTTACCTCCAATCAAAACACTGCAAATAATATAGACAAATGTTCAATAACTATATTTGCCATAATAATAGTAAATCCTGCATAATAGAATAAATATTTCCTTTTAACTACATAAAGTAGTAGGTATATGTATCAGCTAGGATGTGTAAAAGATGGATATTTATATATCTCTATTAATAGGTATCTTATCCGGAGTTGTATCAGGATTAATATCTGGCTACGCAGTTACCATATACTTTCGGAACATAGATAGAATACGCTTGATAGTTCAATACGCTCAATACACCCTGCAGCATGCTGAGGATATATCTGACGAAGCATATGCATGTTCCAAGGGAAAAGAGCTCGAGAACCTTAACTATCTATTAAGAAAGTCTAGTCATAGTCATCGGAATTTTGATGGAGGTATTCCTGATCAAGAACTTCAGAAGGCTATCGCATCATGTAACGAAGGGATATATCATATTTCTAACGCGGCCGAAGAACCTAATTCTCAAAGCCAACTGTTCTTTGCCCATACAGAAATGCCAAACAGGATACTCGATTTACATAACGCTCTGGTGAATTTTGAGGTTGCAGAAGAGAGGAAGACTGAGAAGCATATAAGGGTATTCCGTAACATAGCCTTAGTTGTAGTTGTTTTAACTGTTCTAGGATTAATCATTGCATAATTAGAAATGGAGGAAGAAACAAATGCTTGATAAACCAATTCTCAATCGAATTATTCTATCAAGGCATCTTTTTATGTTGGCAATCAATTCCTGTAAATCCAAGGATGATATCTACCTTTATTCAGCTGTTAATCTACTTCAGGATTCCGTTGAAGTATTTCTAATTGCTGTTGCTAATTTTGTAAATGCAAACATCAGAGAAAACACTAAGTTTGACCAATACTTTGAAGAAATCAATAAAAAGATTTCCCCAAAGGAATTACCTTTCCGTGGCCGATTATTATTACTAAATAAACACAGAGTGAATTCCAAACATTATGGCATTCAACCCCCAAGAAGTGAATGTGAATCTTTAATTAACGTTGTGAATGAATTCTATGACGAAGTATCAAGTAAGGTTTTTGGATATAATTATGATTCATTGTCACTTTTGGATTTGTTAGAAGAATCAGAATGTAAAGACCACCTTGCCCTTGCTAAAGAAGCCTTAGAAGAGAAGAATTACGTGCTTACTGCTTTTGAGTGCAGAAAGGCTATCTATATCGAAATTGAGTCTAAATATGACATTTCTAAATTTGCTAATGCTAATACTGAAGACCTTAAACTTATGTTTGAGAAGTCAATATGTAAAGCTCCGTACTATGCAAAAGAATCAAATTACATTGATAAAAATGTAAACGAACCTACTAATTATATAGTATTAGACCATTCAGTATTGGAGCAGGAACTTATTAAATATGGGATTGATTTAAATATGTTTTGGAATGTATGGAGACTGACGCCAGATGTATTTAGATTTGAAGGTGGGCGTTGGGCGATAAAGGATGAGTTTGACCTTTTAAATGAAGAGAAACTAATGGAAGTAGCCCCATATATTTATGCTTCAACAGTCGAGATAATTTTAGCAATCCAATCTTATCGCAAAAATGCTATCCAGAAAAACATGGTATATAGTGAAATTACTCTTGCCGGTGAACAAATACCAGTTTATAAGAAAGCTGATTCAAAATCCAAAGTTCTATCTATCATACCTAAGGAAATTAAGAAAGTTATATCTACATATTGTGTTGATGGCTTATCAGACGATAACACATATTGGTACATAATCAATAATGAACCTAATATATACGGTTTTATATCAAATGATAATTTAGACCCATTGCAAAACTTACGCTTCTTAACTGTAAAAGGTTAATACTATTATCAGTGATATAAGTGATTATCTCCCGATGGTTTAAGAGGCCTTGGTTGTTCCCTCCCCAGGGCCGCATTACTACTGGTAGATGCTTTGAGCTCTTTACACCATGCCTATAAACCGGTATTATGTAGGTTGCAAGTAGGGTTGACCGACTACTGACTTTAAGCTTGAATTCAGGCAACGGCTTATACTAGTTAGCGGAGAGTAGTCATGGCTTACCAATCCCATTATATAGGCATTATAGGTTAGCAAATTGCCCGCTAGCCTCCGGAGCCGGGTGCGGAGGTTCGATTCCTCTCGGGCGTACCATTAGGTATATAGGCACTTTCAAGGATTTTGAGAGTGCTTTTTTTATGCTACTGTTGCAACCCAGTTAAAATCAATGAGTGCACGCATATTATTTTTCGATTTCATTCCAAGGTTTTATTTTAGCCAGTTGAACCCAGCGGTTTTCAGCACTAAACTTTCCTTGAAACGGGAGGATAAAATCGTCTATGGTCAATTGTGGACTGGGTTTTCGATACATCTTTCGCCCCCATGTGCACGGTTTTTGGAAGGTAATTGCGTTTTACCATGCACATGATTTCGACATAAGCGGCTTAAAACCCTTGTTAATTCAGGCTTTTTATGTGGTTTTATCAAGCCCTATTTAATTAAACTCCGAATCCAGTAGCTGATATTTATCCTAAATTCCTTACTCGCACATTTCGGTTAATGAAGGAATACTTTGTTTGATTGTTGGTTATAAACAAATACTACCTTCATCATATTATTCTGTGGGTATCTCAAATAATCTATCTGCTGCTTCTTGAATTAAAACATCCGCAGATGGATTAGCAACTTTTGTAATATTCATTATGCGAAAAAGTGGCGTATCTAACACAACACACTTGTCTGTTTGCGGAGAATGATAAGGACAATTTACCTCAATCACTAAATTATTCTTTTGTACAACCAGATTACAATACCCAAAAGAATCATCTAAAATAGGGTTAATCAAAGGGAAGGTTCCATGTTCAAAATTCCTGCCACCATAAATCCGCGTCAGAAAATACCTAGTATCTTCGTTGTTACAAGACTCTTGAACGTAATTTTCTGAATCGGCAGTTTCAAGCTGAGAATTATAAATGATTCTCGCAGAAGCCCTGTCTTTACATAAAGTAAAGGTTATATCGCCATAATTATTAACACTTTTGGTCGTTAAAACTTGCTTAAATTTCGCACGCGTAGGCGCCTCACTATACATACTCACAGGCCAATTGTCTCTTAAAGAACTAAGGTCAGTAAAATCCTGATCTACGCTAGCTTCTAGAAGAGGGGTAATATTTAAGTCTGCCCTAGTAGTACCGCTGCTAAATGATGACACAAAAGCAAACATAAGTATCGATAGATGAGCAAGTCCTATTATTAGCCTTCTACGGTAAAGAGGTTTAATCGGAATCCTATTCATCAGCTGCCTGAGCTTATCATTTTTACTTGCTTTATTATATATATAACGAAATAATTTAAAACCCAGGGTTATAATAATAATAAAACTAGGAAGACCGTATTTAAAAAAGATTAATCCATATTTAGAATAAAACATCTAATATTCTACTCCTTTGCACACTTTTCAAAAAGCTTTACTAGTAATACCATCGTCATACTAACTTGACTATGGCACAGAAGCCCTTGAATGGTCTCTGGTTCAAATCGGCTTATAAAAAAACCTTGCGATATTTGTTGTCAACAAATTCGCAAGGTCTATTATAGCGGTAATTATAATTATTAGCGCAGCAGGTCAGTTGCAGCTATGAGGCGCTGAATTTCATTTACGCCTTCATAAATCTCGGTCAGCTTGGCATCGCGGAAGATGCGCTCAATGGGGAACTCGGTTGTATAACTGTAAGCCCCCATGACCTGCATGGCTTTGCTTGCCACCCGGTGAACGGCCTCGGAAGTGAAAAGTCTGGTCCTTGCCGCATCGGCTGCCAGTTCTTTGCCTTCGGATGCCTTAAATGCGGTTGCCAGGACTATTTGATGTCCTACCATCACGTCAGTGGCCATATCCCCGATCAACGACTGGATGGTCTGGAAATTGGAGATGGGCTTACCGCGCTGGACCCGCTCCTTGGAGTACTGGACCGCCGCCTCCAGGGCCGCCTGAGCCATACCCACAGCCTGGGCGCAGACCGATAGTTTGCCGATCTGGGTTGAACCGAGCAGTACCTGGAAGCCCTTGCCTCGCATGGCCTCACCGCCGGTGGTATTTTCATAGGGCACCCGAACGTTGTCCAACACCACATCGCATACTTCCAGTCCGTGCATACCCATTTTGTCATAAATCCTCGGGGTGGAGTATCCTTTGATGCCCTTGGGAATGAGTATGTTCGTGCACTTGCCAGGACCCATTTCGGCATCCTTGCAGAATATACCCATAAGCCCTGGCATGGATGCGTTGGTGATAAAATTCTTTTCTCCATTGATTACCCATTCATCCCCGTCGCGGACACAGGTTGTGCGCAACGCGCCCGGATCGGAACCGGTTGATGGCTCGGTAAAGGCGAAACTTCCAATTCCATCGCCATTAAGATGCTCCGGAAGGAATTTCATCTTCTGCTCTTCTGTGGCGAATTTCATAATATTTGCCCCCAGCATGCCGTTGACCGAGATGGTACAGGCAGTTGAACAATATACCCTTGACATCTCGATCTGCATAATAGCATATTCAATATAGCTGTTTCCCGAACCGCCGTATTTTTCCGGGTATTGGATACCGCACCAGCCCAAATCTTTAATCTTTTTGATTAAATCCCGGGGTGTTCTCTTTTCAGTTTCCATCCATTTGACCAGGGGAGCAATCTCTTTCTCTGAAAACTTCCTTACCGAGTCCTTCAACATTAGCTGTTCTTCAGTATAATTGAAATCCATCTATTCCACTCCCTTTCAATAGTGATATATTTAAATTCCTCCTCATAAATAAATATATTTAATTCATATTTCTCTATTTAATGGGCTTTATCCTTCTTTTTTTCAAAAATAAATAACATGTTATCTATACAATAATTCAAGGCAGTAAGAGTTTTTCGTAATCGTTACAAAAAGTAGTGTTTGTTCATTACATTCATAAAAAAGCCGGTGCAATCACAGGATTAAAAAGCAAAAGAAAAATTATAGTTTTAAGTATTAGGTATCCGTACCACCGCAAATATTTATCGAAGCGTTAGAATTTGCTGTTACATAATTTAAAGCAAAGTACCAACGAAATACGAATGAATGGTCCGGCATACTCAACATCAGTCTCCGGAGTCGGGTGTTAGAGGTTCGATTCCTCTCGGGCGTACCATTTAGAAAATTAGCACTTTCAAGAATTCTTGGAAGTGCTTTTTTGATGCCTGTACCCCTGCTATTTACTGTAGTTAACCATATTAAATCTTAAATACGCAACTGGGGGAAATGCCATAAAAACTTGGTTTTCATTCATTCCTTATCTATTATATATCTTGTACAGGAATACTGCCGCCTCTGCTCGCGTAGTATTAGCACGTGGATTTATAGCGTTACCTGTTCCTGAAATCAAGCCCGCCTTGACCAGACTTGTAAGGCTCTCCTGCGCATAACCGGCTATTTCCGTTTGATCCTTAAATTTATCCAGTTCGGTCGATGTTTTTGCAGCCTCCAGTTTTTTATATTTTGTCAAAGCGCGGGCGGTCAGTACCATCATATCCTGGCGGGATATGTTTTCTGCAGGTTTAAATTTGTTGTTCCCGAGGCCCGAAGTAATGCCCAGTTTCTTAGTGATACCTACCTCGTCATAGTAATAGCTGCCCGGTTTGATATCATCAAAGTTGTTTTCAAAATGCGCCGTCAATCCCAGGGTCTTAACCAACAATACCAGGTAATCAGCTCTGGTTATACAGGCCGCGGGAGAAAAAGTATCCCTGGAACTGCCGTTGATGATTCCCTTGGATGCCAAAACCTCTATCTGTTTCTTTGCCCAGCTATGATTACCCAGGTCTTTAAAAGTCTTATTTACATAGGCTACCGTATATTTGCTGAAATGGGTTGTTTGAAAGGATACCACGCCTGCAGCAGCATCATATTTCCCGCTGGTTACGGGTACGATATTCCCTGCCCCGTTAATGTACCATACCGTAATATGCTCGGGATTTTTCATCTCTTCTGCAGTTGGTGTATACGGTATGCTTACCGTCACCGGCGTGTCTGTATTTTTCCATGAAACGGTCTTTCCTTCAGACATCAGTTTAAGTTCAATGACTGGTTTGTCTGTTATCTGGTTCAACCATACCTGGTCAAGCCCCGATTTGTCTGCCATTCCTATCTCTAAGCTCACCCTGCCCCTAGGGTCGGCTTCATTGCCCACCAGCATGTTTCCCGGCAGGCTTATAGTTCCTATTGAGGTTTTTATCTCAATTCTGGCAGCAGTGCTTGCCGTTAATACTGCAGCGGGAAGATCGGTTACATAAGAATTAGCCCCCGGTATTTCAGGTATCTCAATATTTAAAGTGGTTATTTCCCCGGTACCGGTTTGGGCCAGCGCATTCTTTAAATTATTTTCCTGTATGACGGTTGTTACAGTTCCCGTTGTTTTATCCAGAGAGGCGTTGCTCAAAGCCATAAAGCTGCCGTTGACCTGGACCGTAACCGCAGGGGTTGTATTGGGAACAGATTGTGTCTGAGGAGGCATGCTATCGCTGGTGCTTCCACCACCACTACCGGAATCGTTTGATGAATCTTTTATGACCTGCGGATCAGAGGGGTCCGATTCCGGCGAATTAACATAAACTCCCTTACCTCCAGCAGTCACGGTTACGGTATAGCTTCCCGGCTCAGCCATACTGGAAGAGAAGTCATGGCTCAAGGCCTCACCGTGGATGATATTTACTGCTGCGCCTGTTTTTATTCCATCTTTGTATAACTGAACCCTGTAACCATTGTTTTCATTATCTACCGCTGTCCAGCTAGCCGTGAAATTGGCCAGTAACGGCTGCCCGGGTTTGCTCAAAGTTGTGGCTCCGACCGGGTCGTTGAAATCGATACAGATGTTTTCAGTGGTCAAGTCACTATCTGCCCCATTTACCTTGCCCTGTGCAATGGTGAATCTCAAGTTGTTTGCATCATCCGCATCGGAGTGGTTTATGGCCTGGCCGGTTATGGTAATTATCAAGGTATGGCAATTAACCCTTGTTTCCTCAATCGGGTTCATCCTTTTTACCGTAAAATCAAAACCTGGCGGAAGATTCTCTGCTGTTACGTTCTCCTTACTAATGTCCGAAGATGGCTCACCGTTTTCTATGATGATATTTATCCCGGCACTAGCCAGGCTGCCGTTGTTGTCTGCTGCTTCCTGCAGCGCGGTCGGCTTGGTTTCATATATCCGGGCCGCTGTGAAAGGCTTATCGGCCTGCAATTCCGCGCCTGCCGGTCTGCCGCTTTCCGGGTCTGCCTTAACCCTTACTCTGACTTGATCTGCGGCTATGTTGCCCTTAAATCCCGTCTGCGGATTCGTCTCACATATCATCCAAATGACTCCACCATCTTTTGAGTATTCATACTCATCAGCATCGCAAATACCAGCTACATTGCTCCATCCAAAGGTGTTTTGACTGTCATTCACTACCGGATTAGTCGGAGCCGATGCTGCCTGGTTATTGAAATCGATGCTGATGTTGTCGCTGATCAGATCGTTGTTTGATCCGCTTACCTTGGCCTGGGGAATAATAAATCTCAGGTTGCTGATATCATCAGAGTTGCTATGATTTATAGCATTTTCGCTGATGCTTATCGTTAACCGGCTATCTGAGTTCCTGCTTGTGCTGTAGCTTAACCCGGCAGGCAAATTGGCTGCTGTCACATCAGACTCGGATATATCTGCAGCCAGGGTCCCATCGGCTATCTCCAGCACTATTGTCTCGGGATCAAGGCTCCCGTCGTTGGCTGCTGCCTCATGAAGAGTGGTCGGTGTGGTCGAATCTATGCTGGCTGCAGTTGGTCCCGGATCTTTAAAATCGATGCTGATATTGCCCGTGGTTAAATCGCTCTCGGCCTGGCTTACTTTATCCTTATTGATGGTAAATTTCAGGTCGCTGATGCTGTTGGAACTTGCATGCTCGATTGCTTTTCCAGAGATGATAATGATCAGGTGCATATCATCAGTTCTGATTACATTGTAGTCAAACCCGGCGGGAAGATTAACGGCTGTTAGGTCAGCCTTGGAAATACCTGCGGCCAAAGTCCCGTTGCGTATACTTATAGTCAGGGCTCCGTTTTTCAAGCTGCCGTCATTGGCCGTCGCTTCATTTAAGATAAGCGGCCATGTAGATTCTATACTGGCTGCGCCTGCCGAATCAACATTACAGATTACTATCCAATCTTTACTTGTTTGCCCATCTTCGGCGGTTACCCGGTAAAATACCGGGTTAGCAAAATTCTGTCGCACCCCGGAACGGGGTGAAATCAGGGCGTGTTCAGATAGGGTTATAGTAGGCAATAAATAGCCTACATAGGTATTCGGGGGCATGTGAAAAGTGACGGTGTGATCAACCGTGTTTACTACTGATTCTCCCACCTGTCCGGGTACTGTAAACCCGGTAATTTCACATGCCTGGCTGTATATGGTATCAACTATGCAATTGGCCAGCCATGGCTGGGCAGTATTCTGGGCATATACGGTATATAACACCGCCGGCTTGCTGAAATCCTGTATTTCTCCGGAGGGCGGGGACACGGTGCTATTAGGGGCTAAGAGTATTATAGGTTTCAGTTGAGATACTTTAGACCCCATGGGCATATGAAAGCTCACGCTGTGAGAAACCTTGTTGATAACGGATTCTCCCACCTGATTGGCTACTATAAATCCAGTAATATCCCATGGCCCTGGGTTTAAAGCATTGAAAGGTTTATCGGAAGCGAGCACTGTACCTACCGGCCTGATCGCATTTCCGTTTGCCGGGTCCACAGCGCTTTTAACCCTGACTCCCACCGTTCCGGCCGGAAGAGTAACATCGCCTACCGACTGCGGGTTGTTGGTGCAATCCAACCAGTTCGCCCCGCTGTCCAAGCTGTATTCATAATCACTCAAGTTTTCAAAGCCTGTCGTATTGGTCCATGCAAAGGAATCGTTGGCATCGTCGACTATAGGATCAGTTGGAGCTTCTGGGGTGAGATCATAAAAGTCCAGCTGGATATTGCCGATAGTGAGATCACTCTTGGCCCCGATAACTTTATCCTGCCTTATAATGAAATTCAGGTCGTTTAAATCATCGGCATTACCGTGGTTTAAAGCCTTTCCCGTGATAGTGATGGTCAGATGAACAGGGTCCGTCCTATCTATTATATAATCCATTCCCGCCGGAAGATGTTCGGAGCTTACATCATTTTCGGAAATGTCTTCCGCGAGAGTGCCGTTTTCCAAACAGGCCGCAATAGTACCATCCTTCAAGCTGCCGTCATTGGCCAGGGCTTCCGTAAAATTGGAAGCATAGCCCGTAAAGTCGCTCAAGTCATGGAAGTTAATGCTGATTACCTGACTGGTAAGCGGATACAAGGCTCCTTCCACTTTGTCCCTGCTGATGGTAAAGGTCAAACAGCTTACAGAATCCGCAGCACGATGGTAGCGCGCCTGACCAGTAAGCTGAATGGTCAGCTGGGTATCGTTATCCCTGTTTACCATAAAGTCCATACCATCGGGAAGCTTCCCGGCACTTACATCACCCCTGCCTATATCATTTGCCAGTATCCCGTCTTTGATGGTTAATATGACGGTACCGTCGTTCAAGCTACCGTCATTGGCTGCAGCTTCGTTTAGCTCAGTGGGCGTAGTGGATTCCAGGCTGGCACAGTTTGAAGTCGTGTCAGTAAAATGGATGCCTATTTTAGGTGTGGTCAGATCATTTTCCGCCCCGTTTACTACCTCTTTGGGGATGGTAATGGTCAAATTGTCTATATCATTGGCAACAGCATGTTTGTTCGCATATCCCCGGATGCTTATGGTACAATTGCTGCGATTCCCGTCTCTGCTGGCTATTATACTTAGTCCCTCCGGGAGATTACTGGTTTGGAGGCAGTCGCTGAGCGAAGACTGGTTAAAGGTGCCGTTCGCAAGTTCGATCGTTACGGTATTAGGTTCGATACTGCCATCGTTGCGCGGCGACTCGTTCAAGATAAGCGGGTCGGTGGATCTTATCCTGGCTACAGCTTGATAGGTACGGGGCTGGGAGTCTTCGGCATCACTTTGGCCGTCCCCATCCGTATCCCGGGAAGATGGATTCAAGCCCGAATCGTTTTCCTCTTTGTCATCCCGCCCGTCACCGTCACTGTCATTGCAGAGAGGATCGGAGGTAACCTTAACCGCTATGTCTTCCCCGCAGAAGTGTACGGTGATGGTTCGTTCTTCGAGTTCTTCCGCGTCGGTAAGCCCGTCGCTGTCACTGTCCCAGTTGTTGGGGTCTGTTCCCAGCAAATACTCCTCACGGTCTGTCAAATGGTCCCGGTCACTGTCAGCCGACCAGGGATCGGTTTCCTTATCCAGTTCAAAACGGTCGCTCAGTTCATCACTGTCACTGTCCCAGCTATAGGGGCTGGTATTCAGTTCCTTCCCATCTTCGTCTTGTTCATTACCCTCAGGATTTAATAATCCGTCCCCATCGCTATCGTTTTTACTAATAGCGTCCCAGGCCAAAAAATCCTCCAGACTTCCGGGCAGCACGTCAAAATAGAGCGTGGTGCATGACTGGTTATAATCGACAATATCACTGTCATTCGTTGCCACATGATAATCGGCTCGGAAGTTGGTTTGTACCGGAATATTAATGCCGGCTTGGTTCCAGGTCAACTGAGCGTCGGCCTGGTAATAGGTCTGCCGATGAGTCCAGGTATTACCGGGGTCTTTTTCCGTGGTTACTTTATGAGTCTGGGTATACTTATCTGAACTGCTAAAATAAACCTGGGGTTTGATATAATCATCGACAAAACGGCCGTACTTGTCACGCGAACTGGGTTCCAGCGTTTGCTGGTATTTACTGTGGATGGTGATGCTGTCGCCGACATCCATGCCATTATCATCCTGGTCATCAATCTTAAAATCATTCTTCAGAGTGTCTAGATTCATGATAGAGAACTGATAGGTGTCTTGTGTCATCGCATCACAAAGCCAGCTCATGGCGCGCTGGGACCAGCCTTCGCCTGTTACCCAATTGGTTATCAGATCGGAAAGGATGACCAGAGCCGCTATTATAACCCCTCCAGGGAGTTCGCTTATCATCTCCAGCATCATCATATACAGCATGGTCATACCGGCGTACGCCATGCCCATGGAAATGGCTTCATTTGACCAGCCTCCGGCGCTGGCAATGTCAAAGAACGAATAGAGGGCCATGACGCTGCCCAATACTGCTCCGCCTATCCGCAGTCCCTTGGCAAAGCGCGAGGTGGTGGAAAACTTGCCGATTTGCGTCTTGCTCAAGGGTCTGCCCAATATATTTTCAACCCTGGCAATGCTCCCCGGTGCTACCCTGGCGCCCTTGATTATACTGACATACTTGCCCATGGATTTGATGGCGGGAATTATGCTGTTGCCGGTGTAACCTGCCCTCTGGATACTGCTTATGACAAAGCCCATCCCGTTGCTGTATACCTTCATCAACATCAAGCCCTTTAGCCCTGCCATTCCGGTCCTTACATTATTCATAGACTTCAGCTTTTCGTCCTCCGTGGCCTCAACAAACAAATCCTGCCCGCCGATCCCGGTCAGGCGTGACTCTCCCTCATTCCAGACCAGAAGCAATTTGAGCAGTTCATTGCGTTCTTCCTCGTCGTAGCTGTAATCCTGCGCAATTTTATCCGTAATACCGTCAAACTCTTCGGGTTGCAGCAAGGCATCATCCTTCGAGCGGTTAAACCAGCTCATTTTTAGGGACTTGATTGTTGAGGGAGCTACTTCCTGGGTATTAATAGTAAAGGAATTACCGGGCAGCAGGCTCACACCCACCTGATTTCCGTATTCATCCATGTTCTTATCGGCATACTTTTCTTCGGTAGCAATAATAACCGGCATGTTCTCGTCGGCCGGAAACTCGCTTAAAGCACTGTTGATAAATTCCCGGTTTATGGCCTGCAAAGCAGCATCGGCATGCGGGTAGGAGCCCATTTTATTGGCAACACATATTTCCTGTGCTTCCAGATTATAATTCGCATTATGCAGAGCTTTGCCACTGTCGAGAAAATCATAGCGCAGGTCGACATAGGCCCTGGTCGTTTCTCCCTTATCCGTACTGTAAAAGATAGCAGCATCCGCCTGATAATTCTCCTCCGCTTTAAAACCGGTCAAACGATAGGGGGTTGTATACTTGGCCAGGATTATATTATTATTGCCTCCAACATCCCAGGCGGTTTTATATTTAAATATAGCGTTGTTTCCCCAATAAGCAATGTTTGTAAACAGCACTTCCTCATTGCCGTTGCCGTTCAAATCGCAGCGGGCCAGCGCCCCGCCCGAATACCCATCAGCTTCAAGCGGGATGTCATAGATGCCCGACCACCGGTTGGAAACCGTCCCGTCAACGGCCAGGTCCCATCCCACCTGGTAGCGATAACGGTATTCTTTATTCGTATAAATAAGTGCCATGGTCAGCAAATCCAGGGTGCCGTTGTTGTTGAAATCACCCAGCAAGACATCGCCGCCATGGATATTACAATTAGCTTCTTCCCCCAGTTGCTGGTGAAAGGCATCGCTCCAGCCGGCCGGATTGCCGTTACGATCAATATCCCAGCCAATCCGGTAATCCATGGAAATAACGGAGTAGTCGTTGGTCACCCGTAAAAGCACGATCTCCGGCGTCCCGTTCCCATTGATGTCTTCCATGCTAATACCGGCGCCATAGCTGGTGGAAAGCCTGGTTGAATCGTTCGGAGCGCTGATAAACGAACTCCAGCCGCCGGTTACATTTCCTGCCGAATCCAGACTCCAGCCGATCTTGTACCACATGCTGCTGATACTATGGGCAGAATCCTGTTTTTCATACTTGCTTATGCCCATTATGATCAAATCAAGCTTATTATCACCATTGACATCATACAAACTGGCACCCGAGGCCAGACCTTCACCGCTGGCCTCAGTTCCCAAATCATATTGTTTCAGAGGGGACCAGCCCTTGACATTGCCTTCGGCATCCATGTTCCAGCCGATACTGTATTGTATATAATTGCATTGTTCATAATTTTTAGTTGTCTTCTGCAGAGCGGTTAGTACTATATCAGGCTGGCCATTTCCGTCCAAGTCAGCGGCAGCCGCGCCCGTATCTTGAGGCCCCCCCGTCGCAATGTTCAGATCCAGGAAGGGCGGGATATCCAGGGATGTACCCCAACCGGCTACTATATTTGGATTTTCGGCTGCCAGGTCCATTCCCCAGTCCACATGCATTTGATTGGCTGATTTATTAACCTGGCCCACCGCCAGTAAAGCCATATCCTCCTGGCCGTTGTTATTTATGTCATATAAGGCCAACCCGCCCCCGGCACAGGTGGGCAAAAGATAACTATCGCCCACGTATCTCTGACTTATACTTTGGGGTATTCCGGTAGTATCCACATTCCACGCGACCAAATAATTATGCCGGTTAGCGTCGTCGGGGTCGTCCACCGTATCAATGATATATTCCGGCCTGCCGTTTTTATCCAGGTCAGTTACCGCCAGACCCGCTCCCTGGATTCTGTCTCCCAGGATGCCGTCGGTCGTGTATTGGCTGTACCCCCCTGTAACCTTTCCATTTGCGTCCAGGTCCCAGCCGACCATAAAGCTCAGGGAATTGCCCCCCTCCAGATCATTCACCGCCATCAGTATCAAATCCGGAGTTTCGTTGTCGTTGATATCCCTGACCGCAACCCCGCCTCCGCAGGTATTGCCCAACAAATCTTCCGATTCATACAGGCCGCTCCAATTTTGAAATTTGCCGTTCGCATTAATTTCGCTGCCAACCCTGTATCTGAATCTATTTGCTCCCTCGGGATTATCTATTCCCATCATGATTACTTCCTGCTGGCCATCTTTATTCAAATCATATAGAGCCACCCCGCCGCCCTGGTGTTCCCATCCGATATTGCCTACATTAAAGAATTGGCTGTACATGCGGGGTGTTCCTCCGGTATCCAGATCCCAGCCGATCATATAGCGGAAAGTGTTGTCTTGCTCCGGGTTGTCGATGGCCATCAAGAGCATATCCGGCTGGCCGTTGCCGTCCAGGTCTGCAATATCAATCCCGGAACCGGCTGTTTCCCAGCTGAAATTCAAAACATCCTTCATCTCGGAGGGAGCCGGATCGCAAATGCCTTCCCTTTTCCCTTCAACCGCCCATACCATTTTGGTGTCAAAATCCATCTTACTGGCTCCGCCGGCCGGAAAGAACATGCGCCCGTTTAAAGCCGTCTTTTTCCCGGCATCGGAAACCGGATTAAGGGGAATACAGGCCGTGTCACTGTCTTTGATAATAATCCCGTAATCCTTTACCTCCTCCTGCCGCGGCATCTTGCCCGAACCGGAACGGCATTTCAATTCCAGCATCGGCACCAGTTTTACATCATCGGTGCTGCCGTCCGAATTCTGCATGAATCCCTTCTCATCCAGCGGCCAATTCCAGGTTTGCCCGTGCAGATTCAGATAATCCCGGGGCTCCGGCTGTACCTGAAAATCAAGATAGGTCGCGTTCTGGTTGGTAATATTGGTAATATGATAGCTACTGTTTACGTCTGCATAGGTGAAGGGGGAAATATCCAGGCGGTCGGGAACGCCATCACCATCGTTGTCTTCATCCCATACATCAGGAATTCCGTCGCTGTCGCTGTCCTTATCAGGATAATACTGGCCGTTGTCGGCTATCTCTACATAGTCGCTCAAGCCGTCATCATTGGAGTCGGGGTTCATCGGGTCCAATCCATTCTGAACCTCGTAAATATCTTTGAGTTCATCGAAATCGCTGTCCGCATTATCCGGATTTGTCCCCAAGATCCCTTCCACCGCATCGGGGAGTTCGTCTTCGTCAGTATCCTCGGGGTTTTCGTTGGCCGCCAGCAAGACCTGTAGATCAAGTTTCACCCTGGTTCTGCCGGAATACCCCGAACCCGTTCCTCCCCGGCTTTGGGCGGCATGCGGCCTCTGAGACTGAGCCCCATATACGGACCCGACCATCGATTTCATCGATGGTTCGGTCGCTGTCGCAAGCTGGGCAAGCTGTCTTGGAGGAATCGATGATTTTGGTAATGATGCCACCAGGTTCATTTCCTTCGCATCTATTTGTTCGCAAGTTTCATATAAAATGTTTTCAGGTAATATCTTTGATCCCTGGAGGTAGTTCCTGTCATCCACGGCAGCAGCAAGCGGAGCCGCAATAAACGTGCCCAGGAGACAGGTTATCAAGATTATGCTGATCGGTCTTTTTATTTGAGTTCCCTCCCTTAATAACGAGGCGAAAAGATGTCCCCAGCTTCTTTAAGCGGTCGGGTTCCTATTAATAAACAAGCGGCAGGTTCTAATCCTTCACCTCGTTGCAGCGGTGTGTTGAAACTGCTCCGCAGTTTCTTCCGATACTTAAACACCTTTCCGATCATAAGCTTATGGCCTATTTAGAAATTTTTGTGACAATGTCCATTACAGGTATAGCTTTCCATAATATAAATATATGATTTAGCTTGTTTCACTTGCAATGTCCCTTCGTACAGGCGGTCGCAAATAAAAAGTACAGTCATATTTACACCATATGACTGTACTTTAGCGTTAATTATTCAAGGATCTGCAAATTAGCAGTCATTAGGGTTGGCTTTTTCCCGGGAGGCATATGCGATAACCTGTACCCGGTTTTCTATATGAAGGGCTTCCATTATTCTTTTCATGTGATATTTTATAGTACGCTCGCTTAATTCCATAACAACCCCGATTTCTTTGTAGGTCATACCCTTCGTTACCAGGTTTAAAATATCTATTTGCCGCTGGTTCAGCCTGCCTGTTAATTCGCGTCCCATAGAAACATCCTGCTTCCTTTCATTTTCCTGCCGAGCAAATTGCTCCAACAGTCGGGCTGCCAGTCCCGGAGATAAAGGGGTTTCACCCATTTCCAAAGTTTGCAACAAGTATAGCAGTTCGTCGGCCCGCAGATTTTTCAGCAGGTAGCCCGAAGCCCCTCTTTTAATCGCCTCAAATAGTTTTTTGTCATTATCAAAGGAAGTCAGCATTACTATTTTCACCTGAGGGATTTCGCTTTTTATGGGAGTTATTACATCAATTCCGCTGCAACCCGGAAGTTCAATATCCATCAATATTACATCAGGTTTTAGCATTCGAGCCTTTTCCACGGCTTCATAGCCGTTGCCTGCAGTCCCGACTACCTCAAATTCATAAGTCTCCATAAGGTTTCTCAATCCCTCCAGGAAAAGCGGGTGATCATCCACCAGCATAACCTTCATATCTAATTTAGCCCTCCTTTGCAGGAACACGCACAACCCGATAGCCCAACCTGATTGCTGCCCAGGAATGCAGCTATTCAACCATTATTTTACCGATCATAAAGGCTGCTTCCGCCCTGCTCGTATTTCCCCGGGGTCTAAAACTGCCATCGGGATAGCCAGCGATGAATTCATTTTGAAATGCTGCAGCAACAGCAGCTTTCGCCCAAACCGATATCTGATTATAATCGGTGAATCTGGGGTCTTCTATCACAGCTTCTAATTTTGCAGCCCTGGAAATAATTACTGCTGCCTGCTCGCGGGTAATCTGATCATCGGGGCCAAAGTTTACAGCATCATAACCGCCTACAATACCGTGAGCGGCAGCACCGGTTATACTGTCTTTCGCCCAGTGGCAGGCAGTATCTGCAAAGGTAATCCCGGATCTCATTTCCATGTTAATAGCCTTGACCAGCATTACTGTAAATTCCGCCCGGCTAACGGACTTATCGGGCAGGAAATTACCGTCAGGGTAACCGCTTACAACTCCGGCATTAATCAGCTTAATAATGCTTTCTTTCGCCCAGTTACCGGCAATATCGGGGAAAATCATAGGGGTCTGGTAACTTGTGGGTTTGGGAGTAGCTAAGACGGCGAACTTGGTAAAATGGTTGATATCACCACTGACTCTATCGCCCTCAGTATCCAGAACAATATTTTGCAGGACTATCCACGTGCCAGCATTTTCGTCGTAATAGTAAATAGCAATGTCATATTCATCCGGATTAATATTGGATTTATCAAAGGATAGGGTGATGGTAAGTGCTTTTAGAAAGTTGCCGCTTTTATCTTTAGTAATATCCATTATGCGGCTGAGCAGTTGGGTGCTGGCCGGAGTATTCAAGCCGCTGTTCTGACTTATTTGTTTTATAATAACTTTGATATCGCTCTCCACCGCCCCGTTAGGAAATATGATGCTCACATTGTCCCGGTTGATGATTCCCCCAATACGTGTTATCAGCAAGCCGTTATCAGCAGGTGGATTACTATCGTCGCCACCTCCGGAGTGTGGATGCGAAGGCTCGGCCACCGCCACATTCACCGTCCAGTCCTGGGGATCGCCGTTTTCAGCGGTTACGGTGTAACTCACCGGAGCACTGAAGTCCCGGGCTGTTCCACTGGC
>PHAA01000003.1:135547-141528 GCA_002840245.1 Firmicutes bacterium HGW-Firmicutes-15
CACTGGCTGGGTTGATGCTCGCTCCTGCAGATACTGTAATCGTCGGGGTTAGGCTGGCCGGGTTGCTTCCGTTTACTACCTCTATATTTACACTATGAGTAACATTGTTGATGGTCGCCGGGCCGGTCTGTTCCGGCAGGGTGAAGCTTAAAATATCATTGTCAGTACTGATGACCACCGTAACATTCACCGTCCAGTCCTGGGTAGTGCCGTCTTTGGCGGTTACGGTGTAGCTCACCGGAGCGGAAAAATCTTGGGCTGCTCCGCTGGCCGGGTTGATGCTCGCCCCGGCAGATACGGTGATCGTCGGGGTTAGTGTGACCGGGTTGGTTCCGCTTACTACCTCCATATATACCGTGTGAGCAACATTATCGATGGTCGCCGGAGCGGTCTGTTCCGGCAGGGTAAAGCTAAGTATGTCATTCTGGTCGCCCCGCGGCAGAACCCTGGCCACGAAGGCATCCTCTGCCCCGTTATGAATGATATCCGGTCCTCCGCTCACCGGAAACCACTTGTTCTGAGCCGATTCCGTATATCCCGTCACATAGGCAATGCCTTCACCATCCACCGCAATGCCATAACCCATGTCAGGTTGTGAACCGCCAATGTAACCGCAGTAGTCCAGAGAATGACCATCGCCTGCCACCCGGGCTACAAATACATCTCTACCGCCTTCAAGGCTGCTATTTGGCCCTCCGCTGGCCGGGAACCCCTGGCTTTGGCTAGAACTTGTATATCCCGTCACATATGCCCGCCCGCTGCTGTCCACCGCTATACCAGTTCCTTGTTCGTCTTTTGAACCGCCGATGTAGCTGCAATACTCCAGGGAAAGACCATCTTCCGCCACCCGGGCTACGAAGACATCTTCTCCTCCGTTATGGCTGCTGTCCGGCCCTCCGCTGGCCGGAAATCCCTGGCCCTTGGTAGATTTTGTATATCCCGTTACATAGGCCCGCCCGCTGCTGTCCACCGCTATGCCGGCACCTTGATCATTTTTCGAACCGCCGATGTAGCCGCAGTACTCCAGAGAATTACCATCAGACGCCACCCGGGCTACGAAGGCGTCATAATTTCCGCCGTTATAGCTGCTGTCCAGACCCCCGTTGACCGGGAAAGTGGTCTCGGTGGAGTCTGTATATCCCGTTACATATGCCCGCCCGCTGCTGTCCACCGCTATACCAGTTCCTCGTTCATTGTTTGAGCCGCCGATGTAGCCGCAGTACTCCAGAGAATCACCATCAGAAGCCACCCGAACTACGAAGACATCCTCTCCGCCATTATGGCTGCTGTCCGGCCCTTCGCTGACCGGAAATTCCTGATTCTCGGTGGAGTTTGTATATCCCGTCACATAGGCCCGCCCGCTGCTGTCCACCGCTATAGCATTGCCAACCTCAACATCTGACCCGCCAATGTAGCCGCAGTACTCCAGAGAAAGACCGTCAGACGCCACCCGGGCTACAAAGGCGCCAACAGGACCGCTGCCCAGTCCGCCGCAGACCGGGAACCCCTGACCAGTGGAGGATGTATGTCCCGTCACATAGGCCCGCCCGCTGCTATCCACCGCTATGCCATTGCCAACCTCAACATCTGAACCGCCAATGTAACTGCAGTACTCAAGGGAAAGACCATCGGCCGCCACCCGGGCCACAAAGACATCATAAGCACCGCCGTTATAGCTGCTGTCTGGACCCCCGCTGACTGGAAAACCTGCGGCCGCAGTGGAGGCTGTAGTTCCTGTCACATAGGCCCGCCCGCTGCTGTCCACCGCTATGCTATAGCCATCGTCTCTGGATGACCCGCCAATGTAGCCGCAGTAGTCCAGGAAGGCCGGGTCGATGATTAATTCGCGCCCCGGGTCGTAACTGCCTAGATTAAAGCCCCATAGAACATTATCTTGCTGCTTTGCCTCCAGTGAATAGCTGGCGGCTACCGCAGTACGTTTTCCTCCCCCTTCTTGCCAAACCAAGGGGGCCTCATCTATGAAGCTGCCCAATGGGGTTTTAATCTCCATCTGACCCTGCTCGTCAATTCTTACGCTGCTGGCTCCGCGCCAGGCCAGGCGAATCTGCGCCGGGTCGGCTCCGGGGGAAACTACGAACTCGTATTTGAGACTACCGGCATCGCCCTTGAAAATCAGGTCAATGCCAGGCCAGAGGTCTGGATAGACTAGACGGGAATAGCTGTCAATACCAGTCTGCCAATCCTGCGGGCTGCCTTTGAAGTATGATATTTTGGTGGGAACAGCTGCTTCTCCTAGGGCTTGTGCGCTGGGACTGGCCCCTATGAAATCCAGCTTTACCGCCCATCGTTGGGGGGTACTGGACGCTTGTCCGCTCTTTATATCTCCCGTCAGGTCGAGCAGTTTATTTTTATCGCTGGAATCTTGACTTTGATTGAAGCTGAAGGTCAGTCCCCGGGATGTGAAGTAAAGTGCCTGGTTCCGGCCCTGGGTATAGAAAAGTACCTGTTTGTCCAACTGACCCAGATTTTGAATGAAATTGAGGGGTAGCTGAGCCAGCAGTTTTTCTGTCTGGACTTTTTGCTCCGGATTAACCTCCCGGGCAAATGATTGGCGGATGGCAGGATCGCAAACTTCAGCCGCCGTAAGACCGGGGTTCATATGCGATGCGGTTACACTGCCACCACTTGTAACTGCTTCTGACGCAGCTGCTGTATCAGCATTGGCCACCGGTATCCAGCTGTTGCTGTCGGCTGACAAGGGAGCAGGGCTTCCGCCCAGCACCAGGAAAAACAGCAGTATTGCCAGTAGCAGCTTGCAACTTGCATTGTATAATTCTGCAATCAGTTTTAATGCCTTATTCCGCCGGGTGGGCTGCTGTTTTCCTCCTTTTTTGGTTCTGCTCTCCATAGCTATCATAATCCTATTCTCCTCTCTGCACGAACTCTTTAGTACCTGTTTGGCACCAGCCTTATCGTTGTTTAAGCATCGGAAGAAACTGCATTGCAGTTTCTTCCCACCACTGCTACGAGGCGGGGGATTGGAACTTGCCTCCTTTTTTGCTAATAGCAACCTGACCACTTATAAAAAAGCGAGGGGCATCTTTTCGCCTCGTTATATAAGAACCACCAGAAGAAGCAAGAACGGTCCCCTTGCTTCGTAATTCATGATATAACCGCTCACTTGAATGCTTAATGATTTAAATATATGATTTAGCCTGTTTCACTTACAATGTCTCTTGGTGCAGATGATCAAAAAAAAAAGTACAGTCATATTTGCACGTATGACTGTACTTTAGCGGCAACTATATAAATCTATGGGGATTATTTATTAAGCAGGTTGGTTCTATCACGGGTGGCATAGGCAATAGCCTGAGCCCGATTTTCCACCTGAAGAAGCTCTATTATCCTATTCATATGATATTTGATAGTACGGGCACTTAATTCGAGGGCAGACCCAATCTCCTTGTAAGACATCCCCTGCGCCGCAAGATTTAAAACATCTATTTGCCGCTCGGTGAGCCTGCCTGTCAGTTCATGTCCTACGGAAACATCCGGTTTCTTTTCATTTTCCCGACGGGCAAATTCGTCCAACAGCCGCGAGGCCAGTCCTGGAGATAAAGGAGCATCTCCCTTTTCCAGATTTTTTAGCAAAGTCAGCAGTTCATCGGCCTGCAGGTTTTTAAGGAGATACCCCGATGCCCCCTTTCTAACAGCCTCAAACAGTTTTTCATCTTCATTGAAGGAAGTAAGCATCACTATTTTCACCCCCGGCACTTCCCTTTTTATAGGGATTATGACGTCAATCCCGCTGTAGCCCGGCATCTCAATGTCCAGGAATAACACATCCGGTTTCAGCAACCTGGCCTTTTCAACGGCTTCACAGGCGTTGGCTGCAACACCCGCCACCTCAATTTCATGAGTTTCTAAAAGGTTTCTCATTCCCTCCATAAAAAGCGGGTGATCATCCACCAACATGACCTTCATATTCTATTCCCCCTTCTTTACCGGAACCTGCAACAAGATCCTGGTGCCTTGGCCGGGAATGGACTCAATTTTTATTTCTCCTCCGATTTCCCGGGTGCGTTCCTTCATAATTCCTAATCCCCAACCTTGTGACAACTCTTTTTCCTGCTGCATGGGAACAAAGCCCTGGCCGTCATCCTCGATCATTATCGTAATCTCGCCGGCGACAGCTTTGAAATCTATCAATGCCTGTTTGGCTTGGGCATGCTTACGTATATTGTTAAAGGCTTCTTTGGCAATATTGAATATTTGCCTTTTTACATTAGCCTCCAGTCCTTCTATCAACGGTTCATCCGAGATCCACAGCTTTGCATTAATGCCCGTATGTATTCTAAATTGTTCTATTTCCTTCCTTATGTCAGGAAGCAAATCCTTTGCAGCGGCGGCACTTTTTACATTTTGTATGTATTCTCGCATTTCCCCATGGGATGATTGCGCTGCCTCCACCAGTCTTTCAAGCTTTTGGGAAGCTGATTCAATTTTATCCTTGGCCAGCTCATGTTCAATTGCCTGTGCCTGGACATTGATAAATCCGAATACCTGGCCTAAATTATCATGCAGGTCCCTGGCGAGCCTTTCCCTCTCCTTCGACATGGCAAGGGTTCTTTCTTGTTCCATCAGCCTGGCCTGGATTAGCCTGCGTTCGGTCACATCATGGAATATGACAGACAACCCGCTATGCTTTCCACGTCTATCCTTCAAGGATAAATAGGATAACTCGAAGGTTTGCCGGCCGTTCTTATTATGTATAACCAGTTCCCGGGGCGGTATCTCCCGCGCATCGCCTATTTTGGCTAATTCCAGCCAGTTTCTGAAAAAGCCCTCAGCGTTTTGTCCGATTACTTTAATAGATGAAGTGTTAAAGATGGTTTTGGCCCGTTGGTTTATATCAGCTATCCGGTTCTGCGCATCCAACACTATCAGGCCATCATCCATATTTTCTATGATATTTTCCCTGGCGACGGGGATGATATCGAAGAGATGGTAGCGAAAAATTCCCCCGGCAATAATAATTCCTGATATACCCGCAACCACGGGGGTTAAATCAAAGCTGGAAACGGAATGAACACCAAAAATATATAAAGCGTTTGGGATTATCAGCAATGCCAGCCCGATAAACAGCGCCAATGATTGCTCCCGGTACAGCGCAGATTTTCTTCTTAAAGACAATGCCAGCAAAAATTCAGATATTATATTCAGGCCATATGCATATGCGACAATTATCCAAAACCATAACCCGTAGGTCTTAGCAATGACCGAAAATCCCCCTGCTTTGGTCAGGTGAATATTTTGCCGCATCAACCCGTGCAGGTCGTTGGTCCAGGTCAGGACCACCGTTAGGACAGGCAAAATCAACAGAAGCAGGATATTACGTCTGGATACCCACTGGTCGCGCTCTATAAACATAAATACCATTATTAACCACAGCACAGGATTAATACTATAAGATATGCTTTGGACATTAGCCCAGAACAGCTTGGTGGGAAGATCGCTTCCTGCAATTTCCAGGGCATAACTCCCCGACCACAGAGAGGTCATCAGCATACAGATACCGAATGGAAGTGCCCCAGAAACACTCTTATGCCGCAAGGCATATATCGAAAGAGCTGTAGTTACGGCTGCCGATATTATAAGAGGCCAAATATACGGGATATATTGAAAATGCATACCCGTTGCTCCTTGTGGCAATATTTATCGTTATGATATTATGACTTAACCTTAATAGGGCAGGTAATTATATTAATTCAATTTTATTCCACTTTCATTTTACCAAATTTTGTTTTTATTTACAGCAAAAACCCCAAAAAGTTCTTTGAAATCAGGATAAAAACAGCCGAATATCAAATAATTAACAATTATAGTAATAAACTCGACAACAATAAAATATCGTTGTCACAAAATATAATGCTCCCAGGGAGTGAGACACATAAAACTAAAAAATAAGCTAAACTATGATTATGGAAAAACGAAATCGCTACACAGCAGAATTTAAAGCC
>PHAA01000004.1 GCA_002840245.1 Firmicutes bacterium HGW-Firmicutes-15
TACAAATATTAATGGGCGAGATCCAGGCCGATAGTGGAGAGTTTGCCTGGGGAGGAACAACTAGTCGGGCATATTTTCCCAAGGATCATAATGATTATTTTGATTCCAATTTGAACTTGGTAAACTGGATGCGCCAGTATTCGATAGACCAGGAAGAAACCTTTGTTAGAGGTTTTCTGGGTAGAATGTTATTTTCCGGTGAAGAGTCTTTGAAAGAAGCTAATGTTCTATCCGGTGGAGAACAAGTTAGATGCATGCTGGCTCGCATGATGCTGTCCGGAGCCAACGTTCTGCTTATGGATGAACCTACTAACCATCTGGACCTGGAAGCAATCACTTCATTAAATAATGGCTTGACCGCGTTTCCCGGAACGATATTTCTTATATCTCATGATCATCAATTACTTCAAACCGTAGCTAATCGTATCATAGATATAACTTCCGACGGAGTAATAGATAAGTTAATGACCTATGATGAATACCTGGAAAGACAAGGCTTATAAATACTGATTTAGTACAAAATATCTTTGCCTGGAGCCATGGATTACCATGGCTTCAAACCGTCAAAAAAATCGAATAGTTGCGTTATTCAATCACCCCGTTCAATCAACGTACCTTATGTACGCCTCAATCACGGGCTTCTTGAATGCCTTGCCCTTCACTTCCTTTGCTCGGTCTGGCAGGTTGCCAACTTTATTGACACCCGGAAGCCACGGATTGCCGTGGCTTTTTAATTGGCATAATAAGGTTCCCAAAAGTAATGAAAATACTATTGACATAATAAAAATGCAGTATTAACATATAAATAAATAACATATTAATTAATAATGCATTAGGATAGCTGACAGGTTTGCTAATTAATCGAATTCGGGCTCATATTAAGTAAAATATTTTATCGGTAAATCTTATTAATTCAAATGAAAGCAATATTTTTTTATAAAGATAGATAACATATAAATGATTTACATGTTACTGCATAACAATTCAATATTAATTTAAAGTGGAGATTAATTAGTTTTCGGAGACCTATTAATAATGAACATAACCACCAATGAAATATAAATTTAAGAGAAAAATTTTATTGGCACAGGAGGTGATTGGACCGGCAAGGCTATACGATAGCATTTGTATTCGAAGTTTGTTTAAAAAAATGATGGAAGAGAGATGAAAAAAACAATGGCTTCAAATTTTATGAACACTACTAGAGACCATAAGTTCATTCTCAAAGAATGGCTGGACATGAACAAGGTTTTCGAGACAGAGCGCTTTAAAGGTGGATATTCAGTAGACGACCTGGATTTTATTCTTGATAATGCTCTCAAGGGAGCCAAAGAAATGGTAGCTCCGGGTTGTGCGGATTCTGATCAAATTGGGTTAAAATTTGAAAACGGGCAGGTTATTACTCCCCAGTCAACCAAAGATGGTTATTTCTTTATTATGAATAATGGTTTCGGTGCCACCAATGCTGACCCGCAAGACGAATCAGCAATGCCCCAGACCTTAGTATGGGCTATTTATGAGTACTTAATAGGTGCAAATCCTTCCATTGGTACATTATGGTTAGCTGGTTCCGGTGCAGCAGGTCTGGTAGAAGATTTTGGTTCTGAAGAGCTTAAGAAAACCTATCTTGCTAAGATGTACAGCGGGCAGTGGGCTGCAACTATGGATTTGACTGAACCATCTGCTGGCTCCGATGTGGGAGATTTGACCAGTAAGGCAATTCCAACCGATAAACCTGGTGTGTATAAAATCAAAGGAACCAAGTGCTTTATCAGCGGTGGGGAGCAGGATATAACTGAAAACATTATCCATCTGGCATTAGCTCGTATTGAGGGTGCGGCTCCGGGCACCAAGGGAGTTTCACTATTCGTAGTGCCTAAATATTTGCCTGATGCAAATGGTGAAGTAGGGGAATTCAATGATGTCAACTGTGCTGGTATTGAACACAAGATGGGATTAAAGGGTTCTCCTACTTGTGTTATAAACTTTGGTGAGGAAAATAATTGTCTGGGCTTCCTGCTGGGAGAGGCTCCAGGTGAAGACGGTGCTGGGCGCGGTTTGATGCAAATGTTTAAGATGATGAATGAGGAGCGCCTCATGAGTGGTATTTCTGGTATGGCTCTCGCCGCTGTTGCATACCACAATTCTGCCCAGTACGCCAGTGAGCGTATTCAAGGCCGAGCCGCCGCTAATCCCAAAGTAAGAGCTCAAATTATCAAGCACGAGGATGTAAAGCGTATGCTTATGTTCCAAAAAGCTCATATTGAAGCTTATAGGGCCATGGCTCTCGCCACTTTCTACCAGATAGATATCGAAAAATGGAGTTCTGATGCTGAGTTGGTGAAAAAGTCCAAGAAGTATCTGGAGATAAACACGCCCATAGTGAAAGCTTACTGTTCAGATGGGGCTTTAAATTGTATATCGGAAGCTTTGCAGATTTATGGTGGGTATGGTTTCTCCGAAGAATATCCGGTGGCTGAGCTTTATAGAGATGCCAGAATATATCCTATCTGGGAAGGCACCAACTTTATCCAATCAATGGATCTAGTGGGACGTAAGATGACCATGAAGAAAGGTGAAGTCTTTGCCGAATGGTTGAATGAGATTCAGAATTTCATCGAAGCTAATAAGGCTGCAGCAGGATTCGAGAAGGAGTTCGAAATACTACAAAAAGGAATGAACAATTATCGCGAGATGCAGAAGAACTTGGGTGCTATAATGGCTCAGCCAGGTATGGTCCAACAGTATGCCACTAGAGTTCTACATGCTACTGGCAAACTGTATGGGGCTTTCTTGCTGATAGATCAAGCTCTGATTGCTCAAAAGAAAATTGCTGAACTGGGTAAAGAACATTTTGATTATTCTTTCTATGCAGGAAAAGTTGCCTCGGCTAGCTTCTTTATAAAAAATATACTCCCGGAAATAGGTGCTTTTGCTGAAGTATTAAAGAATACAGATACTACTATCCTAGAAGTGCCAGAAGAGGTATTCTTTGTATAAGAACCATAAATGCTGAAAGGATATAGTTATCCGAGAGAGTGAAAGGAGAATGTAGAATGCAGTTTACTCTGACTAAAGAACAAGCTCTGATACAGAAAATGGCACGGGATTACGCAGAGCAAAACATTGCCCCTATAGCTGAACAAATTGAGAAGGAGAACCGGGTTCCAGATGAGATATTGAAGGGACTGGCTGAACTGGATCTATTTGGAATGGCTATGCCGGAGGCATATGGTGGAGCAGATGCCGGTTATGACAGCTATGTATTGGCCATGGAACAGATAGCCCGAGTTTCCTGTGGACCGGCCATGGCGATTTCCGCTCATAGCTTAGGTCTATCTGCAATATCCAATTTCGGAACAGAAGAGCAGAAGCAGAAATATATGCCGAAATCCTGCAAAGGAGAATATATAACTTCGTTTGCTTTTACTGAACCAGGCACTGGCTCAGATCCCAAACAAATCACCAGCACGGCAGTAAGAGAAGGGGATCACTATATTATTAATGGTACTAAACGCTTTATAACTAATGCTAATTATCCGGGACCTCTAGTAGTTTTTGTTAAAGATAGCGTGAGTGGTAAACCCACAGCTTTTATTATTGATAAGTTTTGTGAGGGATATTCTATATCTGAGCCATGGGAAAAGTTGGGGTGGCACGGAGGGGTGCTCTGTGACGTATATATGCAAAATGTAAAAATACCGCTGGAAAATCTGCTGGGAGAACTGGGAAATGGCTATCCGGTTTTGCAGTATGGAATAGCATTCGGTAAGATAGGCATGAATTCTGTTGCTCTAGGGACTACTTTAGCTGCCTTTGAAGAATCCGTAAAATATGCCAAGGAGAAGACCCATCGGGGTGAACCGATAGCCAAGTTTCAGGCAATTCAATTAAAGATTGCGGATCTAGCTATGAAGTATGAGGTATCGCGTTGGATGGCATATCGTTTGGGATCGCTGGCTAATAAGCCTAAAAGTCCAGCTGATTTTGCTAAAGAAGCTGCTCTTTCCAAAGTTGTCATTGCCGAAAACGCCATGGCGGCAGCACGCATAGCCATGGATATACACGGGTCCTATGGGTTGATGGCCGATTATAAAGTTGCCCGCATTTATCGGGATGCCATAATGGGTCCTCAGGTAGAAGGGGTTATTGACATGCAGAAATTGATAGTAGCCGGTGCGATTCTGGCCTAATATGCAATAATATTTTTATAAATACTCACAAAGCGCTGGAGGTGCATCCTAATGGTTGAGGAAACTGTCGAAATATTTGATGCAATAATAGTGGGGGCGGGCCTAGCTGGTCTGGCCGCAGCTTATACCCTGGCTGCAGAAGGACTGGAGGTCTTGGTATTAGAAAGAGGCGACTATCCAGGGGCTAAGAATGTCACTGGGGGCCGTATCTATTTAAACCCGGTAAGGGAAATGTTCCCCGAGCTTTGGAAAAAAGCTCCGTTGGAGAGATATATCGCCCATGAAGAAGTTTGCATCATGGATAAGGAACGTTCCATTAACGTGAGATATGATGGTATGGAACTAGGTATGGAACCCTATCAGAGTTATAGTGTGCTGCGAGGCAAGTTTGACAAGTGGTTTGCTAAACAGGCAGAGCGCAAGGGAGCTATGATAGTGGCGAAAAGCCGGGTGGACGACGTTATTATGGAGAATGGACAGGTAGTGGGGGTTATCGCTGGGGGCGAGGAATTACGAGCCAATGTAGTGATTGCCTGTGATGGAGTATTGTCCTTTACCGCCGAAAAAGCAGGACTACGTAAAGGTGCTCAGGCTAAGAACTTTGCAGTGGGCTTCAAAGAGATTATTGAGCTCCCGCGGCAGGTTATCGAAGACCGTTTTAACCTGGAAGGTGATGAAGGTCTAGCCCGTTTATACATGGGTGACGTAACCAAGGGGAAATTCGGCGGAGGATTCCTGTACACTAACAAAGAAAGCATAAGCTTAGGAATCGTAGTGGGAATAAAAGATTTGATGGAAGAAGAACCTAGGATCGAAGCTCCTCAACTATTGGATGATTTCAAACAGCGCCCCGAAGTGGCCCGCCTGCTTAAAGGCGGGGAGACGGTAGAGTATTCGGCTCACGTTATACCCGAGGGTGGCTACAAGGTCATGGACAAGTTGTATGGGGATGGAATACTAGTGGCGGGTGACGCTGCTGGGTTTTCCATGAACATTGGAGTGACTGTAAGAGGAATGGAATATGCCATGGCCTCCGGTTACTTTGCAGCTCAGGCAGTTATACAGGCTAAAGAGAAAAATGATTTTACTCGGGCTGGTCTAGCCACCTATGAAACCCTTTTAAAAAATAGTTTTGTTTTAAAAGATTTTATAAACTTTAAAGAATCCCTGGAAGTACTGGAATATCCTCCGTTGTTCAAACACTACCCAGAACTGGCTGGTAATATCATGAAAGACTTATATGAAGTGCCAGCTGGGCCAAAAGCACGGTTATATCCTACCATCAAGAAATATATTAGTATGGGTGAGATGTGGGCAATGGTTCAGGTAGGCAGGAGGATGATGAAGATATGAGTAATGTAATGGGATTAAAAGCCAAACTGGGATTAGATGTATTTAAAGAAGACAAGGAATTCCACATAAGAATCAAAGCGGGCAAGGAAAAAGACATCCGTTTAAAAAACACTGTACTGGTATGCCCAGCAGGTTTATACAGTGAAAACGACAATGGCGAGATAATAATAGGCGTGGATGGCTGTCTGGAATGCGGTACCTGTTTATTAGTCTGTGGTCCGGAGGTCTTGGAATGGCATTATCCCAGCGGCGGAGCCGGAGTACAGTTCCGCTTCGGGTAAAAACACAGGTGACCATTAAACTGTGCATTATATATTAGGAGGTTATGGAAAATGAACATCATTGTGGCCATGAAGCAGGTACCGGATCTGCAACAAGTCAGAATTAGAAATCGGGAGCCGGTAATCGAAGGAGTTCCTTACACCCTGGGGATAATAGATAAGAATGCCCTTGAGGCAGGTATTCAGCTGAAAGAGGCTACCGGCAGCAATTTGATAGTTGTATCCGCTGGGAACGAGGAAGTGGAAGAAACCATTAAAGAAGCTCTAGCGGCAGGAGCAGATGAAGCATACCTGGTGTTAGACGATAAGCTGGATGGTATGGAAAGTTCGCTAACTGCCAGCTTACTGGCGGCAACTATTAAGAAGATTGAAGAGGTTGGCCTGGTAATCTTCGGCGAAGGCAGTGGGGACAACTACTCGGGTCAGGTAGGCTCCAGGGTCGCTGAAATATTAGACTTGCCCCAGGTGGGATACGTTAGTAAAATCGAGCTGGATGGGACAACAGCCAAGATTACCCGTTCTTTAGAGGACTGTGAAGAATTGCTGGAGGTGCAGCTGCCGATGGTAGTTACTGTACTTGGTGACATAAATGAGCCACGGATTCCTTCGGTATCTCAGATATTAAAAGCAGGTAGAAAGCCTAAAGAGATATTGGAACTGGATGACCTGGACATAGAAATCCCCAAAGATAAAAAAATAAGCACGCTTAGCAACCTTGCGCCTGAAACTGATCGCAAACGGGTGGCAGTTAAGAGTGTAAGTGATCTGATAACAGCTTTGCAAGCAGAAGGATTCGTAGGGAGGTAATGAAATGGCAGGAATACTAATTTACAGTGAAAAAAGCAAACTAGCCCTGGAACTGCTTACTGCGGCCCGGCTGATAGCAAAAGACAATGGTTTAGATGTTAAGGTTCTGTGCATTAACAGTGATGAGCAGGCAGAGGAAATGGTGGCCAGGGGAGCTGAAACCTACCATATTAAGGGCCAAATCATTGAACTAGCTGACACGGCTGCTGTAGCCTCAGCGCTGCAAGAGGCGGTTGGAAAACTAGATACTTCTATCGTATTATTGTCTTCCAATCGCAGAGGCAAGGAATTGGCTGGTCGCCTGGCTCAGAAACTTGATGCTGGTTGCCTAAGTGATGTAACCAGCTTGCAGGTAAAAGGTGGGAAAGTGCAATGTTCACGGAATGCCCTGGGTGGTGCGACAATTTCTGTTCAGCAAATTGAGACTGACCGGCAGGTAATTGCTTTAGCACCGCGTTCTTTTGAACCGGCTTCACCTCAAGATGGCGGCAGCTTAAAGGAAATGGCCATCCTGGTTGGAGCGTCGAACATCAAGGTATTGGAAAGCAGGAGTAAAGCCGGGGATGTCGTGGATATAGAAGCAGCAGAAATATTGGTAGTAGTTGGACAGGGAATGGAACAAGCGGATATGTTACTGGCTGAGAGCATAGCCAGATCCTTGGGCGGAGAAATAGCTTGCTCTAAACCGATTGCCACCGATAAGAAATGGCTTCCTGAAGATAGGATAGTAGGTTTATCAGGTAAAAAATGCAAACCACAATTGGCAATCATACTGGGTGTTTCCGGACAGGTGCAGTTCAATGTAGGTATACGCGATGCAAATACTATAGTCGCCATTAACAACGATGAAAACGCTTATATTCTTCAAATGGCTGATTATGCTATGGTAGCGGATCTTAAGGTAATATTACCAGAACTTAGTAAGACCCTGGGATAGCAGGAACAGCGAACAGAGATGTTCCTGCAGGGGTCAAAAAATAATTAGGAGGATGAAATTATGAGTAATGATACTGTTGTTTGGACTAAAGAGGCTGGAGTTTGCACAATTACAATGAACCGTCCCGAGGCAATGAATGCCCTCAATGGAGACATGGTTAATGGTCTGATGGCTGCATTCCAAGATTGTTATGATGAAGATATAAGGGCTGTTGTTCTTACCGGGTCAGGTAAAGCTTTCTGTCTGGGTGGAGATATTGCCTCGGCCAGCAAATATGGTGATGGGGATTTACAGGCATTCTTTAGAGATTTCACCGTGCCACTGGCTCGTCTTATTTCCGACATGAGGCAGTTACCGAAACCAATAATAGCCAGCATAAACGGCATTTGTGCCGGTGTAGGCGTCAGCTTTGCTGCAGCTTGTGACCTGCGCATTTGCAATGACAAGGTTGTTTTCAAGCAGGCTTACACTGGGGTTGGAATCAGCCAGGATGGTGGTTTTTCTCAGATGGTGCCTATAATTATAGGCTTAGGGAGAGCCAGTGAAATGGTATTCCTGGATGAAGTAATTACCGCTGAAAAGGCTCTGGACTGGGGTCTAGTCAATAAAGTCGTAACCCCCGAAGAACTTCCCGAGGCGACCGCAAAACTGGCCCTGAAACTTGCCAACGGCGCAACTAAAGCTTATGCTTCCTCCAAAGCACTTTTAAACCAATGCTTGCTACCGCAGCTAGAAGTGCAGTTGGAAAGGGAACGCCAGGGGGTAATGAGTACCTCTCTAACTGAGGATTATAAAGAGGGTATAGCTGTTTTCACCGGCCAGAAGAAAAAGCCAGAATTCCAGGGCAAATAGTCATATCTCATCCAGACGGCGGACTGAATAAGTAGCTGCTGCCTTAAATTAGGCCAGGGAGCTATGGAGTAATCATTCATTTATTATATAATTTTTAATCAGGAAGGGGTCTAATGCTTTGCCTCTTCCTGATTCTTACACATTCCTAATGACCCAGCTTGACGTACGGCTGGAAAAATATTAGGATAATATACTAGCATGACAATAAATAATATATTAACAAAGGAGTTTATCTGTGGACAATTTCACTACATTCTGGTGTTTTCGCTTAGCCGCCCTATCACGTAAAATTAGCCGTAACTACAATGCTCGGTGTGCAAAGTTTGGGATTACTGCTACCCAGTCATTCGTAATCTTCGATTTATTGGACAATGAAGGAAGTAATGTAAAGGACATTGCCTATCGCATACAATTAGATAGTCCGGCGGTTACAGGCGTCATTGATCGGCTTTATAAAGAGAATCTGGTACAGAGGATAGAAGATCCTTCTGATCGTCGAAGTTTGCAGATACTCCTTACACCCAAAGGGCGTCAATTGGCCGAGGAATTATTGCCCGTAGGACAGGAATTCAATCGCTATATTAAAGACATTCTCGATTCGGATAAGGTAGAACTTTTTGAAAAATCATTATCTAGATTAGATCAGAACCTATAATATACCTGAGGGAAAATGAAAAGGGACGGTTTTTCTGTCACACTACTTCGTGGTTGGACAGGAAAACCGTCCTCTTAATATGCCTTTGTCTATCGTTATCTCTGTAAATTAATAGCGCAGTAAAGCTGCCAACGATTCACCGTCAGGGACTCTATCTGCTTCAACAACATAGACAGTTCCGCCGTTTATAATGGTTTGAATGGCAGTAAAGTCAAATAAGTCTTCATCATCAAGTTCAGCTTCCTGGTGTATGTGGACATCATTTATCAGGGGGTCAAATCGGCCCCATTGTTTAGCACCATCAGCCAGAAATAATATTTCTACTTGTCCATTGTAGGCTGCTGGAGCAGCCTTGCTTATATCATGGGTGGTTAGTCCAGTTCCTTTAAAGGGACCATAGTAGGTTATAGCCTCCTGTTCGGCTTTATGGAAATAATGTTCCACAAGAGGCCAAGCCAGGGTTTGTAAATCCTCGGCACACAGTTCTTCTGGATTACCTGGAACTCCTTCATCAGCTAGATAAGCATAGGTATTTGCTTCCCTGTAGATGGAAAACAAAAACTCTACTCCTACCAGCACTAGTGGTGCTTTTTCCTCCCGCAGCAAATCATGTAAACCCCGGTCAATCAATTGGAAATACCTTAAAATATTTGGTTTGGTATCGTCGCTGCCTACTCCGTGGCCATGAAATATACCTGCTTCTGCCTTATTATTAGTTCCAGCCAGGTTAGTGCTGTGGTATTGAACTTGCCTCTCAGGGTCGTCATAATCATCATATTTAAGAGCTTCGGCCAGACTATGAGGAATACTATCCAGTTCTACTTCCACTACACTGGCACGGGTGCACCGCAGCACACGGACAGCGTTCTGGCTTAGAGCCAAAACATAGAATAAGCCATCCCCACTTAGTAAGGGAAGAAGAGGCTTGAGGTGAAAGCGTTTAGCAATCTGCACAAATTCATCAACCCTTACAGGAAGGTAGTAGTAATAGAAAATGTCCGATGATAGAAATATAGCCAGTCCATCCCGCTGTTGCTGCCAAAATTGATTATCCAAAACTAGTCCTTGAACTGGTTCCAATAAGTGTTTAGCCTCAGAGGAGCGCATTCCGCTGCTTATCAAACGTGCTTGAGCTTCTGATACCAGATTTTTCAGTCTGATTCGTCCTTGCCGGATATCTGCTCCCGCTCGGAAGGTAGGCATATAAATGCTAATACAGATATCATCTCGTTTTTCCATTAAAGTCGTTAAATCTTCTCTGGTTAATAAACTCATTTTATAACCTCCTCGTCTTGCAATTATCTTTCCCCGCTAAAGTACTTTTTTACCCTTTTTATTAAAAAATCGAAGTTGGGAGAATAGGTTAGTAAATCAATTTAGCTGCAAAAAACTAATTACAGCTTTCTGTGAAAGAGTAGTTTAAGTCATTGCGTAGTATAATTTGTTAAGGGATGGATACCTTAGGTGCAGATTTTATTGACTTCACAAAGCCTACTAATGTTATAATTAACCAAGTGATAGGTTGATTTATGATGAATCGACTGGAAAATAGTAAAATATTGCGCTAAATTTAGTAATTTTATTGGGGAGGCTGAGGCATGAAAAAAAAGATATGGAGCTGCTGGTTAATTCTAGCTCTTGTTTTCCTTCTTGTGGGCACTGGATCCTGTGTAGCAGCAAACCAGGTGTTTCAGGATGCGAATGCTCACTGGGCTAAAGACTATATCAATCAACTTTCTAGCTTGGGCTATATTGCAGGGAATCCAGATGGTACTTTTAAACCGGATAAAAGTATGACCAGAGCCGAATTTACCAGTCTTTTAATTAGTTGCATGGGAATTACTCCCAGCGACAAAACCAGCCGTAATTTTAGCGATACCGCTGGACATTGGGCATTAGCACCAATCAATGAAGCTGCCAAGCTCGGTATTTTAGAGCCCAGTGAATATTCGAAGGGTCTGGTGCCTAACGGTGCTATTAAACGCAGCGAAGCCTGCGCAATGCTGGTTCGTGCCCTGGGCAAGAGTCCCACGAATGCAATGACCACCTTTAAAGACAACGATAAAGTGCAGCTTAGCGATTACCGTGGCTATATTAAAACAGCCTCTGATTTAGGCCTTATGTCAGGCTATCCCAATGGTAATTTTGAACCTTTTAACGAACTGCCAAGAGGTCAAGCTTGTACGGTTTTATATAAATACTTGGCCCAGCAGGGTAAAGTCCCGGCCAGCCCGATTCCTGTCACAGAGACTTCCCCTACCACACCTGTTAGTACCGGTAGTATAAGATATGTGACTATAGGAAATGACTTGTACGATAGTAAAACTGTCCCTGTATCTTTTATCATTAATTACATAGAAGTGCCGGTCAAGTCTATGTCAGTCAGCAGTTCTAATATTAATGTCAATAACACTTATACCCTTAAAATGGACAGTGATAGCGACAACCCGGATATCGTCATCAATAATATACGTTACGGAATTGACAAGCTTACGGTTAGTGGAGATAAGCTGGTAGTCTCACCGGGCTACCGTAAAATTTATAAATTTAAAGCAGGAGAATATGGCTATAATAGCGACTATGTCAGCTTATACGTTAAATCAGCCAATCAGGGTTATTACTTGTCTGATATGGGAATTATTGATGAATATAGAGTGAAGGTTGGCAGCCAGACTTATAATCTAAGCACTGATAAGATTACCATTGCCACCAATGCCTCTGGAGGCTCTACAGGTAAACGCAGTTTTTATGATATTAAGCAAATAGACCTGGCCCCGAAAGATACGATAATGCAGTTGGTAGCTACCGACTCGGTGGTCATGGATCAACTGGGGATCGCAGATGTTGCTGCCATTTTTGTGGATAATACCACTATTGCTTTGAACAGTATTAAGAAAATTGACTTTATTATGGGTGGAAAGAAGCATGCTCTCTCTGAAGTTACCATTGATGCTACCGGGAATTTTAGTGGAGGGGGAAGGGACAAGGTATATCCCTATAACCAGGTGATGATGATTATTGACGATATGCAGTATAAAATTAATTTATTAAATATAAACAAATCGAAATTCATTTTTTACTGCGATAAAGGCATCAGCCAGGAATGGGTTATAGTAGATGGTGAATACTATGATGTGTCTGATGTTAAGATCATTAAAGGAACTTCTATTTACGGTTTAGATCAGGCCATTGTAGTGCAACGTAACCTGATACGCATAGGGGGGCAGCAGTACAAGCTAGATTCTGATTTTAAATGTCGGGTAGATAATAAAATATATGCTATTAATTCAATCGAATATAGTTCTGCTCTGCTGGCTACTATCATAGATATCGGGTCTCTGGCAGATACTACCCTAGCCAACCAACCGCTTGAAATCGTATTTTTCAAAGGTAATTCTAGATACCAGGAAGGGACCAGCAACGTCTCTATCTATACTGGCAGTAAGTGGTTAACTTTTGATCAAATATTTATATCTGATCCTGCCCATTTCACTTATCAGGACACAAGTTATAACCTGATTGAAGCCAAGATTAAGATAAATGATAAGGAGTTTAAAGCAACAGATACCGCTTGGCATGGAGCTACTCAGGTTCTGGATATATACATTGAAGAACTATAAATAAGACTGGTTTCCTATCTGATCATTATCGCTTAATAACTTAGGACAGACGAAACCCCTTAGCAAGGCCAAGATGCCAGGCTAAGGGGTTTTAAATTCATTATTATTAAGCTAGCGAAACAAGCGTGAAAACTTTTTGGGCACTTCTGTTTCAAAACGCATCAACTCACCAGTCACAGGATGCTTAAATGAAAGAATGTGAGCATGAAGGCATAATCTGCCAACTGGGTTGGTGGTTGATCCATATTTTTTATCACCGACTATACTATGGCCAATATCTTTCATGTGAACGCGTATCTGATTTTTTCTTCCGGTTTCCAACCGGATTTCCAGCAGAGAATACTTGGATACCGATTGTATCACATGGTAATGAGTTATGGCTTCCAGGCCCTCGCCGCTTACCGAACTTGAATACATCAGCTTGGTTTTAGTTTCCTTTAACCAGGATTTGATGGTACCTTCCTTTTTTTCCACCTGACCTTCAACTACCGCAATATAGGCACGATCTACCACGATCTCTTTCCATGAATCCTGCAATAAATGTTTTACCTCTTCATTTTTTGAAAAGAGCATCACTCCTGAGGTATCCCTATCCAGGCGATGCACAATAAATATTCGGTTTTCGGCATTGGTGTGACGGACATATTCTGTTAATTGGTGATAGGCCGTATACTGCTTTTCTATATCTGAAGCAATAGATAGCAGTCCAGCAGGCTTATCGATGACTATGATTTCAGAGTCTTCATATATTATCTTTAAGCCTTTTATTTGCTCCTCATCCCTTACTAGGGACCAGTTAACAACAACCTCTTGTCCCACCTGCAGTAAATGATTATACTGCGTAACCACTTTCTCATTTACCAGAACCTGCCTGTGAGTTAATAATGATTTTATGTTGTTGCGCGCCTTATTGGGTAAATTTTCTATTAGAAATTTCATTAATTCCACAGGTTCCGATACCAGCATATGAGTCTGTCGTTCCTTCCCTGCTTGCATACCCCGTAACCGATAGCTATATGTGTCCATAAAAGCCTCCTTGATTTAATTTATATAAGAAAGTTGTTGAAAATAAAAATTCGAGTTTGTTCCTAGTATAGTATTTTTCTTAATTGGATATTTCTATTACCATTGGTGGGCCATAATGAGTAATTATATAGTGCTTCCCTTCCCGTAAGACTTCGATATCGGTTCCTTTTATTTGCAGTTCATCGAGTGAAAATAGCTTTACTTGCTGCATACCAGCAGATAAAAATTCAATCCGGGTTACATTAGAGGTATAATCGAGGGTAATCGGTACATTGACGCGTTCCAAATAAAAATCACTTTTTATTTCACCGTCAAACATGATTTTCACCTCATTTGTTGCCGCAAAATAGAGACTGTCACCTTTCTCAAAATGAATGGGGGAGGTGGTTACCACCTTAGTATTTTTAAGCTTCTCACCTTTTTCAAATTTTAGCCCCAATGTTCCCTTATACTCTCCTGCTAGAGCTGGCACATCATTCACATTCCCTTTTATTATCAGTTGCTTATCCTCTAATAATACGTCTGCTTTGCTGAAGAAAGTATTAATAAACGACTTTGCCATCTGTTCTTCCGTCATAAAGTTGTAGTTTTCGTTATCTCTGGTTTTATTAAGAAATTCCGCTTCCTTCTTCAATTCATTAAAGGCAGCAGGCTTGGAAAAACGGTAATCGATATGTTCATAATAGGTTATTGGCATATCCAGAGAGGATAGACTCTTATATACATTGGGGTAAAAAAACAAGTTGGGAGAAGGTGAGAACATAAGAGGATAAGACGTATTCTCTCTATTACTTAAAAGGAATGGCGTAGTCCACAAAAATTCTTTGCTATCCCTCGGAGTCCCGGGATTATTAGGTGGGGTAAAAAAGAAATTCCACCAGATACCTGATGCCAGTTCATTTTTGAATGTCTGTTGGGGATCAAAAGCATTAATTCTCCCTGTATGTTGGTTGGTACCGAGACTAATCCACGGCAGGTTATAGGCTTGAAAAGCCTTTTTGTGAAGCTCAAGTTCAGTTTCTTCCTGCTGTGAGTTTTTATATACATGAGTAGAAAAATGAGGATTAACTGGGATACTATATTTTTGGGCATAATTCAGGATTTCCGTTAATTCACTTTTATATTTAAAAAAGCTGCCATCAATATCATAGGGAATTCCAAATTCAAGCTGGCCCACAATCAAATCGTTTAGTCCATCAGCATTCCAGTCTGTAATTAGTGGAACTGAATTATGGCCTCCAATAAGGCTGTGGGTCCCATTGGGATTATAGGTCTCGCCTTCTATTGTTCCGGTGAAATTAAAGGCTTTGCCATCATTAATAAATATTTTAATAACGCCCGAATTGACCCCTATCAAAATATCGTTCTTTCCGTCTTTATTCCAATCAATAATTGCTGGAGCTGAATATCTATCTGAATTTTGGCCAAGGTTGATAGCTAGCGACTGGTATGTAAAACCTTTTGCGGAACCTTTATAAAGACTTACCGAGCCATAAGTATCCCCTATGATTAGATCATCAGTACCGTCACCGTCTATATCACCCATAAATGGAGCGGAACAGCTATTAACCTTGATTGGATGGCCACTGCTATCTTTTAATTTAAAAGGTTGATCAAAGGAAGGTTTATTAGGCTTACCTTTATTTATGAACACCGATATAAAGCCATCACCGTCACCCACGATTAAATCGAAAAGCCCGTCCTTATTAAAATCATAATTAAATGGAGCAGCATACCGCGATACTATCGCCGACTTACTATCATTCAATGTTAATTCGATCTTATCAGTAAAACAAGGGTTTTGTGGGGTTCCGGTATTCTTTAGCAGATATAGTTTCCCGTCAGGAGCGCCGACGATTAAGTCTTTTCCCATATCGCCATCGTAGTCTGCAACTGTCGGGTAGGCCCTGTAAGGAAGGGTTATGGGATCTGCCAGACTCTTGTACACAGGGTAGTCACCGAACGTGATATGATCAGAACTGCCATCAATCCTTTTACCTGAAGAATAGTAAGATTCCGCTCCTTCTCCTTCAAAAATAGGCTTGTTGGCGGAGCCTTTATTAATATGTAAGGTTAGGTCAGTTTGCCATTGACCCCATTCGTAACTGGACCTGATCAATGTAAAACTCGGAATTTCATTGTAGTTTTTGAGCAAATCTATCCACTTAATCATTTCCTTATCTTTTATTGAACCTAAGGCTTCATAATGATTTTGCCAGGCCATAGCAGGTCTGCCATAAGGACCAAATATCTTTTTGAGCACAAAGCCATATTTTTCTTTCATAGAAAATGCCAGAAACTCGTTTCTTATATAGTAATTAGCTGTTGCCAGCGAAAAATCGAAAAAGCCTTGGTTACCTTGTTTCGCCCTTAAATCGAAACCAGTAATTCGCTCATTATTGGGAAGTAAACTACTACAAATACACACCCACCCGTTTTTATATTTGTTCACGGCTATTAGGGAATTATTGTTTATATTAACAAGAGAGCTAGCTTCTTTGGTTTTAAACTGGTTAAATTGAAGCGATTTTAAATCTTCCCTTTTATAATCGGTGAAATTGTCGAGCGTACCTTTTATTACCAATTGGAGTTGTTTTAGATTGTAACTTGCCTGTGGATATGAAAAGTTTCTTTTTCTATCGTTATTCTGTGAAAAGGACTCTACCCCTGTAAACTCACTGGGGAATACCCCAGCCCATTCGTTTTCGAGGAACAAGCATCCTCCGTTTGATACATAAGTAATCAGCATATCCCTAATCTGATTGAGGTTTGGTGAGGTGAGCAAGCTTGTATCAGGATAGACGGTGTCGAAGCCAGCGAGACTGACGGTTAAAATCTGATTATCATTCAAGGCCATCACCTGGGTATTCAACAAATAACTCTGTTTAAAATTTTGATATATATCCAGATATTGATCTGTTCCAGATTTATAGATCACAAGTACTTTGGAATTATATGGGTTGGTATTGGTTTTGACGCCACTTGAAGTTTCGGCACTGCTCGCACTCTGATTAGCAAATGAGGAAAATACCCAAATCATTATTATGATTCCTAGAAAATATTTTCTGCTACAAATAGACATAAATTGCTTCATGATCTCACCTTTCTGGGACTCAGGGACTATCAAGAAATAAACCAGTCATTTACTCCGGTCTTTTTCACGCTATACTTCGTTCTCAAAGCTGGGAATACGTCCAGTATGACTGCGCTTTGACGTCTTGTCTAGCGCAAAAAATACTCGAAGTATTCTGCCTTGTTTATCTCTTGATAGCCCCTTATACTACAATGAAGATAATTATACCATACCAAAACGGATATTTTTACCTTGTATATTAAGTATTTCGACACAAAAAAAGCTTATGTGAGGTTAGTCACATAAGCCATATTTAGTGTTCAGACCCTGGTTGCGGGATTTACTGCATGGGCTGAGAAAAATTCTGATTCTGCTGTTGCTGTACGGCTTGTTTTCCCTGCTCAATCATCTGCTGTTCGTTGGGGTTCAGCATGAAAATAAGTTGTTGTAATTCACCCACATGCTGTCTTTCCTCGTCCGCAATATGCGCCAAGACCTTCTTTACCCTGGTATCAGATGTTGCCATGGCATGAGCTTCATAACCAATAATCGCTTCCAGTTCACCGGCCATATCAACCCTTAAAGCTTGAAGTAATTCCTCGTTTGATAACTGGCGGGGCACATTAGCAACAAATGGATCGCCTAATAATGCTATTTTAATCACTCCTGTCATTACGTTTACACTATTATTCGCCGCTTACATCAAAAGTATGTGGTGGTGATAGCGAAACATTTTCTGGATTTTCTCCGTGAATAGCATCACGCTGGCGTTTTAATATCCAGGCCACGATCCTATCACGTTCACCAGGCAGGAGATTACCAAATTTTACGGATATATTATACATAATATTGTCTGGGTTGGTCTCCTCCACAATTCTAACCGCTCGTCCGGTTACTGAGAGGGTTTTACCTTCGCCAGTATTCAGAAAAAACAATATTTCATCATTAGTATTCAGGGTCTCAGCAGTTGTAAAGCAAAGCCCATCTCCACTAATGTCCACCAAGTGATCTCTTTTATAATCTTTTTCTTTGGATTTCTCAGCTTGGGCGTTCAGAATCCACTGAAACTCTTCCTTAGTTCTTAATCTAAACCATTTGCGATCATGTTTTTGCCCAGGCGATGAACGTGCAACCTTTGCTTGGCGTTCTTTATACAACTTATAAGAATTGCGTTGAGCTTCTTCTTCTCGAGCTCCGTACCAACGAAATACCAACACTGCACCAACAGAAGCCACGATAAATAGTATGAGAACCGTAAGGCCACTCATACTGAATAGCTGAGTATCGCCCAGGTTATTGTTCAGTCCCTGGGACAACTCATTGTAGGTCATACCCTCCATGCGATACACCTCCTTGGACACGCTATAGTTTCATTAGCTTTCCTTAATGGGTTAATATCGGTTCTTTTTATTAATATAATAACATTTAGCCTTCGTTATGTTCCATTGTTTTTTGCCTTTTATGGCGAAGAAAGGCAATGATACCTGGTAAAAGGGAAATAAAAATAATACCGAAAACAACCAGGGTAAAATTCTTTTCCACCACTGGAATATTACCAAAGAAATAACCACCTGATAGGAAGAGTAATACCCATGCTATGCTTCCAGTAATATTGTAAACAAGGAATGGAGCGTATCTCATCTGCCCGATACCAGCTACAAAAGGAGCAAAAGTACGAATAATCGGAATAAAGCGAGCGATAATAATAGTCTTGCCACCGTGTTTCTCATAAAATTCATGGGTGCGCAAGAGATATTCCCTTTTTAGGAAGCGCATATCTTTTTCAAATACCTTCGGACCTAAAAATCTGCCGATTTGATAGTTGACTACATTGCCCAATATGGCGGCAGTAATAAGAACACTACCGATGGCGAGCAGATTAATTTCTCCGCTGGCAGCTAATGCACCCAAGACAAAAATCAACGAGTCGCCTGGCAGAAAAGGTGTGACAACCAGGCCGGTTTCACAAAAAATAACCAGGAAGAGTATCAGGTAAGACCACATTCCGTAATTATTTATTATTTCAGTAAGGTATTTATCAAGGTTTATTAATACATCTAATAGATTAAAGACTATGTTAGCATCCATTATCTTTTTCCTTTCTCAATTAAAGCCTGGATTTAATTTTTGCATATTATGGATTAGTCTAAAGTATATGTTTTGTTCCGTCAATGATGGCCATTGAGGTAAGAGGCGATCTTAAATAAGGTTAGGAATAGTTGTGCCAGGTGCTAAGGTAATAACCCCATATTGCTATACGCGCTAATGATGGTATAATCAATAGATAATAATGGATAAGCAATTTATGTTTTCCTGGTAGAGAGGTGTAGAGTGTTCGAAGCTATTTTATTTGATCTGGATGGTACTTTGCTGGACATTGATATGGAATTTTTCCTGCCCAAGTACTTTGGGGAAATGGGAAGGATGGCAGTGTCCCAAGGCTATCGTGATACCAAGCATCTGGTTGATCAACTGCTCCTTTCCACTAATGTTATGATTGGTGATCTTAATCCCGAAACTAGTAATGAAGAGACCTTTATGCGAGATTTTATTAGTAATCTGGAGGCGGACGAACTGGAGATGCGAGCCTTCTTTAATGACTTTTACCTTAACGGGTTTCCTCGCCTGCAAGGGTATTGTAGTCCTTTTGATGGGGTACCGGAGATGATGAGCGGGGTTTTTGAAAGAGGAATTAAAGTGGTGATTGCAACTAATTCTGTTTTTCCCTTAAGAGCAATCCAGTCCCGGCTGGATTGGGCTGGGGTAGGGAAGTTTCCGTATGAACTGCTTACCTGCTATGAGAACATGCATTACTGTAAGCCTCACCTGCAGTACTATCAGGAAATATTGCAATACATAGGGGTAGACCCAGCGAAATGCTTGATGGTGGGCAATGATACCCGTGAAGATCTGGCTGCAGGGATGCTTGGCATTAAGACGTTTTTGGTGGAGGATCGTTTAATTGACAAGGGTAATAGTCCCTACCGTCCGGATTGGCAGGGAAGCCTGCAGGATCTCTTTAAATTTATCAAGCAAATGAAATAGGCATGATTATACCAATCATATGTAATACTAAGGGTGAGTATTATTAACCTTGAGTTATGTTAGATTTTGGTCATTTACCTAATTTAGTATTTGATAGTACCTTATTGAGAAGTTAAAATATGCGATTATTAAGGGGCTTGTTGCTAGCTGGGACGCGGGTTATTAGTTCCAGTTATGCGAAATTAGTTGTAACCCTAAGCAATTTCTGGTAGAGTTTATAGGGTTGAACTGCTGACTATTGTATCATTAGCATCTAATAAAGAATTATAGAATAAGCTTCATAAAAAGGACAAAATCTCAATAAATTAGAGGAAGGGGTATTAAGCTTTGTTTGAAGGTTGGTTATTTTATACGCTCACGGTTGTTGTAACCTTTTCAGAAGCGTTAATTTTCTTGGTTTTATTTTATTACTATTATGTATCTGTTTCAGGTTGGTGGAAGTACGACGAGGAAAAAGACTTTATCCCCGAAAAAAGATTTGCTCTAATTACGGCTGCGCACAACGAAGAATCTGTTATTCGTTATCATCTTGAAAGTCTTAAACAGCTCAATTATCCAGTAGAGCTATTTGATATATATGTTATAGCGGATAATTGTACAGACAACACCGCTTCGGTTGCCCGCCAGGAAGGGGCAACTGTATTAGAACGATTTTCCCCGGAAAGAGGCAAAGGTTTCGCCTTAGAGTGGATGTTTAGCCAATTATTTACTATGGAAGATCAGAAGTACGATGCCATCTGTTTATTTGATGCCGACAATGTAGTTTCCTCTAATTTTTTGCTGGAAATGAACTCGAAATTAAAGAAGGGGTTCCGCTCTATTCAAGGTTATTTGGACACCAAAAATCCCAACGATTCATGGGTAACAGCCTCCTATGCTACTGCTTACTGGTCGATGAACCGTATGTGGCAGTTGGCTCGATATAACAAGGGATTATCTAACGCCCTGGGCGGTACTGGAGTTTGTTTGGAGTATAAGCTGCTCAAGGAGTTTGGTTGGGGCGCTACTTGCCTGACCGAAGACCTGGAATTTACTATGAAACTTTTGCTTAACGGCATTAAAACCTCCTGGGCGCACGAAGCTAAAGTCTATGATGAAAAGCCAGTTCTTTTCTCCCAGACTTGGCGTCAGCGCACTCGTTGGCTGCAGGGTCATTGGGACGTGGCATTCCGCTATATGATTCCTCTGATCAAGAAAGGAATCAAGGAAAGGAAATGGTATCCCATAGACGGAGCAATATATTTATTTCAGCCATTCGCGATTACGATCATGCTGTTTAATTTCATGATGGGAGCGGCTCATTACCTTGCTCCACAACCGATTTATGCCTCGCCATTAACTGGCTTAGCACCAGCCTGGTTCTGGTGGTCGTTTGGAATACTGGGATATCTCTATCCTATGCTGGGATTGGTATTGGAGAAGGCTCCTCGCAGGGCTTACTTATATTACATTACTTACCCATTTTATGGGCTTACATGGTTCCCGGTAACCGTTTGGGGACTGTTCCAGCACAACAACCAGGGAGAATGGGCACATACTGCGCACAGTCGGGGTATTTCCATCAGCTCTATAGAGTCAGCTGGTAAAGTTCCGGAAAATGAAATTCAGCACAACCCGGTTCAGCCTCAACAGCCGAAGGGCAAAGGTGCCAGTGTGCGCAGAACTTATGCTCCCTATGCTACTTTGGTAACCCGTGATGAACAAAGTATAAAGCGCGAGCCGACCAGTGATGTCACTGGGAGGGCAGTTTATCCTACGTTAGTGGGAAATAACAAGGCGTCTGCGATATTAAAACCGGTAGAAGTGGTTAAGGCTACTATAAGTCAGGAGAAACGTACTAAAGCTACTGCAGGCGGTGAAAATTTCGGTTAGGAAGCTAAGAAGCTAAGGGCTTGTTACGTGATAAATGTGTCATCTACTTCGGTATGCTTGATGCATTTATTCTGTGACAAGCCCTTAAGTGTAAAACGGAGAGTATTGAAAGAGATAAAGCGAAAGTGGAACGGTTTAAGCAGTTATAACTTGCCAACTATTTTTTTGTGCATAAGCGAGAAGTTCTGGATCAGGATTAACTGCTACTCTTTCACCTACTAATTCCATTACCCAAACATCGCCGTAGCTATCCCCGAAGGCTCGGCTAGCTTCCCAATCTATTTCTTCACCGGAAAATGCGTCTAACAAAAGAGAGCGCTTACTTTTTCCATTGATAAAGGGAGTGTCTCCCTTATGGTCAAATAAACCGTTATTGTAAGCAAGTTCAGCCCCGATAACGGTTTCGATTCCTAATTCTCTGGCAACGATTTTTAGCAAGTCAGAATAAGCTCCAGAAAGAAGTACACAATGGAAACCTTGCTGTTGAGCTCGTTTAATCTCCTGGACAACGAGGATATTAAACATATTACATAACGCAGGATAGGATTGGAGAAAAAACTCTTCAATTTCTTTCTGAGTCATCTTATTAAAAAGTCGATTGAACCTTTTAAAAGCCAGGCCTTTCATACTTTCTCGGGGCATGATTTTAGCCTTATAAAGCAACAAAACTGGGGCAATGGAAAGCAATGTGATTATATAGCGGGTTCTTGAGCGTTGTTGACGATTCCATTCTTTTCCCAAAGCCGGGAGTGTATCAATTGTTAGTAGAGTTCCATCAAAATCAAAAATAGCCAGTTTCATTATGCTCCCCCAATACGCTCTTTCTAACCATTTTATGCCAATACAAGTAATAATTATATCATTAATCATTACTTGAAGACAAAGATAAATGCTTTCGGGTGCTAATCACCTAATTTATCAGTAATATAATTTGCGGGGATTTTCGTTGATAAAAACTAAAGCCGTGGGATAATTCCCGCGGCTTGAATATTCAGTACAGTGTCGGAGATTCTATTAAAGGACTGTCAAGAAAGAAACTAGTCATTTATTCCTTGACAGCCCTTAGAGGCAAATTTGGTTAGTCTGAAAGGAGAAAAACATGGAGATCAAACCTATCAATAAAAAGCTTAAGCTTTATGGTTTCAATAATCTGACTAAGACACTAAGTTTTAACCTATATGATATATGCTATGCCATTAGTCCAGAACATAGCCGAGAATACATTGAATATGTTGATGAAGAGTATAATGCGGAAAGATTGACCAAGATTCTAACTGATGTAAGCAAGATAATAGGAGCAAACATTCTTAATATAGCAAAGCAGGATTACGACCCTCAGGGGGCCAGTGTTACTATCCTTATATCAGAGGATGAAAGCCGGGCTGAAGGGCGCAGTGATAGTAACAGAGAATCACCTGGTCCTTTACCGGAGGCTGTAGTTGCTCATTTGGACAAAAGCCATATTACGGTACATACTTATCCTGAAAGCCATCCTGACAAAGGAGTAAGCACTTTCAGAGCTGATATTGATATATCTACCTGTGGGCATATTTCACCTCTTAAGGCGCTGAATTACCTGATTCATATTTTTGGTCCTGATATTGCTATTATTGATTACCGGGTTAGGGGTTTCACCAGAGATCTCGATGGTAAGAAGTATTTTATTGATCATAAGATTAATTCCATTCAGAATTATATAGCCAGTAAAACCCGTAATTTATATCAAATGATTGATGTAAATGTTTATCAGGATAATATTTTTCATACCAAGATGCTGTTAAAGGAATTTGATTTGGACAATTATTTATTTGGAACAGCTAAACAAGATCTCAAAACGAGAAAAAAGTATAAGATTAAACAACAAATTAAGAAGGAAATGATGGAAATTTATACAGGAAAGAATATCCCTGATTAAGATTTGTCTGTCTACATTTTAAATCGGTATCCTACTCCCCAGATGGTTTCGATATATTGAGGGTTAGAGGGGACTAACTCAATTTTCTCGCGCAATTTTCCTATGTGGACGGTTACGGTAGCAATATCGCCCAGGGAGTCCAGTCCCCAGATTCGCTCGAATAACTCAGTTTTACTAAAAACCCGGTTGGGATTGGAGCCTAGTAACACTAGTAAATCGAACTCTTTGGCAGTAAGGTTGACTTCTACATTGTTTATATAAACCCGATGGGAAGTCTTATCAATATGCATACCTCGAATGCTTATTTCATCATTTTTCGGTTTGGTACTTCCGCGCAATCTTTCATAACGGGCTAGGTGGGCCTTGACTCTAGCCACTAATTCTCCTGGACTAAACGGTTTAATAATATAATCATCGGCGCCTAATCCCAGACCTCTGATTTTATCGATATCTTCTTTACGGGCGGAAACCATCAGGATAGGGATATCTTTTAGCGTGCGCAGCTGGCGGCATATTTCAAATCCGTCTATTTTGGGCAGCATTAGATCTAAAATAATTAAATCGTAATCCGCGCTCAGAGCAGCCCGTAAACCAGTATCTCCTGCTGACTCGATGTCCACCGAGAAACCATTAATCTCCATATAATCTCTTTCTAGTTCGGCGATACTGGAGTCATCCTCGATGATTAATATCTTTTTCATAAATCTACCTTACTACCTTTCTCTAAAGTGAAAAAGATGCTGGTTCCCACGCCTTCCTTACTTTCAGCCCATATCCTCCCACCATGTTCTTCAATGATACGTTGGGCAATGGAAAGTCCTAATCCGCTGCCCTGGATAGTGGTATTTCTGGAGGGATCAGCCCGATAAAAACGATCGAATATTAAAGAAAGTGCTGCTTGCGAAATCCCCTGACCGTTGTCTCTGATACCTATGGTGACCCTGTCACTTCCATCCTGTAAAGTTATGCTGATTTCGCCCGGGCTCTTATCCATGTATTTAACCGAATTGTCTATGATATTATTAATGACTCTTTTTAACTTTTCCCGATCCGCGATGACGGTAAGCGGTTTATCATGGTCTGTTTCAAATTTCAATTGTATCCCTTTTTTGTTTAAATCCAGCAATAATTCTTCGGTGCTATGCTGCAGGTAGCTTATCATTTCCACCTTTTCAAAATTAAATGGTTCTCGTTTTAAATCCAATTTGGAAAACAGAAATAATTCATCAATTAGTTTATCAACATCAATTGCTTTACTATGAATTGTCTGAATATATTTCTCCAATTTCTCGGGAGAATCAGGTATGCCATCCATAATTCCTTCGGTATAGCCCTTGATAGCAGCAATAGGAGTTTTAAGATCATGGGATATATTGGATATGAGCTCCTTGCGATTTTCTTCATACTGCATCTGTAATTCTATAGATTCCTGCAATTTACAGCGCATTTCCTCGAACGTGCGGGATAGCTGGCCAATTTCATCATTGGAATCCGTTTTTACTTTAAAATTAAGATTCCCTTCTTTTATTTGTCCGGCGGCATTCTTAAGAGCCTCAATGGGTTTAAGTATGCTGCGAGAGACAATATAGGTTAATAATCCATTAGTTATGACCAAAATAAGTAGAATTGCCAGGAAGAATGAGCCCAGGAAATCCCTGGCAAGTTTACCGATAGGACTTACATCAGAAACAATAAAAACGCTCCCTGTACTGTAATCAGTGAAACTGAAATCAAACTGCTGAAAAAAGAACAGGTTATCACCGATTAAGAGCGGCTCTCGGTCATTATGTGGTTCCCCCTTAGCACCCCCGCCTTTTGTGGGTCCCCCATAAGGCGGCAGTTTATTTGATATATCTGGATCATTGACAATGTTGGACGTATAAATGATCTGATTTTTTTTTCTTACCACAATTCCGGAGTTGATAAGATTAAATTTTTTATCAAGACCTTGTAGGAAAGCAATGTCCATCAATTTATCAGGGTCTTTGGAGGTAGTCAGTTGGATTTGCTCAAAGGCAGAGGCTTGTTCTTTAATAACACTCTCAACTGAATTCGGTTTCATATCAAAATTATAGATATCCTTTATATCGCCAAGGTAAGCGTGAGCAATTATTCCGCCCACAACAATGGTTAGCACTACCGGAACAACCAGCATTGCAATATAGGATAACAATAATCTTAATCGTATTGACATAACTTATCCCCTTAGAGTTCTTTAGTGTCAAACAGGTAAAACCCTGACGTAAATAGAATTATACAGCTTGATAACATAATTAAAAATGCATAGAAAAGCTTTTCGGGAGCAGCCAGGCTGCCCAGCCACATAGTATGCCAGTTAGTATAGGAAAATAGTAAGACTTTGGCAGCTGAAGGTAAAACAACTGGCAGCATTCGGGCAGCGATATATACAAATAAGGAGGTGGTCAAGGCTCCGCTGCTGCTCTTAAAAAACTGGGCAATAAACGATGCTGCTATTGCTAATGATACCATGGGAATAATAGCAGCCGTGTATGCCTTTAGTCCGTTGCCTAGCCCGGCCAGGTAATCACTGCCGCTGCCGCCTAAGAAAATTCCTGATATTAGTGTAAATATAAGAATTACAACTAGTAGCAGTATAGTAGACAGTCCTAAGGCCATAGTTTTGGAAAGATAGATTTTGAATCTGCTGATGGGGCGCACTAAGACAATTTTAAGATTTCCTTCTCCCAGCTCACCGGCAAATATATCCGCCGCCCACATAAAAATGAATAGGGGCAGAAGTGCGCTGGTAAATAGGCCCAGAATGAAAACAGGATAACCAGCTGGCCCCACAGCCAACACTCCCACCTTATTGTGTAATAATGCTACTAAGAGGGCTATTACCACTGGAATTATTGCTGATATAATAAAGCAAGCCACGACCTTGCTTTTCAGAAACATTTTCTGGGTTTCGTTAATGAAATTAGCCTGCAAAACATTCATATATCTAATCTCCCCTACTATTTTTGGCCTGTTCGATAAAAAACTCTTCCAGGGAGGTGTGTTTTTCAAGTATATCTGTGATCAAACCTTCTTTAATCAACAAACCATTATTGAGAATTCCTACCCGGTTGCACATTAGCTGCATTTCATGGGCCAGATGACTGGAGACAAAAAAGGTGATTTGTTGCTCGCGGGCTAAACTGATAATCATATTTCTAATATCAGCCATGCCCTCAATATCCAAACCATTGGTGGGTTCATCGAGGATAAGAAACTGAGGTCGTGATAAAATTGCGCCAGCTACTCCCAGTCTCTGTTTCATACCTAAAGAAAAGCCGTTGGTCTTCTCCTTCTTATAAGGGCTTAAACCCACTATCTCCAGGACTTCATCAATTCTGTTACTATCAATACCATCATAGAATCGGGATGCAATCTTAAGATTATCGTAAGCGCTCAGGTATTCATAAGAATCAGCAGTTTCAATGATACAGCCAACCTTCGCCATAGCCTGTTCGAACTGATTTGCAATATTATATCCGAAGATGTTTATTTCACCCTGGTTAGCTCTGCATAAGCCAACTATGGTTTTCATCACCGTGGTCTTACCGGCACCGTTAGGCCCCAGAAACCCATAAATGTCGCCTTTATAAATATCGAAGCTAATATCTTTGACCCCTCGGTTGTTCTTATATAACTTGGTGATGCCTTTTACTTCCAATACCTTGTCCATTTTATCCCCCCTAAATAAGAAGGGCTTGCCACGGAATAAATGTGTCATCTGATGCCAATGCCAGATTTTTCGTCCTGCGAGGCGGCAGGAGGCGCAGATACAAGACTGTATCTAAACCGACGACAACGAAGCAGGGCGAAAAATCTGCTGGCATGCTTGATACAGTTATTCCGTGACAAGCCCTATAAGATAGGGTTCCTAATAGAACCCTATCTTCAGTGAGAAGGTTCTATTTGTCCTGCATATGGCCCTTAAACTCACGGGGTTGAATGTTATTCACTTGTTTTCCAGTCAAATCAACGGTATCAGGAGTAGTGCTATTAATTCCGGAGAGGTTCATATCTACATTGATAACTATTTCATGGGTTTGACCAGAAGCGTCATTGCCGGTAATTTTAAGGCTAGCTGTTTGTTTAGTGATTTGACCCTGGGCATCAATATTAACCACCATATCAACACTGTTCAAGCTGATGGCATCAACTAACTGAGGCATACTGGTTTTTATTATGCTGTCTATATTGCCCATGGAAGAACCAGCTTTTAAACCACGTTCGCCTTCGCGGGCAGCATTCTTGACGATCAATGAGGCAACCGCATTCTCCAGCGGGGTAATCTGGCTGCCAGCTAGATTCAGGCTCACGACTTTGCTTCCATCTGCCTGGTTATCCAGAGAAATATTGCTGTCGAAGTTAGAAGCCAGCAGGTCGACTATGTTTTCTACATCTTTGGCAACTGCTTCATGCGCCGGTCTATTGTCCAAGTTTTTGTCTAAGGGTGTTTTGCCGGCTTTCATGGCCATTACATTGTACACATCGCTGTCACCATTTTTCATAATGGTCTGGTCGTTCTGGCAATACACCTCATTGGTTTGGGTCTTGTCTCCTGCATTAATGGTTGACAAGCCGCTCATCGCATGAGTGGCGCTATCCATCTTTACAGTGCCATCAGCATTCAGTATTACACTACCATTATCAGATAATGAAACTGTAGCCTGGGCAGTCATACTATCTGCCTGGGGAAGGTTTTTAAGAGCTGCCTTGTAAACCTCATATCCAGAAGAGCTGGATATACTAGCAAAAGCAGTGGTGCTGAGCATAGTTATTCCGAGAACTAGGCTAAGTACAATCATAATTGGTTTTTTCTTCATACCATCGATCTCCTCCATTTTTAAGTATTCAGAAGTATTACAACTTCCTCTCAATATAATGACTCATAACTATAAACTCCCCATAAAGCAATTATAAAGTATTTATAAAGTTTATGTGTATTAGAAGAGACCTTTGGACCTTTACTGATTTTGGATGCAAAAAAACAACATCCGGTAAAAGATGGCGTTTCTTTTAAACTCATATACTTTTACGATTTGTGGCTTAGCTTTCTGTTGATGGGTGGGCTTTACTCTGTCATCATCTCGTTATAAATAACATTCACTATTTATAAGCACTTTAAAGGTAGGCATGTAGAAAGCCTACCAGCTCATGAACTCTCGTTGCAGGTGTTCTTTTAGACGGCGGGGTACCTTCTTCATAACCAGCATATAAGGATTCTGCATGGGCAATAGCAATATGGGTTTTATCCTTTAAAATGTCATATATATTCTCCAAAGGTTTCGCGTATGGAAAATATCCTTTCAAAATATCGTTATACTGTTTTCTGCCCACATTAGCAAATAATGGTTGGAAATGCAGCAAGAACCATAGCTCGATACACTCATTGGACCAAGCCACATGGTATTCCTGCTCACATGTTCTCCCCTCGGCGCTAAATTGCGTATTGTCAAAATCGTCATAGGGAAAATCGTCCATATCATACATAAGCCAAACAACTTTGCACTCGGGATAGTCAGAGTTTACCGTTTTTCTTGCGTAATTTAGCAGGCTTCGGGTATTGCGTCCCGTTCCAATTACCATGATGCGATCACCTGATGTAAACTGCGCATATTTCTGATTGACTTGCTTAGTCAGTCCTTGAATATAGAACGGCTCCGTCTTGGTACCTTCACTGAAAATGACCGTATAAGGGGGCAATTGATGTAACTCTTCTATTTTCTTTTTTTTCTTCTGCATGGCGGCTTCCAATTTCTTTTGGGTGCTTGCCTTTAAGGGCTTTAAACTCATTGAATCGTCCCCCAATCAAGAATATTCTTGAGATAAGGGTCAGCTCCATACCTTCCTTCTATATATTGTTTGTCATAAGTTTCATCGGGGCGCACCTTGACACCGTTATCTTTCCTGAACTCCACCAGCGAATATAATTTTGAAATATTTTTCTTATTAAGCGCAGAAAACCAGATTTCATCCCTTCTGAATACTGCGGGCTTCATGGTACTCATATCATGAGAGGTAAAAATGAGCTGGGCACCTTTGGTATTAATAGATGGATTTGTGAACAGCCCGATGATATACCGAAGAAGCTTTGGATGTAACTTGGCATCCATCTCGTCAGCAATAACTAGGCTTCCCTTATGCAAGCATCCCAACAGAAAAGGTAACAAACCAAAGAGCTTGCGGGTTCCACTGGATTCTTCCTCAATGGGCAATTCCTCACATGTACCATCTTCAAGGCAGTGTGTGGTGTAAACATTTGTTATTTTACCATTGGTATCTTCTTCTGTTCGTATGCTTGTTATATTGATATCCATCTCAGCGAGCATTTTCAAGAAAATATCTTCCCTGTTTTTATCCTTTAGAAAAACAATCCTTTTATCCTGATACGGATTATCATAATCTAAAACCCTGCACTCTAAAAACCACTTGATTACATCATCAATTGTTTCGATATCGTAGTTTATAGACAAATGCGACAGTAAAGGAATAGAGGACTTAATATTTCCAACTTTAACCTCGCCTAAAATATCCCCAATATAAAAATCAGAGGTATCCCGCTCAAAGACTATTTCCAAGTCGCCTGTTTGAAGGTTTTTCGCATACAGGTTTTCTTCTACAATATCAGAATGCAGTATATTCAACTGATACCGATATTCGGTTTCATTAACGCGAAAGAGGACATCAAATTTTATAGGTAATTCCCTACAGCTATTGTCAAACAAATAATACTTTTCCTTTTCATCGATAGGAAAGCTCTTGAATTCTTTCATTTTCCCATCCTCAAGATTTTCATCCTTTGAAGATGCCATGGCCTTTAACGCTATTACCGGCAAGAGTACCTTGTGAGAGAGGTACACAAACGCCTCTAACACGCTAGACTTTCCTCCACCATTTGGGCCATAGATAGAAGTAACCGGCAAAAATTTCTCGCTGTCGTGCGAATCAATAATCAGACTACCCTCATGTTCGCTGATTTTTTCGGCGCTCAAGTCCAAGGTAGCCTCATTCTTAAATGATTTGAAATTTTCAAATGTAAACTGACATAGCATATTTATCACTCCAACCATAGAGATTTTTTCTCGCAAATATAATCATAGCATGCCCATTATAACAGTAATATATCCACAAATCAACGAAGTTGGAGAAAAAATCTCGCGACTATCGGATTTACACAGACTTTGCAATCACAGTCCTTAATCGCTTTGCTTGAAACATCTTGCAAACATTTCCCACACAAAAATTTAAACCAAAATGGTACCGAGAACAGTTGTCCGACTCATTCCCATTTATAATCTTTATAACTACTCCAGCAGTAGTCTCTATTTTTACCATGTTATGGGCCAATTGAACATAAAACAGAATATACGCAGTAACAGGAAAAAAATAATGAATAATAAGATATGTTAAGGAGCAACACGATACTTTTTATTGACTAAGCGGAATATTTTGGTACAATTAGTATTGGAATAAAGTATTGGGTTTTGATCCTTTTCTTGAGGGGTTGAAATAAAAAAAGAGATAAAAAACAAGCCCAAGAACTGGTCATTCTTGGACTTGCCGCTGATATCAGCTCATGTTATGTGTAATCACATGATATCGCAAATAACATTGCCAACGCAATGATATTTATTGATTTTGCTGATGAATGCGCTTTTTCTCGGAAAGGAGAAGCTGTGTTAGATTATAAATTTTACTATGTTAACGACAATGCCCAGGTTAATGGCGATCATGAAGTCCACCAAAAGTCATGCTCGTGGCTGGATTTGGCCCCAAGCAAAACTTACTTAGGCTATTATTCTAACTGTATGGATGCTATAGAAAAAGCCAAAACCATCTATAACCAAGTTGACGGATGTGTCTATTGCTGCAACCAGTGTCACAAGTCATAATAGATTAAATTTTGTAATTTAGCATGAAGATTCCAAAGCTATTCCCCCTAAAGGGAGTGGCATTGGAATCCATGCAGTTAGAAAACCTGTACGCAATATTCTCCTGGATGCAAATGGAAGGGAGTGGAAGAGTGAAAATATTAGAAAATGTGAAACTGGGAGAAATATCCCGCATCCTAAATGGTGTAGCCGATACCAAGCAACATGAGCATGTAAATAATATGAGTGCCATAACCTATAAATTTATTCAGCCCAATAATTTAGGAGTCTTCAATGATATAGAAAATACCTTGGAAATAAAGAGGCAAACCCCGGTGGACGATAGCTATATTATTAGAAATAACGATATTATAATTAAGCGGCTAAATCCAGACGTGGCAACGCTGATTACCGATGATATATTAAATACTACCTTTTCAAGTAATCTCTTCGTTATTAGGGTATTTAAGGGCTATTACCCGGCCTATATAGCCTGCCTGTTAGAAACCCAGGGCATGGCTTGGCTGAATAGCAATATTGTCGGCTCGGTGGCGGCAATTAAGTCCATATCCACAAAATCATTAGCGGCTTTGGATATACCAATCATAAAGTATGAAAAACAAGAAATAATCGGCCATATGTGGCTGCTATACAAAAGACGAAAAAAGCTATTAGGCGATTTGATAGATGAAGATCAACGGCTTATGGCAGCATTAATAAATAGTATCACCACAAGTACTAAGGAGGAAGAATGATGGCAACTACCAGAAAAGATATCGAAGCTGCTCTTTGGAGAGGTGCAAATACATTCCGGGGAGCTATAGATGCAGCAAACTATAAAGATTACCTCCTGCCCATGCTATTTGTTAAATATCTGAGTGATACTTATACAGAAAATGTGGACGATTTAAAGAAAAAATATAATGACCCGGTAAGGCTGCAAAGAGCGATAAACAGACTTCCTTTTGTTATAAAGGAACGGCACAGTTTTTCCTGGCTTTATGATAATAGATATAACGACAATTTGGGTGAACTAATCAATGTTGCCCTGAGGGGTATAGAAGATGATAATCCTTCATTGTTTGCCGGGATATTTAGAAGTATAGACTTTAACAGCGAAGCCATGCTGGGCAACCATAAACAAAAAAACACTCGCTTAAGGGAATTGCTGGAGGATTTTGAGCCTCTGGATCTGCGTCCTTCTGCCATACAACCGGAGGAAGGAAAAGTAGCTGTGGAAACCGTGGGAGATGCCTATGAATATATGATTGGTGAGTTTGCCGGTCAGGCAGGTAAAAAAGCAGGCTCCTTCTTTACACCATCCGAAATATCGGAACTGATGGCACGTATTGTAGATCCTAAGATAAGCGATATCATGTACGACCCTACCTGCGGCTCGGGTTCCCTGCTTATCCGAACAGGGAAAACAGCTATTGCTAAAGAAAACGGTTTTGTAAAAAGCCTCTCCCTTTACGGGCAAGAGATGAACGGCTCTTCCTGGTCTATGGCCAAAATGAATATGTTTCTCCATGAGATATTGGATGCCAAAATTGCCTGGGGGGACACCCTGGCTAACCCTTTGCATTTGGATTCAGACGGCAATCTCATGCAGTTTGATGTTATTGTTGCCAATATGCCTTTTTCACAGGATAAATGGGCAGCGGGTTTTAATACTGGTGGTGAAATGGCTGGGAAATCCAAAGAATTCAAAATGGAACCAGCTCTGGATAAATACCATCGTTTTGATTGGGGTATACCCCCGGCCAGTAAGGGTGACTGGGCATTTCTACTGCACATGATATCCAGTCTAAAAAGCGGCGGCAGAATGGCTGCGGTTGTTCCTCATGGCGTACTATTTAGGGGCGCATCCGAAGGCAGGATAAGACAAGCCGCAATTGAAAAAAACCTGCTGGATGCAGTCATTGGCCTGCCCGCAAATTTGTTCTATGGCACTAGTATCCCTGCCTGCATTTTAGTATTTAAGAAAAACCGCAATCGTGATGATGTGCTTTTCATTGACGCTTCTGGTAAAGATGAAAATGGTAATCTTCGTTATAAAAAAGATAAAAATCAGAATAAGCTGGAAATAAAAAATATCGAAGATATTGTCAAGGCATACGAAAGCCGTGAAAATATTAATAAATTCGCTCACGTGGCAAGTATAGCTGAGATAAAGGCCAATGAGTACAACTTGAACATCCCTCGCTTTGTTGAAACCTTTGAAGAAGAAACCCTTATTGATATCGAGGTGACAAAAACCAATATCGCAAATATCCAATATGAACTTACCGAAGTTGAGGCACAGATGGCTAAGTATCTAAAAGAGTTGGGCTTATGAGCAATAGCAACGGATATCAGGGCCTTTATGGAGGCCTGAGTATAAAAGAAATTCATCTAAAAAAAGGTTTGCAAAGAGGGCAAATAATTTTTGATCATATGGGGAGTACAGAGCTGGCAGCTAATCTCTTTAGTGCGACCCAAGCTTATGAGAAAATCAGGAGGGAAAAGATAAAGGGAAAAGAGAAGGCCAACCAAACCCATTATGTAGTAGGCAAAACCGTTCGGGATACCATCAAAAAGCTTGGCGGTGCCATGCCCGAAGACCTGCCCATTCCCAATGGAAGCATAAAGCAGTTGGACAAGAAAGAAACGAAAACATTGAAGACTAAAGCAAAAGAAAAGGAAAAATAGGTTCAAAATAATTGGCAATTTGTAAGGATGGAGACTTTTTGTGATGCAAATAGATAGTGCATGTTCAGTAACAAAGGGAATTTACCAAACTTACCCTAGCGACTGGACAATAATTGAATTAGGTAATTTACTGAAAAAAGTCAGAAAACCCGTCGAAGTCATTCCTGATTATAATTATCAACAAATCGGAATCCGTTCTCATGGAAAAGGGTTATTTTATAAAGAACCAGTTAAAGGAAGCGATTTGGGGAATAAGTCCGTTTTTTGGATTGAAGAGGATTGTCTGATTATAAATATTGTTTTTGCTTGGGAACAAGCCGTTGCAATTACTACAAGTCAAGAAAAAGGAATGATTGCTTCGCACCGATTCCCGATGTGGCAACCAGAAGGCAAGGTTGATTTGAACTATTTACATAAGTTTTTCTTAACACCATTAGGAAGACATCTTCTTGATCTGGCCTCCCCAGGTGGAGCAGGCAGAAATAAGACGCTTGGGCAGGATGACTTTAATAAAACCTTAGTCTGCATACCGCAAAAGATCGAAGAGCAAAAAAAGATAGTTGAAATACTCTCAACCTGGGACAACGCTATTCAGATAAAAGAACAGCTTATCGGCGAGAAAAACCATCAGAAAAAATGGCTGATGCAAAACCTGCTCACCGGCAAAAAACGCCTTCCTGGCTTTAGCGGCAAGTGGGCAGAATATGAATATGAAGATACTTTATCAACGGTATCAGTAAAAAAATATCAGATCAATTCCTCAAAATATCTTAAAAGAGGTAAATATCCCGTTGTCGATCAAGGGAAACAGTTAATCGTTGCATTTTCAAATGATGAAAATAAGGTGTTTTCATGTCCATATGACGGGATTATTATCTTTGGGGATCATACCAGGGAACTGAAATACATAGATTTTGATTTTGTTCTTGGAGCGGATGGAACGCAAGTGTTAACTGCAATTAATAATAATTGCACTCGCTTTGTATACTATCAACTTGGAATAAAGGAAATTCCTAATACAGGATATAATAGGCATTTCAAGTTTATAAAAGAGATGTCATTTTTGCTTCCCCCACTTAGAGAACAAATTGCCATCGCCAAAATTCTAGCGACAGCAGACCAAGAAATTAACCTGCACGAAGCACAGCTCGATGAACTGAAAAACCAGAAAAAAGCATTAATGCAACTGCTGTTGACTGGAATTATAAGAGTCAATATACAGGAGGTTTCTTGATGCCTGATCATACTATGTTCAATGAACGCCCGGAGAGTCAGGAACGGGCAATTAAAGTATTAGAAAAACTAGGCTATCAATACATACCCCGTTCCCAGGCCGAAACTTGGCGGGGACGCCTTTCCAATGTTCTCTTCCCGGAGGTTCTGCGTGAGTTTTTGCAGCGTCAGTCCTTTATTTATCGGGGTAAGCAGACACCCTTTTCCGATCGATCTATCGGTAAGGCTATTAATGATATTGATGCTCCGCTGATTTCAGGCTTAATGTCAGCCAGCAAAACCATATATGATATGCTGCTTTCCGGCAACAGCTATGAAGAAGAATTATTCGATGGTGCTCGGCAGTCCTTCGATTTAAAGTTTATTGATTGGGAGCATCCAGAGAACAATATTTGGCAGGTGACCGATGAATTTTCGGTGGAACGGCAAAACGGCAAATATGCAAGGCCGGATATTGTACTGCACATCAACGGTATTCCCCTGGTGGTGATAGAGTGCAAAAAGTCCAGTGTGGATGTGGAAGCAGGCATTGCCCAAAACATTCGCAACTGGCAGCCTGACTATATTCCTCAACTATTCAAACATTCTCAAATCGTGATGGCCATGAACCTCAACACTGTTAAATACGGTACCTGTGGTACTCTTTCCGAGTACTTTAATATTTGGCGGGAAAGGGACTATAGATGGCAGCAGGATAAATGTAATAATGTCAGTCCTGACGGACAGGTTTGCGAGCAGGATAGGATTATTGTTTCCTTGCTTTCACGCGAAAGGCTGTTGGAGATAGTTCGTTATTTTACCCTGTACGATAATAATGTGAAGAAAATTGCGCGTTATCAACAGTTTTTTGGTATACAGGCAGCCATGAAACGCATAAAAGGTGAAGACGACCAGAATACTCATAGCGGTGTGATCTGGCATACCCAGGGCAGCGGTAAATCTCTTACCATGGTGATGCTGGTCAAAAAAATAATCGCTGATCCGGATATCAAAAATCCTCGTTTTGTGCTGGTCAACGACCGTATCAGTCTGGATAAACAGCTGCGTGATAATTTTGCTAAAACCCAGCTTAGTCCAGCCAGGGCCAGAACAGGGAAAGGCTTAATTGCTTTGTTAAATAACCCGGGAGAGACCATCATCACTACCCTGGTGCATAAGTTTGATGCCGCAGCCAAAAGCAGGGTTAAGGTTAAAGATGACAATATTTTTTTGCTGGTAGACGAAAGTCATCGCAGCCAATCAGGGCAACTTCATAATTTTATGATTAATGTACTGCCTAATGCGATAAAAATAGGATTTACCGGTACCCCTCTGCTTAAGAAAGATAAATTCAATACCTATGCACGCTTTGGACCACTCATTGACAGTTATCCGATTGATAAGGCTGTGGAAGATGGGGTCATCGTTCCCCTGGTCTATGAGGGCAGAATCATTCCTCAGAATATGGCCAACGAAAAGATTGACGATTATCTTAAGTATATTATTACACCGTTAAATCCTGAGCGGCAGGAAGATATGAAGCGCAAATGGAGCCGTTTTCTGCCCCTGGCTCAAACTCGCGGGCGTATTGACATGGTGGCTTTTGACATCCATGAGCATTTTATGAGTTATGCCCGTCCCAAGGGCTTTAAGGCGATGATTGCCGCCTCATCACGTGCAGCAGCTATTGACCTCTACAAATCTTTAAAGAAACTTGGCGGTGTGAAAACGGCCTTAGTGATTTCGCCTGAAAATGTCAAAGATGATGAAGAGCTTAGCAGCGAAAATAAAGAGAAAATCAGAACCTTTTTTAAAGAATACGTTGAGCCTCTCTTTGGCAATAATTATGAAGATTATGAGGATTGGGCCAAAAACAGCTTTATTGGCGAAGATATGGATATGCTTATCGTCAAAGATATGCTTCTGACCGGATTTGATGCGCCGGTTGCTGCTGTGCTGTATGTCGATAAACCTATGAAGGACCATTCCCTGTTACAGGCCATCGCCCGTGTAAATCGGGTGTATCCGGGTAAAGACTTCGGACTTATCGTTGATTATTGGGGTATTTTCAGCAAGCTAAATACTGCCATGGATATGTACTCGGATGAAAAATCCGGGATGGATGGATACGATCAGGCCGATATCGAAAATGCCGTTCTTGGTGCCGGTGATCAGAAGCTCAAATTAGAAAGGGCCCATCAGGAATTATGGGCAGTATTTGAGGGCAAAAAATTTGATCGCAGCAGCTCAGAAGGCTGGCAAAGCATATTGGAAGAAAATGGACTGCGCAAGATCTTTTGTGAAAAGCTCTCTATATTTTCACGTTTGATAGATTTAGCTATGGGCAGCTATTCATTGTATAATGCCATCGGATATGAACAGATTCAGCAATACAAGCAGGATTTACTTCATTTCCAAAAACTACGGGGAGCAATTTTGCTCCGCTACAATGAAAAAGTGGATTTCAGTAAATATGAAGACGGCATTCGCAGCCTCTTGAATAACTTTGTGCTTTCCGAGCCAAGTCAAATTATTGTTGAACCTGTCTCAATCCACGATAGTGCAGGGATGAAGGAACAACTGGAAAAGCTGGATAGTAAAGCTGCCAAAGGGGATGCTATTCGAACTCGAATGGTGGGAGAGCTGGAAAGCTACCGCTATGATGATCCTTTACTATATAAAAAGTTTTCTGAGCAGGTCAGAGAAACCCTGGCTGAATATCGGGCATCAAGAAATGATGATTCTTATCTGAATATAATGGATAAAATGGCGGATGATTTTAAAAGGGGCTATACTGGTCACCACTACCCTCCGTGCATAGACAACGACAGTGATGCCAAAGCTTTTTACGGATCGATTCAAAATATTATTTCCGAGGAGCTAAAGGATGTTTCGGGGGAAACGGATGAAGCTATGGGCTTATTGGCTATTGAGGTGAAAAAGGCCATAGCCAATCGGGCCAAGGTAGATTGGCGGTTTAATGTAGCAGTAAATAGAGACATGCAGCAGGCCCTTGACGATCTTATTTGGGATTTTATCGAAGAACAGGATATAAAGCTGCCGGTTGAGAAAATTGATCTTATACTTGAAGGATTTATGAAAACAGCAGTAAACAGGTATTAACACATGAATACTATCAGACTATGTTTGACAAGACCCTTTAACCAGGTTGAAGTAATCATCGAAAGCAAGAAGATTAAAAATATAAGGCTTAGAGTATTCCCTAACGGCGTTATTAAGCTATCTGTGCCCTTTGGAGTGTCGGAGCAATGGATAGATGAATACCTCCAAAGAAAAATTCCCTGGATTGAAAAGTCTTTGAATTGCTTCAAAAATACGGAGGCCAATCAGGTTGAAACAAGAATACACAGTGGTGTATCTACCCGCATTTTAGGCAGACAAATTAGAATCATGGTCAATGAATCGAAAATATATAGAATTGAACAAACGGAAGACCATATTTATATACAGTCCCCCGTCAGCGATGATAAACAAGCTTTGCAAAGACAGTTTGAGCGCTGGTGGCACAAGCAGAGTAAGGCATATTTTTCAGAAGTTATTGATAGCTTGTATCCGATCATTGCCAAACATGGTTTTGATAAGCCGAAGCTCCACGTTAGGAAAATGAAAACCCTTTGGGGCAGCTGTTCCAGAATGAATAAGAAAATCAATCTGAACTACTATTTATATAAAGCCCCGCCTCCCTGTGTTGATTACGTGGTTTTACATGAACTGGCGCACTTTCTTTATCCCAAACATAATAAAGACTTTTATGAATTTCTAACTGTTCATATGCCAGATTGGAAAGAGCGCAAAAGAATCCTTGATCACGAGGTTGTAAAGGGAATAGGGTATTGAGCGATGTTGCGCAAAATCCATTCTATGATCACGCCAATACCTATTCGCGGCGCAATGCTTCGATGGGCTTAAGCCGGGCAGCCTGGTTGGCGGGATAGAGGCCGAAGAACAACCCCACCCCGGCTGAGAATAAGAAGGCTATCACAATAGTCCACCAGGAAACCAAAGGCGGCCAATGGGCAATTTTAGCCACTACGTAAGCTCCGCCATAACCCAGAATAGTCCCGATAATTCCTCCCATTAGGCAAAGTACTATTGACTCAAATAGAAATTGAATTAGAATATCCTGACGGCGAGCCCCCAACGCCATACGGATGCCTATCTCCCGGGTGCGTTCGGTAACCGATACCAGCATTATATTCATAACCCCGATTCCTCCAACCAGTAAAGATATCCCGGCAATAAGGCCTATAACCAGGCCGACTATACCCAATATCTTGTTGGCTGACTGCATCTCCTGTTCCATGCTGCGAGCCTCATAATGACCGGGGGCATTGTGGCGTCTTTCCAGAATGCTCTTGGTGCGTTCCATGGCCGTATCTACTGCTTCCTTGCTGGTGGCGCTGCCATATATCTGGTGAATATAAGTCCATCCGGTCATATTGCGCATTAATGACATGGTTATATAGGCACTCTGGCGTGAATTATCGTTAAGCACCGAAGTATCTTGTTTTAAAACTCCCACCACCATAGATGAAGTACTGCCGATTACTACCCGCTGTCCCAGTGGTTTTTCGGAACCAAACAATTCCTTGGCGGTGTCTTCCTGGATGACAATCACCTGCCGGCCTGCGCTTTCGTCCTCCTCATTAAGGAACCGACCCTGAGCAATTTCCAGATTATTGACATGAACAAGATCTGCGCTGGTTCCCAGCAGTTGAACTGTTTTTTGGCCCTGGCTGCCTCTTAGTTTCATCTGGGTATAACAAACGGGGGCCATATATTTCACCTCGGGAACCACATTTTTGATAAGGGTAATATCGCTGACCTGTAAATCCGAGGGTCGGGATGTTTCACCTTCCTGATAATTAACGTATACTACGAAAAGGTTGGTTCCGAACTTTTCCAGTTCCTGCATCAGCATGGCTTTGCCCCCCTGGCCGATGGCCACAACCGATATTACGGCGGCAATACCTATTACAATGCCCAGGGTGGTTAGAAAGGAACGTAATTTACTGCTTCTAATGCTGGCTAATGCAACTACCATCAGTTCCCGAATGTTCATATGCTGCCCGCCTCTTTTCGCAAAGAACTGAGAGCTTGGCCAGCATCCAGCGGTTCCTGTACTATATCATCCATTATTAATAACCCGTCACTTAAACGTAGTATTCGACCCGCATGCTGGGCAATATTTTCTTCATGGGTAACCACAATTATAGTGGTGCCATCCAGGTTTAATTGCTGAAAAATATCCATCACTTCCAGGCTGGTATGGCTATCCAACGCTCCCGTCGGTTCATCAGCCAGTATTATGGCTGGGTTATTGGCCAGCGAACGAGCAATTGCCACTCTCTGGTTTTGGCCACCAGATAGCTCATTGGGGTAATGGTGCATACGATCAATTAGTCCCATACGTTCCAGAAGAAGAGTGGCTCGCTCTCTTCTTGCTGCTAGTTTAACCCCGGCATACATCATGGGCAGTTCTACATTATGCAGGGCGGTAAGGTGGGGAAGCAGGTTGAAGGTCTGAAAAACAAAACCAATTTCTTTGTTTCTAATCCGGGCAAAGTCCTTTTCTTCCAGGGCTGAGACTTCCGTTTGGTTTAGAATATAGGTGCCTGCAGAAGCAACATCCAGCAAACCCAGGAGATTCATCAGCGTCGATTTCCCAGAACCAGAAGCTCCCATTATGGCCACGAATTCGCCCTTATTAATATTAAAAGATAGGCCGCGCAAGGCTTCTACGGTTATGCTTCCGGTATCATAAGTCTTCTGTAAATCATTTATTGCAATCATTTAGGTACTCCTGTGATAATTTTTACCTTCTGTCCGTTTTTAAGTTCAGGTTTGGGGTTGACTACTACCTCTTCATCTGGGTTTAGTCCGGAGATCGCTATGTCAAAAAGCTCGTTGCCTCTCTTTATTTCTACTTTCCTTTCTTCTAAGACCGAATTCTTTATCACATATACTACCTTACTGCCATCGCGTTCAATGAGGGCGTTAATCGGTAGGGCAATTACATCTTTTTCCTCCGCAGTTTGAATACTTAGATCCACCGAGTAGCCAATTTTAAGTTCACCTTTTCCCTCTTTGAGATTAATGGTAACCGGTACGTTAATAGTTTCTCCGTTGGTACCTTTTTGAACTACCGCAGCTCCGCCAATCCTGGCTATCTCTCCCAGGTAAGTTTTCCCCGGCAGGGCAATACTACTGGCTTTTACTGCCTGCCCAATCTTCAGGTTGCCCGCATCAATCTCGCTGATATCAGCCGTAACCTCCAGCAAGCTGTCATCACTGATTACCAGTATTTCTTTTCCTTCCATTACCCGATTGCCTTGTTTGGCCTCAGCAGAAGTAACGACCCCATCAAACTGAGCCACGAAAGTAGCCAAATCCAAGCGCTCCTTGGTTTGAGCTACCTCCTGCTTGGCCAGTTCTACCTGGGATTGCAGGGAAAATACCTGCTTGCCGGAAGCATTTTGGCTGGCTTTAATCTTGGCTTCGTGATAGCTATTATCAGCCCGGGCCAAGTCGAGTCGGGCTGATTCCATCTCTTCGACATTAACCGCGCCTGCCTGAAACAACTGCTCCATCCGGGTATAGTGATTATTGGCTTTGTTATAATCTGCTTCAGCCATTTTAAGACCCAGCAGGTCATTAACCGCCTGCGCTCTAGCTAGTTCCGATTCCTTACCGGATAGTACAGCAACGGCATTCTGATATAACCGGGCCAGTTCAAGTGAATCAAGTCGGCCCAAAACATCTCCCTTTTTAACCTGGTCACCGAGTTTTACCTTAAGTTCCATCAAGGTACTGTCCACTGGTGTGAAAAAAGTCTGCTCGTTCATTGCTTTTAGACGCCCGCTGGCAAACACGTTACGCTCTATTGTCTGTTTGGTGATTTTGCTGGCTTCTACCGGTATGGGACTATTCTTACTCTTTAGAATAAGTGCCCCACCGGCAATAGCTAATACTAGAACAATTGCTAAAGCCCATTTTAACCATCGGGGTATTCTTTTGACTGCCGATCTTATCCTCTTGCCAACTGACTTGGTTTCCTTCTCCTGCACAACTTAAACCCCCATTTTTCTGAATACTTGTTAAGATCTCGATTTTTAATTGGTCTCCTAATAGAGGAATACCATATTGCCAAATCATTATCTTAGAAAAGAAGTCTTTACTACAAATAACGGGCGAAAAAAAGATATCCCTGCAATACTATGTAATAATTTCCCTGCTTGCCCATCTAAATCCTCTATTATTTTACAAATTAACTGTAATAATCCTTTTGATTCGATCCGGACGGCCAATTAATTTTTGCAGCTAGAGCCGTTTTTAGGCAGGATTTCATAGTCGCCATGTAGAATGAATTTCAAACTGTAAGTGAAGAAAGGGGTTTTATAGAATGATTACTTGGAAGGAAGATTTCAGCGTAGGGGTAAAGGAAATAGATGAACAGCACAGGCAGCTTTTCACTATAGCTGGCAGAGCTTACGAGCTATTAAGAAATGATTTGCAGACAGACAAATATGATGGAATCATTGAAATATTGGAGGAACTTAAGGAATATGCCATTTATCATTTCAAATTCGAAGAAGATTACATGGCCAGTATAAATTATGGCAAATTCTTGTCTCATAAAGTACTACACGATGATTTTATCGAAAAAGTAGGCGGAATTGATATGAGGCAGCTAGATGATAATCAGGGACAATACCTGATGGGTATACTGGAATTTGTGGTGAAATGGATAGAGGGCCATATTCTGGGCCAGGACAAAAAGTACGCTGGCTTAGAGTAATGGGTTTTACCCTTCCAACCATTAATATTTTAATAATGTAAAATAAAATCGCGATATTTTTTATTTCTGAATATATCTTATTCAGTACGATATAAGGAAGGTTTATTAAGTGAATATAAATGAGTGTTTCTTGAACCTTTCTCGCAGTTTGGACTTCTCTCGTCAGGGATTGATGCGGCATCACCAAAGAACTGCTTTAATTGCTGCCAAGATAGGGAAAGCTGCAGGTTTGCAGGACGAAGATCTGTTTGAACTTTTTCAAGCCTCAATAATTCATGATATTGGCATAACCAGCTGGCAGGAGAAAGCAGGACTTGGGACATTGGAAATTGATGCCCCTTGGCAACACTGCCGCAGAGGTTATGAGTTGATGCAGCACAATTCGTCCTTAAAGCGCCTAGCTGGAATTATCCTGAGTCATCATGACCGCTGGTCAGGTGCTAACCCTTCTGGACTAGTTAAACATCATATTCCTTTGGCCAGCAGGATTATACACCTGGCAGACCGCGTGGAGATCTTGGTGGGTAAGAAGACAAATGTATTGGATCAGAGCAGTTCAATCATGGAAAAGATACGAAAATTTAGAGGTGTATTTTTTGACCCTGATTTAATAGTGATACTTGAGGATATAGCCAAGAGGGACAGTTTCTGGCTTGACCTTATTTCTCCATGGGAAAAAGAATGTCTTGATACTATTATTCCCATTCGTCGTATTCCTATTGAATCCGATTATTTATTAGATATAGCTCGTCTATTTGCCCAGGTGGTCGACGCTAAATGTTCCTTTACCTATAGGCACTCAAAAGGGGTAGCAGTGATTGCTAAATTTATGGGAGGGCAAATAGGTCTGCCAGAAGAAGAATGCGCTTTGTTGGAAATAGCCGGATTATTACATGATTTAGGTAAACTTTCTGTTCCGACTGAATTATTAGAAAAAACTGGAAAACTTAACGTTTCAGAGTATAACATAATGAAACAACATGCCTATTATACCTATTGGTTGCTTAAGCCAGTGACTCAGACCTTTCCGCTGGCTGAATGGGCAGCATTTCATCATGAAAGACCTAATGGCAGAGGATATCCGTTTAGCAAGACGGATGAGGAATTAGTACCAAATGCTCGTATTATCACCATCGCAGACATAGTTGTTGCCTTGAGGGAAGAAAGGCCGTATCGCAACAGTCTGGGATGGGATCAAATAGCCAAAATAATGAATGAATTAGTAGTAGTGGAAGGCTTGGATAAGGATGGTGTCTCCATTATCCTAGATAATCAGAGAACATTAGACCAGAAATGGTCAGAGTTGTCCTGATGGCATGTGATCTGTTGAATCATTTGATTAAATAACGCTTGGTTTATGTAAGGGAGTGTAGATAACATGGTCATAGGTATTTATTTCGGGATTTATGTTTTGTTTACTATTGGACTCTATCATATCTTGATTAGAGTACTGGAGAAACGTTTCGGTACTTTGCCATGGATAGGTTTTATGGTATTAGGTATCATCTGTTGTATTTTATCCCTGACTGCTAGCAAACAAACTACTTCAATGTGGTGGGGCTATAATGCTTTCATCAATCTTTGGTCAGTCAAGGAAATGTTCGAGCAGAAAAAACGTTCTCTGGCATGAACTTATAGTATGGCAAGAAAAGCTTTGAACCAATTAGCATAAGAATGCGGACGATGTATAACATTCTAGAGCTTCATAGATTTATAGGTATTATTTCAAGAAATAGACTTCGCCGCTCTGATCTACTTGGTTTAGCGATATCAATCTTTGTAGATGCTGGTATGCTCCCATTTTTTCGAACACGCGCAAAAAGGGGTCTAATTTTGTCTTTTCTCCATAGATTATTTGTTTAGCAGTAAGTTCCTCCAGGGTCATGGGTGATTGCAGGGCGTTGACTATTTGTTCTTCCTTCCTGAAAATAACATCCAGATACTTCTGCAAGCGTCCGGGGATGTCTTCCTGAATGATTCCTTTATGACATGAAACAATGATTTGAGGCTTCAGTTCGATACATTTCTTAATCGATACAATAAAGTCATCCAGGTTACTGCAGATATGTGAATACCAGGGGCCAAAGCCGCTCAAATCAATATCCGCGCTAAAGAGCAATCCGGATTTATCCTCATAAAAGGCACAGTGACCCGGGGTATGTCCGGGGGTATGAATAACTTGTAAATTCACATGGCCAAAATCCAGGGTATCTCCATCCTCAAACTCGCGATGTACCGGCGACGCGTGCAAATCAATAGATTCTATGAAATCCCAGCCTATCTGTTCTCCATCAAAATCCTTAAATCCATAATAATCAAGAAATGTATCCAACGAACGGATCGCTGGAGCATCGAGGGAATGTGCCCATACAGCTGCATCCGGAAAATGATAATTATTTAAAATATGGTCTTCATGGAAATGTGAATTTACTATAAGGTCGACTGGCTTTTTTATTAGTTGTTCCAGATTTTCTTTCCCAAAACTGCTGTCTATTAATACTCTAATCTCATCCTCGATTAGAAGACAGTGACAGTATGGAAACCTGCCCCCGTTGGGAGCCTCAATAAATTTTATCCGGTCGGTAAGATTAATCATTATTTTTTCAGCTCCTCTACTATAAAAAAGATAATCATTAACTAAATATATTTTATCCGATTTTATTCCAATTTGCTTGTTTAGTGCATATTTTTCCATAGGAGACCAAATGATGTCAAAACAAATATCATCGCTGTGGTCTTATATCTACATAAATATAAAATACCTTGGGGTCTGACCCCAAGGTATTTAAGCTATTGTATATCTTCTTTCATGTTTCGGAACTCTTCTTGAGATATTTCACCTTTTGCATAGCGAGTTTTCAAGATATCAAGAGCTGTATTGGAACTTCCACTTTCTTTTGCTTGGCGTTGGTAACGAGAGTACAGCCAAATAAAAAGACCTATTATTAGAAAGAATTCCAAGCAGAATCCCCACCCATTCATCCACCACATTCCATTGTTGCCCCAGTGCCAATACGGAACCATCATAATAAAACACCTCCTGGTTTTTATTGGTAATCCTTTTACTGAACACATTATAAAAAAATTTTGTTAAGATATTATGGAGATGTACACAAATAAAGGAGCTTCTACACATTAGGTTACTACAATACGAATATAGATTGAAGACATTGTAAGCTGATTGCTTCAGTTCGATGGTTTACTAGTTCTGCTTCTTGGTATAATAAGTTTAGGCTTTGATAGGAATCTTGCCAAGGGTGTAGTCTTTATTTCAAGTTGGCAAAGAGAGGAACCAGAGTATGAACAAACAATCGATTAAGATATCGGGTATGAGCTGTGCAGCATGTGCGGCTAGGATAGAAAAGGGTTTAAAGCAGATCGAAGGAGTAGATTCTGCGAATGTTAACTATGCTATGGAACGGGCTACGGTCGAGTTTGATGACAGTTTGGTTCAGCCACAGCAATTCGAGGAAGCAGTAATAAAACTAGGATATCAAGTTATTCGAGAAAAGGTTGCTGATGCTGGCCAGGCCGAGCTTAAAATATCTGGCATGACTTGTGCGGCCTGTTCTGCTCGAATAGAGAAGAAATTAAATTCTATAGACGGGGTGAAACTTGCCAATTTAAATCTTAGCACCGAAAAGGCCAGTATTTCATATGACCCAGATCGCATTAAAGTTGGTGATATGATTAGTGCTATTCAGTCCTTGGGCTATGGCGCTGAGAAGATAGAGGATATCAGCCGTGTCCAGGAGAAAGAGCAGAAAGAGACTGAAATCAGGGACATGCGGATTTTTCTGCTATCCTCAGCAATCCTGAGCTTTCCCCTGGTGGCTGCAATGCTTATGAGCATATTTAAAATCGATATCCCAGCCCTTTCTTTCTTGCATAACCAGTATTTCCAGCTGGCCGTGGCTACACCGGTGCAGTTTATTATTGGTGCCCGCTTCTACAAGCAGGCATTTTACGCGCTAAGATCCGGGAGTGCAAATATGGACGTATTAATTGTAATGGGCACTTCAGCTGCTTATTTTTTCAGCCTTTACAATATATTTTTTGAGGCAGTTCCAGCTGGAATGATGAAAGATCTATACTTCGAAGCATCGGCAATTATTATTACCTTGATTCTACTGGGTAAGTACCTGGAGGCTGTTGCCAAAGGCAAGACATCTGAAGCGATTAAAAAACTGGCGGAACTTCAAGCCAAGACCGCCCGGGTGATCAGGCAGGGCAGAGAAGAAGACATACCCATAGAAGAAGTTGAATTAGGAGATGTAGTAGTGGTGAGGCCGGGTGAAAAGGTGCCAGTGGATGGAAAAATCATAGAGGGAAATTCTTCTCTGGATGAATCCATGCTTACCGGGGAAAGTCTGCCCACCGATAAAAAGGTCGGCGACCTGGTGTATGGAGCCACCATCAATAAATTTGGCGTGTTTAAGCTTGAGGCCACCCGAGTCGGTAAGGATACAGCTCTAGCCCAGATTATCAAGATGGTGGAGGACGCCCAGGGTTCCAAAGCACCCATACAAAAGATCGCCGACCAGGTTGCCGGGGTCTTTGTTCCGATAGTCTTGGTCATTGCTGTTGTTACTTTTCTAGTATGGTATCTGGGTGGTGCCGGTATCAACAAGGCATTGATTAGTGCAGTAGCAGTCTTGGTTATTGCCTGCCCCTGCGCACTGGGTCTAGCCACTCCAACTGCCATCATGGTCGGTACAGGAAAAGGTGCTGAAAACGGCATCCTGATTAAAGGCGGGGAACACCTGGAAATGGCTTATAAGGTGAATGTAGTTGTTTTTGACAAGACTGGTACCATTACTAAGGGGCAGCCAGAGGTTACTGATGTGATTATTCTGGGTCAATTAGATGAAAACACCATTTTGCGACTAGCGGCCCGGGCAGAAAAAAGTTCGGAACATCCTCTGGGGGTGGCGATTTACGAAAAGGGCAAACAAGTCTTTGGGCAGATGGATGACCCCAACAGTTTTGAGGCTATCCCCGGAATGGGAGTGAAGGCGGTGATAGATGCTCAAGAAATATATGTAGGAACCAGAAAATTGATGATGGAAAGAGGGGTCGTCATCGACCCAGTAGAATCAGCCATAGCCAGCCTGGAAGATCAGGGCAAGACCGCTATGCTTATGGCTGTTAATGATAAACTGGAGTCCATTCTGGCGGTGGCAGATACCCTGAAGGACAGTTCTCGGGAAGCTATTGCCGACCTGCAGAATATGGGTATTGAGGTTTACATGATAACCGGCGACAACCAGCGGACAGCTAGTGCTATAGCCCGCCAGGTTGGCATAACTAATGTACTGTCGGAAGTCCTGCCGGAAAATAAAGCCCAGGAAGTTGAAAAGCTTAAAGCTCTTGGCAAAACAGTTGCGATGGTAGGAGACGGAATCAATGATGCACCGGCCTTAGCCACTGCTGATATCGGGATGGCCATGGGTACAGGAACCGATGTAGCCATGGAGGCAGCAGACATCACCTTGATGAGGGGAGATTTAAGAACCATTCCCGCTTCTATCAGGCTGTCCCGCCAGACCATGAAGAAGATCAAGCAAAACCTTTTCTGGGCTTTCATTTACAACATTATCGGCATCCCCTTTGCCGCCCTGGGAATGTTAAATCCAATTATTGCTGGAGGAGCCATGGCATTCAGCTCGGTATCCGTTGTTACCAATTCATTGAGTTTAAAACGCTATAATCCTACCAAGAGTGCTGTTCAGTTGACCGATGACCAGTAAAATGAATGAAGGAACTGAGTTCACCATATCATTACCTGGTCGGGCCATCATTTAGAAACAGCATCTACTAAACTACGGAAATAATTGCAATTCTCTATTAGATTAGGCCCATGTTTAAAGAGACCTCCACCTACCAGAAAAATAACATCAGATCCATATACCTCAATCATATCTGGGATATTGCTTATACTCATTCCTCCGCCGGGGCAGGGGAAACTAGTTTTAAGATTGCCCATGTCGACAGAAGTTCCTTTAACTATACTTTGGCATTCTTCGCGGGTAAAAGAGAAACGCCCACCATAATTGGGGTAAATGGTCCCATCTGCACCAGCTAGGCGCATTATTTGTCCAAACAAGGCGAAATGAGATATACCATTATCAGAACCGAGGACATAGCTTCCCAGGAAAGCTGGATGACTAAAGATCGGGAGTGCAATGGTATCGTCTTCCGCCAAGAATCTCATGGTATCAAAACCAACCAAACCCGGTGCCAGCAATAACCCCTTGGCTCCATTTTCTTTGGCATATCTGGCCCTGCTTACTAGTTCGTTATGCGGGGCAGTAATGTTCGCTGCATAAATACATTTCTGCCCGGTTTCACGGTTTGCGCGTTCAACCGCTTCTGCACACAATCTGACTCGCTCCTCAAAAGGGGCAAAACTTTGATTGGTAAGGCCATGATCATCTTTAATAATATCAATTCCACCCAAAGCAAACTGATAAGACAGTTCAGCTAGTTTTTCGCTGCTCAATCCCATCGGCTTTAGGGCAGTAAAAAGCAAGGGTCTTTTTGGCACTTTTAGCAGCTCCCTCAACCCTGCCTTTCCGAACCTGGGGCCTTTAAATAGCTGTAATAATGAATCGGGAAGCTTAATCTCTTCGACCCGATATCCTGGTTTGATACTAATGTTGCCAAAGATAACATTTAGAAGCTGGGTCAACTCATTTGAGGCCGTTTCAATTGCGAAACTTATGGTAGCCTGATATTTTTCTAGTCCGTCTGGAACGAATTTAGTTATTTGCCCAACCAGGTGATCTTGAATAAAACCTGACGGTACTAATTCTGCGGGAAATTCCACGGTTTGCTCCAGGCAAAGGTCATGAGCCCTGGCATAAGCCTCATTCTCTGTTCCCGCTATCCGGTAGACAATTGAGAATCTTTCCATAATAAATGCCTCCCCAAAAAAGTTAACCAGGTTTCACAACGTTATCGACTGCGTTTAGAGGAGATTATTTCAATGTTCATTCCCGCTTATATGCAAACCGCTAGTATATAGTCCATGCTCCTGCGCTCTGATTTCATATTGCTTAACTCCTTATGAATGCAGCTATAGCGGGATCCTGGCACAGCATTTCCAGATCATCTTTAGATGGTAAAATTGGTTTATCACGTTCGATGTTGACCATACAAAGAAACCCAAAAGTGCTGCCCTTAGTTGCCCGAAACTGATGCCAGGTATGGGCAGGAATGGTTATAACATCCTTCTCCTGTACAGGATAAATCTTCTCTCCTAAAAGAACCTCCCCTTCGCCTCTAAAAACAATTACCAGATGAGCATGTTGATGATGCTCCAGAGTAGAATGACCTTCTGGGGCTATTTCAAAATAGCGCAGCTGGCAGGGAACATCTATCAAGCCCTCACATAATACTCGCCGGGTAATATTTTTATAGTGATTTCCTTCATCCTTATAGGTAAGTACCGGAACGTTCTCCCATTGGTAATTTTCTAAATGTTGAATCAGCATATTGAGTACTCCTTCAAAACGTCAATACGATTATTTTACATTAATGTTTAAAATAAAAACAAATAAATATATATATCTGTTAATGTGAGCAAATTGTGGTTTTAATCAAGTCCTTCACGACCTCACCGGCTATCAATAGCCCGGCTACAGAAGGCACAAATGCTATACTGCCCGGGGTCTGGCGGCGGCTCGTACAGGTTCGAGCCGATCCTTTGGGGCAAATACAGTTGACTTGGCAACTGGATTCATCAGTCTCCATAGGTTTTATCGGCTCCTCCTTCGAATAAACGACCTTCAAATCATTTATGCCCCTTTTCCTCAGTTCTCTCCGCATAACTTTAGCCAGGGGGCAGACCGAAGTATCATAAATATCTGCAATTTCAAATCGAGTCGGGTCAAGTTTATTACCTGCTCCCATGCAGCTGATTATTGGGATGCTCAGTGCTTTGGCATTCAAGATCAAATCAATCTTGGCGGTTACCGTATCAATCGCATCAATAATATAGTCGTAATTCGGAGTGACCAACTGGGAGGCATGTTCCGGCATATAGAATGTTTGATGGGTGATCACTTCAGCCTTCGGATTGATCTCCAAAATCCTATCCTTCATAACCTCAACTTTGGGTTTACCCACTGTCTTACTGGTAGCATGGAGCTGCCTGTTAATATTCGTAAGGCATATGCAATCATCATCTATTAGAACCAGCTTACCGACTCCCGATCTAACCAGGCCTTCCACAGCAAAGCTTCCTACCCCTCCAATTCCAAAAATGGCAACGGTACTACGCCCCAGCTTCTCAACTGCTTCTCTTCCTATTAATAGCTCGGTTCTTGAAAATTCGTAATTCATTTTTCCTCCAATTGTTGGTTTCATAAATGACTTGCACTAGTATCCTTAGTTTTGAGATTGTTTTCTAGAGCTAGATAGCTTTGAGATATTTCTAACAATACCTAAAAAAAGCTTCCAGTGCAAATGGTTGGACTAACTGTCAGGTATTAAGAGGTCAACTACATGTCGCCGTACAAAAGGCGAAGGCTCATGGGGTTGAATTAAAAATAACTCCCAATTAAAGTGGAGTGCGGAAAAGAGGAGAGTAAATCCATGGTTCAGTTACCAGATGAAGCTGAACTTGATATTGGAAAATTTGAACAAATGTTAGATTATGCTAATTTGCTTTGAGTGAACAAAAGTCCTTGCAGTAGACATTATTAAAAAAATAGAATATAATGGGATTTAATCTTGAACTATGAAGGTTCATGAAGATATTGTTCTAAGAAGCAATAAAGCAACAGTTAGCCACGAAGGTTGAACAGACTGCAGGAGCGGTCATTCGGCGTTTGTGGCTTTTTTTTGGAGGGAGAAGATTAATGAGTTAAGAAATGATATTAACAAGGATTTGTTATATTATTGTCCAAAAAGGGGTGGAGAGAAAGTTTGAGGGTAGCGGTAGTAGATGCTCAAGGAGGCGGAATAGGGAGAATAATTGTAGAGAAGCTACGCCAGGAGATGGGGGATTCCTGTCATATCATTGGGCTAGGGACCAATGCCATAGCCTCTTCCATTATGTTAAAAGCCGGTGCCAATGAGGGAGCCAGTGGTGAAAATGCGGTGGCTCACTGTGTCGCTAAGGTCGATGTGATTGTGGGTTCTATTGCCATTATTGCAGCACATTCCTATTTAGGTGAACTCACTCCGTATATGGCAGAGGCCATTGCTTCAGCAGACGCGCTTAAGGTGCTCATGCCGCTAAACCGTTACGGCATAGAAATTAGTGGTGAGATCGATGAGCCATTGCCTTTGCAGGTCAGCCGCTTGGTAAGTAGGGTAAGGCAGATATATGATAGCAGGAAATCAAGAACTGTTAAAAAGTAGGCGGTTACATTTTGAAAGGGTTATAAGAAAGTCATTGAGAAGGAAAATCTGCACCTGCGCATAAAGGATGGAGGTATGCAAATGTGTGAAGCCAACGTTTATATCAACCGGGGAGGGCAGGAGGAACTGCTCATGGAGAGAGTGGATCGAATAGTTCCAGGTGAAGATAACAGTATTTTTATGGAAAACATTTTCGGAGAACGTCGGATAATTATAGCCCGAATCAAGGAAATGGAACTGGTACATCACCGTATTTTGCTAGAAGATATAAGAGAGGAATCTGAAAACCATCATCTGGAGCTTTGGTTGGAACCGGATACGGATCATGGCCATTTCCATCCCGGGGAAGAAGTACGGTTGAAGCTAAATAAGGGCTACAATATGACTTCGGACAGCGAAGCAGAATTTTCCGCCACCCAAGCTTTTTGGGTCAATGAAGGGGTGGTGCAAGAGGTCGAGATACATGACCATGAAGGAACTATGGAGGTTATCCTTAGCCAACAATTAGATGGTTTGGTGCAGGTGTATGTGCGAGAGCAAGGGGATCAGGAAAGATATGCCATCACCTTGGTGGAGGTTGGTCATCATCACCATCATGGGCTGAAGGCCGCCGGTCTTCCCCTGGAAATTGTCCCCTGTGACTACAGCCATGCGCGGTTGGGAGAAAGCTATGAGATACGAGTGCTGAAAGAGGGCCAACCCCTGGTCGGAATAGAAGTACGGGCGACCTATAGCAGCACCCAGAATAGAGAGTACCCTCACCTCTTAACAACAGATGAAGAGGGTCGCGCGAAGCTGTTTCTTACTGCCCGTGGGAACTACCTGTTTTCGGTGACTGATGAAAATATAATTAGCACTTTTACCCTAATAAAAAGTTTTTAATAACTTGAGATCATGCCGCAGGTTATTAGGCTGATGAATGAAGAGGGGATTTGTAACGATCTACTTGCAGACCATAAAGTTGATACTATAAATTATCTTGGTTGGAAAGCAGGAATAATTACCAGCATAGCAGATAGTTAAATATTAATAGGCACTATGAAGGTGCTGATGAGTTTTGGAATTGACTTAGTGATGTGTCCCGATAAAAGATAAATGCATAGTAATTAATCATACCATGAAGGTGTTTTGACGGATTTAGTGACCGCCGATACTGTTCATGGTTTTTTGTGCTTGTCATTTAACAGGAGAATCTTAACTCACCCGGGATGTAATTATGAGCCATGGTTTGTTCTCATGTGAACAAAGCCGGTATAACAAAGACAACTTGAAGAACAAGGTGTGTTTGCAGGTGCAAATGAAGGCAGGGAGGTTGTTGCTTGAACCCAAAAGCAATGATTATTAAAAAGATAACAAAAAGAACATTAGGGTTAATACTTACTATGTTTATACTGTCTGTTGGAGTTTTCTATTTGGCGCGTCTTGCTCCTGGTGATCCGCTGCAATCATTTTACGGCGATGCAGTTGAATCCATGACCACACAGGAACTGGATGCTGCGAGAATACGATTAGGTCTGGACGGCCCGATATATGCTCAATACACGAAATGGATCGGCAACGCTTCACAAGGTGATTTTGGCCTATCGTTGAAATACAAGACGCCGACTCTGGATGTTGTTTCTCCGCTAATCGGAAATACGTTGATTCTTGGGGGCACAGCATATATCCTTGTTTTCGTTTTAGCCACTCTCCTTGCCTTGTTTTGTGCAATGAATGAAGATTCCTTATTTGACAGAATCATATGCAAGGTGGGAACAGCGGCCTATTATATACCTCCGTTTTGGCTGGGCGTGGTTTTAGTATTGATTTTTAGTATTAATCTTCACTGGTTGCCAAGCAGCGGGGCTTATGATATCGGCAAATCGGGCGACATATTAAATCGAATACGACATATGATCTTGCCGTTGATAGTTATGATACTCAGCCACCTGTGGTATTACGCCTACATGATAAGAAATAAGCTTTTGGATGAAGTGCGAAAGGATTATGTGCTTTTGGCTAAATCCAAGGGTTGTACAAAAACTGAAATCGTTTTTAAGCATTGTTTTCGCAATGTTGCCCCGACTATCGTCAGCATCATGGCCATTTCGATTCCTCATGTATTGAGTGGAACCTATATTGCAGAGTCAGTTTTCAATTATCCCGGTATTGGGGCTCTTTCTGTTCAAAGTGCAAAATATCACGATTACAATTTATTGATGCTGGTTGTACTGATTACCGGCCTATTGGTTATTTCGAGCAGTATCATTGCACAATCGATAAATGAGGTAATTGACCCAAGAATGAAATTGACGGAGGTGTCGGCATGGCGGGAAAAAACAGCGAGCAGTTCGTCATAGTTGGCGCCAATTACAAGACACACATACCGGAGGCTAAAAAACCGTCTATTATGTATAGATTAAAGGGAAAACCGATTATATCAATTGTCATTCTCGGCATTATCGTATTGGGGTGTGTTTTTGCAGAGCAGGTGTATAATCATGACCCGACCGGTTTCTATCTGCAAAATCTGAGTGAAGCGCCAAATTCGGAATTCTATTTCGGAACAGACTCGCTGGGACGTGATATCTTTTCCATGATCTGGTATGGCGGACGAGCCTCAATTATGATTGGTCTGCTGAGCATGACGATTATTACTGTGATAGGTGTTGTATACGGCTGTATTAGCGGTACCGCCAATTCACGCATTGACGCGATCATGATGCGTGTTCCGGAAATTATTAACAGTATTCCAATATTGTTGCTAGTATTACTGCTTACGTCGGTTATGGGAACGCAGAATATTATGAAGATATCTTTTGTCATCGGCGTGACCGGCTGGTGTGCCTTGGCAAGAATCGTGCGCAGCGAAGTCAGGCAGATACGCAGCAGTGAATATGTGCTTGCCGCACGATGCATGGGAGGAGGCTTCCTGCATACGATGCTAAGACATTTAATACCGAATTTGGTTTCTACAATTATGTTTGTGGTTGTATCCAGTATAAGTTCAAGCATGTCAATGGAGTCTACGCTGAGTTTTCTTGGCCTGGGGCTTCCAGTAGATGTAATTTCCTGGGGCAGTATGCTTTCTCTTGCAAACAAAGCGCTGCTGTTAAATACTTGGTGGGTCATAATAATTCCGGGCGTATTTTTAATAATTACTTTGGTGTGTATAACAAATATCGCATATTTCTTCAGAAGAGAAACAAACAAACAGGAAAGTATTCTATAAATGGAAATTGCCTTTAGAATAATAAAATTATAGGAGGATTATTATGAATTACAAGAAAAATATTAAGACGCTATTGGTAATCGCACTATGTTTAGGGGTTATTTTCGGCTTTACAGGGTGTGCTTCAAAAGGCAGCACTACCAAGAACGCAACCGATTTGTCCAATACACTGGTATATGCAGGCGAGAATACTGATACTATCAACCCTGTTGTCACCGGTCAAAGCGAGTTGGTGAGTATTATTTATTCTGGTTTGATGAAGTATGACGCTTCCGGCAAACCCATTGTTGACTTAGCTAAAAGCTATACTTATGATGAAAATTCACTTACTTACACCTTCAATCTGAGGCCTGGGGTTTTGTGGCACGATGGTAAGCCCTTAACTGCTGAGGACGTTGTGTTTACATATAAAGAGCTGACAACAGATAAAACCTTGTCTTCAAGTATGCTTAGTGATTATAAGGATATCGCAAGTGTTAAAGCTAAGGATGAGAACACAGTTGAGATAACGCTTTCGCAATATAACGCTGCAATGCTTAATAATTTTACCATCGGCATCATTCCGAAACATCTGCTTGAGGGCCAGGACCTGACTACATCCTCCTTCAACCAAAATCCTGTAGGCACCGGTCGTTATAAGTTTGTTAAGTGGGATAAAGCCGGGGGAACTGTAGAAATGGTGAAGAACGAAAAATACTACGATAAGGTTCCGACCATTGAAAAAATAGTATATAAAACTGTTGCTGTGGAAAGTACAAAGGCCACTATGTTGCAATCCGGCGAAGCGGACCTGGCATGGTTAAATGCAAAATATGCAGAGAATTTCCGTAATAAGAATGGCTTTAAAAATTACGATTTTAAAACAGCTGACTACCGTGCAGTGTCAATGGATTTCAGAACTAAGTTCTGGACCCAAAACAAGGATTCCGTTGGTGTGCTTAACTACGCTATTAATAAGGAGGCTATCGTAAAAAGCGTGCTTACAGGTCAGGGAGGTGCCGCGTACAGCCCCATACAGATGAACGCTTTTGGCGGCAATAAAAATGCTGATATTTACTCTTATGATCTTGATAAGTTTGCCAAAGAGATGGGAAAGCTCGGATGGACTAAAGGCAACGACGGCATCTATGAGCGCAATGGCCAAAAGTTCCACTTCACAATTCAGGTGCGTGATTACGAAGAAGAGCGCGTAGATATCGCAAATATTGTTTCCAAGCAGTTGAAAGATGCAGGCGTTGATATGGAAATGGTTCTGGTTACTAAGTTCGATTGGAATGCTGGTTATAACGGATTTTTGGCCGGTTTTGCAGTTGAGTTTGATCCGGATGGAAACTATAAGCAATTCACTACAAACGGAAGCGCAAACACAATGAAATATTCCAATCCGGTAGTGGACAATTTACTTACCCAAGCAAGACATTCCAAAGATGTTAATGAAAGAAAGAGCTTGTATGGTAAATTTGAAGATGCATTTGCAAAGGAACCGGCGTCTGTCTTGATCGCATATCTTGACGGCAATTATGTAGGCATTAGCGGGCTTCAAGGTCTCAACACAACCAGGGTTCTCGGACACCATGCAGTTGGCGTTATGTGGAACATTGAAGAGTGGAAACTTTCCAAATAGTTGAAAAACTAAGTTAGTATAAAAATGTTGCAGTAATTGTAAGATGTGCTGGGTGTTTAACAAACACCTAGCACTCACTTGTATGAAATATGGAGGCACAGCCAATGATACAACCTGTTTTGCAACTTAAAAACTTATCAGTTAGCTTCGATACGCCAAATGGTGAGATTGAAGCTGTCAGAGATGTTAGTCTGTCGCTCAACAAAGGCGAAATTTTAGCTGTTGTAGGGGAATCCGGATGCGGTAAAACCGTTATGAGTCAATCAGTTCTGAAGCTGCTTCCCAAAACTTCAAGGATAAAGCAGGGGCGAATTATTGTTGATGGCAACGATATAACGGATTATAAAGAAAAACAAATGCGTAAGCTGCGCGGAAGTGTTTTGTCTATGGTATTCCAAGATCCCATGACAACGTTAAACCCAACGATTCCGATAGGAAAGCAGATTACAGAATCTATCATAAAACATAACAAGATCAGCAAAGAGCTGGCAAGAAAAAGAGCGTTGGAAATGCTGGATTTGGTAGGCATTGATAATCCTCTACATATGTTTTCGTTACAGCCACACTTTTTTTCGGGTGGAATGCGCCAAAGATGTGTATTGGCAATTGCTCTGACCGCCAATCCCAAGGTGCTGTTTACGGATGAAGCTACTACTGCGCTCGACGTAACAGTTCAGGCAAAAATACTCGATCTTCTTTTAGATATTCGGAACAAGACCGGTATATCAATAGTCTTTATTTCTCATGATTTGGGAGTTGTTGCGCGTATTGCAGACCGTGTGGCTGTTATGTACGCTGGGAAAATAGTTGAAATTGGCACGGTGGAAGAGATATTTTATGATCCCCGGCACCCCTACGTGTGGGGATTAATGTCAGCATTGCCATATCTAACTAAGGAGGAAGGGAATCTCACCTGTATTCCTGGTATGCCACCGGTTATGCTGGACCCTCCACCCGGTGACGCATTTGCGGTTCGAAACGAATTTGCGCTGGCAATTGATTACGAAAAAATGCCGCCAATGTTTCAAATTTCGCCCACGCACAGCGCGGCTACATGGCTGCTTGACGAAAGGGCGCCAAATATTACATCACCACTTTCACTGAAAAGGATGGCCGTATCATGAACCCAGATGATATTTTAAGTGTTTGTGATTTAAAACAGCATTTTTATATAAACAAAGATTTAACTATCAAGGCTGTAAATGGTGTGACTTTTCAGGTTAATTGGGGCGAAGTTTTTGGCATTGTAGGTGAAACTGGCTCAGGAAAATCAACGGTTGCACGTACAATTATGGGAATACACCCAGCCACGGGCGGTGAAGTTTATTTTAAGGGCAATAAGATATCCGAAAAAAAGATATATAAGCAGAATAAAAAAGATATATACAAAAATATGCAGATTATATTCCAGGACTCAGCTGCCGCTCTGAATCCAAGAATGACTGTCGAACAGATAATTACAGAGCCGCTAAAAGTTAACCGTATTATTAAAGACAAAAATGAACTTCAAGAAAAATTAGAGTCCTTGCTTTTGGAAGTGGGCCTGGATAACACCTATATAAGAAAATATCCAGCTGAGATTTCAGGTGGTCAGCGTCAGCGTGTAGCTATTGCAAGATGCTTAAGCACGAGTCCTGATTTGATTATTGCTGATGAGCCAATTGCATCATTGGATGTTTCAATTCAGGCGCAGATAATTACCTTGTTTCAACGCTTGCAGCGCGAGCGTGGGTTTTCATTCCTCTTAATTGCACATGACCTCTCCATTATCAAGTTTATCTGTGACAAGGTGGCCGTAATGCTTCATGGCAGGCTTATGGAAATTGCAACAACAAAAGAATTATTTGAAAATCCGCTCCACCCATATACACAGTCGCTTTTGTCTGCCATTCCTGTACCAGACCCTATCTTTGAAAGAAATAAAAAGATTATGCCCTTTGATGTAAAACGCGCAAAAACCAATGGGGAAATGGTTGAAGTATCACTTGGGCATTACGTTTTGAAATAATTAGACATCTGCTGAAGTGTTGATTTTTATTCTAAATACCGTTTTTTAGAATAAGTTGGCATCACCCCGCAGATTCAGTGAGGATTTTTGGGATTTTAGGATAGTACTTGCAATGTAAAATTAAAATTTTTGACGACTAAAAGAGTATACTTGTTTAGAAAAAAAGTTTTTAAGGGGGTTATATCGATGGATAACCTAAAAAATGAAATAGCATTAAGATGGAATTCTCTATGTAATGATTATGACGAACAGTATTGTCACGGATTAAGAAGCAAAGAAGAAGAAGAGCAATGGCTAAAGTTTCTGCGAGATATTGTTGGAGACGAATCCAAAGGGATACTAGATATTGGAACAGGAACTGGGTTTTTAGCTATTTTATTGGCCAAGCTTGGTCACCATTGTACTGGAATTGATATATCAGAAGGAATGTTAAACGTAGCCAAGAATAAAGCTCAAAAAAATAATTTACATATAGATTTTGGAATTGGAGATGCAGAAGATTTACCTCTTGATGATAAAAGTTTCGATATTGTAATTAATAGGCATTTGCTGTGGACTATTTCACAGCCAGAAAAAGCATTAAAAGAATGGATAAGGGTTTTAAAGCCGGGGGGGAAATTAATAATAGTGGATGGAGACTGGTTTTATAAAAATAAAGGAAATGATATTAAAAAATGGATAGGAAATACTTTGATTAAGATTAGTGAGTTTGATGATCCAGGTAAACATTCCAGCAATTATAGTGAAGATATTAAAGCTATGCTTCCAATGATGAAAGATAAAAACGCAAGAAATGTACATGAATTAGTAAAAGGTTGTGGATTATGCAATATTGAATTAATTCCGATGCTTGAAGTTGACCAGGTTGAGAAGAAAATAATGCCTTTTAAGTACAGATTGGCAAATCCATATAAGAGAAGTTGTGTTACTGGGGTAAAGACTTCGCTTTCATCAATATAATCAATTCCCAACGATTCTAGGATCTGGGCTTCTACAAAGTGACCGATACGGCACTGGCCATGACCGGAATGGTTACCGTGTCCATGATCCGTAGAATTATGGCGGGGTTAGCCATCGGGGCTACTCCGCCCGTAGGTCGGATATCTGCTGGAACACGCTCCAGGGCCATCACCGCACAGGCTCCGGCTTTTTTAGCAATTATTGCCTGTTCCGGAGTGGCAACGTCTATTATCACTCCACTTAAGCATTTGGGCTAGGCCACTCTTCGATGCAAAGTTTCCTTTTTCTACAATTACTTCTGACAAAAAACCATACCTTTAAAAAAACGTATTAAAACCATGGATATACTGAAGATTAGCTAATAGTGCCTGACTGTCAATAGAATCCAGTGAAAAATAAGGGGGTTCAAAGAGATATTTTTTACCTGTTATTGACTAAATAATACATATATAACTATTAGTTATTTCACAGATAATATGTTATTTGTTAAGATGATGCAATAATATAAATTAGATGAGAGTGAAAGAAAGAGCTGGAGTCAGACTATGTAGTCTTTAAGGTGGATGGATTTTTTTGGTTCACCATCGGGGAGAGGGGAACACAAATGCTAGAACAACAAGCATCCCAGATTGCTAGAGAGGAAATGAACTCGGGCAGTAATTGCTGTCAGTCTGTTTTAGTGGCGGCCGGTAAGGTCTGGAATATGCCAGTAGGGGATGATATATTGGCTGCTGCCAAGATGTTCGGCGGAGGAATGGGCAGCGGTTGTACGTGTGGGGCACTGGCTGGCATGGTTATGGCTGCAGGGATTCGTGAACAATATTGTCAACATCCACGTGGTTCCCAATTGGTCCAGGACTTACATGACCAATTTAAGGAGGAATTTGGAGCTACCTGCTGTCGAGTTATAAAGAAAAAGCGGAGTGTTATAGAAAAAATTGGTAACAAGGCTTGCGTGGAATTGACAGGCAAGACAGCGGCCTTGTTAGTTAGACAGTGGGAGGGGATAGATGATGGAGCAGAAACCGCTAGTGTCAATTATCATACCCACGCTAAATGAAGCCCGGAAAATTAGAGAACTGCTCCAAGAATTACAGTTCTTATCCGGGATTGAAATCATTGTTAGTGACGGCGGAAGTACCGACGATACATTAAAAATTTGCCACACTTATCCCGTAAAGGTGTGTACAGGTACAGCTGGCCGCGGGATACAGTTAAATATTGGAGCACAAGCAGCCAGGGCTGATATTCTGCTCTTTTTACATGCTGATTGCCACATATCAACAGAGCTTATTCAGCAGCTAATTGATGCTGTTGGGCGGGGACAGATGTGGGGATGTGCCCAGATCACCTTTGATGATCCGGCTGTCTTCTTTAAGTGCTTGGCTTTTGTCTCTAATTGGAGGGCAAGAGTTTTGAGCAGTTGTTTTGGCGATCAGGCTATCTTTTGTCAAAAAGATTATTTTAATAAAATCGGTATGTTTCCTGAGACTATTTTTCTCGAGGATTTAGCTTTCTCTCATATAGCGCGACGTCAGCAGAGAGCTTTTGTAGTAGAGGGAAAAGTGCTCAGTAGTTCCCGGCGCTTTCATGATGGCGGGAAGTGGAAAACGTTTATTAAAATGCAGTGTATTAAATCATTATATTTTCTGGGGGTTAGGCCGGACCGGCTCTACTCCATGTATAGATAAAAAAGGGGGGAGTATGGCATGAATACAGCTGTTGTGATTATGAGTAAAACTCCTGTGCCAGGATATACCAAAACTCGGCTGATATCCGTACTTTCTCCCCAGGAATGCGTTGCTTTTCATAGGGCCTGTTTAAACGATATTGTAAAAAACATCAATGTTCTAGGGCTGCCAGTATTTCTTTACTATGCACCTGCACCTTTAGAGGATAAAAGCTTGGTTGACTGGCAAGACAATAGTTGGTGGGAACTGAGCGAGGAATTATTGTCCAACGTAAGCATGTATCCGCAGCTTGGCAAAGATTTGGGGGAACGCATGTATCAAGCATCCCTGGAGCTTTTATCTAACCGGGAAGCAGTTGTGTTTCTGGGGAGTGACCTGCCAGATATACCAACGAGTGTTCTTATCCAAGCCATGGAAAAATTGGATTCTAATGACGTGGTGATTGGTCCCGCTGAGGATGGGGGCTATTATCTTTTAGGAATTAAACAAGCTTATTCAGGTCTGTTTGAGAATATTTCATGGGGGAGTAGTGAGGTATTAGTTGAAACATTGGATAGGATAAAAAGGAATGGTTTAAGCTTTGCCCTGCTCAAAATTCAACGTGATATTGATACTTGGGAAGATATGCAAGACTACTACTTGCGTGGACAGGAATATGTAGAAACTCAAAACCTGGATTCATACCAGGTAGTAAAAGAAGTCATAGAACGATTCAATATGCTGTCGGCAGAAGACAAAGGATAACGAATGGAGGTCATCATGGAAACGTATTACAATCCCAACGATTTATCTAAATTTGCATCGATGGGCGAGGAAGCGCCAGAACTGTGGGAACTATTTATGTCATATTACAGTTCGGTTTTTAAAGAGGGAGCTTTAAGTGCTAGAGAGAAAGCCCTAATTGCTCTGGCTGTGGCCCATGCTGTTCAGTGCCCATACTGCATTGATTCTTATACACAGGAAGCCTTGGAAAAAGGGTCCAATAAAGCCCAGATGACGGAAGCCATTCATGTGGCTGCTGCGATTCGTGGCGGGGCTGCCCTGGTACATGGTGTACAGATGAAAAACATAGCTGATAAATTAAGTTTTTAGAGAATGAGTATTATGAATTCAAATGAGAATAACATTCATTCCCAGGTTGGATATTTGAATAATATAGAGGGTATTAAACCATTTTCGGATAGAATCAAGGAAATAGGTTTTAACTCCCTTAAGAGTAATCCTACTATCACTACCTTGCAGGTCAATGTAGGTAAGGTGTGCAATTTAATGTGCAAGCACTGTCATGTTGAAGCCGGTCCACATAGAACCGAATCCATGACGAAGGATACCATGTCACAATGTCTTAGTATTCTCATGAAGAACCCCATTCCCATCCTTGATATTACCGGCGGAGCCCCGGAATTAAATCCGAACTTATCTTGGTTTATTAAAGAAGCAATCAAAGTAGGCTGCCATGTAATAGTCAGGACAAATCTAACGGTTTTAAGACAATACGAATACACTAACATGCCTGAATTTTATGCTGATAATAATGTTGAGCTAGTTTCTTCTCTGCCTTATTACAGTGAAAAAGATACCGATCGACAACGTGGAGAAGGTGTATTTTTGAATTCTATTGCGGTACTATCGAGGCTGAATGAACTTGGATATGGTCAGAGGGATGGATCTTTAAGACTAAATCTAGTTTTTAACCCTGGAGGTGCTTTTTTACCACCATCTCAAGATACAATAGAAGGTGATTTCCGCAGGATATTATCGAAGCAATACGGAATAAGTTTTAATAATTTATACACCATTACTAACGTTCCAGTAGGAAGGTTTCTAACCTTTCTATATGATTCGAAAAATTTGCATAGATATATGGAACGTTTAACCAGCAGCTTTAATTCATCAACAATAAGTAGAGTTATGTGTCGTGACCAAATTTCTGTGGGATGGGATGGGCAGCTCTATGATTGTGATTTTAACCAGATGCTGGGATTGAATTGCACACCTGCTCATATTAGTGAGTTTAGTTTAGAGTCATTTAAGGAACGGGAAATCCTTTTAGGCAATCACTGCTACGCCTGCACAGCAGGTGCAGGCTCAAGCTGTGGGGGGGTAACATCAAGCTAGCAGCTCAACTTAGTCGAATATTATTCGTTGTATAACAATAAATTATCATAAATAGAGGACTAATAAGGAGGGGATTATTTAATGAAAGTGGTAGGGATTAACGGCAGCGCTAGGAAGGATGGGAATACCGCTATTCTCATTCGAAGAGTTTTTGCAGAGCTTGAAAAGGAAGGTATTGAAACTGAATTAATTCAACTGGCGGGCAAGAAGATCAGAGGATGTACGGCCTGCCAAAAATGTCGGGATAACCAAGATAAACTTTGCTCGGTTAAGAATGATTCATTTAATAAGTGCTTTGAAAAGATTTTGGAGGCTGACGGGATTATTCTGGGATCACCTACCTATTTTGCCGATTTGACCCCGGAAATGAAAGCCCTTATTGATCGGGCTGGTTATGTAGCAAGGGCCAACGGCGATTTATTAAAACGTAAAGTAGGGGCTGCTGTGTCTGCCGTGCGAAGGGCGGGAGCCATTCATACCCTTGATTCGATCAATCACCTGTTTTTAATCAGTCAAATGATCGTGCCCGGGTCGATTTACTGGAACCTGGGTATTGGTCGAGAAAAGGGAGAAGTTGAGGCTGATATTGAAGGTATGCAGACCATGCAGGTGCTGGGGGAGAATATGGCCTGGCTTCTTAAAAAGGTTAACAGTTAGCAATTACTTGGTAAAGATTCCCGGATTACAAGGAGATATTGCTTATACCATTGGAGGTAATTGCTGTCTATTTTTTAGGCAACACATCAAAAAATGTGATTTATTTCCCGAGAAAGGTAGGATCCGTATGGAAAAAAGATATTGGAACAGTATTTGGTTTAAGGTTGCTATTATTCTAATCCCCATCGCCCTGTATATTTTTGTCGATCCGATGCAAATTGCAGTCAAAAGAGCTATTTTTATACTGTCTATGGTTGACGTGGACGCGGCCAAAGGATACATTCTCTCCTTTGGGATCTGGGCACCGATAGTTTCGTTTCTGCTGATGATTCTTCAATCGCTGCTCGCACCGCTGCCCGCTTTCATTATTACCTTTGCCAACGCCGGATTGTTCGGTTGGGTAAAAGGTGCCATCCTCTCCTGGTCCAGTGCTATGGTCGGTGCTGCGTTGTGTTATGCCATTGCTCGTATTTATGGAAGAACTGTTGTGGAAAAGTTTACTACCCGCGCCGCTTTGAAAGAGGTGGACAAATTTTTTGAGAGATATGGCAAATGGGCGGTTTTAGTAGCCCGCCTCCTACCATTCGTATCTTTTGATATCGTAAGCTATGCCGCTGGTCTAACTGCGATGGGCTTCTGGGAATTCTTCTGGGCAACCGGTCTGGGCCAGCTACCCGCCACTATTATCTACTCATATGTGGGCGGTATGCTAACAGGTGGCGCCAGGACTATGGTAAGGGGATTATCCATTCTTTTTGCCCTTACCATCGTAATATTTGTGTCCAAACAAGCTTGGCAGGCTCGGAGAAAGGCAACTGTGGACGAAAGTCCAATAATATAATTACAGTATTATGCTGAATCTCAACCAAAATACAGGCGAAAGTTATGCCCGTTTATCAGGAATCATTGACAAGTATAACTATGAGTTATTGGACGATTAACAATGATATAGTTAGAATAGTATATATTTGCGATGAGGACTTGGGAAGAAGTTACTTTCATTGTTTGTAGTTTAGCACTCTCATGGTGTAACGGGTTGTGCTAAGACACTTAATAAGGTGGTGATTAAGTAACGGGGGGCTGTTAAATGAAATGTTTAAGCAAAAAGAATACGATTACGGCAGCCTTTATCCTGATTCTTGGAATTGTCTTTTACTTATCTGAAAAATCAGGAATGTTTGCAAACCCAACAGCAGAGGGATTAAAGGAATATATAGCGTCTTGTGGTGTTTTTGGACCAATTGTTTATATGACAATGTTTTCAGTAATTCCAGCAGGTTCAGTTATTGCAATTGCAGGGGGAATGGCCTTTGGAATGTTTTTTGGAACCTTGTACACAATAATTGGGGCAATGATTGGCGCAACGGTTGCCTTCTATATTTCCAGGCTTTTGGGAAGAGGTGCAGTTGAAAAGCTTGTTAAAGGTAAAATGCAAAAATTTGAGGATGGAATTGAAAAGGGTGGTTTTCTCCTCATTTTAATCTTAAGGCTTATTCCCATAATACCTTTTAATGTAATAAGCTTTGGAGCAGGACTTACCAGTATTAAATACATCGACTACATATTCTCTACAATGATTGGGATTATTCCCGGAGTTCTGGTTTTTACAAACCTAGGGGATAAGGCGTTAAATGTAAGATCCCCTGAATTTATAATTGCTGTTGGAATACTTTCTCTGATGGTTATTGTATCTATCCTCTTAAAGAAGAGATTTTCCATTGAAGATTTGCAAGCAAAGGTTTTGCACAAACAAGTTTCAGTTGATGAAGTGAATCGCTACCAATAGGCATTTAAACGACTTACTAAGAAGCTGTTTTATTATAAATATTTTACGATTTAAATAATGGACGGCGAAAAGATGAAAAAGGTATTATCCATAGTTTTAACTGAGACTTTACCTATAAACTTGCCGTTGCGGCACGCTTATGCTTCCAAAACGGTTTGGTAAACTCAGGCTCAAATCCTCGGGATACAGTCATTGATACTGAGAAAAGCCGGGGGTTCGACCCAGTCAAATGCCGGGAGATATTTCAAAGATGGCGAATGGCCTATCTTGGATGGCCCTTCCGAGTTTATTAGAGGTGAGCATTTTATGAAGAACATCTTTCGCGGATATTGGGGAAAAATATTGGTGGTGCTAATTCTAGCCTGTCTATATTTATTTGTTCCCTTCATTAAGGTTAATATAAATCAGGCCTTTTTTATTTTAAGTAATGTAGATGTTGATCTGGCCCGGGGCTATATTTTGGGGTTTGGAATCTGGGCACCTATCGTATCTTTTCTGTTGATGGTTTTTCAATCTGTGGCAGCACCGCTGCCCGCTTTCATCATAACTTTTGCCAACGCCGGTCTGTTTGGGTGGATTTATGGAGCGATTCTTTCCTGGTCAAGTGCCATGGTAGGAGCCTTGGTCTGTTTTTACATTGCCAGGTACCTGGGAAGAGACGTAGTAGAGAAATTCACTTCTAACAAATCCCTAAACGGTATTGACACCTTCTTCAAGTATTACGGCAAATACGCTATCCTTATTGCCAGACTGCTGCCTTTCATTTCGTTTGATATTGTAAGTTACGCTGCTGGGTTGACTTCCATGGGCTTCTGGGAGTTTTTTATAGCTACTGGAATCGGACAACTGCCTGCGACTATCATTTATTCCTACATAGGCGGAATGCTAACCGGCGGAGTAAAAACTATGGTAACGGGACTGTTAATTCTCTTTGCTCTGAGTGCATTGATTGTACTCTTGAAAAATATATGGGAGGACAAGAAAAAAAAGGGGGTAATTGTTTTTGAAGAAGGGATTTAGGAAACGTCTCCTTAGCATTGTGCTGTGCCTAGCATTGCTTCTGGGAGTCGTGGGTTGCCAAAGTCAGCCAAAATCTTCAGGCATACCAGAAACAAAAGAATTCGACATCTCGGTCTATCAGAATAAAGATTATCTGATAACGGCAGAAAAACTTAAAGCCATGTTGGGCAGCGAAAATCTAGTCCTGGTGGACTGCAACAATCCCAGCATTTACGCGTCAGAACATATCCCCGGGGCTATCGGAGTTGGTTTCCATGCCTTTGCGGATAAGATTGGTAAACCTGGGGATCCGGGCTGGGGTATCATTAAACAAAAGGAAGATTTGCAGAAAACCCTTGAATCATTAGGGATAGACAACCAAAAGACGGTGGTCTTTTACTCCGATGTGTTTAAGGGGCCAGGTGCAGATGGAAGGGCCGTTTGGCAGTTGAAAATTGCCGGAATGAATAACGTGAAAATGCTAGTAGGAGGCTTAAGTTACTGGAAGAGTCTGGGGTACCCAATAACCGCCGAAGTTGCTCAACCTAAACCGGTAGCGGGAGTTGTGTTAAAAGATTATGACCAAAGTTACATAGCTACAAAAGATTACGTCTTCAATAATTTAGGGAAGCAGGTTATGCTGGATGTTCGGACCGAAGGAGAATTCCAGGGCTCTCAGAAGTCTGGTGAACCGCGGGGAGGTCACATTCAAGGAGCGATCAACATGCTCTGGCTGGATCTGCTCAATAAGGACGGTACCCCTAAGTCGCCTGAGGAGATAACAACGCTAATGGCTGCAAAGGGAGTAAAGCCGACTGATGAATTCATAGTCTACTGAACCATGGGCATAAGATCTGGATATGCATCCATGATCCTCAGAGCCGTGGGCTTTGATAAAGTTAGAAATTACGAGGGTTCAATCTACGAATGGGGTGGAGATTCCAATATGCCGATGGCAAAATAGTTATAAAGAAGAACGCGCCTCGAATTAAGTTCGAGGCGCGTTCTTCTTTATGCGCCCGTCATGGGCGCACACTAGTCGGTCTAACAGATGTAAAACAAATTTAACTCACTTTATTTCATGAATACAGGGACGTTAAGAAGGGGGATTGCTCACCCCCTTAAATGTAAGGTGTTTATTAAAATCGGCTTGATTATATCAAAAAATATTGATATAATTGATACATGGATAATGTGAAGATTTCTCAAGCACTAAGTGACCCCATTCGTTATAAGATTCTGATGATGCTGGTACGCAGCGAGACTGGGTGCTGTCCGGTTATTAGTAATAGTGACGGAGATTCTCATGTGGGATTATGCAATTGTGAGATTATGAATGAATTAAGCATGATTCAGTCGCGGGTTTCATATCACATGAAGGAACTTGTTGAGACCGGATTGGTAAATGAAGAACAGCGTGGGAAGTGGAAGTATTATTTTGCCAATAGGAAAAAATTGCTGGATTATGTTAATCAAGTGAAGCGGGATTTCAATTTAGAGTAGATCAGCGGCGTCTATTTTTTTAGGCAACACATCAAAAAAAGTTGATTCGACATCGCTCTATATTAGCAAAGAAGCTCGGTTGGGGAAGGGATTTCAGAAATAATATATGGTTAGGGGGTTTAAGTTGGAGATGGAACTGCTCCAAGAAAGTTATGAGTGGGTAATATGTGAGATCAAGGACGCTATGGGGCAATGTATTAGTTGAGGTTGGTCTTATACCAACCTACGGAATGGAGGTAAGAGTAAATGGAGTTAAAATCGGTTATAGAGTCTCGGCGCAGTATTCGCAAATTCCTTCCCGATCCTATCCCTGACGAGTACATTAATGAGATACTAGATGCGGCGCGTCTGGCTCCGTCAGGTGGCAATATTCAGCCCTGGCGATTTGTAGTTATTAAAAATCCAGAAGCAAGAGAAAAGCTGAATGATTTTACCCTGGGATTTGTTGCGAATGCCCCGGTAACCATTGTGTGCTGCTCAGATCTAGACGCTAGTCGATCCTATCGGGAAAGATACAAAGAGCTGAGGAAGGCGGGGGCATTTGAAGGGGTTGTGTTGGATATGCCTAAGTCATCTATTCAGAAAACCAATGTCATGAATATTGACCAAATAAAAGGCTCTCTAAATTTAAACACAGCCATAGCGGTGGAACATATGGTTTTAAGAGCCACCGATTTAGGCTTGGGAAGCTGCTGGGTCATGATGTTTAACCGCAAGGAGCTGGCAAGCTGGCTGCAGTTAGATAATAACCTGTATCCATTTTGCTTACTTCCGATTGGTTTTGCGAATCAAAAACCACTCCCCCGGCCGCGAAAAAGCCTGGATGAAATAATCGTTAAAGTGATCTAAGGATGCAAATAATAGAAATTGGAGGGATTTATAATGGCAGAAGATATTAGAGAGGTAGTCAGGCAGAGGTATGCACAAGCGATAACCCTTAAGACTGGGTGTTGTGGCGATGGGAATACAGGCAGTGGTTGTTGTTGTGGAGATCCACTAAATAAGACTGATATTATCACCAGTGATTTATACCAATTAGTTGATTTGGATGGATTGCCGGAAGATATGGTAGCTGCCTCATTTGGTTGTGGTAATCCTACCCTGTTAGCCCAGTTGAATGCCGGAGAAGTGGTACTTGACCTAGGGAGTGGAGCCGGGCTGGATGTGCTGCTGTCAGCCAAGCGGGTTGGACCACAGGGGAAAGCCTATGGCTTGGATATGACCGATGAAATGCTGGCTGTTGCTAGAGGCAACCAGGCCAGATCAGGCATTAATAATGTTGAGTTCCTAAAAGGACATATCGAGGATATCCCCCTGCCGGACAATAGTGTAGATGTGATAATATCAAACTGTGTAATCAATCTCTCGGCTGATAAAGATCAAGTCTTTAAAGAAGCTTACCGGGTACTGAAGCTGGGGGGACGGATGGCGGTATCGGATATCGTACTAACCAAACCGTTACCTTTAAAAATCCAGCAGGATCTCATGGCATGGGCCGGTTGTGTGGCAGGTGCACTCATGATGGATGAATACCGTCAGAAACTAATCTCAGCTGGTTTTAAAGATGTTGATCTGGAAATTACTAGATCTTATGACTTAGCAGGTATCAATATAGATTCATTATTGCCTGATTTAAACCCCAGTGAATTGAAAGATTTGTCCGGATCAGTAGTGAGTGCTTTTGTTAGGGCCCAAAAATAAGAAAGATATAAGCTGGGTCTGGTAACCGTATTATTAAAAAGGAGATTTACTACATGGCTAAGACTGTTGGGGTCGGTATTACCGGTGGGATTGCTGCCTATAAAATAGCCGACTTGGTGAGTAAACTGAAAAAAGATGATCTGGATGTCGTGGTAATGATGACCGAGGGGGCGTGCCAATTTATCACTCCCTTAACTTTCAGAACTCTTACCGGCAGGGAAGTGGTAACTGACCTGTGGGCCAGACCCCGGGAATACAAAGTCCAGCATATGAGTATCGCGGAACAAATTGATTTGCTGGTAATTGCTCCTGCAACTGCCAATTTTATCGCCAAAATGGCGCATGGATTGGCGGATGATTTTTTATCTACCTTGGTTGCAGCCAATACAGCACCTGTTCTAGTAGTACCATCCATGAATACCAACATGTATAAGAATCAGATTGTGCAGGAAAACATGAGAAACCTGCTGAGTTGCGGATACCATGTTATGGATCCCGATAGTGGTCTTCTGGCCAACGGTGATGTTGGTAAAGGCCGGTTACCAGACATCGAAGATATATATCAAAAAATTATTAAAATCCTATCCCTTTGCAGATAAAGTGTATAGGGAAAAATAAACATCGGCAGGTTCTTTAAGGAATTCTGCCGACGAAAGCTAGTAAGCAAATTTATGAAAGTACGTTTTTTTAGAATATAAGGGGGAAGACCAGAAAGACTTCCTGATACTGATAATTACATCCAATGATAATAGTTTTCACTTGTAAATAACGATTTCTTCTAAAGGTTTTCTTATCTTCTTAAAAGCCCTTTCTTGGGAATATCCTAAAGGCGTAAAGGCAATGGGTTCCAAAGTTTCGTCCAGTTCCAATATATCTTTGGCAGCTTTCAAATCAAATCCAGCAATCCAGCATGTTCCAAGATCCAGAGCGGTGGCTGCCAATATTATATGATCCATCACGATAGCAGCATCAACATCAGCGTAGTTTTTTTTGTCATTGCGAACCCAACATTTTTCTGGTATTGAGCAGACACCAATAATAAGTGGAGCTTCGATAAACCAATCCTTGTTATATATTTTTAGTAATTCTTTTTTTCTTCCTATGGTATCAACGACGATGACTCTGTATTGCTGCTTGTTTGCGGCAGTGGGAGCTAGTCTTGCAGCTTCAAGTATACGGTGTAGTTTATCAGGTTCGACCGGGTCAGGTTTATAAGAACGTGCACTGTGCCTTTTCTCAACAACTTCGAAATATTCCATAGAATTAACCTCCCTTAGTTAATTATAATGTGGGTACTTCTCAATACATGGTACCATAATTTTCTATTTCGAAGTTGACAAGAAGTTTCGAATTTATTAATATATTATAATGCCGATTGAATTACTTGGCATTATAATATATCTTGTATAAGAGAAGATAAATGTTAGTATATGTAGAATCGTTGATTTCATAACCCTTGGAGATTTAATTGTAAAACAAACAGTTGCTTATCAACAGTGTTTAATATCTAAAATTTTTTTATCATTAAAGTCTACCATAACAATGGGAATAATGAAATAAACAAAAGGAGAGGTTATATGAGTGAAAGAAAGTTGAAGTTTGACACATTACAGGTTCATGCAGGTCAACAGGCAGACCCCACCACTGGTTCAAGGGCGGTACCTATATATCAGACTACGTCTTATGTTTTTAAAAATGCGGAACATGCCGCTAATTTATTTGCCTTGAAGGAACCTGGAAATATCTATACCCGGATTATGAATCCCACCACCGATGTTTTTGAACAGCGGGTAGCGGCTCTGGAAGGTGGAGTAGGTGCTCTGGCAGTTGCTTCGGGTTCGGCGGCTATTACCTACGCTATTTTAAATATTGCTAAAACTGGTGATGAGATCGTTTCAGCCAGTACTTTGTATGGCGGAACCTATAATTTATTTTCAGCTACATTTCCTAATTTCGGAATAAAGGTTCACTTTGTTGATCCAGACGACCCTGAGAGCTTTAGAAAGGCTATCAATGAAAAAACCAAAGCACTTTATATCGAAACCATTGGTAATCCGGGTATCAACCTGATTGATATCGAAGAGGTGGCTAAAATTGCTCATGATAACGGCATCCCATTAATTATTGACAACACTTTTGGAACGCCTTACCTGATCAGACCAATAGAGTTCGGAGCCGACATCGTGGTCCACTCTGCCACCAAATTCATTGGCGGCCATGGAACCTCAATAGGTGGAATCATTGTTGATTCCGGAAAATTTGACTGGGCAGGCAGCGGAAGATTTCCTGAATTAACTGAGCCTGACCCCAGCTATCATGGAATTAGATATGTAGCAGATGTGGGAGCAGCAGCCTATATACTCAAAGCGCGGGTGCAACTACTTAGGAACACCGGAGCTGCTGTGAGTCCATTCAATTCTTTCTTATTTATTCAAGGTCTGGAGACACTATCATTGAGGGTGGAAAGACATGTTGCCAATACCAAAGTAATTGCTAAGTATCTAAAAGAGCATCCCCAGGTTACTTGGGTTAATTACCCCAGTCTAGAAGGTGATAAATACTTTGACTTGGCTCAGAAATATTTACCCAAGGGCTCCGGTTCTATATTTACCTTCGGCATTAAGGGTGGAGTTGAAGCAGGTAAGAAGTTTATTGACAGCCTGGAAATATTCTCCCTACTGGCCAATGTAGCTGATGCTAAGTCGTTGGTTATACATCCTGCCAGCACCACTCATTCACAGCTGTCAGAAGAAGAGCTGATTGCTGCAGGAGTTAGCCCTGATCAAATCAGGCTTTCCATAGGAATAGAAGATGTTGAGGATTTGATCTTCGATCTTGACCAAGCTTTGGCAAAAGCTGCCCTGGGTTAATGCTTATGGAACTGTATAAAGGAAACTGGAGGAAATGAAATGAGTAAAATAGCTAAAAGTCTGCCTGACTTAATAGGTAATACCCCCTTGTTGGAACTGTCCAACTACAATAAGGCCAATAAACTGGAAGCTAGGCTAATTGCCAAACTGGAGTATTTCAACCCGGCTGGAAGTGTAAAAGACAGAATAGGTTACGCTATGATTAAGGATGCCGAAGAAAAAGGATTATTGAACAAAGACTCCATTATTATTGAGCCTACCAGCGGAAATACCGGTATTGCGTTGGCATTTGTGGCTGCAGCTCGGGGATACAAGTTGATACTGACCATGCCTGATACTATGACTATAGAAAGAAGAAGCCTGTTAAAGGCCTTGGGAGCTGAGTTAGTCTTAACCCCCGGCGCAGACGGTATGCCAGGGGCCATAAGAAAGTCAGAAGAACTGGCTGCTAAGACCCCGAATTCCTTTATTCCCAACCAGTTTGAAAACCCGGCCAATCCAGAGATTCATCGATTAACAACCGGCGAAGAGATATGGAGAGACACAGACGGTGCTGTGGATATATTTATTGCTGGTGTTGGAACCGGTGGGACGGTAACTGGTGTTGGCCAAGCTTTGAAAGCAAAGAAGCCGGGCGTTCAAATCATAGCTGTAGAGCCTTTTGATTCACCGGTTCTTTCCGGAGGATCCCCCGGACCACATAAAATTCAAGGCATAGGTGCGGGTTTTATTCCTGGTGTTTTTAGCAGCCAAATTGTTGACGAGATATATAAGGTTAAGAACGAGGATGCATTTGATGTTTCACTAAGCCTGTCCAAAAACGAGGGTTTGCTGGTGGGTATTTCTTCAGGTGCAGCAGCTTTTGCTGCAACCCAAATTGCGAAAAGACCTGAAAATAAAGGGAAAACAATTGTGGTTCTGCTTCCGGATACCGGGGAAAGATATCTGTCTCACCCAGTTTTCCAGGAGGCATAAGAATAGTGCACCGGACTTTTCACCGCCAAAAGATTATTTAAAAAAGAGGGATAATTATGCCTATAAAAATACCGGATAATCTTCCGGCTACCGAGATATTAACTAATGAAAACATTTTTGTTATGGATGAGAGGCGCGCCTACACGCAGGATATACGGCCGCTCAGGATAGCTATATTAAACCTGATGCCTTTAAAAAGCGTTACCGAAACTCAACTGCTGCGTTTGCTGGGTAATTCTCCGCTGCAGGTGGACATCGTTCTTTTATATCCTGATTCTCATATTTCCAAGAATACCTCCCACGAACACCTGGCAAACTTCTATAATACTTTCGAAGATATAAAGGATCAAAAATTTGACGGTATGATTATAACCGGGGCGCCGGTGGAACTACTGGAATTTGAAGACCTGAGTTATTGGAAAGAATTACAGGAAATTATGGACTGGTCGCTTCACAATGTGTTTTCAACCCTGCATATTTGTGTAGGGGCGCAGGCAGGACTTTATCATCACTATGGGGTTCCCAAATACCCGCTTGATGCTAAAATGTTTGGCGTTTTCGCGCATACAATTAACAAGAGAAATGTGCCCCTTTTACGTGGTTTTGATGATGAGTTCTTTGTGCCTCACTCCCGGCATACTGAAGTAAGGCGAGAGGATATTGAAAAAGTTGAGGAAATTGAAATCCTATCCGAGTCTAAGGAGGCAGGAGTATACATTGTATCTTCCAAAGACGGACGCCTAATTTTTGTAACCGGACATTCCGAGTATGATGACAATAGTCTAAAGTCAGAGTACGACCGCGATGTGGGAAAAGGGCTGGATATAGCCGTTCCCAGGAATTATTATCCCAATGATGACCCCGACCAAACTCCCTTGGTAAAATGGCGAGGTCATGCTAACCTGTTATTCACGAACTGGTTGAATTATCACGTATACCAGGAGACACCTTACGACCTGGATGAACTAAAATAGGGAATGCGCCTTGGCGCATTACACTAGTCTTGAATTCCTCTCGGAAGTTAAACACGTAGTGAGGAACCTTCTTGCTCAATCTATTCTTCAGCTTTATCACAGCAGGAGTGGACTTCTTGCCTGCAGTAACCTTTTGAAATGGAGGCAGAAGAACCATCCCCTTGCCGGTAATTTTTGATTGCTTCATGCAGAGCATCGGCAGCCAGATTAGAGCAGTGCATTTTGAGCGGCGGCAATCCATCCAGAGCTTCGGCTACTGTTCTATTGGTAATTCTCTTGGCATCCTCAAGGGATTTGCCTTTTACCATTTCTGTTACCATGCTGCTGGTGGCAATGGCAGCAGCACAGCCAAATGTTCTGAATTTAATATCCTTTATAAGGTCGTCCTGCACCTCGATTTCGATGTGCATAATATCACCGCAGGTAGGATTGCCCACCTCTCCAATCCCATTGGCCAGGTCAATTTTACCAACATTGCGGGGGTTCATAAAATGATCCATTACCTTTTGCGAATACATAATTTTTGACCTCCTTTATTGCCCTAGGGGGGACATTAAGCGTAGATTTTTAATGATCGGGGGAAGGACTTCCAGAACTTTATCAACATCCTCCTGGGTATTGTCCTTGCCCATCGTCAGGCGCAGTGAGCCATGGGCGATCTCGTGAGACAAGCCAAGAGCCAGCAGAACATGAGAGGGTTCCAGAGAACCGGCTGTACAGGCTGACCCACTGGAGGCCATGATTCCATAGCTATCCAACATTAAAAGGATTGATTCTCCTTCTACATACTGAAAGCACACGCTCACACTGCCTGGCAGGCGGTTCACCGGGTGACCGGTAAGCCTGGTATTAGGAATAGCATCTAAAATACCCTGGGTTAATCGTTGTCCTAAAACCTTTAAAGCCGCTTCATTCTGAGGCAGTCTCTGTTGGGCTAATTCAGCTGCTTTTCCGAATCCAACCACACCCGGTACATTTACTGTCCCGGCTCTCATATTGCGTTCATGGCCTCCACCGTGGAGATAACTGCCAATGTGGACCCCTTTCTTGGCAAACAAACATCCGATTCCGTTGGGGCCATATAACTTATGGCTGGATGCTGAGAGCAGGTCTATACCTAGTTCTTTTACATTTACCGGGATCTTCCCAACCGTTTGCACTGCATCGGTATGAAAAGCTGCTCCAGCTTCATGGCTAATGGCTGCCAGTTGTTGAATATCTTGAACGGTACCTATCTCGTTATTGGCATGCATAATGGAAACCAGCGCAGTATCAGCCCGCAGCGCAGCCCGAAGGGTATCTGGTTCCACCACCCCCTCCGGGTTTACCGGTAGGACAGTTATTTCAAATCCCTGTTTAGATAGGTACTCGCAGGTGTGCAGGATCGCATGATGTTCAATGGCCGAGGTGATAATATGCTTACCCTTGTGAGGATTGGCGGCCATAAAGGTGATGATGGACTGGTTGTCGGCTTCCGTACCACCACTGGTGAAAATTATTTCTCCCGGCGAGGCGCCTATCAATAGGGCTACTTGCTCCCGGGCTTGCTCAACCGCGCGGGCAGCTTTCTGACCCTGGGAGTGAACACTGGAAGCATTACCATAAATATCGGTATAGTAGGGTATCATGGCGTTAAAAACCTCTGGGTCAACCGGAGTGGTAGCACTGTGATCCATATATATGGATTTCATCTTTATTACCTCCAAATTATTAAATAGATACCAGCGTAACAGGTAACGCTAAGAACCGTCCTCCTGTCACGCCTTCGCTCAATCAACTATATCCTATATACAAAAGAATCCTTTCCGGGCAGCTTTTGCGACTCTCGGGCCAGATCAACCAAGGTATACGAATCTAGGACTTCTGCAATAGAATCCCTTACTTTAGACCATATCACGCGGGTTACACAATAGTCAGCCCGCGAACATTCTTCGGGATTGGTTTCGTTAACGCATTCCACAGGTGCAATCGGACCTTCCAATACGCGAATGATATCTCCGGCGGTAATATTTTGGGGGTTTTTACCCAGGGTATAGCCGCCTTGGGAACCCCGAACGCTTTTTATCAGTCCGGCTCTTTTTAAGGGCACCATAAGCTGTTCCAGGTATCGCTCCGATATGCCTTGGCGTTCAGCAATGGTACGGGTAGCAATTGGCCCTTTTTCATCGCTCTGAGCCATATCAATCATGGCCCGGAGTCCATATCTACCTCTAGTGGATAATTTCATATGCACCTACCCCTTTTAAAGTTTTCGCAGACAGGGGGACGGTTCTCTTGTCTGTTTCCGGATGATGAGGCAGACAAGAGAACCGTCCCCCTGTCTGCTTTGTTAATTATGAAGAATATGTAATCATTTTCTCTAATGCCACAGCGGCTTTCACCCGGATATCTTCTGGAACTGTTATTATGGTTTGCAGGTTTTCTAAAGAGTAGCGAATCTTCTCCAGTGTGATACTCTTCATATTCGAGCAAATCAGTTCTTCCTTAGCCAGAATTAACTTCTTGTCTGGGTTTGATTGCTTGATTTCATGCATGATGCCGCATTCGGTGGCAATAATAAAAGCATTCGCAGTGGACTTAGCAGCATAAGCAACCATTCCAGCGGTACTGCCTACGAAATCCGCGCTAGCGACAACTTCCGGGTCGCATTCGGGGTGAACTAAAACTTCGGCATCGGGGTATTCTGCTCTGCGTTGTAAAATGTCATCTTTGCTTACTGCAGCGTGAATGGGACAACTTGAGGGATAAAAATCCAAGGGCCTATCTAACTTGCTGGCTACATAGCTCCCCAGGTTTTCATCAGGTATAAAAAAGATCCGGGCATCTGGCGGTAACTTCTCAATAATCTTGACCGCATTGGAGGAGGTACAACAAATATCGCTGACAGCTTTGATAGCTGCCGGAGTGTTAACATAGCTGACAATGAGTCCGTCCGGGTGTTCCTGCTTATACTTCAAGACATCGCTGACTTCTATGCTGTTTGCCATCGGGCAGGTTGCTGCCGGTTCAGGAGATAGAACTGTTTTAGCAGGGCACAGAATAGCCGCAGACTCTGCCATGAAGTCAACCCCGGCTACCAGGATGGTATCACAGGGGGAATTCTTGGCAGCTACTGCCATGGCATATGAGTCTCCTACAAAATCTGCAATATCTTGTATTTCATCACGCTGATAATAATGAGCGATAATGTATACGGATTTTTCATTCTTAATTCGTTTAATTTCTTCCATTAATAGCTTATCTTCTGGTGTACTCAACCCTAGCACCACCTACATAATTATTTTTTCTAAATGGCTGTAGACGCTGAATCGCTGGCCTCGGGCAAAACCGACCACAGCGATATCCATCTCATCAGCTAATTCAATTGTTAGTCCGGTAGGCGCAGAACGCGACAGCACCAGTGGAATATTGCCTCGGGCGGCCTTGATAAGAATTTCTGAGGCGATGCGCCCGCTAAGCAGCAGGCATTTATCATCGGTTGAAATATTATTTCTAAAAGCGTAACCGAGAACCTTGTCCACTGCATTATGCCGACCGATGTCTTCGTACATACACAGCAATCCTGAATCATCGGCCAGTGCGGCGCTGTGTACCCCGCCAGTTCGGTGAAATGTATCTGATTTTTCTTCTAATAGATTTATAATACTTAGCAGGTGAGCGGCCGTAAATGTCGCATCGGACTGTACCGGCTTAAGCTGGCGGGCGTCATTAATAAAGTACAGCCCGGCTCGGCTCTTACCACAGCAGCTGGCTATATGACGGCGTAAGAAATTACTGGTTTGGGGTACCGGAGAACTAGTTTCTATCCACAGTAAACCCTCTTCTGCGCGACAGGAGATTTCTAGAATATCGGAAGGCTTTTGCACCAAACCTTCACTGAGCAGAAAACCCACGCCCAGTTCTTCATACCCTCCGGGAGAACAGACCATAGTGGCCAGCTCCACATGATTAAGAAAAAGAGTTAAGGGAGTCTCCTGGACAATCGAATCCTCAATATGCTCTATTGTACCATGGTTGTATACGGTGATTTCTCGATTCTGGCTGATTGCTGGTTCGGGCATTTTAAGACCCACTCCTTTACCTAGGATCGCGCTATTAAGTTCAAAATCAATATACACAAATCCCATAGGGAATGTCAAGTATATTTATTTGTCTCCTATAACTTCCACGTTATCACCAGTTCTAACCCATCCGGAAGTAAGTGTCTTAGCAAAGATTCCTTCAATGGGCATTACACAGGTTCCGACCTGCTTTTTTATAGCGCAGGCTTTGTTATGGCATTCTTTACCAATCTGAGTTACTTCCATCTGCACTTCTCCTATCTGAAGGCGGGTACCTATTGGCAGGGCAGCTACATCAATGCCTGCCACTGTCAGATTTTCCGCGAAATCTCCATAGTCAATGACCGCTCCTAAAGCGCGCATTTTTTCTACGCTGGAAAGTGACAAAAGGCTTACCTGGCGGTGCCAGTCTCCGCTGTGTGCATCCACCTCGATGCCCCAGTCAGACTTAATATAAGCTTCATTAATATTATGCTTCTTTTCTCCCCGTTTTTCGGAGATGTTCACGGCCAGAACCTGCCCTGTTTTCATATTCATTAGAACAACGACCTTTCTTGTTTGCAAATACGACTATTTACCTAAGAATTATAGAATACAGCTAAAGAAATGACAAGGTACAAAACAAAGTGCTTGTTGCTGTGGAAATAGTTTCATTCTGCATACCGATTCCTATGCGGGGAAAGATATAGAAAATTACGCAGGAGATTTGTAAGAATGAAAAAAATTTCTAGAAAGCCACTAGCAGATGATCAAGCCTGGAAAGAAGCGAAGCAGAAGATACCGGATACCCAACTTCCAGCAGCTTTAAACGACAAAATGCAGATGTTGCAGCCTTACCTACAAAAGGGTGCTGATATTATCACGCGGCCTTTTTATCTGGAGGGGGAACCTCCGCTCTCGGCGGTATCTATTCATTTGAACAAAGTAATTGATGATGAAGCCCTTAACCAGCATATTCTTCGGCCTTTAATGCTGAATTGCAGGAGGGAGAGTATTCAGGATTTGGGTGCCCAAAACTTGATAGATGCTATTTATAAGACTTCTATAACCGCGAGCCAGATAAGAAAGATAAATACTTTTGCAGCGCTGGTACAGACCATTTTTGATGGATTTACAGTTTTGCTGTTTGACGGCATAGAGGAAGTTTTAGTAATAGATATTCACGGTGGTGAATTCAGGGCTATTGATGCACCCCCGGCTGAGCAAACTATGCGTGGCTCCCGGGAAGGTTTTATTGAAATACTAGATGTCAATATTGCACTTGTTCGCCGCAGGTTGAGAGATCCCAATCTGGTAGTGGAAAAAACCCTGGTTGGTACTAGGACCCGCACCCAGGCAGCTATTCTATATATTGCAGACATTGCTGATCCTAAAATTGTTAGCGAAGTTAAGAGTAGAATTGACCAGATGAACTTAGACGGTATAGTAGCGTCCGGGTATGTTGAACAATTCATTGAGGACAACCCGTACAGTATTTTCCCTCAGACTTTTACTACCGAGCGGCCCGATAGGATGGTACCGTTATTGTTAGAAGGGCGAATAGGAATAATAGTTAATAATACCCCGCTAGCGCTTGTTGTTCCGGCTTTGTTTGTACAGTTTATACAGGCATCGGAAGATTATTATGAGAGATCTATATTTTCCAGCTATATTAGAATCCTGAGATATTTAGCATTATTAGTCGCCATATCCTTTCCAGCATTGTATATAGCGCTCCTGAGTTTTCAGCCTGAGCTTATTCCTTATGATTTGGTGATAAGCTTCTCCCGGGCGCGCTCCAGCGTTCCCTTTCCAGTAATAGTAGAAGCCTTGGTTATGGAAATTATTATTCAACTGGTTATCGAGGCAGGCTTGCGTCTTCCCCAACAAATCGGGCAGACCGTGGGCGTAGTTTCAGGTATTATTTTGGGTCAGGCGGCCATAAGTGCTAAGCTGGCCAGTCCCATTGTAATTCTAATAATATCTGTTTCAATTATATGCACTTATGCCCTTCCCTCAGCCAGCATGGTACTAACTACCAGGCTGCTCAGGCTTCCCATAATGTTACTGGCTGCCACATTTGGTATATTCGGTATATCTTTCGGGTGGATGATTGTTCAGACTCATCTTATAGGCCTGGAGAGTATCGGCGTTCCCTATTTTTCTCCTCTGGCCCCTATGCGCTATCCAGACCTGAAGGACTCGTTTATACGTGTTTTTCTTAAGAAGATGAACCGAAGGCCTGTTTCCATACCTATGCAGGATAGGAAAAGACAGGGCAATGATGGGAAGGGGCCAGAACAGCAATGAAGGATAAAGCAGGCTCAACTATTAGCAGTAAGCAGTTAATCTTCCTTATTATCGGTTCACAGATTGGTATAAGATTATTATATTTGCCTCGAGAAATTACCGGCATTGCCCAGGAGGATGCATGGCTGGCCATGCTTATCGCCACCATAGTGCCAATTGTTTCGTTATTTCTGATTGACCGTTTAGGTAAGCGTATGCCGGAAATGGGTTTTACTCAAATGAGTCAGGCACTTTTTGGCAGGTTTTTCGGGTCAATTCTAATTATCCTTTTTATTGTCTATGTTATTGGGTTTGAATCGGTAGTTGTCCGCATCTTTTCCGAAGTTACGAAGCTGTATCTTCTGCCCAGAACTCCCCTGGTAGTAATAGTCTTTATGTTCATCTTTACAGTTGTATATGCCGGGAGTAAAGGGGCCAGAGTAATTGGGAGGTTAAATGAGCTGCTGTTCTATCTTCTTCTAGTTAACTTCTTGGTTTTGATGATACCCATTGGGGAAGCAGACTATACCAATCTCTTACCGGTAGGAGAAGCGGGATGGGATGGAATCGGCAGGGGTGTCCTAATAGCGGCCCAATATTATGCCGGTATTGAAATACTCCTGGTGTTCTATTCACTGGTTAATAGGAAGGATGAGATCTTAAAAGCAGGGATTATAGCTACAGGCATAACCGCAGTATTATATGTTGTAATTGTATTAATATGTGAATCGGTATTTGGTGTAGCAGGTATGCAACACCAGTTATTCCCAGGCTTGGTTTTGCTCAAGGTTGTTCAAATACCGGTTATCGAGCGTTTGGAATTCATATTCCTGTTTTTCTGGATGGGCATGGGAGCTAGGCCGGCGATTAACATGGGCTTTGCTGCTTCGTTGTCTCTTACCCAGCTGCTAAAATTAGATGAGAAGAAATACCTGCCCTATCTACTAATGGTGATTGGATTAGCGATGTACATTCTAGCGCTTCTTCCCCCAAATCTTCTAACAGTGTTCGATATGGCGAGATATGCCGGATACGGTTTTTATGTGATTGGAATTGTTTACCCCTTAATTTACCTCATCATGGCATTTGCGCGCGGGGGGAAGGTGAAACAGAGTGCTTAGAAGAGTATCTAGAAAAATGTTGTTAGTTTTCATTATGGCGATACAGATTATTACTCTATCAGGTTGCTGGGATTATCGGGATATCAACAGTGTTGCTTTGCCACAACTCGGTGCTTATGATATACACGAAGAAAGTAGGAGTGGTACCAGTGATCTTCCCCAGGAAGAAAAGCTGGTTGATTTAACCGTGGTGATACCTAATCTTTCCGAGGAGGTCAAAGCTAAATTTAGAATTGAGAAAACACCAGGATTGCTGATTGGCAATTCTAGAGGTCAAAAGCCCTATTCGTCGCCCGGAGATTATTCCCCGGCTGTCGCCAGTATAATAGTGTTTGGAGAAGATGAAGCGGCTACTGGATTAAACAAGCTTAACGAAGCCTTATCCAGGGGAGCCAAGAACCCCCATACCGTAAATTATTCAGTAGCAGAAGGCAGAGGAGAAAATATTCTGCGCGTCCCCACCGATGATTACTCTACTATGGGAGATTATCTCAGACTGTTACTGAGGTCATCGGAGAAAAGAGGTTTTATTCCTTCCTCTACCCTGCATCAGTTTGAGGTTGATCAGAATCCGGGAAAAAATCCCGTTATGCCATTATTAATTATTAAGGACGAGAAAGTAATGGTTAATGGTGCGGCAATTTTTAATAAAGATAAAATGATCGGCAAGGTGGGTTTAAAAGAAACCCAATACCTAATGATGCTAAGAGGGATTGAGTCTAATGGTAACTTACCATATATCCTAAATAAAGATGGCAAGATTTACGATTATGGTTCGCTTTCTATTACCAACAACAGAAAAGTAACGATGGAGCGCAACGGTAATGAATTCACCTTTAACATAAGCATAATTTTGGAGGGGGGTCTGAACGAACATTCCAGCAATGTCTTGTTTACTCAGAACAAAGATTTGCGCAAGGAAATTGAGGATCAGGTTACCTCTGATATTACCGAAGGCTGCAATAAGTTCATCAAGAGAATGCAGGAAGAATATAAAGTCGACTGTATTGATATTAGCAAATATGCCCTGGCTAAATGGCGAAAAGAATTGCAGCCCACAATTGATCAAGGTTTTATCGAAAATGTTGCTATCAAGGTTGATGTAAAAATGAAGCTAAAAAGCATAGGGGAATTGAATTAGCGCATAGCACGGACTACATTAGAGCATTCTGGATATAATAGGATTAACAGGAAAGGAGTAATGAGCAAGGTTGTCGGAGAAGATGGTTTCGTATGAGATGTAATTACAGTAAAAAGAGAATTGCAACGTTTATCTCTGGAGCATTGGCTACAGGATGATATACACAAATGGACCTGGTGGCTAAACTTAGTTTTGACTATCGCGCCAAATGTAAGGATTTAAATACTTTGCCAGTCTATGAAAATTGAGATGCAGATGATGTTTGCCCATCAGATAAAATGACGAACCATTAACAGTTATTAATACCAGAACGAGGGTGTAATTAACAATGCAAGAAGTTCAGATTCCAATAGTACGCAGACCTAAATCTGCAATAACAGGACACTCAATCAATACCTTTCATTTGCGAAATCCCTTGGTTGTTGCTTGGTGGTCGTTAACATATCCAGGATTTGGACATTTAAGATTAGTAAGTGTGGGTAAGGGTGTGTTTTTATTTTCCGGCGAATTACTAATAAATACCTACTCACATCTCAATCTTGCCATTCTATACAGCTTTACCGGCAATTTTGTGATGGCCAAACAGGTCTTGGATACCAATTTATTGCTGCTTTACTGTGGAATACTGGTATTTTCAGTGTGGGATAGTTACCGTGCAACGATAGAGATAAACAAGTTCTCCGTCCTGGCCGATCATGAAAATGCTCCTATGGTTCCAATGGTGATAGGGTCTGCAGGACTTAATGCGATGGAAAAACGCAATCCCTGGGTAGCCATGGCCTGGGCCATATTAATACCGGGAGCAGGCCACCTTTATTGCATGTCACTTATTCCAGCTCTGTTTATGATGGTAGGTGGAGCATCAATTATGTATTTTTCACATTTACTGCCAGCCATTCACTATACCGCAATGGGCCAATTTGCCCAAGCAAAAGCGGTACTTGATTGGCAGTGGCTCTTGAACGTACCGTCTTTTTATTGTTTTAGTATTTATGATTCTTATGTGAAATCAGTAGAGATAAATAAGATATTTGATCAGGAACAGGCCCAGTTCTTTAAGAATAAATACCAAAGTGCGCTGTTCAAAATGCCAATATAATCTGTATAAGGAGGAACACAAATGTACCTGGTAGCATCGTTTCATTATTGTCTGCATACCGAAATAGCTATCGCCAAGGTGGAAGAACTGGGTATTAAGAAGGAGCAGATATTCGCTGTTCCCCTTGAAATAAAGGGAGAGACCCGAAACATTTTCGATACCATTCATCATGCCGACGGGGTTAGCATGTTTGATGGGGGGGCTATCCTGGGTACCGCATGCATGGTTCTAGGTGTCATCTATGGTTTTGTTTGGGCATGGGGGCCGATTATATGCGGATTATTAGGGCTAGGAGGAGGGTTCCTGGTGGGTTTCCTGCTCGACATTTCATTCAGTAAATTTAAGCATTCCAAGGCAAGGCGCAATGAAAAGGACGGGGAGCTATTTCTCATTGTGAACTGTGATCCGCATCAAGTTGAACAGGTGAAAAAAACTCTTTGGGACCATCTGGCTTTAGGGGTAGCTGTTTTGCCCGGTAATTAAAATCAGGGTCAATCCTGAGCCCACCCTAAGACGCGTTAATATTTCGTTATTAGCGATGCACTCAACTCTGCCGCATTATTGTGCTGGAAGTCAAAATCGGGATAAAGCGGTTTCGGCGTTTTATTCCCAGAGTTGCATAATATGCTTTTTGTGGCTGCAGGCGAAACCGACATTGACCAGCTATAGTTTTGACCCACATATCAGAGAACTGCAACTGTTCACCCGCTTCGTTAACACGCAGGACGATATGCCGCATATCCGGGCTTACCCCGCAGTCTGAACAAATTTCCTCCCATTTGGCCCGGCTCAAGTTCCAGTATACCAGACCATATTCATCATCATTACGCTGAATTTTAATAGTGTTCCGGGCTAGATAAAACTCAGCGGCGGTATTTAACGCTAGTTCAGGTGCAGCTTCAAAATCAAAGCGAATGGGTCTCGTTATTCTTTTTTCGTCAGCTTCAAGGGTGTTTAATACCCAATAGACCAGCATAGTCAAAACCACGGCCACGATAGAGATAAAAAGCAAAGGGGTCATATAATATACCTCCGTTATTAAGGGAATATTTTAGGATAGTATTCCCAATCCGGCAGATTTAATAAGCACTTTTATTCCTAAATAAATATGCCAGACGAAAACGGGGTATATAGAGTATAATGGGTTAGATTAGGAGGGAACTGCTTTGACGGAAAGACCACGTTGGGGTTTTATGGATATTATAGTGGTTTATGTAGGGGTTATGGCCGTTAGTATTTTGACGAGCATGCTGGGCAAAAACATACCCGGTTTGCTGCCTGGCGAACTGGGCCATTTCCTGACTGGATTCCTGGTGCAATTTCTAGCTACAGTAGGCTTCGTATATCTATTTGCGGTATTTTTACCGCGGGGCCAGTGGAAAGACCTTGGTTTTAGCAAAGCCCGGCCCGGTTCTTATTTCCGTTACGGGTTCATGGGTGGGATATTACTAATCATTATGGTACTGGCCCTAGGCTATGTGTTAAAATATTTGCAGCCTGATCTGCAACCACAGTATTATGAGGAAATGTTGAGGTCAGCCACGAGACTATCAGATTTCTCGGTTATTTTAATGGTGGGGGCGATTCTCGCGCCGCTGTCCGAGGAACTTTTTTATCGGGGCATGATTTATCCGGTATTTCGAAAGTACCTAGGACCAATGTGGGGAGCTATTTTGGCCGGTTTGGTTTTCGGTCTGGCCCATTGGGATTTGTGGCGCACGATACCTCTGGCATTAGGGGGTATAGGGCTTTGTTATATCTACGAGAAGAGCGGCAGTATACTAGTCTCTGTTGTTGCCCACGGGGTATGGAATGGAGTTATGTCCATCCTTATTTATCTGACTATATCTCGGGGAATGTTATAATGACTGTAAAGATTGTATTTTTATAATTTTAGGAGAGGTGACATTAATGCCTATTTATGATTACAAATGTGAAAACTGCGGGCGTTTTGAAAAGGTGCAGAGGATAACAGAGGAAGTACTGCAGGATTGTCCGAAATGTGGGGGACAGGTACAAAGGTTAATAAGTAAGAATGTTGGTATTGTTCTCAAGGGTGGAGGTTTCTATAGTACTGACAACAAAATATTAAAAGACCGGGTACGCAATCTTAACAAAGACCGTCAAACGGATAATCAGGCCCTTCTGGATGGCGATGTTAAGTCCTATGTTGAGCAGTCTGAAACTACTACGCAAAAAGCTGTTGAAGCATAAGGGACTATCACCCTGCGGGTACCACTGGTGTTCGCTAGCGCTTACTAATAATGTTGCAAGGAATAAATAAGGCAGAATACTCCGAGGATTTTTTGCGCTAGACAAGGCGTCAAAGCGTGGTAATACTGGAGGTATTGGCGCGTTTTGATAACGAAGTATAGAGCGGAAAAGACCGGAGTAAATGACTAGTTTATTTCTTGTTAGTCCCTAGGTTCCCTGGACGGGGATTTTTTCACGATAGGAAGGATAATTGTATTCTTTTAGCGTATTAATAAATTTAAGGGAAGTAATAGGAGTGAACGATTTGCTTAAAGCAATCACCTTCGATTTTTGGGATACTCTTTATAAAATTCCCGAAGGGTTAATCATTTCCGGTAAACGCGTAGCTGCCTTTAACCAGATTATAAGGGCTATGGGTTGCGAGGTAGAGGATGAAGCGGTGCGGGAGGCTTTCCAGGACTGCTGGCAATATGCTCATGAGTATCAGGTTGATTATGGCATGGATATTACTCCCACTGGCCATGTTAATTACATTCTGGGTCAATTGAAGCTTAAGCTGGAGTCGGAAGATTGGGACAGGGTATATAGGGTATATACGTCGGTACTTATTGACTTTCCACCCCGATTAAATGAGGGTGTTCTGGAGACTCTGCCCTTTTTGGCTCAAAAATATAAGCTGGCGGTCATTTGTAATACCGGGGTAACCCCAGGTTCAATTCTTAGAGAAATCATGAAGGTTGATGATATTTATCGTTTTTTCAACGTTCTGGTGTTTTCAGACGAAGTCCATTGGGCCAAACCTAATGTTAAAATCTTCGATTATACTCTTCAGAATCTGCAGGTAAAAAATATCGAAGCGGCTCATATAGGCGATGATAGCAGTACTGATGTAACCGGAGCTAAAAGGGCTGGGATGACTGCCGTCTGGTTAGCACCCGAAGCACGTGAAAAGACACCCTGCTGTGATTATCATGTTCGTAACATAAAAGAACTATGTACTTTATTCCCCGAGTAGATGGCTTTAGGGTAGGAGGATGCTAATGCCAATAGTTAATATTGTAGAAAAAATAATCTGGGACAATATGGACAGTGTATTTGATCAGAAACCAGGGATGTGCCGCTGCGAGATTTGTAAGATGGATATAGCTGCCTATGCTTTAAATAAGCTGAAACCACACTATGCAGTTACTGACAAAGGGGCAGCCATAACCCGGGCTCATTTCATAGAAACCCAGTTTTATCTTGATTTGATCATAGTTCTCACTGAGGCGGTGGAGAAGGTTAGCGCCAATCCACGCCATGGGTCGGTGTAGGCGATGAAAGCAATAACCATTTATACCGATGGTGCCTGTTCCGGCAATCCTGGTCCTGGGGGGTGGGGCGCAGTTCTGCTTTTCAATGATCAGAAAAAGGAAATTTACGGGGGAGAAAGCCAAACTACCAATCAGCGTATGGAATTGCAGGCGGTGATTGGTGCTTTGGGTTCATTGAAGGTGACTGATTGGGATGTCACTGTTTATTCGGACAGTGCTTACGTGGTCAATGCCTTTAAACAGAAGTGGATTGAAAATTGGCAGAAAAACGGTTGGAAAAACAGTAAAAAGGAAGCGGTGGCTAATCAGGATCTCTGGAAGGAGTTGCTCATTCTAACCGGCAAAAATCGGGTGATGATGGAGAAGGTTAAGGGGCATTCCGGGGATATGTATAATGAGCGCTGTGATGAATTGGCCCGACAGGCTATTAAAGAGTTGTAAAGGGTGAGCCCAGGGCATGAATAATATTGAGGTATATAATGCCGTTGAAAACGGCACATTAGGGATAGGAATTCGGGTTAATGGTCAAGCTACGGTGCAGGATTTGTTGGATGTCTGGCAGCCATTTTGTGATGATCAGTCCCTCTATAAACAATATGCAGAGGGTAATCATGCCTTGTGCAAGGGATGCCAGCTTAATTGCTGCAGCACTGCTTATGTAATACCAGATTTAATATCCTTCAAGAAGATGGCATCTAGTTTGGAATTAGACTATGCGGCTTTTATTGCCGGCTATTTTCACCAGGAAAAGCTGGGTCTGGGTCTCTTGCGTTTGCAGCCGAATCCTTGTGTGTTTCTACACAATAATATTTGCTCTATATATACGGTGCGGTCGCTTATCTGCCGTTTTTATCTTTGCAGTCATCTGCTGGGGGATACAGAGGAACTGATTTACAAAATTGCTTGGACGGGAGCAGCCGCAACTCTGGTCTTTGCGGAAGAAAAGGGATTGATACCAGGAGTTGTAGCAGGAGGTCTCAGCAGTTTCGACCGCCTTTTCGTTCGTTTGCTGGAAGAATACCGGAGCAGCGAAGGAGTGAAGAGTTTTATGCAGGCGCAGGATTATCGGGATGTACCTCTTCATTATTTTCTCCCGACTGGAAAGGAAGTATCTTCATATGCTAATTATTCGGATCAAAACTCGGGATCTTCTCCGGGTAAGCAGGAAGTTTGAAACCAAAAGGGCACGTCTTCTGGCTATCACCAGCGAAGACCAGAACTTCGATATGTTGTACGCAGTGGATGAATATCAGGAAAGAGATTGAGGATTATTAAGGGAAACACGAGGCTTTTCTTCGTGTTTCCCTTAATTGTTTTTGCTGCTATTTATACAGTTGGGTCCACATGGTTCCGGGGTAGTAGTGTTCCACTATCTCTTTAGCCATTTTACCTTCCTGGGCCATTGTGAAGGCACCCCACTGTTCCATACCGCAGCCATGTCCCCAGCCCTTACCTTTGAATACCACATTATTTCCTTCCACAGTTATACTGGTAAAATAGGTGGAGAAGAGCTTATCAAAGCCAACTTTCTCACGTAAATCTACCCCAGCAATAGAAGCGGAACCGGCGGTTACGGTTAGAGCACGACCTGAAGGCCCCTTTTGCCCAACCTTAATATCAGCCAAAGAACCTGCCTTTGGCCCCATTATATTTTTTATGGTTGAAACAGGGACTTTTACGGTCCAGTCACGGTACTTTTCAGGGGCATTTTTCAGCCCATCAGTGGAAACGGGCACAATATAGGCAGAAGCCTTATCTTTCAGCTTGGGAAAACCTTCATCTATACTGGCAGTCATCGCCGGGGATGCAGAGTGGAACTCAGCGTAGACGAATTTACCGTTATAGGTTAAAATCTGTCCCCTGGTTTCATCTACCGCTTTGGCGATAACATCTGGAATCTTGGTGTTATTGTATGCTTGAAATTCAGTATGGTCGTCGCTGGCGTCAGTACCATGTTTGCCAGCGCCATGTTCATAATTAATTAAGGCCAGGGTCATGGTTCGGGCAGCGATGGCTTGGGCTTTCAGAGCTTCCAGGGGGAAATTCGGTCCGATTTCAGCGGCAACCACCCCTTTAAGGTAGTCTTCTAGTTTAAGCTGCTCCTTATTACCAGTGGCGCTACGATATAGCGAAATTGTGGGCTCCTGGCTGTATTTGGTTACCTCGGGAGCCAGTGGTACATTTTGTTGGGGCACATTTTGCTGGGGTGTCGTGGGTGGTTTTTTAGCTGCTTTCTGGCATCCTGCCACACATAGTAGGGATAGGATGAGGGTGAACAGAAGTAATATCACAGGTTTTCTTAATGGGATATTTTTCAATTAAATCTCTCCTTTTTTATATTATCAAGCTTGAATTTAGTCTTTGTTAAAGAGCAAATTGTTATAACTGGCAAACTCAGGTATAATTTCTATCATTAAAAAAAATATGACACAGGGGGACGATTTGTATGCACATTGTCCTGGTGGAGCCGGAAATACCACAGAACACAGGTAATATAGCTCGCACTTGCGCATTGACAGGAAGTACCTTGCACCTGGTTAAGCCCTTGGGGTTTTCGATAGAAGATCGCTATTTGAAAAGAGCGGGCCTAGATTACTGGGATAAGGTGGAAGTGAAAATATGGGAGAGCTTCGAGGACTTAGTTCAAAAATACAAAAAAAACAGGTTCTATCTGGCTACTACTCACGCTGCTCGGGGTTATCACGAATATTCTTATGAAGAGGACGACCTGTTCGTATTTGGGCGGGAGACCAGGGGACTATCGTCTGAAATATTGGAAGCTTACCCGGACACCCAGATTCGTATTCCGATGGTGGATTTCGGGCGCTCCTTAAACCTGGCTAATTCGGCAGCGATCATCCTTTTTGAGGCTCTGCGACAGAACAGCTACCCTGGTTTAAAATGAAAAATAAAAACAAAAAAAGCCCCCTCAAAGGAGCTTTTTTAAAGAGATATGACTTATATGTGCAATTAATTATTCCTCAACCGGTATAGGAGCCTCTACCGGACAGACATCGGCACAGGAGCCGCAATCGGTGCATAATTCCGGGTTGATTACATATTTGTCATCGCCTTCAGTGATTGCCTCAACTGGGCATTCATCTGGGCAAAGTCCGCAGGAAATACATTCGTCTGTAATTATATAGGCCATTTTATTCGCCTCCTTTGAAATCAATTAATAGCATTATAGTTAACACCTTTTTTTTTGTCAATTTAATAGGGACTATCAAAAAATAAACCAGTCATTTACTCCGGTTTTTTTCACGCTATACTTCGTTATCAAAGCTAGAAATACGTCCAGTATGACTGCGCTTTGAAGCCTTGTCTAGCGCGAAAAATCCTCGGAGTATTCTGTCTTATTTATTCCTTGATAGCCCCTAGATGAAAATAGTTTGGGTATGACACTATCATGGAATAACAACTAGTTTATTTCTTAATAGTCCCTATAATAAGAATTGGAAAATGCAACAGGACTGAATTATGTTATTATACAGGGAACATGAGTTTTACCTGATTGGAGATTGATTCAATGCGGTGTATCATTTTAGCCAATGGAGAATACGGTGATATGGAAGCCTACCAAAGTTTATTTCAGGATGACGATACCGTATTATGTGCCGACGGAGGAGCAAACTATGCATATATGCTGGGAGTGATGCCAGATAGTATAATAGGGGATATGGATTCCATTCTGCCGGAAGTCAGGGAGTTTTTTGAAGCCAGAAATGTAGAAATCCAAAAATTCCCCCGGCACAAAGATTTCACTGATACCCAATTAGCCTTGGATATCGCTCAGGAATGGGGAGCTACGGAAATATTGATGCTCGGTACCTTAGGGAGAAGATTGGACCATACCCTTTCAAACCTATATTGTGGGATAGAACTGGTGCAAAGAGGTATTAAACTAACTCATTTTACTCCTGAATATTGGGTTTATATTATTAATCAGGATATTGAAATAGAGGGCAAGCAAGGAGATACTGTCTCAGTTCTGGCACTGACTCAGGAAGCTCGCGGGGTGAGTGAAATCGGTTTTGAGTATCCATTGGAAAATACAGTATTGGAGAAGAGCAACCCTTATGCTATTTCCAATAGGCTGGCTTCAAGCAAGGGCAAAATACGCGTGCAGGAAGGCATACTGGCGGTTATTCATTATCTTCAGAAGCTAGAAGGAGACTCCCAAAATCTCGCCTAATCTGCTATGCTTAATGATATGTGCAAATAATGTCTTAACGTATTTGTGAACAAGGGGGAGTAAAAATTGGACTTGGGTTTATTATCCGGGGTATTTGCTAGCCCCTGGAACATTTTTCGCAGCCTCTTGGACATAGCCATTGTTGCCTATATATTTTATCGTCTCCTGGGATTGATTAAAGGAACGCGGGCAGAACAACTGCTCAAGGGTCTTATAATACTGCTGGCGTTTTCGGTAGTAGTCAGCTATTTGCAATTGGATATGGTTAACTGGTTACTGGAGAAACTATGGATCATTTTCGCCATTACACTGCCCATTGTCTTTCAGCCTGAATTAAGGCGCATACTGGAACAACTAGGACGCGGCAAGTTTTTTGTCAGTTCTAGTTCTGGGGAAAAAATGGGTATATATGATGTTGTTGTCAAAGAGATTTCGGAGGCTGTAAGGGTACTGGCGCGTAATCGGGTAGGCGCACTGATTGTCATTGGGCGTGAGACCGGGATAGAAGAATTTATGGATAGTGGAACTACGCTGGATTCTTTGGTTTCCTCGGGAATTTTGATCAATATATTCGTTCCCAATACTCCTCTGCATGATGGGGCAGTGATAATTAAAGAAGGCCGGATTCAAAAGGCGGCCTGTTTTTTACCTTTAAGCAATAACCCTGGTATTGATGGACAATTGGGCACCCGGCACCGAGCTGGGCTGGGAATTACCGAGGTGTCAGACGCCCTTTCGATTATTGTATCCGAAGAGACTGGAGCGGTATCTGTGGCCCGTGAGGGCAGTTTAGTCCGCTTTCTGGATGCCCAGAGTCTGAAAGATCTGCTGGAAGAAGAACTGGTAGTCCGGGAAAGCCGCAGGGACAGCTTTTGGAGGAGGTGGGCAGCAGATGGTCGAAAAGAACCAGAGAAGAAAAAAGATATGGCTTAAGCTTGCTTCGGTTATCATGGCTATCCTACTGTGGTTCTATGTGGTTAATCAGGGTGATGTATTGACAGGGAGTAATTTGGTGGACGTAGAATTAAAATATCGCAACCCACCTACTGACCTTACTGTTGTCGGACCGGAAAAGGTATCTGTGAAATTATGGGGGTCACTTCATGGATCGGGTAATATCGTAGCATATGTGGATTTGGCAGGGCTAGGTAAAGGTGCACACAAAGTTCCGGTTAAGCTGGAACCTGTCACAGGAGCTATGGTTACCTCAGTGCAGCCGGATAAAGTAGATATTACATTGGAGGAACTCAGTGAAAAGGTGTTTCAGGTTAAACATGAAGTGAAACAGAACCCCCAGGCGGGCTATCAGTTGACTGAGGTTTTGTTAGCTTCTGATAGTTGCATGGTAAAAGGTGAGGCAGATGCAGTAGGGCGAGTGGCTAGAGTTGTAGCACCGATAGATATGGGAAATATAAAGGACGTTACTGCGGTCAAGGTCATACTGCAGGCTCGCGACGTGAACGGGAAAAACATTAGCGAAGGTATAAAGTTGATACCCTCTACGATTGATGCTTATATAGTTTTGGAAAAAAAACAGGTTAGTAAACTTGTTGCTGTAAAACCTCAGCTTATCGGTAAAGCCGCTGAAGGTTTCAGCCAGGGGGAAGTAAAAAGCGATCCTGCCCAAATTACGGTGTTGGGTGATCAGATGCGGGTGGATGCCTTGAACGAAATAGTCACCCAGCCTATAGATATTGGCGGTAAACAGGAAGATTTTGTCCAGGTCGTGGAAATGGTTCAGCCTGAAGGGATCATTTTCTCTCCTACCCGAATTACTATCAATGTCAAGATCAGCAAAAATGGGGTAAAAGGGGTTCAGTGATGAAAGTTCGAATACATGGATTACGATTAGGTTTGGATTCTCAAGAAAGCGATTTAATGAATTTAGCGGCACAGAGATTAGGAATAGATGTCCAAAATATAAATTCTATAAAACTGGTTAAGAAAGCGGTGGATGCGCGACGCTCTACGGTATATTTTATCTGCTCAGTTGATGTGGAGCTGGCCCCGGCCGTCACTATAACTGCTGGAATGCTGGAAGCGCCCGATTTATCTCTGGTAGAAGATAAGATCATAGCTCAGCCTATAGCGGGAACCAATTTGCTGAATCAGTCTCCTTTGATAGTTGGTTCTGGCCCGGCTGGGCTCTTTTGTGCCCTGCTCCTGGCTCGCAACGGTTACAAGCCGGTGATAATAGAACAAGGGCAGGACATGGATAGCCGGATTCAGCAGGTAGAACAATTCTGGCAGGCGGGGGATCTAAATGAGCGCTCTAATGTACAGTTTGGTGAAGGTGGGGCTGGGACTTTTTCCGACGGTAAGCTGACCACCCGCATTGGTGATGACAGGGTGGATTATGTACTGAAAACCTTTGTGGAATTCGGAGCCAATGAAGATATAATGTACCTAAAGAAACCACATTTAGGAACTGATAAGATTCGCGCCATAGTCAAGAGAATACGGCAGGAGATCATCCGGTTGGGGGGAGAGTTTTACTTCGAGACTTGCCTCACAGATATTAATATGAACAATGGGTTGCTGCAAAGCATAATAATAAATAATGATGAGGAATTACCTTGCTCGTTATTGGTTTTGGCTATAGGCAATAGTGCTCGCGATGTTTATCGCATGCTGCACCGTAAAGGGGTAAGGATTATTCCCAAGGCTTTTGCTGTGGGACTGCGCATCGAACATCCCCAGTCGGTGATTGATCAGATACAGTATGGTAATTTTGCAGGTCATCCTCGGTTACCATCAGCTGATTATCATTTTACTATGCAGGATCGCAATACTGGCAGATCGCTTTATACTTTCTGCATGTGTCCCGGCGGCTCGGTCATTGCTGCTTCATCTGCCCCAGGAAAGCTGGTTATCAACGGAATGAGTTATTCCAAACGGGATAGCGGCATTGCCAACAGCGCATTAGTAGTGACTGTATCTCCAGTGGACTGGGAAAATGAAGCTCTAGCTGGTATTAAGTTTCAGGAGGAACTGGAAGAACGTGCCTTTATTATGGGGGGGGAAAACTATCATGCTCCCGCCCAGTATCTGCAGGACTTTATAGATTCTCGACCTAGTCTTTCCCTGGAGGGCTCTATTGCCAGTTATGCGCCTGGACTCACACCCTCTAACCTATGGAACTTATTGCCCCGCGAAATTGCTGAGCTAATGAAGAGGGGGATAAAGGCATGGAATGTACGCGCGCCTGGTTTCATAAATGCTGAGGCTGTTATGACCGGGGTGGAGACTCGTACCTCCGCACCAGTAAGAATAGAACGGGATGCGAGTTTTTGCTCTGTAAATACACCGGGTCTATATCCCTGTGGTGAAGGAGCTGGCTATGCTGGAGGCATCATGAGTGCAGCTGTGGATGGATTAAGAGTGGCTGAGAGCATTATTTCTCATTACCGGGGGCCTGTCACCCAGGTGGAGATAAAAAAGAGCCAAGTGATCAGAGGGAGTGCCCTCTAAAAATTGACTATTGGAGGTAAATAGAGTGGGGACATTGTTTGGAACAGACGGCGTAAGAGGTATAGCTAATGTGGAACTTACGCCCGAAATGGCGTTTAATTTGGGCAGAGCAGGCAGCTATGTTTTAGCGAATCAGGACACTAGCTCACGACCCCGAATCATGGTAGGGAAAGATACCCGGGTATCTGGAGATATGCTGGAGGCGGCCCTGATAGCTGGAATATGTTCGACCGGTGCCGATGTTTTGACCGTAGGGGTAATACCAACCCCTGCCGTAGCTTACTTAACCGAAAAATACGAGGCATCATGCGGGATTGTCATATCTGCTTCCCATAATCCGGTTCAAGACAATGGAATCAAATTCTTCGGACCCAATGGGTATAAACTGCCGGATGAGATTGAAGCCGAGATAGAGAAGTTGGTAGTAGAAGGAACCAGGGACTTGAGTCGCCCCATAGGTGAAGAAATAGGTCGAGTTTACGATGTGGAAGAGGCTCTGAACCGTTACCTTGATTTCCTGGTTTCCTGTTATACTGGACAGGAGAAATTGAATGATATTACCATTGTGATTGATTGTGCCAACGGGGCAGCCTATAAAGCAGGCCCCAAGCTATGGAGCCGCCTGGGGGCAAGGGTTATTGCCCTTAACAATCAGCCCAATGGAGTGAATATAAATGACCGCTGCGGCTCCACCTATACTGAGGGGCTGAAAAGGGCAGTATTGCATTTTAAAGCTGATATCGGCATTGCTTATGACGGTGATGCTGATCGTTGTATCGCCATTGACGAATTCGGCAACGAAACTGATGGAGATCACCTTATGGCGATTTGTGCACTAGATATGCAGCGCCAAGGTAAACTCAAGCTTTCTAAAGTCGTAGCTACTGTTATGAGTAATGTCGGTCTCAATATTGCATTGCGCAGAGAAAACGTACACGTAGAAAGCTGCAAAGTGGGCGATCGTTACGTGCTGGAAAAGATGAAAGAAACCGGAGCTGCTCTAGGGGGCGAGCAATCAGGGCATATCATATTTATGGAGCATGCTACCACCGGTGACGGACTTCTGACCTCCCTGAAACTGGTGGAGGTTATGAAGAGAACTGGCCTGCCCTTATCGCAGCTGGCCCGGGAGATGGAGAAGCAACCCCAGATACTGGTGAATATCACCATGGAAGATAAAGACACTATTCTATCCCATGCTCTGGTGACTGCTGCCATGAGCCGGGCGGAAGTAAAACTGGGAGAATGGGGAAAACTTGTGGTAAGGCCCTCTGGAACAGAACCCATGGTTAGAATCATGGCGCAGGGACCACAGCAGTATTTACTTGAGGAGGTGATAGCGGACATAAGCAATTCAATTAAGCAGGCCCAGGAGAGTTAAGGGTAAGACAAAAAACATAGTGAAGGAGGAATTTAGAATCAATACTATCAAGCGCCTGACCCGGTATAACCGTTAGTTAAAGGCCGGGTGACGAGGAGGGGGTTTATCGAATGATTCGGCGGGTGCCCCCCGGTTGTCACGACCGTTAGTATAGCTACAAAGGCGAATAGTAATATGCGTTAGTAAAGGGCTATACATGTGGATGAATAATATAATAATTGGCTAATAATCCTTATTGGAAAATAGGAATGCAAATATTGAACCGGAGGTTTTCATATGTGTGGAATTATGGGTTATATAGGCAACGGTAATGCCGTGCCGGTAATAATAGATGGTCTTAGTAAACTGGAATACCGAGGATACGATTCTGCGGGTATTGCGATATATAAACCTTCCCAGGAGAAGAAACAGCAGCCTCTGCTGGTGGACCAAAAAGGGGAACCAGAAACCAGCGGCTCAGCAATAATCGAATATGAGGATGCCTACATCGAGATCATTAAGAAAAAAGGCCGCCTCACTGAAATGATCGAGGTACTGGGGGAATTTCCGACCACTAGTCTCGCCATTGGGCATACTCGCTGGGCTACCCATGGCGTACCCAGCGATGCTAACGCTCACCCCCACACCGATTGCAGTGGGCGAATTGCCCTGGTGCACAATGGGATTATAGAAAACTACGCGGGCTTACGTAAACAACTCATATTAGAGGGTCATGATTTTGTTTCTGAAACCGATACCGAAGTAATGGTTCATCTAATTGAGAAGTATTATAATGGCTCGCTGGAGGAAGCCGTCCGTAAAGCCTTAACTTATGTGCATGGTTCCTTTGCCATAGTAGTAATATGTGCCGATGAACCCGACAAAATAATTGCCGCCAAAAAAGCCAGCCCTATGATAGTAGGACTGGGTGAAGGTGAAACTTTTCTGGCCTCAGACATTCCAGCGATTATAGGGAAAACTAAAAGGGTATACATTATTGAGGATGACGAGTTTGTAGTAATAAAAAGTGATTCCGTGGTAATTACCGACTTTGAAGGTAACCCGATTGCCAAAGAGATATTTGAAGTCACCTGGGATGTGGAAGCAGCAGAAAAAGGCGGCTATGAACATTTTATGCTTAAAGAAATTCATGAGCAGCCCACCGCCTTGAGGGAGACACTGCGGGGAAATATAAAAAATAATATGATTGACTTGAGCGACCTGGGGATAGACGATATTTTTACCGATGTAGAAAAGATATATATTGTAGCTTGCGGAACTGCCTATCATGCTGGGTTGGTAGGCCGCACTGTCCTGGAAAAACTGGCCCGCATTTCGGTGGAGACGGACATAGCCTCGGAATTCCGTTATAGGGATATTCTTTGGAATCCCCATTCAGTAATGATGGTTATTAGCCAGTCAGGGGAGACCGCCGATACTCTGGCAGTTTTGCGCGAAGCCAAACGCAATGGCATTAAAGTGCTGGCAGTTACGAATGTAGTGGGGAGCTCTGTGGCTCGCGAAGCTGACCGAGTCATCTACACCCATGCCGGTCCAGAAATAGCCGTCGCTTCCACCAAGGCATACTCCACCCAACTGCTTGTAATGTATCTCCTGGGGCTTCACCTGGCCAGGGTCAGAGGAACCTGCAGTCCGCAAGAGTTGGCCGAACTAGCCGAGGAAATTACGCATATTGATGAACTGGTGGAGCAGGTTTTGACTGAAGAGGACAAAATTAAGAAACTAGCTGAAAAATACCAGGGTGTTCAGGATACCTTTTTCCTGGGGAGAGGTCTGGATTATGCTGTAGCCATGGAAGGAGCCCTAAAGTTAAAGGAAATATCCTATATCCATGCCGAGGCTTATGCCGCCGGAGAGTTAAAACATGGTCCCCTGGCCCTTATTGATGAGGGCGTACCAGTGCTGGCCCTGATTACTCAAGATAACCTGGTCGAAAAGACCATGTCCAATATCAAAGAAGTAAAAGCCCGTGGAGCCGTAGTAGTGGCGATATGTAAGGAAAACCTGCAAGAAGCTTGTCAGGAATGCGATGAGCAGATACTCTTGCCAAATGTAAACCCTATCCTGGCCCCGATGGTATCAGTAGTACCTCTGCAAATATTCTCCTATTATATGGCCATATTCAGAGGAGCCGATGTCGATAAACCGCGCAATTTGGCGAAAAGCGTAACAGTGGAATAGACTAATTCTAGTTGTTGTAGGTGTTGTGGTTTTATAATAATGTTTGTTTTTTTATAATATAGTTTGTAAACTTATAATATAGTTTGTAATTTTATAATATAGATCGTATATATTAGCTTGAGAGCTGCTTAAAGTATTGAATATGTACATGAACGCTTTAGAATGATTAAAATTATGCACTGATTCCTTTAACTACAGATTTTAACGCTAAATAATATTATAAACAAGATAACCCCTTGTAGGTTTGTAATATGTTCCCCCTAAAGTAGACAGTGAAAAAAATAGCTGTCATTGGGAGGTGATATGTTTTCTCATTCACCTAAGGTGAGTGAGGAAACATTATTTTATTTTGAGATGTTCCGGTATAGAAAACACATCGCAAAGCCTTGAGAAATCAGGGCTTTTTCTCTTTTGGGGATATGTTTCTAGGTTTAAACAAGGTTGTATGAGGAAATATGTTCAGATGATATAACCTAAACGATTATTTTTTTAATATAGATTATACAAATAAAACATATTAATGCATGCTTAAACACATTAAAATCGTATATGTTACGTAAATATTTGATATAATGCAATTATTAATATATCGGAGGAGGTTTTTAGATGTCAGAACCGATAACTGAAAAATGGTCAAAATTAGATGAGGTGGCTGAGCACTTAGGAGTTAGCAAAGATACTGTCTATAGATGGATAGCCAAAAAGCAAATGCCTGCGCATAAGATAGGTAGACATTGGAAGTTTAAAATTAGTGAAATTGACGAGTGGGTTATGAAGGGTGGATCTATAGAAAAATAGATATGAAGATATTGATCTGAAAAGAGCTCAAATGTGGTTATTTCACAAACAAGGAAGGCGTGCGTTTTTTTGGAAAATATTGAACTATCAGATGAGGGGTTAATCGCAAGAGAGACCTTTAACCCCAAATTAAGTAGTGAATACGAGATTAAATTTAGGCAGCTTTTAGCCAAGGTGAAAAGTGCTTATTTTGAAAATAGAGCAGATGTAATAGGTTCGGAAATTTTAAAGTATGAGAGAGTTGATGAAAAGGATTTAAACCTTATAAAATACATAACAGCATGTAGCATATTAAAGGATCTTCTCCAGCAAGGCTGGTCCATAAGTTTTAATGATGAGAAGATAGAACTTTTCCTTAAGCAGGATAAAATGAGTGACAAGGATAGAATAAGATATCGCATGAATGCTGAGCGATGTGCCCAGTTTAATACGAATGCTGCAAAAGAATTTATTAATAGGCTTGAGAAAAAGAAAAAATATAATGGAGAACTTCTATCCATCCAGAATTTAATTGGCGATCCTAATTTATTATTTGAAAGAATAAACAATCCAAAGCAGGGTCAAAGAATTGTTGAACCCTATATTCAATTGGTTAGTCAAGCTCGTGATGAACATACAGGTTATAAAATAAACGATATATGGAAGTATTTTAGATATACCTGGTCTATACCGTATAAAAGTATGCCTGGAAGGAATATCTTCTATTTAGTAAGGGATAAGGCACAGAAATTTCATCCCGTAATTGGCATTTTTGCATTAGGAAATTCTGTTTTAAACTTAACGGTAAGAGATAATGACATTGGATGGACAGTTACAGCAATAAAAAATCAAATGCAAAGAAAAACCAAAGTCAATAATTACAAACAAATTATTAGTGAGACCAATGGTAAGGATGTAAAGGTATCAAACACAATTTTTACGGAAAGTGAAGATGACTATAATAACCGAATTATTAATGATTCTTCAAAAATTATTGGAGCACTTATAGGCAATATCAATAATGCAATAAAGGATATTTATGTAATGGACTTGCCATATCGCAAGCAAACTAAAATACCGAGGTGGGAAACAATCCGTGAATTACGTGCCATTTCGGACGCTCTTAGAGATAGTCTTTTGGATAATAAAAAAACAGTTAATGTAAAAGACTGGAAGGCAGAAGCTAGAAGTGGTTTATTTAGAAAGAAAAGAGCCCAGGAACTCGCTAATCTTTTGAGTGCGAAGATTGCTATCATGGAAGCAAAAAAGCCTTCTTGTGTAGATTGGTTAAATGAGCTATTAAAGAATGATCAAGGAAAGACAGCTATTCATACAGCTTTAATTGCAAATCGAAAAAATAAAATTGGCTCTAATATGATGGAGATTATCGTTTGTGGTGCTGTTCCACCATATAATGATCTTTTGGGCGGAAAACTTGTAAGTATTCTTGCTTGTAGCCCCCAGGTTATTGCAGATTATACTGAAAAATATAACAAGCAAATAAGTGAAATTGCTTCAAGAATGAAAGGCTCTAAGGTTGTGAGAGATTCACATCTTGTTTTTCTAGGAACTACAAGCTTGTATTCTGTCGGGAGCAGTCAATATAACAGAATCAAAATCCCCAACAGTAAAGGCGAAGGTACTAGACTAGAGTTTAAACGCATGGGTATTACCGAAGGCTATGGTACGGTTTATTTTTCAAAGGAAACGACTCATTATATGGGTAAAATGCTAGAAATAATTCAGGGCGGCAAGAAGATCAATAATGTATTTGGCGAAGGTACAAGCCCTAGGTTTAGAATGATAAGCAAAGGCTTGTCTGCACTTGAAATTAAGGCTGACGCATTTCTAAGACACCATTCTCCACGGATAGTATACTCCATTGAGTTAGCTTCTAATACAAAGGAAATTTTATTAAATTTAACAGATAAAGCTATATATCCTTTTGATATTAATAGTGATGAAAGTATAAATAAAGAGACAGAAAGCCTAATAAATTATTGGTATGAGCGTTGGTTAACAAAAAGAATCACTACTATTGATATTAATAAGCGATTAAGAGAGTTTAATCCAGAGAGTATACTACTAAGCAACACGAAAGGAGTGTAATATGAATAACTTGGAATTTATTAAGAAACTATATAATGGAAAGAATTGCTATTCAGATCCTATGACACAAGAGGAACTTGACCTGCTTCATATTGAGTCTGCAACTGAGCAACTCATTGAAAGCTTCATTGTAAATATGAAGGTTGTATTTTTGACCGGTAATCCTGGTGATGGCAAGACATATATTATTAAGACTTTAAAAAAAGTTATTGAAGAAAATAATGCATATGTAGTAACTGACATTAATAGTGAACCAGAAATGAATAGAATTGCCGTGGATATTGTTGAATGTTATATGACCAAAAGAGCTTGCATAATTGCAGTTAATGAATATCCGTTTTTACTGCTACTTAAGGAGATTAAGCATGTTTCCAAGGATTTATATGATGAAATTCAAGCTCTAAAAAAGTTTAGTGTTATTTATAATACCGCCAGGACGAACTTGAACGGAGTTGTCATAGTTGATTTAAATAATAGGAGTCTTTTGGATACAGACCGTGAGTTGCCAGTTACTATATTAAATAGGCTATTAGAACTTGCAAAGAGTAGTAGCGGCCTATACAAGGAGTTAGATTCAACAATCACTTCCTTGAGCGATGAATACATACAGAAGCAATTATCTCAAATTATTAGTCTTGTTGATTTATCTGGAGAGCATTTTGCAATGAGAGATATACTGGGTGCAATGGCATTTATGCTAACCTCATGTATAAATACTGATGAAGATATTAGGTTCAAATATTATGATGCAATGTTTAATGGTAATAATGAATTGCTTGAATTTTTTAGGAACTTTGATCCGTTGTATCTATCATCTCCTGAACAGGATGAAAAGCTCTGGAACGGGGAGTGTTTAGAAGGATGGAGACAGGGACTACCTCTAAAATGGCCATATGAACTTGAGGATCAAGATGAAGCTATGGCATGCTTTAGATCTATAAAAAGAAGATTCTACTTTGAAAATATAAATTCAATCTATTTGAATGAACTGGTGCCGATTGAGATTCAAAAGACAAACGATGTATTTCATAGTCTTGATAATAAGAAAGAAAAAATTAAAAAGGATATAATTGAAAGTCTAAATAAACTTTATTTACCCTCTGACGAGACAAGGGACAAGCTTAGAATATGGACCATACACAGCTATGATTTAAGTAGAGATGCGAGCGCAACAGTTTCAAGCCGGTTTATTGATAGTTCATTGCTGGAATTAAGTATCCCTTCACAGCCTGATTGGCTGAAGAGGATGGAATATACACCAACACATTTAGTTCTTAAACCAAAAAACAAAACTTTCCCCAAGCTTATAATTGATATTGACTTTATGCGGGCATTGTTTATTGTGAAGGATGGATATCCTATCGAGCTTTTATCACCTCGTTACGAACAAGCAGCGACTGTTTTTATTAATAGTCTTGATGATATTGGGTATACAGAGGCTAATGATAATGGAGAAATAATTATTGCTGATAGAAGAAAAAGTCATAAAAAAGTTATCTCTATATTAGAAGGGAAATATGCCTTTGAGGAGGTCGATAGTTAAATGGTAGCGATAAAAGATAAGGTTAGATTAATTGGAGAAACAGTATGTAAAAATGCCATTGGATTTCTTCCAACCTCAAATTCGACTAAACCGATACATATAGCTAACGGTTTGTTTAGAAGATGCCGTGGAGAAGTATGCGATATTACTGCGGTACATGAATGGGTGACCTCAGAACGGAGGAAATCGGATACTATTACTTCTTCGGAGGAAATTAGAGAAAAATATGCTGATATATTAATTAATGGTAGAAATGAAGGAGTAGATAATATAGCCAATATGCGATTTGTTCTGGAAGAGATTTTTAATCAAGATAAAGCATCTTATCCATCCCTAAACGATTCAGTACTGAATATTAGTTCACATTGGTTAATAAAAAATCCTGTTAAATCAGAGGCACTTATCGATAAATTTATCTTTGATATTTTAGTTCAAGAAATTGATGGGAAAAAATCTGAGGCAATAGATTTGATAAATGATGCTCTTAAAGACGATATAGATGACTTAACTAGGCTTATCAAGCCGATTATCGTATATAGTGACAATAATAATCAGGATGGAATTAGTGCAAGAAAAGAAGTTGAAACAGAAAAGAAAGACTTAGATGCTTGTAAGCTTACTATAAGAATGGCATTTGATAATTTGGCGAAAAACATGAAAGCATTTGGTCAAAGCAAGACTTCTTTACTTGTTCTTCAAAGGATGGTCAATCTAGCTAGTTTTTCAGCCGTATACTATTTAATAACGGTTAATAGTACTAAGTATTCTGGAAACGCTGTCCCTTTACTATTAGATGCAGGTGTAGGACTCTCCTCAATAGAGTATGCAAGTGGAGAATGCCTTATTGCTGCGAAAAAGGCTGTTGAAGACATGTTTGTTAATAGCATTGAAGCAATGCTATTAGAGGAAATTGCAAGGAATGATTCAAATGAAGAATGTCTTAAATATATTGCACAAATGATGCTTGATGAAAAAAATGAAAAGTCAAAGGTGCGAGAAGGCTTGGTAAGCTTTTATTCAAGCTTTTATACAGATGGGAATCCGCCAATTCATGCGTTAGCAAGAGCTCTTCAATTAATTGTTTATACATTTATTTATCCGAATAATACACCTTCTGACTTTTGTCGAGCATTAGGAGCAAGAGTTGGACTTGTAGGTCCAAGTGGAAATGCAATAAAGAAAAAGAGGTTTCTAGCAAATCGATTCTTAATAGAAACTCTTACCTTAAGCGCACTTGATGCAAATGAGTTGCGAGAGGGATTAGAACTGCGTGAGCTAGGAAATATTCTTAGAGATATGTATGGAATTGTATTCGGTACAGACGTTGAGAAGGATTATGCTCTTTTAGAAAAAAGCAATATTTCACAAAATACACCTGGCGATTTAAGAGGCGATTTAACAATAAATGCACGCGCTATTGCAGAAATGTACATATCTTTTAGAATGGCTAAAAAATATGCTGATGGTGTAACAATAATTGAAATGGAGGGATAGGGATGAGCAATGCATTGCTTACAAATATATTAGTAGAACTAGTAAAAGAGCAAAATGACAATGGACAATATGGAGTCAATATTATTAACCTTCCCAGTTTTGATTATAAACAATTTCTTGATGGAGTTGAAAAGTCGTTGCAGAGAAGACTTGAGGTTTTTTTCTTAGGTTTTCAACCAAATGAAGAATACGAGATTCTTAAAGATCAAATACCCACAGAAGCACTGAAGTTATGTTTTTCTGTAGAAGAGGCTGAAAAGTCTAGAAATAGTGGGGATGAAAGTATTTTTAGAATTATGGTGATAAAAAGAAAGGAAATAGAAAAGCTATCCTCACTGCTCTGGTTCCCGGAAGTTGACTTAAATACCATTTATAAAAGAAGCTGTAAACAGGTTGAAAAAAGTTTGTCGCATAACAATTCAACAATTAAAGCTTTATTAAAAGCACTTGGGCGACAAGACATTAGAGCCATACTTAACCTAGAAAGATTATTAGAGTACTTAGAGGCTTTATTAGATACAGAAGCTTCAAATCTCCCGGTGGCTATTAAGGATAACCTTTATAAGCTTGGATTATGTATTGACTCAACACTTGATACTGGGAACCCAGATATTGATGAGATAAAAAAAAGGATAAAAAGGAACAGAGAGATAGTAAATAGAATTGGAGCCTTAGAACAAGCAGAGCGAAAGAGTATAAGCCAGTATGCTGCGAAAAATACAAATAATGCTACAGTTAAGGCTATCCTTGAATATTATAAAACAAAGGATATTGAGGTCTTAAAGAAACTGGAATTGCTTGACGTTGAAGAGTGCTTAAAGAATGTTAAGCGTGAACCAGGCAAAAAAACACCTTTACCCGTTAAGGGAACAATAAATCCGACTGCTCTTGCAGCACAGTTAGCCTTTGAAGATGATAAGGAGGAAATCGAGAGCATATTGGAGCAACTAACAAAGGATATTAATGAGAGGGAGAATGTTGAAAAGCCTACTACTGTAATTATTAATTCAAATGGTGTAAAGCTAACTATTAAAACAGAGCCGGTTACAGAGAAAATTGCTCATGATTTTATTGATGAAAGTAATTTCGGCGGAATAATATATGCAGATGTTTCGAACCCAAAGGATGCTATTGAGGCTTTATCAAAGTATACATTTGTTCCTTTTGACAACCAATATTTAGCAAAGGCTAGGGATTATTTGAGAAATTTTGAGAACCATTTAAAAATGGTTCAATGCTCTCAGTTAATGGAACCAAAAAAAAATATACTTCATTATATGGAGAACTTTTTGCATTTAAGAGAGGGAATTGTTGGAGATGCAATACGCTTGCAAGATTCACCAATGCTTCAGGTCATTGCTCAGAAGATAAAATATGTAGCGTATTTAAATGCATATGCTGATTTGTTATGTGTTGTACGTGAAAGCTTTCCACTTATGTGGCAGTTAGATCCATCGGCATCTAAGGATATAATAAATGCAATTATATCTCTAGACGTTGTTTATATAATTGGGAATAATGATTGCCATGCTATACCAACCCCTTTGAATCCATTGTACTTATGGAAATATATTAAGCTTGCAGAGGAAATAATAAATAGTAAAAGTGTTGATGGAGTTCTTGATGCAGAAGCGGTTTTATCCGAAGACGACAAAGAATTTATTATAAGGAAGGCAGAGGATATTCCGGATCCACTAGCTGTTATTCTTCTTTCTAACAATGTTAGAGAACAAGGTGCAATTTTTCTGCCACTATCAGGACGAATTGGCTGTTTACCTATTTATTCTTCTATACAGCAAATAAATCAGGTTGAAAGCGGAATTGATTCATTAAATCAAGCCATTGTAAGATATCTAATGCTCTACCCCCATGCAGGATTAATGCTCAGACTTTGTCTAATTAACCCTCCATCTGTCGGTCTAGTGGTTGATATGTTAAAACGACTTAATAAGGATAAGGAATTTAACATTGATGGAATACAACTTGTTGTGTATCGTACTAAGGAAGCATCACGCGATTGGGTGGAAATTAACGATAAATCTATTAATGAAGGCTTTCTTAGCAGGATAAAGGGTGCAGACTCTGGTAGATTTAAAATTTCAATTATTAACAAGGTTTATTCATATGACAAAATTCTAAGGGAGATTAAGAGAGAGCAACATCTAATAGTTATATTTGACCCAAACGAAAAAAAGATTGATAACGCAAAAAATAATCCTCTAATACACGTTCACCCTCTATGCATTCCTAAGGTTTACGAATGTAGCCCTCTTTCAGCAGAAATTACTATACGCCCCGCTAATGAGGGGGGGATATTTTCTGACTACATAAATATTGTTGAAAAGTTAAATGAAAGACCATCTTCATTTAGTAGTACTGGGTTATTTTATAATACACCAATAAAAGAGAGCACGTACAAAGAACTGCTGAGTAAAACAGATTGGCTTGTAATATTGGATCAAAATCTAAAAGCATGGGATTTATCATTGTCCTCAACAAGTGAAAAGCTTTATTATAAGGCTCACGAATATAGGGAAATGGGAATCTATTCTTTGCATAGTAAAAAGTTTCTAAAAGGCTTCACGAAATTGATATCTGATATGGGTAATTATATGCCGCAAGAAAGCGGGGTGCAAAATATTATTGATGCAATTCGATCCATAAATGATGATGGTTTGTTAAGCATAGTTTCACATGCGACAAATTATATTTTTGATGAAAAGCATGGGAAAGGTAGTGCTGGCTTGGCAATTGCAGCTATTGAGTACAAAGCCCAAAAGCCAGGTTCATTATTGGTAGGGTTAGATACTCAACTTGCAAGGGAATGGCTTGCAGACAGAGAAAATGGAAAGTTACCAGATCTTATTGGAATAACTCTGGATGATTCAAATAATGCTTTAATAGATGTCATTGAAGTCAAAACTCATTCAGGAGATTATTCAATAAATGAGGATATTATTTCTGGACGTGCAGTTGATCAGGTTATGGTTATTGAAGGTCTTATACATGAAATGATGGGTTCAAATGAAAAAATTACTACAACCTCTAGAAAGGAAATACTCAGAGCACAGGTTTTTGAGAGTCTTTTACAAAAGGACGTTTCAGCAGAGTATAAGCATATAAGTAGTCAGAAGCTTAACGAGCTTTTTGCTGGCAAATGTAGAATTTCAATAAATCGTGAGATTGTCTATGTTGCTTTTAGTGATAGTGAAAGCTCCAAAAAGAAATATAAAACAGTAGCGGAATTGGGAGAAAAGCAAATTCAATTAAGTATAATTGGCAGCAATATTATCCAAAAAATTGTAGCTGGGAGTCAAATACTATCTTCAATAGTAGCAGAAGTAGGGGATAATAATGAACCCGGAGATTTTCATGAAGACAATACATCAGAGCAAGATCTAAATAAATATGTTAAGGAAGAAAACTCGAAAAATACTGAACATAAAAAGCAAGTCTCCGTTTCCGATAACTTTGAAGAAAAACCAAAGGATATTGTATCAAAAAAACTGCACGAAGATACAGATAAAGAGAGCGAAATAAAAGAAAAGCAAGCTGAAAAATGTATTAGACTAACAAGGGTTCTTAGGGATTTTGGAATTCAGGCTGCTCCTGTGGATTCTGATCTCGTTCAGCAGGCGGCTCGCTTTATGCGCTTCAAGCTGGAATTACGTTCTGGAGAAACTATTGCGAAGCTAGAAAAGTATAAAGTAGATATTTCTCGTGAGCTTGAGGCATATGGCGAAATTCTGTTAAGTAATTTGAAAGGAACTAGATATGTAAGTATGGATGTTCCGTTTAATGATGGAGGTAAGCCTCTACTACTTACAGAGCATTTAGCAATGCTCCCTCGTGAAAATGGAAAGCTTGGCGCTTTAGCTGGCCAAATGCCTGATGGTGAGATCGAATATTTTGATGTTGCCCAAGCACCGCATATTTTAATAGCAGGTACCACTGGATCAGGTAAAACAATATTCTTATATTCCTTGATTGTTAGTTTGATTTATCAATATGATGCTGATGAGTTGGAATTGCTTATTGTTGACCCAAAACAAACAGATTTCATATTCTTTAATACTCTTCCTCACTTAAGGTATAATGAGGTGCTGACAGACTCAGAACAAGCACTTAAAGCATTAGATGACATAATTAATATCGATCTTGAGGAGAGAACAAGTCGACTCAAAGAAAGCATGAGTAGAGATATCTTGAGTTATAATGAAAAAAATCCTCTGAATAAAATGAGAAGATTGGTTGTTGTTATCGATGAATATGCAGATTTGGTCCAGGTCGCAGAAATTCTGGGTATTCGTAAAGATTTTGAAGGTAAAATATGTAGATTAGCTCAGCGAGTTAGAAACCTTGGTATACATTTAGTTATAGCAACTCAGAGACCTAATGCTGCCACAGTTACATCGGCATTAAAGGCCAATATCCCTTTTAGAATTTCGTTTAGATTACCGGCACATCAAGACTCAATGACCATATTAGACAGGTCGGGTGCTGAGGATTTGTTAGGCAAAGGAGATATGTTAATGGTTACAGAAAGTGATATAAAACGAGTTCAAGGTCTGTTTATATCAGAGGATGAATTGACTGATTTTATATCTAAGTATCCAGGAACTAAAAGATAATAGGAATTTCTTTTGAAATTTTCAAACCATTATCATTAAGCTTACAATTGTAGCCTTTTAATACCATTCCCTGCTTTATGCATTCATTAAGAAGTGCATGGTATTTGATTATATCTGAATTTATTTTAATATTCCTAACAAATGGATTTAAAGATACATAAAAATAGCATGCTTTATATCCATCAATCATTAGATTTCTAATTTGCATTAATTGATCAATGGCTCGCTGTGAAAACACACTGGGAAACACTGCTTCATAATGTTGCGATATAATGCTTTTAATTTCAATTATAGTATTATAATCATCTTGAATTAATATATCTGCTTTGTAGCTTCCTAATTTTTGCTCCCTAATTACATTTGTCCGCGGGCCAATAAAAGAAAAACGGCTAGAATTAATGTTATTAAATATAAGCCTATTTGAAATTGATGTATTTAGAAGTATATAGCTATTTTTATGACGTATAGCAGCTACACTATATTCAGTTCTACTGGTTGCTGATTTGTTTCTAGATAATAGAACTTCCTTTCCAGGAAGTTCTAAAAAATTATCTAACCTACAGGATGATGGTATATAGCATTCTACCATACGACCTTCAATTATAACCTCGCATAAAAAACGATTTTTACTTTCTTTAAAAAATATTCCGACATTATCAAAAATAACCAAATGTGATTCTCCCTTATTTACTTATTATTGATTAGGCTGTTTTCAATTTGATTTGCTGCTCATTCTGATAAGCAATCCCGAACCAAAAAGAGCGATAGTCACAGATCGATATATTTGCCCTTAAAGCATTTCTTTTATGATAGACTTTATTATTAAATTCTGATAGATTATGAGCGGGTATTTACAAATTAGGTGTTAAAACCTGAAAACATTAAATTGTTAAAATAGCTTAAAAAATAGAATAGCATTTACTTATCTGATTATATAGCAAATTTATAAATTTATAATAAAGTTTGCATTTTAATAATAAAGTATGTATAAAGTTGCTCCTTCTTGACGACGATAAACCTCAAAAGGAGCGATTTTTTATGGCAAAGTATAAGTACGGTGAAACTCCAGAAAAACAGAAAAAGTGGCGAAAAGAAGGGCGTGGACTTGGTAGGGGGTCCGAATACCATCCCTGGTTGACCGTTCATGATGTAGCTTCGAAAGGCAATATTCACAGAGTGAAAGGGATAAAGATTCCGCGAGATCACCATTTATTATCAGATCCCGAAAGAGATTATTTCTACATACTTGAGTTTAGCGATTCTGTTATTGATATTCGTGAACAATTTCCCCTGTTTGAACTTGAAGAAACCCAAGCCATCGCTCAGGATCTTGGGGTAGAGCATCCTATTGATACTCATACTAATTGCCCCAAAATGATTACTACGGACTTTTTAGTGACAATAAAAAAGGATGGAATCTTAAAAGATTTGGCGAGAACCGTCAAAAAATATGACGACATTATGGACCAACGGGAAATGGAGAAATTCGAAATTGAGAGAAGATATTGGAAGCAGAAAGACGTAGATTGGGGAATCGTAACTGAAAGGGAAATTGATAGCACGATGGCTATTAATTTAGGCCATATTCGTGCGTCCTATGATCTCTCTAAACTTGAGGGCTATAAAGAGCTTTCTGAAAAGAGCAAAAAAACCGTCATGGCCAAATTCACGGAGGTCATATGTGGGAGCGATATCGTGATCCGGGATACTGCTTTTGATTTTGATCAAAAATTGTCCCTGCCAATTGGAACCGCACTATCTCTTTTTAAACATCTGGCGTTTAATAAGGTGATACTTATAGATTTAGAGAAAGAGTTGGATTTTGACTCACCGCAAAATATCTGTATTCAGCAAGCTACTGCTCATGGGGGGTTAGTTGGATGATCAATATTAATGCAGTTATACAAAATGTTCCAACGGAAGAAAAGGAGCCCATCCAAATGAAGAGAATTATTTGGATTATCCCAGATAGTGAGTTTGTTTTCGCCGTTACTCTAAAGGGGGAGGGTATGTTTCCCTTTATAGCCTCAATGGATGAAATCGAAATCGGAATTGCAACCGGGACGATACTTCTAATTAAAGACCCATATGCAAGGGTAATCAATGACAAAGATATTTCTCCTCAATTAAAAGAGGCGAGGGACAAAAAATGGGAAATCGTTCAATTTCTTTGGCATGATAACAAGGAACTTGTGCTTAACCGAAAGACTAGGAAATCTATTATTAGGGAAGCAGCAACAAAGTTCTACTTACCAAAATATGAAATCGATAGGATAATAAAAAGGTTTTGGCAACGTGGAATGAATAAAAATGCTTTACTAGCCGATTATATCAACTGTGGTAAAAAAGTGGAAAAAAATTATTCCGGCAAAAAGCTAGGACGTTCTCGTAAATATAGTGAACCAAGAGCAGGTATCAACATTGATGAAAATATAAAAAGGATATTTAGACAGGTTATTGATAATCACTATAGACCGATGAAAAAACCGAATCTAAGTGCTACATATAAATATATGCTTGAAAAACACTTTTCCGATCATTATAAAGACCAAAACGGTGAAATCAGGGCTAAAATTTGGAGCAAAGACAGGTTACCATCTGATAATCAGTTCCGCTACTGGCACAAAAAAGAGTTTGATTTTAAAAAAGACTACATTGGTCACTATGGAGAAAACGCGTTCAATCTTCACTATAGGGAATTATTAGGCAATTCAATGGCAGAGACTTTAGGACCTGGTTCAATATATCAGATTGATGCAACAGTAGCTGATGTATACCTGGTAAACCCTATAAACCCTTTAAAAGTCATCGGTCGACCGGTTGTATATATAGTTATAGACGTATTTTCCCGAATGGTTACCGGATTATATGTTGGCTTAGAAGGACCGTCATGGTTAGGAGCAATGATGGTATTAGACAATGTTGTAGAACCTAAAGCTCAATTTTGCCTTGAGCATGGGTTCGAAATTGCTGAAGAAGAATGGCCATGTAAATATTTACCCGAGCGGCTTGTAGCTGATCGGGGTGAGTTAGAAGGTTACAATGCAGATAGGCTTGAAAGCAATCTGAATATTAATATGGATAACACACCTCCATATCGTGGGGACCTAAAAGCCATCGTTGAACGTCATTTTAAAACTGTAAACGACCGTATTAAGTATACTTCGCCGGGTGCGGTTCAACGAGAATATAGGACGCGTAGTGATGAAGACCCCCGCCTAAAAGCTGAATATACGCTTGATGATTTCATTAAGTTTATGATTATCGATGTTATGTGGCATAACAAGCACATTAATCCTACTTACACCCTATCCAGGGGAATGCTGGCTGATGGCATTCTACCTAAACCAATCGATATGTGGAACTGGGGGGTGAAGAATCGAAAAGGGAGATTTAATGTTTACTCCCGAGATTTTGTTAGGTTGACCCTACTTCCTATTGTAAAGGCCAATATTACAAGGGCAGGAATTAAAATTTCAGATCGCTATTATAGCTTTGATAAAGCAATTTCTGAAGGATGGTTTACAACAGGTAAAAATAAGCGTACAGATTTTTCCTATGACCCTCGTGATGTAAATCGAATTTATTTGCCACATGAAACCGGAGAAGGATTTGATGTAGCAAATCTGCTGGAGAAAAGTAATGCATATAAAGATTTAACATGGGAAGAAGCTCGCTTCATACATGACTCAGTAAGTGAAGATATAGATAATGCTAAGCGAGATGATTTACAGAACGATATTGATAGAGATATGGCAACTCAAAAAATTAATACGGAAGCAAAAAAACGGATGCAAAAAGCTAAAAAGAGTCAACCCCAACTAAGCAAAAATCAAAGAATTAAAGGCATTGGTGAGAATAGAAATGAGGAAAAGGAAAGAATAAGGGAGAATGAAAAATTCATTCTGGGCGATTCTGAGCAAAAAGAAGGGCAAATATTACCTTTTAAATCTATGGATACGGAACTTGAAGATACTTCGGAAACCGAATCGTTAGGTATGAATAAGGCGAACAACCAATTATTAGATAAGTTGACTAAACACAGAGATCAGATATTCGGAAAGGACGAAGAATAAATTTATGAAATATGCACATACGTATGGTGGATTAGTAAATGCAATTTATACGCCCCAAGAGCTCGAGGAATATAATGATAATCCTTTGATAGAGGCTTTACCTGATATATTTTCACAGGATTCAATAATCGATAGGCTGTTCATATTACCTGTTGTTTCTGCAAAGGATCGGGAGCAGCCATCTGATACTCGTCGGCACAAGATGCAAAGACTGAAGCGGTGTATAATTCCTTGGGGTGTACACATAGAATTAGAACAAAACTTGTCCATTATGTTAAGACAGGGGTATATTGCGAGAAATCTATTGGACGGCAGGTCTTTTCAGAATCTTTTGCATTTAATTAGTCAACAAGACGAAACTGACACGCCAGCAATTGTTGCTCCTTCTTGTTTTAAAGATATTGAATCGAGCGCTTTAACACTGAGCTTAATTGGTATTAGTGGGATAGGCAAGACAACGGCAATAAATAAACTTTTGAAAATGTACCCTCAGGTTATACGACATGACAAATATAATGGCATTGAATTAAATAGGCAACAGATAGTCTGGCTTAAGATGGATTGTCCATTTGATGGTTCATTGAAAACTTTTTGCCAAAGTTTTTTTGAAGCTGTAGATGCTGTGCTTGAAACTAGGTATTACGAAAAATATGGTAACGCTAGAAATTCAAGAGGCAAGATGATGATTGATATGGAACGTATTGCTACTCTCCATTCGATTGGCGTAATTGCCATAGATGAAATGCAACATTTAATGAAGGATAAAAATACTGATTATACAGAACTTCTCAATTTCTTAGTTACTCTTGAGAACCAAATCGGAGTTCCTATAATAATGATAGGCACGTTTAAGATACTTGAAATATTAAAGAAGGAACTACGGCAGAGTCGCCGTGCTACCAGCCAAGCAGGTATTATATGGGACCGATTGAGTGAAGGAGCTGAATGGGAACTATTTATAAGCAGTTTGTGGGAACTTCAGTGGTTACAGAAGCCCACTCCTTTTAGCGAAGAGTTTGCCAAGCTTATGTATGAAGAGTCCCAAGGAATAACAGCAATTGCAGTCTTGTTATTTCTAAAGGCTCAAATGAGGGCTTTAGATAATGAAGAAACAATAACTAAACGTATTATTAGGGATACTGCCAAGAAAGATTTGTTTATGGTTAGGCCCATAATCAGCGCCCTAAAGAATAATGATATAAAGGCTATAGAGAAATATCAAGATGTAGCTGCTAACCTTGCCACTTTAATTGAAAATCATGAGGCAAATCTCGCATTAAATAATAAAATTAGTGAACATAGTAGAAGTCTGGCCACTCTTAAAAAGGCCGAGGCTAGAAGTAAGGTAGAGTTCTTAACAATCGACCTTATTGAGGCAGGTATGTTTCCTCACCTCCTGCAAAGAGATCTTGAAGAAATAGCTACTAGTACAGTAAATAAACTTGGGGTTCAGGCAGATGAAACAAAACTCAAGCAGGAAGCTTATACGGTTGCTCTTAAAAAAGAGGGTGAGAAGAGCGAATCGAAAAATAGAAAAGATAATTCAATGAAACAGAAGGTAGAAAAGGATGGACTTATATACCTATATCAAAAAGCAGTGAAGGATAAAAGACATATTTACGAACTGCTGTCTGAAGTAGGATTAATTAAAAACGCAAAGGAGTTTTGTTAATCACTAATATGCTTGCTTATTTTCCAAATCCATACAAGGATGAGTTGCTATATCACGTTATTGCGAGATATCATTTTGCATTGGGGAATACTGATCTGCGCGATACTATTAGGGAAATATTTGGGGTGGAGGACACAATACCGTCTATTAGTTTCCCAACCGGGTTAGCTGCTATTTCTGCTCAATTGCCCAAGCAAACTGAATTTACTCCTGAATACTTAATATTTAATCACACTCTTTTCCCGCTGTATAAACCATTTCTTCCTAATAAACGAGCTATCCAAATTTTTAATCAAATGATAAATGGAAAAGGGACAGGCATCTATGCGGCAATTGGTATGATGGCAGGAAGTATTTGTGCCAGAGAAGCACTTGTCTATTGTCCACAATGCGTTAGTGAAGACATTGAATACCTAGGGGAACCCTACTTTCATAGAAGTCATAATGCCCAGGGAGTGATGGTTTGTTACATTCATGGATGTTTATTGAAATCTTATGATTTGTCATATAGAACCAGCAGCCGACTGGAATTCATTAGACTTAATCACAAGAAAGCCAACCTGAAATCAGAATACTTGCCACATGATATGACCAGCAAATTGCACAAGGTAGCGTGTTCAGTCAATTATTTACTTACTCATCCATTGATTGAAACAAACCAGCAATCTATCCATAAAAAATATATGAACCTTTTAGACGGAAAAGGGTATTTAACCTGTCAAATGCGTGTGAAACAGCAAGAGCTTGCGCAGGCTTTTACAGCTTTTAATGACCATAATTTCTTATCTCATTTGCAATCTACAATAAACGGTGATGACGAGAGCAATTGGTTGAAAGCAATAACAAGAAAACCACGTAAAACAATTCATCCCATAAGACATATTCTTTTTATTAATTTTCTTTGCGAAAGTATAGAGGAATTCTTTAGTACCACGCAATTAAGAAGTACCGCTTTTGGTGAGCCGCCTTGGTATTGCCTTAATCCTGCTGCTGATCATTACCTTGAACCAGTTGTAAATAGCTGCATCGTGACTCCCGATTATAAGACTCGCGAGCCAGTTGGTACATTCTCTTGCCAATGCGGATTCATCTATTCAAGGAAGGGACCCGATAATAATATTGATGATTCGTATAGAATTGGAAGGATAAAACAGTATGGATCTATCTGGGAGGAGAAACTTAAATCGCTTCTCATTGAAGGAAACCGCACTCTGCGAGAGTTGGGAAGGCAAATGCATTGCGATCCTAAAACCATAGTGAAATATGCGAATAAGTTGGGGTTGGATTCCTGCATAAACAGTACCATGGATGTAAAGTATACGGTCCCCATTGTAACAAATAATTATGATCAGTATTTCCCTAGATATAGCTTAGATGTTTTAGAGTTTATAAAGGCTAACCCGAATTATTCCAGAACCGAGGTACACAAAGCGTTAAATAAACAATGCATATGGTTGTACCGTAACTGTCGGGAATGGTATGAAGAGAACCTGCCAAATCCCAATCGGGCCACTAAGAAGGATAATCCTCCAAGGATTGATTGGGCTGCCAGAGATACATCGATAATGTTCCAGCTTAAGTCAGCTTTCAGAGATCTGTTACAGGTATCAAAACCTGTGAGGATTACACGCTTGCGTTTAGCAAGATTTATAAATCAGCGCGCCGTTATTCAAAGGCACATTGATAAGTTACCAAGGACAGAACTCTTCTTAACAAACGTAACTGAATCATTAGAGGATTTTCAAAGGCGAAGGATAGACATAGTATCAGATGATCTTTTCAGAGAAAAAAAAGATGTCAAAGCATGGGAAGTAATAAGAAAAGCTGGCATTCGGCCGGAGTATGTCAGTGACCTTATGCCAAGAATTGAAGATAATATTGAACTCCTTCAATCATTAGTAGTTCATGATAACAGTTGTATAGATATTCCGCCTGATAATAGCTTACTTCATTAAGAAGAAGGAAATTAGTAGTGGGAGAGAGGTTTGATATGATTAATCTATGGCCTTTTGATCCAAAAGAATATGTGCAATTACTCTGGATAAAATCGCCTTACAGAGATCGAAAAAGGGAATGGATGGTTCCACTTTTCTTACAGGGTGGTGGAGGCCAAACTAAAGAATTCCAGATCCCCTGGGGTCTACTCCCTAATTTCAGGTTGGGTCAATACTATGTTAACGGTATTCCTGTTGAGAGCTACAAAAATGGCAATGTAATGAGGTTTGATATAGAAGATCCCAATAGAGGGAGTATATGTACTGTTGATGATTTGCCCAAAGGGCTTACCAACAAGAAGTATTCCGATATCAAAGATGAATGTTTATGGAAGTGTGATACCGGAAAGACGACATTGTATATTCCTTGTATTGAGGTGGTTCGAAGTCTTCTTGCACCCAACTCGACCCTAGCCCACGCGATATTAGAACTAGAAGGCATAAATCTTATAGCCAGCTGCAGAACCTATGTATCGACAATGGATCTGATTATTAATCAAGCTGTGCCAAGAGGTCTTATAACGGAAGAATTTATTCTCCATCTAGCTTGGTTGAATACCGACCCTTTAGCAAAGAAAATATGGAATTCCGTATTACAAGGCATCAGGCCTAGGGGTGATGTCCAACCGCCTTTAGGTCTATTTGAAGGGATTATAAGCGATGAGGATATAAAGCCGAAAAAGCTAAGAGCCATGTTACCACTAAGCGGGCAAAGTATAGTGGAGGTGCGTGGTATTAAAAAAGGGCAAAATGTTCTGGTGTTCGAAATAATTTCGGCGGGTAAGCTTTCATTACGCTTCAATGATATTACCTATATTCAAAATCCCAAGGCTCAAAGAAGGTCGCCAGATGATACCCGACCAATATTCAAACATATTAGACGAAAGAAAGAAATCCGATCCGTGAGCGTTACTGATAACCCAAGCAGAATTTCCAAAACTATGATATCAAAGAATAGTTCCAATATCCTTTTATTTGAGAATCTGCCACAGATCAGAAAACGTATGATCATAAGCGAAGAAAAAAAAGACGGCGTGAGGAAGAAGCGGCACAAGGTAAATGCAATGGGAGAAGACAATGATGTCAGAAAGAACCGAGAGGGGTTAGCAAAATCAGAGAATCAATCATCAGACAATATACAAGCTGAGATAAGGCTATTTTCTGGAGCGGAGGTGTTATATGAAGGAAATCCAGAAGTGCATCCCATTGAATTCCGTGCACCTTCTGTTTTAGATATTACTCCTGGATATGGATTAAAGCCATTTTTAGATGCAATAAATAAACTTGACATACTTGATCAAAGTTTGAAAATCCTTGAATGCAAAGTGGATTTGCTCCCTGCCGGAAGATCATTTTCACATAATGATGATGGGGGCTCCAGAAAATATGCTTTCATAACAGTAAAGTGTGATCATGGGAAAAGGTATATCGTTGAAGTCGAGAGATTGAAAAAGAAATATCTTTCAAGCCTAATAATTGAACCTAAAAATGAACAAGAAATAGATGAACCTGGGATATATGAAATCCTTGGGAAAATATTAGTGGGTTTAGTGAATAAGGGCGGAAGATGGAATGCCAGTCAACTTGAGAATCATCCTAAAGTACGGATTCACCATGTTAAACATCTTGACAAATGGTCGGCTCTTGACTGGGCTATCGTTATATATAACAGACTAGGGATTCCTGTAGAGGAAATCTAAGTGTATTAATATATATTAGCAAATATTCATTTTGAAAATTTAGGTAAATAAAGGAATGTGGCTATATTTAGTTGAACTTATAATATATTAAATAATTCACTTGAAAGGCTTTTAATTTGAAAAAACAAACCAGAAGGCAATTAGAATTTTATAGAATCAAGGAGTATAAAGCTAGAAAAATACAAATAAAATCTGCTAAAAAAGCCAGAAGAAAACAAAAAAAACTATGCCCTAAAGTTAAAAATACAAGTACAAGAGATAGTATCAGATCTAAACGTCGTGAAATAAGGATGAACTTATATAAAAAGTTTAGATATAAAAATAAACCTTTAACTGTAGAGATTAAGGATGAATTAGGTATAGAAAAGAAAGAAAATGTGAGTGCATTTTTTGATTTGGCAGAAGAAATAATAGATTTTGACTCAAAAGAACTTAAATTAGATCTTCGCCATTGTACTAGAATGTGGCCAAGTGGAGTTACTATGCTATGTTCCTTTGTGGAATGGCTAACTCTTGCAAATAAAGAATCTCGTCATCCAATAGTACTGTCAAACACACCATATAGTAGCGATGTGGCAACATATCTAAGCGAATGTGGTTTCTATGAATTTGTTGGAAGAACGAATGGGATAATTGAAAAGAAATCTAAAATAGATACTAAAGTAAAAATTAGGTTAGAGTCAGATACTTCAAAAATTGATGAAAGGGAAGATGAAATTCAAGATTTAATAATTAATTACAGTATGCTAAACAAAGAACAAATAGAATTATTTATCAATAAGGTACTCATAGAGATATTTTCAAATGTTACTGAACACGGTATAGCTTCTAATAGAAACATGGGGTACTGGGTTCTAGGGCAATATCATGGGAGAACTGGCATAATTTCTCTTTGTATCGCAGACAATGGTATTGGAATAAGAAATTCTTTAATGACTGGTCCGCAACGAGTAGAATTAGCATCTAAAATACAACGGATAGGGATAGAAAATAATGAAAACTATGATGGTGAATTTATTAGAATGGCTCTAGAGGAAAGTGTTAGTGGAGCATTAAGTGCTTTTCCAAAAACAGAAGGTTTGATCTTGAAACAATACGAAAAAGGTTCACGGAGGGGAAATGGTTTATCGAGAATTAGGGATACTTGCAGAAAGTTAGGTATAAATTTATCAATACTATCACAGAATGGATATGCACTTCTTGATTCATCTGGGAATATTTATAGCAAAGGATCTAGACTAAAAAGAATATTTGCTGGAACAATGTATCATATGAGTATCCCAGCTCAAAGGATGGAGGGATAAAATTGTTAATCGATGTTGGAAAAGAATTTTATCACAGATTAGCAAATAGAAATGAACATCAAGGAGATGGTAAAAATAATGCTCAAGAGTTTAGACAGAAATACCTTGATGAATTTGACGATGAAAAAGTTTGGAGAGAAGCTCAGAAAACAATAACTCTTGATTTTTCGAATGTAAAAAAAATTGGACCATCATTTGCAAATGAAGCATTTGCATACTTTGTTCGTTATGCAAAGCCAAAACAGATTTTGAACCAAATTCAATTCATAAATATCTCGAAAATCCAATTATTAATTATTGAAGAAGAGTTGGATTCTGCAGCAGATATTCATCGGGAATTACGCTAATGAATAATAATCGTAGGATATTTCTGGGTATTCTAGCTATCACATTTGCCGCAGTTTTGTATTTTATCTTCATGCCAATATCTCCATGGAAAATAATAAATGGCTTATCATTTACTTCGATAAATGATTGGGCCAATTATTACACTGCAATTTCCTCAATAGTAACTGCAATTTCTGCCATTATTGCAGTGGGGCTTGGCTATTTCTATTATGTAAATAGAAATGACTTTGAAAACGATACCAATAGCAAAGAAAGGATTCGACAGCGACTAAACCTAATTATTTTTGAATTAGACTGGTATGATGAGTGTGTTTCAAGAATATTATGTATGGATATTTCGGAGGATGACTTGGAGAAGATACGATATAAATTGACCCGAAGCTTTGAAACTATAGTAGCATTGCTCGATAACAATGCAAAACTGTTGTCATTAAAAGATGAAGATATTTCAACAATCCTAAAAATCAACTCATTTGTCGACAAAAGTGACCCGATAATGATATTTGGTTTCGGAAAACTAATGGAAAATAAAGAGCAATTGGCAAAAGAGAAAGAAATTTACATAGAACTTTTTCAAACTGCTAAAATGATCTGTTTTAATAACACCGAATAAATGTAGTGATTCAATTGTGAAATTGGACAATATTTTAGGACATCATAAAACTTTGCATCTACAACATAATGTTACTTATTATAAATAAAGAGTGGGTGGAGGATGTTGGGATATTTAAGTATTTTAGATTCCATGAGAGTAGGATCTCATCCACCGGATATTATAGTGAGTAATTAACCTTAAGATATTAAACAAACTATATTATAAATTAATTATTGCGTAGTTAATCGAAGATGGGTCAATTAGTACAAACTTAATTATAAAAAACGCCCGATTTTTGCCCCAAACGATACAAACTATATTATAAAACTACAGGTGTTGTAGAAAAGTAATAAAGATATATATTGGGTAAAAATGTACTATATTGTGTAAAAAAATTATATACTAAGCCGCATCCTATGTTATACTAAAAATATTAGTTGACGGGGGGCGGCTTTCTTATGTCTAAATATAGATTAAATTGGGATGAAGAAAGAGTGCAAAAATACATAAAAAAAGGTCGCGGGCAAGGTGAAGGGAGAAAGTATAAACCCTGGTTAACGGTGCGAGATGTTCCCTCTAGAGGAAGGTCGACTCGCGCTTTTGGTTGGAAAACACGTAGAGTACATCACATGTTATCAGACCATGAAACAAGATATTTCTATTTATCAGAGTGGTCTAATAACGTGATTGATATTAGGGAACAATATCCAATTTTAGATCGAGACGAAACAATGAAAATAGCAAAAGATCTTAAATTTAGATATCCACATTATATTGGATCAAAAACTCCTTTAGTCTTGACAACCGATTTTGTCCTTACATTAATTGAAGATGGGCATAAGAAGATAATCGCGAGAACAATAAAACCTATTAAAGAACTCAAGAAGCAAAGAGTAAGGGAACTATTTAAGATTGAAGAGAAATATTGGGCTGAACAAGGAATAGACTGGGGAATTGTAACCGATCTGGATATACCCAAAGTTTTAGCGAGAAATATTGAAGAGCTTCATTCAGCGGCGAAGCTTGAAAACATAGAAGGATGTTCAATCGACGAATTAATGTTTATGAGAGAACCTTTGCTAGATCGTCTATTAAGCTTCCCGAATATGCAAATTAGGAAGATTTTGAACAAAACAGATCTTGAAACGAACAAACTACCAGGTACAGCATTATACTTATTTTGGCATCTATTGGCAACAAAAAGGATGACAATGGAACTTAATAAACCTTTTGATATTAGAAAACCTGCTAGCATCCTTGACAAGGGCGTAAATTTCGAAGGCAGGGGGTTATATAATTATGAACTTCTCGGTTAACGAACTTATTGAATGGAAACAAGATGACGTCAATAAAATGATTGATAGAATCCTATGGATAGATGAAGGTTACGTTATTTGCTATACCATCGATATTAATGACGGAAAAACTTTACCGGTAGCAAAACGTATAAGTGATCTTAAAGATGCCATTGATAACGGGGCTGCGTATAAATTAGACAAAGATCCTTGGGTACGTGTAATAAATGAAGATAACATAAGACTAAAGGATAAAGAATACCGTGAAAAAGGTTGGAATACCATATCTTCAATAGTGTACATGGAACCTGACATTTTCATCAGAGCTTTACGGGGACCAATAATTCAAAAGATAGTAATAGAAAAGCAAGTTACAGCTGTAACTGTTTATAAATACCTTAGAAAATACTGGCAAAGGGGTAAAACCCCTAACGCCCTTCTCCCTGATTTTAATAATTGTGGAGGCAAGGGGAACCCAAAAAGCGCTGGGAAGGTAAAGAGAGGCAGACACCGGATATATAAACATAAAGATGATTTTGGGTTAGACAAAAATGTGGATAAAGAGACAAAAGAAATCTTTGATAAATCCCTAACCAAATTTTATAATACATCAGCTAGAAATAGTTTAAATAAGGTTCATGAATTAATGATAGGAAAATACTATAAGGATGTCGAACCCCGTCTGCTGCCTACATTGGATCAATTAAAGTACCATCATAGAAAAAATAGAAATATTAAAAAGGAAACAGATGCGAGGATAGGCCCTAATGTTTTTGAACAGACCAAACGACCGGTATTAGGGTCAGCAACATCTGAAGCCACTAAACCGGGCTCTTTATATCAAATTGACGCAACTGTTGGTGATGTCTATTTGGTATCAAGGTTTAATAGGCGTTGGATCATCGGAAGGCCTGTTATTTATATAGTTGTTGATGTTTTTAGCAGAATGGTAACTGGCCTTTATGTAGGTTTGGAAGGACCATCTTGGATCGGAGCTATGATGGCTTTGGCAAATTCCATGGCGAACAAAGTTAATTTTTGTGCAGATTACGATATTATAATTAGTCCTAAAGATTGGCCAGCGCACCATGCTCCCCGTAACATTATTGGAGACCGGGGAGAAATGATTGGGCATGACGTAGAAACAATGATTGAATTTTTAGATATTAAGGTTAAAAATACACCACCATTCAGACCTGACTGGAAACCGGTAGTTGAACGAAAATTTAGAACAATTAATGAACAGGTCAAACCATTTGTGCCTGGCATTGTGATTCCCAAGAGACGTGGTGGTCGCGATTACCGCTTGGATGCTAAACTTGATATTAAGGAGTTCACTAAAATATTAATACTGCAAATAATCAGTTATAACAACAAACATCACGTGGACGGCTATGAGATGGATACAGCGTTAATTGATGAAGAGATTAAACCTATTCCAAGAGATTTATGGAATTGGGGCAATCTTAATCGAGCCGGTCAATTAAGGGTGTTTGACGAGGACATAGTAAAATTAAATTTAATGCCAAGGGGGGATGCAAGAGTAACCCATATGGGAATTAATTTTAAGAATATTAAATATAGCTGTGTATCAGCTATTCAAGAACATTGGTTCACAAAAGCTCGTAAATCAACCTGGCTTTTGGATATATCCTATGATCCTAGGAATATGGGTAGTATTTATATTCGTGAAGCTGATGGTCGTGGTTATGAACCCTGTTTTATACTTGAGCAACATGCAAAATATGATGATAGAACTCTAGAAGAAATTGAATATTTACAGAAATACGAACGATTACAACAGAAGATAGATCAAGAAGACGAGCTTATGGGAAATTTAGATCTGAATGATCAGATAGAAAATATTGTTAAAGAAGCAGTCGAAAAAACTGAGGCGGCTCAAGATCCTTATGAAAGTAAGAGCAGCAAGGTATCAGGAATCAAACATCATAGAGGTAAGGAAAAAAAAGCGAATCGAGAAGACGAAGCTTTTAAATTGGGAACCCAAATGCAAACTGATGGAAAGCCAACTCCGCAAACCACAACTCAAGGAGAAGAAAATCCAGCATATAACCGCAGGTTGAAGCTATTGCAGAAAAAATCGGAGGAAGCTCAAGATGAAAAATGATCGGATTTACAATAACGATTCAGCTTTCGACGCAAAATATATCGATCAGAAGGTCTCTGAGTATAAGAATAATCCACTGATAGAAGCCTTACCTCCTATATGGTCGGAGGAAAAAGTAATAGATATGCTACGGACGTATGCGCCTTATGATCCCGGCGAAAGATTATTGGAGCCTGAGATTAGAGGGCATTGCGTAGAAAAGCTGTTTCATATTTTCGAACCATTGGATAGACATCTAGAATTAGAACAAAAATTATCAAGAGTAATTAGGCAAGGATATATTGGAAGGAGTCCATTATCTCCAGAGTATGCCAGAACCCTCCAAGAGAACTACCGAGTAATTAACAACGGCTCATACGAAATACCAGATGACTGTGAGGTAGGAACTAGCGCCCTGAGCTTTGCGGTGATTGGTTATTCAGGTGTAGGGAAATCAAAAGGTATAGAAAGGATTTTAAAGCTCTATCCTAGACTCTTATACCATACAAATTACAAAGGAATTGAGTTAAGCCTTCAACAAGTTCCTTGGATAAAAATTGATTGTCCGTTTAATGGAACTTTAACGGGGCTATGCTACTCATTCTTTAAGGAAGTTGATAAAGTCATCGGTAGCAACAATTATGCTCGTGTTAAACGTGAAAGACCGAATATGGATATTCTAATTGGCGAAATGGCACAAACTGCTTATCTACACTGCTTAGGAGTATTGGTAGTAGATGAAATACAGCGTCTTAAGAAAGCCAATAGTGAAAAATCAGAGCAAATGATAAACTTCTTTGTTTCTCTGGTTAACACAATGAATGTTCCGGTGGTATTAATCGGTACAGCTAAAGCCAAAGCAATATTTCAAGGAGAATTTGCACCAGGCCGGAGATTAACTGGACAAGGAAATGTGATATGGGAACGAATGCAAAAAGATGGATTGTGGGATATTTTCATAAAAATCATTTGGAAATATCAATGGACTGATGAGGAAACCCTGTTAACGGAAGAATTAACCCAGGTATTATATGAAGAGAGTCAAGGAATAATTGATGTTGCGATAAAAATATATGCTATAGCCCAATGGGAACTCCTTGTGGCTGGGTATGGTCAAATCACCCCGGATTTTTTGAGAGAAATATGTAAAAATAATCTTCAATTAATTAAACCTATGCTTGATGCGATTAAATCCAATGATGTTAAAAGAATTGCTAGATATGAAGATATAGCTCCATTAGAAATCGAAGTAATACGGGATAAGTATCTGGCATTAATAAAACAAAATGTGAAAAAGGATGGTTCTTCCAATAAAGCTCAAGCACTAATTGAACAAGCGACTATGCGTTTGGTAAATGTAGGGTTTCAAACAGCCAAGGCAAGACAAGCAGTAAAAGAAGCGATAGAAAGCAGTAATTCCGGAAATACTATCGAGGAAATCGCTAGTAAAGCCCTGGATCTGGCTTTGTATTTAGATCGAAAACCTAGTAGCAAACAAAAGATTAGGCCGATTGAGATGAAGAAAAATAAAACAAAGGAGGAGAAAAGAAATACCGCCAAACGTGATGAGAAATCTGACCAGGAAATTTATGATGAAATAGACAGTGGGGGAAAGATAAAACCACCGCTTGGTGATATTTTAGAATGATTTGGTACTTGCTCACTTCCCATTACTTTACGACGAGGAGATACTTTATAGCGGTCTTGCCAGGTATCGAATTAGAAACGGTAGCATTGGGATAAAACAAGTAAACCAAGAGCTATTCGGCTCTACCAATGTTACCGCAACTGTTGATTTGCCTTCGCACATAGATGCATTGGTGGAGAATCTACCATATGGTTCCACTTTAACAGCTGATAAGATTATTCATAAACATACATTATACACGCTTTACAAACCGTTTTTGCCTGCAAAGCAGGCAGAAGCGGTTTTTTATTTAATGAGGGGGTCTCAGGGAGGGGGTATTCATTATAAGGCAGGAATAACAGCCAGTAGTGTTCCAACACCTAGATATTTGAGATTTTGTCCTTTGTGTTTGATCGAGCAACGCAAAATATTCGGGGAAGGCTTCTGGCATCGTCTTCATCAGGTTCCGGGATTGTTAGTGTGTCCGAAACATATGCTTCCCCTCTCAAACAGTTCCATACTTGTACCTGGATTAAATAAACATCAGTATCATGCGCCTGATGAAGACTGTTGCGAATTGATACCACGGGGAATTAACTTTAAGGCTTATACATTAGAAAGACTTGTTTTATTATCCCAAGATGTTGATTGGCTCTTACGGTCTAATTTAAGTCCGCTAGATGCTGAAAGATATCAACAACACTACTTAGCCTACCTAATCGAGATAGGTTTGGCAACAGCCACTGGCAGGGTGTATCAGCAGGAATTAGGAAGAAGCTTTGTCGGATTTTATGGCCACGATTTATTGAAATCACTTCATTCAGACATCGATGTTAATTCAGATACTAATTGGTTGGCAAGCATTGTTAGAAAACATCGTAAATCTTTTCATCCTATTAGACATTTACTGATAATGAGGTTTTTAGCTGGTTCACCCGTCAAGTTTTTTTCGGATTTTAAAGTGTATTTGCCTTTTGGGGAAGGACCTTGGCTTTGTTTAAACGTGGCAGCTAACCATTATCTAAAACCCGTAGTTAAGGATCTAAAAGTTACTCACTGTTCAGATACCAAACGACCTGTTGGGACCTTCTCATGTAATTGTGGCTTTATTTATTCAAGAAGAGGGCCTGATATTAATGAAGAGGATAAATACACAATAGGCAGGATAAAGGAAATTGGATCAGTTTGGAAAGACAAGCTTAGAAGTCTGTTAGCCGATGGAAGTCTTAGTTTAAGGGGAATGGGCAGGATTCTTGATGTAGATACAAACACAATAATAAAGTACGCCAAAACCATATCCGATGAATCTAATTCACTAGCGATTAAGGAAGTGAGTGCTGGAGTATCAACTGGAAACAGTGCCAGGGAGGCGCTTAATGAAAACAACAATAGGGAAAGTGAGAAACTAGATATTACTAGAAAAGTACACAAATCTAAAATTCCGAGAATTAATTGGAAGGAGCGTGATAATCAGATTTTATTAGATGTCAAGAGAACTGTTAACGAGATGCTATCATCAAAAGGAAAGCCAAAGCGAATAACCATTAGCGGAGTTGGCAAAAGACTGGGATTAAGATCTATGCTAGAAAAGAAACTTTACAAGCTTCCTATAACCAAAGCATATTTACTCAAAGTTGTTGAGTCTACAGAAGAATTTCAACAGCGACGAGTGAAATGGGCAATAAAGGAACTATACAGTAATGGGGAAGCATTAGTTTCTTGGAAGATAAAAAGGCTTGCAGGACTAAAGGACCCCGTTTCATTAGTGATTGAACAGACTATTAATGATGAAGTAACTATTTATAGTGCGATTAACTTGGTGAACTTTTTTCGTGTTATAAACGAGAATAAACAATAGGAAGGAAGATAAACAAATGGGAAAAATATATACTGGCCCGAAATATAGCACGGGAACGGTATTTCAGGCAAAATATTCAGATCCTCTAATTGGTGATTATAGAGGTAATCCCTTGATCGAAGCTTTACCTGCAATAATGTCTAAAGAGGAAGTTAGCGATATATTTAGTAAGGAACCGCCGTATGATCCTGAAGAACGCAAATTGCCTCCTGAACTAAGAAGCCATTGTGTCAATAAACTATTAAGTTATTTTTATCCATTAGATGTCCATTTTCAATTGGAGCAACAAATTTCAATGTTATTGAGACAAGGATATGTTACAAGAAACCCTTTAAAAGAAAATATTAATTCTTCGAATCTTGCTGAAAATTCAACTGGAACAACATTTTATACCGATCCTGCTTGCCCTAGGAGTATTTCAGATACTATTGGATTTACAATAACCGGCAAACCCGGGGTAGGTATATCAAAGGGGATAGAGAAGGTCTTATCAACTTACCCACAGATGCTGATTCATGATGATTACAACAGTATCGATTTTTACGTGTATCAGATTGTCTGGTTAAAAATAGAATTCCCGAGTACGGGTACCTTTAGAGGTCTTTGCAAGAATTTCTTTAGAGCAATGGATAAGGTTATTTGGACGACTAATTACGAATATACTTATTGTTCGAGTGGTACAAAAGAAGATAGAATGTTAAAAAAGATGAAAGAATTAGCCACTTTCTATTGTCTGGGTGTTCTTATAATTGATTTTCAGAACCTGTCTTTTGCAAAAGGAAAAATAAGAAAAATTCTAGATCTTCTTAATTTATTAATTAATGAATTAGGAGTCCCGCTTATATTTGTTGGGATTGATAATTCTTTGGAATTTTTACAAACACACTTTTTGGAAATTCGGAAAAATCAAGAACAGAGCGATATTGAATGGCCTAAGCTTTCGAAAGATTTGACATGGGAACATTTTCTAACAAAGATTTGGAAATATCAATGGACGGATGAAGAATGCCCTCTAACAGAAGCGCTGAGTGATGTATTATTTACTAAAAGCCAGGGTATCGTCGATTTAGCAATAAGGTTGTATGCACTTGCTCAACTAGAGATCATAGCTGCTGGTCAAGGGAAAATTACATCAAACCTTATAAATAAGATTGCTGATCACAGCTAAATTATTGCCCCCAATTGCCCCAAAAATCGGAAAATTGAGTTTGATAAAGCTGTTTAAGAAATGAGGAGAGCAAATTTGGCGAAAAAAATACTAAGACTCCCCGGTATGCAGGAAGGGGAAGAATTTGAGTTATTTTGGATTTGTTCTCCCAAGAAAAACGAAAAAGGCAATTGGCGACTTGGTGTCTTTTTTCTAAACTCTAAAAAAGACCTTGAATTCGTTTATCTTCCATTAGGTATACTTCCATTGTTACGAATGGGATATTACTATATTGATGGTGATCTTAGCAAAAGAAAACCAAAAGGAAACATATTTTCATCCGTAACTATATCAAGCTACGTTAAAGGCAAAATAATAAAAGCGATAGATATGGGGCAAGAGATAAAATATTATCTTCATTCAAAAAAATGGATAATTGATGAATTTATTTGGAAGTTTTCAATAAAGGATATTGATTATTATGTCCCATGCATAGAAATAATCAAAGCTTATTATGCCAGGTCGAAAGAAATGACATTAGCCATAATGGATCCCAATAAACCCGAATCTTATATCGATACAATTACTCATTTGATCGATAAATCAATTCAGCTACAACTAACCTCCGAGTGGCCTCATGCTTTGCTAAAAGATGATGATATAAGACACTTAGTATGGGTAAGTAAAAATCAAGTAGCATTAAAAGGCTGGAAATCAATTAACAAAAATATTCAACTTCGAAAAACAAATGATATAGAAATAAAGGAAGCAATCATTCTCCAGGCAGAACCTCCTTTAGATGGGACACACACATGGTCTTTCAGAGGCTTAAAGTTGAAAAACGGCATTCTGATAATGGAAATAACTGGTATTAGCGGTTTGGATCATCCTTTTGATAATATTGATTATGCATCCCCTTTATATTATCAGTCTAATTCTAGAGGAGAGAATAATGTCCAGTCGGGTAAAGGTGCTAAAAATACTATTACTGCTATTATTGATAATGAAGATGGTTCCAAGCCGGGTGAAGAACCGTTAATTTATTCAATACCAATGTGTTCTATTGAATATTCGAAAGCAGTTGCTGTTAAACGACATACTAGTAAGCGTAAATCTTTATCCAATAGCGAAAATATAGAAAAATCTCAAAATGCTCGTTCAAATGAAACCGAATCAGATATGATTTCCGTCAATGCAGGAAGACCACGTGATTTTGGTGAGAATCGAGGTATAGAATTTACTTGTTTGAATATTGTGCCAACAACACGACATGAAAGCTTAAATCATTTTCTATCAGCTATTAATATTATCACGCAAAAACCGGTGTTCGCTACATTACTTAATAAAGGGATTACAAACCTTCCAACGGGTGCTGCTTCAACTGACGAGTATGGACAGACTCGCGAATGTGCTGTAATAATTGGACAATTACCAAGTGGAATGCGCTTTTGTGTTTTAGAAGTAAATAAGAAAGGCGTATCAACATTATTAGTTTATCCCAAAGAAGAAGCTGATTTGGAAGATATCATTATTTTCGCTTTAGATAAATTGGCCGAAAAAGGGCATTGGAATATTGAACTTATGAGATCAAGAAGTGATTTTAATTTCGATCGATTTAACCATTTTGGCGATCATCCGTATAAAGGAGTAGCCAAGCGTATAAATAAAAGGTTAATTGTTCAGGCATTAACTTAAAAGTTAGCTTATCAATCCTTCTTAAAATTATTAAAATAATGGTGGAGCGAGAGGGGAATCGAACCCCTCTGCACTCTCTCCCAAACTTTACGATGATCATATCAAATAAAATCTCTTTCTCCCGTAGTTGGAAACATGTCAACCAGACCGCTCCAGGAGTGCTGTCTCCACCGCTACGCAAATCATTGAGATAATTGATAGCATGCTAACCTCCAAAAATAAATCAATATTAATGGAAACGGATAACATAATTCCAATTGAGAAATCAAGCGCCTTATCAAGAATCACACCAAGGAATGGGCGTTTAATTTAAAGAAGCATTTCAATAAGACTAGCAATACTTTTAATATACAATCCAAGTTGTTTACGCTTATATACATAAACATAAGAGGGATGATGGATGGGAACATAATATGTCCCGTTGTATTCCTTAAAACTATAATTAAATTCATCCCAATTAGTAAAATCGAGATGGAAATGCTTACTGATAGTAGTTGTTACTTTTTCGCCAAGTAAAAACACAATTTGAGGCAAAAGTTCCTTTATTTCTTTTTCCAAATTGGGAAAGCAAATATCAATCTCTTTTCGATTAGGATACCGTAGCTTTTGCCGTTCATCGAGAGGAACACATTTCACTAAATTTGTTTTATAGGTGGTTACTCCAGAACACTGTTCTTCCACATTGCTGATCAATTTGCCAGAATTTGTTGTTGGTGAAAGCGGTATCTCATTTTCACCAGAAACCATCTTTGCGGAAAGTCCAACCCAAAATACTTGGCATGCCTTCATATCATCAAGTAATGGTTCTTGATTATTACATAAATTACACTTTGAACATACTTTAATATTTTCAATCATATAAAATCTCCCCTGACAGGTTTTGCGTTTTTAGAATATAGCGATTCAAGGTTTCATAGTCCACTTGACTATAGTTGCCAGATTGAAAATTGAACTGAGAACGCCCTGGAAGTTGATTAATAATTTCATTCGCTTTTATGGAGTCAATAATTCGACCATTTTGAATAATTTCAGCATACAATTGAGTACCATGATATGGCCGAAACTGAAAAACGCTGCATCTAAAGTTCCCTTGTGTATGGTCTGATATACTTTTCAGTTCTTCCGCCAGTGAATATGTCATATCGAAATCTTCTAGCGTCTCGTTTGGAAAACCATACATAAAATAACCCTTCACGTCGATTCCGGCATTTAATATTGCTTTAACAACATAAATAATCTGCTCAATTGTTCCGGCTTTGTTTATTTTTCTCCTTATTCTCCCTGAACCAGACTCTATACCGTAAGCGCTTAATAACAGAGTGCCTATAAAAATTAAGCCGGACAGACTATAATAATCTGTTCGGCTTTTATTGCTATCATTTACCGCATTCTATTT
>PHAA01000041.1 GCA_002840245.1 Firmicutes bacterium HGW-Firmicutes-15
CAATACAACCCTTACAGTGGCTGATAATGACGTAATCTGGTTATTAGTAACCGCGCAAGACGGAACCAAGTTGTACTACAAGATTACGGTAACAGTATCAGTACCAATTACTGTAAGTACAAACGAAAATGATACAAATGTTATGATGCAGGAAGACAACAAGACTGCAAAAGTCGATGACGTGTTTGAATTCACCTTAACAAATTGTGAATTGAAAGAGAATCTCGGGACACCTACCCATGTAATCACATTTGATTCACTGCCAGCAGGGATGGAGTACACAGTAGCAAACAGTAGTGGGAAATTAGTAGTTACATTAAGTGTTCCCGCAAGTGCAGCAATTGATGCGGACATACAAATGAGTGCAGTTATACATCCAGCTGCCGTAATAGGTTCAGGAGTAGCGGTTTCAGCACCTATTGCTGTAACCCTACAGAAGTATCAACAGTAACAGTACAACCAAATCAAACTAGAAAGAATTTAGAAGCGATGAAAATATTAGGGTTAAAAAAGCTCGGGTGTGTCATTCAATCACACCCGGGCTTTTTACTTTCTTACTTATAAACTCTATCCGTTGATTATTCAAGGCTCAAGTTCATATCTTTTAATGAGTAGCAACCAATGGGAAGGGTAAAGCCATTCACTAACTCTTCACTAACCCAGTGCAAACGATTTTGCAATTCTCCTTCCGGCAACAGGTTATAAGATTAAAACGTAATGGACCCTTTTGGTTATAGCAAAAAGGCGTAACTTAAATATATAAATGTGATTTTTTGCAGGAAATTACCCTTTAATAGAGAAAATGTATTTATATGTAATGCAAATAAAAATAGAAGCCACAGCAGCTTCACCTGTTTATGTGAGAGTTTTATATATTAATTAGTTCGGAAAAACTGGGGCTTTTTGAAGGCGAAAAAGGACTTCACCCCCTGCTTTCGTCGCTTACAAAACCCTCAAGCAAATATTATAAGAAAGGGGTAAAAAATGTACACATTAAGGAACAAAATAGGGACACTGGGTGGGATCATATTATTTCTTTTAAGCATATCATTAGCCTTAGCCAATCCTGCCAGAGCAGCAGAAACGGTAAAAAATGAAGATGAGTCAACAGTATTGTCCCAGTTTAACGATGTATCCTCCAGTGATGCCAATGTTATCTATGTAAATTATCTGGCAGGTAAAGGCATCATTACGGGCTACCCCGATGGAGGATATCATCCCAATGAAGGGATAACCCGAGCCCAGGCTGCCGTCGTGATCGTCAAAGCCGTCGGTCTTAATGTTGATTCCAGATTGCCGATGCCATTCAGTGATGTACCCCAAAACCACTGGGCTAGAGATTATATAGCTGCAGTTGCCCAAACAGGATATATGAGCGGTTACCCCGGCCAAAGCTTTGAGCCTGACGAAAAACTAAGCCGCGCCGAGGGTATCAGCCTTACATTACAGGTCTCTAAACAGCCTACTAAAGGAGCAGAACTACCCCAGTTAAGCGACATAAATAATACCTATTGGGCAGCCCCGGCAGTAGCAGTTGGACTGGCCTCAGGTATGGTAGGAATCAGTTCTGATGGCAAACAATACCTCCCTGATGAAGCATTCACCAGAATTAATATGGCACACGCATTAGGGTTACTATTAACCAAAGATCCCGGTCTAAATAGCACCAGCCTGCCTGGAAAAATAAAATCAATTAGTGGAAAGATAAAGATTAAAAGTACTAATAGAGTTGAACAAGAGATAAAGAAGGAAACCACCGTAAACTCTGGAGACATAATAACAACTGGAGCAAACAGCAGTTGCGAGTTAAGCTATCCGGACGGCAGCAGCATGCTCATAAAAGAAAACACGGAGATAAGCATCAAAGAATCTCTGGGAAGAAAATACATCAAAAAAGATGGCAGTGAGGGAATCGCTGTAGATTGGTTAAACCTGCAGTTAAAACAGGGCACCATGTTCGGCGCCCTGGCTACCAAAAATGAAGGGCAGAGTGAAGAAACAACCACCAGCCCCAATGAAACCAAAAAGACCGGACAGCTATACCAGATAAATGAGCAGCTAATTGCCACTCTGGAAGGCTGGGAGCTGTTAGCGGATAATAATGAGGCTCTGCCTTGGTGGAAAGTAGCCGATACAAAAAAAGTAAAAGTAAAAGTAGATATGCCATGGGGCGTCGCCGCCATCAGAGGAACATTTGTAATGATGAACGTAAGTCCCAGTGGACAATCCAGCGTTAGCTGTCTGATCGGAAATGCAGAAGTAACCAATGGAGGAGTCACTGTGCCCTTGACCCAGGGACAGGGAACTCAAGTAACCACCGCGAGTGCTCCGCCAGCACCTTCTGCTCCGATGAATACACAGCAGGTGCAGTTATTTACGGCCGTACAAAGCTGGATAAATACTACTGCTCAGATAATGGAAGCTAATCAAGAGGTTATACCCCCTCCACCGCCTCCGGCAGTAGTAGGTTCAACGGCACCTGTGGTTCCAGCACCGCCAGTAACCACACCATCGGTGAGCACTCCCTCTTTGGAGAGCTTGCTAAGTTCAGCACTTGAAAGTGCTGCCCAAAATGCAAGTGAGCAGCCCAACGGTAATTCGAACTCCAACAACGATGGTGATAGCAGCCCTGCTATTGATAACCAAAGCGTCTATTTAGGTGATAACCAGCTTGAGGGGGTCATCAGGGAAGTGCTTAACAAACCGGCTGGGACAATTACTAGGGCGGAAATGGCCAGCTTAACCTCCCTCTCCGCTTCTGGACTGGGAATTACCAACTTGAGCGGGCTGGAATATGCAGTTAACCTGGTTATACTTGATCTGCAGGACAACCATATCAGCGATATAAATGCCTTGTCTGCACTAACCAACCTTAAATATTTAAGTATAGAAGACAATGATATAATTAATATTTCACCGGTAGAGAACCTGGTTAATCTTGAAGCATTGGATTTTGGTGGCAACCAGGTAACAGATATTTCAGCTCTGGATGGCTTGGATGGGTTGAAAAACCTGTCTATGTGGGACAATCCAGTTGCTAACGTTGATACGGCTATTGAGGTAATTGCAGATATGACAAATATGGAAGAGCTTCATATAGATAATATGGGATCACCAACCAAATTAGGCAGCCTATCGGCATTGAGTAGTATGAGTAATTTGACATCTCTATGGGCAACGGGCAACCAGATCAGCGATATATCTGCTTTGTCGGGCAAAAGTAGCTTTGTTGATCTACACTTGGATAATAATAGTATAGTTAACATTGGTGCCTTATCAGGACTAACCAACCTTAAATATTTGTGTATCAAAGACAACGACATAATTAATATTTCACCGGTAGAGAACCTTATTAGTCTGGAAGCATTAGATTTTGGTGGCAATCAGGTAACAGATATTTCGGCTCTGGCCGACTTGAATGGGTTGAAAAACCTGTCAATGTGGGACAATCCAGTTGCTAACGTTGATACGGCTATTGGGGTAATTGCCAATATGACAAATATGGAAGAGCTTCATATAGATAATATAGGATCACCAACCAAATTAAGCAGCCTATCGGATTTGAGTAGTATGAGTAATTTGACATCTCTATGGGCAACGGGCAACCAGATCAGCGATATATCTGCTTTGTCGGGCAAAACCAGCCTTATGGATCTACACCTAGATAATAATAGTATAGTTAATATAGGTGCCTTGTCAGGACTAATCAACCTCAAATATTTGTGTATCAAATACAACGAAATAATTGATATTTCACCGGTAGAGAACCTGATAAATTTGGAAGCATTGGATTTTGGTGGCAATCAGGTAATAGATATTTCGACTCTGGCTGACTTGAATGGGTTAAAAAACCTGTCTATGTGGGATAATCCAGTTGATAACGTTGATATAGCTATTGGGGTAATTGAAAATATGACAAATATGGAAGAGCTTCATATAGACGGGTTAGGATCAGTCGGTGCGAAATTAAGCAGCCTTGAGGCACTGGCCAGTATGGATAGTCTGAGAGTAATGTGGGCAACGGGCAACCAGATCAGCGATATATCTGCTTTGTCGGGCAAAACCAGCCTTATGGATTTACACTTAGATAATAATAGTATAGTTAATATAGGTGTTTTGTCTGGACTAACCAGCCTCAAATATTTATGTGTTAAGGACAACGAAATAGTTAATATTTCACCGGTAGAGAACCTGATTAATTTGGAAGCATTGGATTTTGGTGGCAATCAGGTAATTTATATTTCGGCTCTGGCCGACTTGAATGGGTTAAAAAACCTGTCAATGTGGGATAATCCAGTTGAAGATGTTGATACAGCTATTGAGGTAATTGCAGATATGACAAATATGGAAGAACTTCATATAGACGGGTTGGGATCAGCCGGTGCGAAATTGAGCAATCTATCTGTTGCTGGTATGAGTGAACTGAAAGTGCTATGGGCTACTAGCAACCAGATCGCTGATATCTCAGTTCTAAACAATAAGCTGGGACTGCGAGAGGTTCACCTGGAGAACAACCTGATCACCGACATTACATCCCTGGCTACTAACTGTCTGGCAGGAGGATTGGGATCTAATGACTATGTAAACATAAGCAACAACCCCCTGAGTTCGCAGAGCACTAACATAGATACCCTACAAACTGCCGGAGTAACCGTTGTGAATTAGACCCAGAGTAATAAATTTTTCGGATATCGGGTTTCTCTCTTTGGCAGAGAGTATAAAGATAGACTGATCGCTGAGCATCAAAATAGTTAACCAAAATGAAGAAATAAAAAGAAGGCCCGGGTGTATTAATGGATACACCCGGGTGCTTTTATGATTTATTTACTTATACCCCTTATCGGTTGATTTTTCGAAGGTCAAGTTCATATCGGTGAAAGAATAAACCTTGATGGGGTTGGTAAAACCTTTGACCAGTTCTTCCCCTACATAAGTGAGGGAATCCTTGAGCTCGCCTTCCGGGAGCAGAGCGTAAGAACGTCCTGAAACCAGTACCAGGGTTTCAAAGAGTTTGGTCAGGGCTTCTACCCGGGAAGCCAGGTTGGCATCTTCACCGATCAAGGTATAGTCCATACGTTCAGGGCTGCCTACGTTACCTACCACTACCGGACCGGTGTTAATACCTACTGCTATCAGCAGGGGGAGATCACCTGTTTCGGCCCATTTTTTATTCAGTTCGACTACCCTCTCCTGAATATCTCGAGCCACCCTAACTGCTCTTTCAACATGGTCTTCATAGTAGACAGGAGCTCCAAAAAATGCCATCACACCATCCCCCATGTACTTATCCAGAGTACCTCCGTGTTTTAGGATAGCATCAGTCTGCGCGGTGAGGTATTCGTTTAAACGGGAAATAACATCAACCGGATCCTTATTCTCACTGAAGGCGGTGAAACCTCGTATATCGGTAAACATTATCGTAACCACCTGTTTCTTGCCGCCCAGTGCCATCTGATCGGGATTGGCCATAAGCTCGTCAACTACATCTGGTGAGACATAACGGGAGAACATGGCTTTGGTTTTGCGGCGCTGCATTTCGGCCGTGATAAAGTCAGTAGCAGTTACCACCACATAAGTGAGGAAGATAATTGCCAGCGGAGCCGCTAGATTCAACCACAAATGGTTGGCGTTCCATAAGTAGTAAACAGTACCTACTGTGACTGCCACAACACCCATCGTGCCAATCATTCCCAACCCAGGTCCGCGCCCGGAAACTACCAGGGTGGTCAGGATGGCCATGAGGAATAGGAACAGGAAGTTATAGCCTGACCCTACCTGGCGATACCAACTGGAGTTCAGGAAACTTTGTACTGTGTTGGCATGGATTTCTACTCCCGGTGCTGCTCGGGAGCCGTTCTTAACCATGTTACTAGTGGAATAGGGTGTTGCGTATACATCATGATCTTCGGCAGTAGCTGCCCCGATCAATACGATTTTATCCTTGAAGTAATCCGGGCTTACATCACCTTTAATAATGTCGGCATAACTTATGGTTTTAAAGGTTTCAGTCGGTCCGTAGAAGGTAGGCATGGCTTGGTTGGAATCATTTATAGGTATTTTTTGGTCTTTGACCACGAGGTATCCAGGCATCAAGCTAATATCATTGGGGTTTAAGTCTGCTGCCACAAGGTATGTAGCTAGAGCGAAAGACGGGAACGGCATGTCAAAAAGGTTTACATCTACCATGGAAAGCCGTCTTACCACCTGATCTGCTTCGACAGGAGTATTCACAAAGCCGATTCCGGCTGACCCCATCATAAGATTTTCAAGGGGTGCTTCTAAACCCTCCATTATCTCGCCCGTTTCATCTTTGCCAAAGGTCAGTTTGCTAGCCAAGACAACCCGACCGTGTTGGGCAATAGCTTCGGCGAAAGCCTCGTCCTCTTGGGTATCCTTTTCTGAGTTGAAAGTAAGATCGAAGCCTACTACTTTTGCCTGGCTTAGCTTTTCCAAGAGGTCAGCGTGAACCGTCCGGGGCCAGGCCAGGGGACCGATACGGCTTACGGATGCATCGTCAATAGCTACCACCACTACATTTTCGCCGGGATTCTCTGCCCCCTTAAAGCGAAACCAGGAGTCATAGAGGGTCATCTCCGGCCTGGCAAAGATTCCAATCATGACCAACAACTGTATTAAGGCCACCAGAAAAAGTGGGAGGAGCCACTTCTTAAAGTTGAAGCCGGTTTTAGCCTCCTGCTTTACAGTTGTGGACTCCGGTGCTAGGTTAGTATCCATCTGCTCATTCTCCTTCCTCTGGTGTCAAGCACCAACTTATCCTGTTATTTTATCTGGGTTTGTATTCTTTGATGCAGATATTATCACCCTCGGTATAGGCAATCTGGGGAACAGGATTTTTGATGTAGTTGCCGGATGCCCTAGATATTTTATCCCCGATGCGCAATTGCTTGGGAGACAAGTTTAGGGCAAAAATTGTACTGTTTACATCTCCGTAACAACCGGCGTGGGCAATCCCCTCCAGCTTTCCCAGAATGATCACATCCTTGGCTGCGGTAAGCTCTGCGCTTTCATGAACGTCACCCCAGATAATCATGGAGCCTTCGCTGTGCAGATTTTGACCGCTGCGCAAAGTACGGTAGATAAACATATCCTCACCGGCAGGCTTTTCCCCTCGACCGGGGACATGGACATTATGTAAAATCATACCGTAATCCAGGCACAGTCGCTGCAGGGTGGCAACCTCTTCCCGGGACAGTTGCTGCAGCCCATCCCCTTGAAAAAGCACTGGAGATCCTTCGAAAAGCTGCCGGTTACTTTCAAATCTATTCTTTAGGAGAGAAGCGTATTCCTCCCCACTACCGCTGGAGAAAACAAAAACTAAGCTTTTGTTCACACCCTTAATATCAATTTTAGCCAAACTCATCTACCTACCTTTTAATGGGATACTTATGTCCAGCGCGGTTCGTCTGCCTTCCGTTATGAAGTGCACTTCGGGAGTGCCTTCTATTTCAACGTGGCTGGCAATAAGAGCGATTATTTCTTCTTGTAGAGTCTCCATTAACTGAGAAGAGGCGCCGATGCGGTCGTGGGTCAGAACCAATCGCAACCGATCATTGGCCTTATTGCGGCTAGAATTTTCCTCGCGGGCAAATACTTTTTTTAAAAATTCAAACACGGTCTGCTACCTTCCTCTCCCTAGTTTTTAAAACCCAGGTTGCGTTTAAGTTTGCGCCAGAAAGAATCCTCTTCCAAGGTCATTAATTCCACATTATTGCCCAGCAAACGCTGTACAATGTTATTGAAGGCTTGAGCTGCCGAAGAATTATCGTTAAGAATTATGGGTTCGCCCCGGTTAGTGGAAATTACGACGCTCCTATCTTCAGGTACCACCCCTAGCAACTCTATACATAGATGCTCCATCAGATCTTCTATGCTTAGCATATCGCCGCTGCGTACCATTTCTGGTCGGAGGCGGTTTATTAGCAGCTTAATGTCCTTAAAATCAGCGGATTCCAGCATTCCGATTATGCGGTCGGCATCCCTAACTGCAGATACTTCTGGGTTGGTCACGACAATGGCCTTGTTTGCGGCAGCAATGGCGTTGCGAAAGCCCTGCTCAATTCCTGCCGGGCAGTCAACAAAAATGAAGTCAAAATCCGGCTTGAGTTCTTCACATATTGCTTCCACTTGCGTAGTTGTAATATCATCCTTATTTCTAGTCTGGGCTGCCGGCAACATATAGAGGGCGGGAAAACGCTTGTCCTTAACGAGAGCCTGCTTCAGCGTACACTCCCCTTCTACCACCTGAATAATATCGTATATGACTCGATTTTCCAGGCCTAGAATTAAGTCCAGTTTCTTTAGGCCAATATCCAGGTCCATTACCACTACGCTATAGCCAAGTTTGGCTAAGCCGGTAGCTAAGTTGGCAACAGTGGTGGTTTTCCCAACCCCTCCTTTGCCGGAGGTAACAACAATTACTTGGCTATCCGGAGTCTTTTTTTCCATTAGATGGTCCTCCTCGTATATTGATTAGTGGAAAATATAGATATCCATACCAGTTTGGGTAAATCCCTATTTGTATATTAGACAAAAACAGACACCCTATTTATTGTAAAGCATATTGAGGTCGGAATAAACTTCTATTTATGTTAATAGCAAGAATTATAGAAAATTTTGCGTAGAATAATCGTTAAGTACTCATTTTCTCTTGGCGGCGAATATAATATTATTTAGATAATCAGGTTTATCCATTATATAATAATAAAAGAATAGTGGGTTTCCACTAAAATGAGGAGTACGGATGAGATGAAGAATTTATTGAAATTTCTTATGGTAATAGCTGGATTGATTATATTTGCTGCTTTCTTCTATGTAGGAGTTTCTCTGACTCAGACCACGCCTAAAATTGCCCAATTTTTTACCGGGATAAACAGCTGGGAATATAAAATCCAGGAGCAAACCATAGTCTACTATAGCGACCAGAAGGTAATGGGCAAACTGGGTTACCAACGACAATATAGCGAGGATTTCCCTAAATTCCTTAAGGATGCTGTGGTAGCGGTGGAGGATCGCCGTTTCTACCAACACTCCGGGTTCGACGCCAAAAGCATAGGGCGGGCCATATATAACGACCTGAAGGAAGGCTCCAAAGCTCAGGGTGCGAGCACCATTACTCAGCAACTGGCACGCACCTTGTTTCTGACTACAGAAAAGAGCTATAGCCGCAAAATTAAAGAACTATTTATTGCCACCGCCATCGAAGGGAAGTATACCAAAGATGCCATCCTCAATATGTATCTGAATGAGATCTATGTAGGACGGGGCTGCTCGGGCATGGCCTGCGCCGCCAATTCATATTTTGGCAAAGACCTATCAGCGCTGAACAAAGCCGAGATGACCATGCTGGCAGGTATTATTCAATCCCCGGAATTCTATTCGCCTGAACGCAACTTGGAAGGATTGAAGCAACGTCAGCAAACGGTGGTGGATCTATTAGTTGAGCAAGGCATCATATCGGACTCTGAAGGGCAGAACATAATGAAACAAAAACTCAATATTAAGAAGTTTAGCCAGAATCCCAACAACCATCCATACTACATGTCATACCTCAGTGCATTGCTGGAGGATATGGTCGGGGCGCAGAAACTCTACGGAGGTGGGTTGAAGATATATACCACTATAGATAGCCGGATGCAGACTTCGGCTGAGGCATCAGTGGTAAATAATGCCAATTCTTTTAAGAGCAGAGGGATTACAGCCAAGGACATAGCCCTTGTTTCCATAGATCCAGTCACAGGAGGAATCATGGCTATGGTAGGTGGGGTTAGCTGGGACCTTAATCAGATAAATATGGCCATAAATCCTCGACAACCTGGCTCCGCTATCAAACCCCTGTATTACGCGGCGGCCATAAACGAGGGGATCATTAAACCAGATACGGTTCTGAATAACAGTAAACGTGATTTTAACGGATATAGTCCGGACAACTATGCAGCCAGCCCGGACAAGGTTACGGTAAGGGATGGTTTGGTGCATTCTTACAATGTTGCCTCGGTGGAGGTATTGAACAAGTTAGGGGTGGAAAAGGCCGTTAAGTACCTGGTTGATTATGGCGTTAGCACGGTGGATAAACAGGATCATAACCTGGCTTTGGCTCTGGGGGGGATGAGTCGAGGGATATCTCCCCTGCAGTTGGCTTCCGCGTACTCAGTGTTTCCAACTGAAGGCAGGCACGAAGAGCCTTTTACCGTGATAAAAATAGTGGATGCCAGCAAAAAAGTTATTTATGATGACCGTTCCGGCTCCAAACAAGTTATAAAAAGCAATAGCGCCACAACAATGGATAGTATACTAAAGGCGGTGGTGAGTGAAGGGACAGGCAGCAATGCTCAGATCGCCATTAATAGCGGAGGAAAGACTGGAACCACCGAAGGGCGGAGTGGCAAAAATACTAGTCAGGATTTATGGTATGTGGGCTATACTTCCGAACTCGTAACTGCAGTCTGGGTAGGGAACAGCGATAATACGGAAATAAAAGGTTTTGGGACCTATGGGGGAACGGTAGCTGGTCCGGTATGGAGAGACTATATGAACAGTCTCATTAAAAAGTCGGTTTTTAGGGAGAAGCCATTCATTCCTGTGGTTGAAGAAGCACCTGTAGAGACTCCTGCTACGCCGATAACACCTGCTCCCCAGGGACCGGGTGCAGCACCGGGCACTGTTCCTCAGCCGACTCCTACACCTGCCCCCGGCCCTAATACTGTTCCGACCCCTTCGCCGGTTATTCCAAATACTAGCGATGGGAAAAACCAGTCGCCCCAGAATACAATTCCGCCTTCGACTACAAATCTGTCTCAGCCGGTATTGCCCCAGTAACAGGCAAGAAGACAGTTTTTTAACAATTATTGACCTTTCCTGAGGGCATGTAAAAGAAGCGTACCGTTGCCATACTGCTTGTTGTATAATATAGTAGGGTTCGATATTAGCATTACTTTTATCTTTCTAAAAAGAGGATAAATGCACCTAATGGTCGAATAAATATAGAGTAGAGTTAAATCTTAGCACGAGCGAAACGGCATGATAATTAATAAAGGGGGAGTATAAGATGTCTGGAGAATTGCATATTTTTGCTGTATCCGACTCGGTAGGCGAGACTGCAGAGAAAATTGCGGTGGCCTCGGTATTACAGTTCGATATTGAGAGAAGTATTACCCGTTTTTCCCGCGTAACCAAAGAAGATCAAGTAATGCAAATTATAAATCGGGCGATGGATGAAGATGCTATTATCATATATACGATGGTAAAGCCCCAACTAGCTGATTTTATGGAAAATAAAGCTAAAGAAAATGGGGTTACGGCGGTCAATGTAATGCAGCCTCTTTTCAATGCAATACAAACGAAAACCGGTTTGGAACCCACCAATATTATTGGCCTGACTCATAAAAAAGACGATGAGTACTTCAACCGGGTAAAAGCCATAGAGTATACCATTGATCACGATAATGGAATAAATATGGATACCATTCATGAGGCTAATCTGATTATTTTGGGATTGCCCCGGACATCGAAAAGCCCCCTATCCATGCACCTGGCCAACCTGGGAATGAAGGTTGCTAACTTCCCTATCGTGATGGATACCGAGATCCCCAAGGAGATTATGGAATTAAAAGGTAAAGTGCCGATGGTAGGCTTGACCATCGACATAGATACTTTGCTAGAATTAAGGAAAGAGAGAGCCCGTAGTTTTGACCTAACCCAGGATATTGACAGTCTGGATGATTTGGTGGCTGAAGAACTGGACAATGCATACCGGATTTACGCCAAGTTAAAATGTCTGGTAATCGATGTCACCCTGATTGACATAGAAGAAATCGCCAGTTCGATTACCCATAAATTTAACCTGCCATTGAAAGTGAGCCATCATCGCTTTTAATAAAAGCTAGGAAGTACAGGAGCGGGAAATAAACTTTTCCGCTCCTTTTAAATTTGTGTACAGAAGGCAAGGAGCGTGTCGAGAGTACCTCCCCCGGTCACGGAAACTATCCACTATACACCATCCACTAAATAAGGAGATGCAGCTAGTGCCTTATGTATATATCTTAAAATGTCGGGATAACACCTACTACACCGGCTACACCGTCGATATCGACCGGCGGCTGGCAGAACACCAAGAGGGCTTGGCCAGCAAGTATACCCGCGGGCGAACCCCTGTGGAACTGGTATACCTAGAAAGCCAGCCCAGCAAGAGTGAAGCTATGCAAAGGGAGTACCAGATAAAAAGGCTAAGCAAATCTCAAAAACAACGCCTAATCGACCAGCTAATCGGGTCCCAGATACCCAAATTATCAATTTAATTTAACTGCTCCAATTATTGTAGTCAATCCTTGCTTTCATATATTCCTCCCCTACTTTTGCTGAGCAACATTGCACACATATTTACCGATCTCTATCTTCCTATGCTTTACCAACTACCCCTTATCCCCTTGCCTCTAATAATTTAAAATAAAATTTACCAACTACATAAAAAATTAGTTTAAGGAGAAAATAAGTTCAAGTAAGAATGCAAGGATAAAGGAGGATACGAAATGCAAGATAAAAGAGGATCAATTGTAAGCAAAAAAGATTTCATAAAGGACGGACTATATGCTAAAGAAGAGTATGAAGGGCTACTGGTCAGTTCGGATATGCAGCAGGGTTGCTATAATCTAGGGGTGCAGCTCGCTGAAGACCAGGTATTGTTTGTTGATCAGGCTACAGAAAGTAACATAAATGAAAAGCTACAGACATGGGTGCCACAGATCCAGACTCTCCAGCGTCAACATAATGTGAAAAATAATTCGGGAAATTACGCAAGGTAATCCCAATTCCCACAAAGGAGGCGGAGTATGACTGATATTCAAAGCATTGAGACCCCAATATTAAGTATGGATGAGTTTAAAATCGGACTGCTAGACAAAGATCAAGTGCCTGGTCTGCTTATACGCTCTGATGAAAATGGATATTATAACATCGGCATCCAAATCAATGATAAGGAAGTCGTAAAGGTTGCTTCAGCGGGTGAAGATGATGCCATGGCAAAGATTCAATTTTGGTCTGAGAGAGTAGAACAGGTAAAAGAACGATATAAAGACCGACACCACAACTAAAAACAATTCGGGGGCAAGTAAGCCCCTCTTTTTTTTGCCCGGAAGAGCATACTTACCATATGCAATCAGTATATAATATATCGAGGGGGGAAATTATGACTGATTTAAAACAATTGCTGGGCTTTCCTTTTGAAGATCGGGAATGGCTGGTAAAAATGCTGTTGGGGAGTGTTATTACGATCATTCCTATATTGAACTTTTTAAGCTTAGGATATTTTGTCAGAAGCATTAACTATGGCTGGCGGGGCCGGCGCAATCTGCCTGATTGGGATAACTGGTCGGAACTATTCCGAGACGGATTCATGGTATTTGTTATATCTCTGGCGTATCTTGCTATCCCCCTGGTTTTAGGTTCCCTCATAGCTATTATTCCCGGTATAGGGATTGTACTAGCTTCCATAATCATATTCATAATGGGACTTATTATTCCGATGGCCATTGCCAACTATGCTATGCGCAGGAATATAAAGGATGCCTTCAGCCTGGGAGAAATATTCTACTTGGCGAGCCGGGTGTTTAACTTCTATGTCTTAGGCTACTTAGCAGCCACAGTGGGTTTAATTCTGGGAGTAGCCCTCCTGCTTGGTATTCCCTTTGTCGGATTCATAGGCGGAGTGTTTATCTTTTATTGTGGAGTGATTTTTTCCAACTTCCTAGGCGTTATATACCATCAAGCTACTATGAGATAAGAAATGAAAAGCACTTAGTGCTTGAATTAATTCTCGCCTTAAGGTAAAATGATGCTTGCGTCGGGATGTAGCGCAGCTTGGTAGCGCGTCTGGTTCGGGACCAGAAGGCCGCAGGTTCGAATCCTGTCATCCCGACCATTTTAACTACCATTTATTGATAGAATTATTTCTGTCGGCAGGTGGTTTTTATTTTGCCTTAAAATAAGGAAATAAAGCCGTTCCTGCGTTTTATAGAAGCGGTCTTTATGTCTTAGTGGGGGCTATCTTGGTCAGCGGCGGGCTGATGTTTCAATTCAAAGACGGCACAGAAGTCGGGGCATGAGCATCACACAAAAAAGAACCGCAAAGCTTGCTACTCCTGCGGGTCTTTTTCGTTGTCTTCAAACGGCAGTTTTTATATTGAGTGCGCCTTTTGAAGCATTTCCTTTACGTGACGCATCTGCTCCGGAACTTCCTCCATGTTCATTTCTCTCGGTACCGCTGTTGTTCCGGCTTTTTTTGCGGTTTCGTAATACCAGCATTTATAATTCAGGGTGTCCAGAGTTGCTTGTAATTGCGAGATTTTTTCCTCAACTGCCTTACGCTGCTTGTTGAACAGTTCCAGCCGATCTCCAATGGTCTCGTCACCCTTCATCACCATTTCAATAAAGTCGCGGATATCTTTAATCGGCATCCCGGCTTTTTTCAGGCAGTCGATAATAAACAGCCATTCGAAATCCGCATCCTTAAACATCCGCATACCGCCACCGGAGCGTTCCAAAAAAGGAAGAAGACCTTCTTTATCATAGTAACGCAGGGTTGACGGTGCTACGCTCAGCATTTTTGCCATTTCTCCGACTGTGTATATCATTGCGCATCTCCTTAAAAGCTTTAAAAGGTATTGACTTAAAGTTAACTTTAAGTTGTAGAATATTAATGAACTACTTAATTCTATGTTAACAAGAATAGATCGTCAAGGAGGAAAGTATGGGTAAGAAAGTATTGATTTTGTCATGCAGCCCGCGCAAGGGCGGGAATTCAGACACCCTCTGTGACCAGTTTGCGAAAGGGGCGGCGGAAGCGGGCAACATGGTCGAGAAAATTTATGTACACGACCTTAATATCGGGTATTGCAAAGCTTGTTACTCCTGTAAAGATTGCCGAATATGCGTGCAGGAGGATGACATGGCTGCTCTGCTGGAAAAGCTGGTCAATGCGGAAGTAATCGTTCTGGCCACCCCGGTCTATTTTTATTCGATGGACGGACAGATGAAGGTGATGATCGACCGGACGCTTCCCCGCTATAAGGAAATTAAGAAAAAAGATTTCTATTTTATCGCCACGGCTGCCGCAAGTAAAAAGATGATGGAACGCACGATAGACGGGCTTAGGGGTTTCACTGACTGCTTGCCTAGAGCAAAAGTAAAAGGAGTCGTCTATGGTGCCGGCGCATGGCAGTTAGGTGATATCCAGGGGAACACGGCAATGGATGAAGCGTATAAAGCAGGGAATAACATATAAGAGGCGGGTATATTTATGAAAACACTTATCCTGGGGAAAGAAGTGGTTGTTTCCGAAATTGGTCTTGGCTGTATGTGGTTGAGCCACGGTTATGGCCCGGCACCGTTATAATGGCTTATACCGGCCACGATGGAGCGGCGCGTCAACGCCTTGCACAATGCCGCTATTGACGTGGAGTTCCGGAAATACCGCACCGTCGGGCATGGATTCGGTCTGGGAATAGGGACGGATGCCGAGGGATGGATTGAATATGCGGTTAAGTTCTGGGAAAAACACATGAAATAAAGGAGGATGACTAAAAATGAACTTCAATATATACGCACCTACGAGAGTGCTGTTCGGAGCGGGTGAACTGGGCAATCTGCACAAGCAGGATATGCCCGGCAAAAAGGCGATGGTGGTTATCTCCAGCGGTACGTCAACTCGAAAATATGGCTACCTTGACCGCTTGCAAGAACAGCTCCGCCAAGCGAAGGTCGATTTCGCGCTGTTTGACCAGGTGGAGTCCAATCCGTTGAAATCCACAGTTGAATCAGGCGCAATCTTAGCCAGAGAGCGCGGATGCGATTTTATTGTCGCCCTTGGCGGCGGCAGCGTAATCGATGCGGCGAAAGTTATGGCCATGAACGCCACAAATCCTGGAGACCTTTGGGATTATGTGCCGAGTGGCAGCGGGAAGGGATTGCCGGTGACAAATGCCCCCATGCCGGTAGTCGCCATCACCACTACCGCCGGGACAGGCTCGGAGGTTGATGCTTATGGCGTCATCACCAATCCGGACACCAATGAAAAAGCAGGCATCGGTGGCCATAAGGGCATGTTCCCTGTGCTTGCGGTCGTTGACCCTGAACTGATGATTACCGTGCCACCTGAGTTTACCGCCTATCAAGGCTGGGACGCGCTCTCCCACAGTATGGAGGGCTACATTTCTGCAGGCGGAAACATCATGAGCGATATGTTCGCGCTGACTGCCATTGAGAATACCGCGGCAGCCCTTCCTGCGGCGGTCAGGGACGGCGGCAATCTTGAAGCGCGTACTAAAATGGCGTTCGCCAACACATTGTCAGGCTATGTTATGGTTGTCGGCCGCACCACAAGCCAGCACTCGCTCGAACACGCGATGAGCGCCTATCACCAGGAGCTTCCTCATGGAGCAGGCCTTATCATGCTCAGCAAGGCGTACTTCACGCATTTCATCAACAAACACGCCTGTGACGAGCGGTTTGTCAAAATGGCGCAAGTGATGGGCTATCGTGACGCAAGGGAACCAAGAGATTTTATCGCTGCTCTGGAAAGATTGCAGGAAGCGTGCGGTGTAGCGGACTTAAAAATGTCCAAGTATGGCATTCAAACTACGGAATTCCAGACGCTGGCAAAGAACGCTAGGGCCACGACGGGCAGGCTGTTCGCCTGCGACCGGATCCCGGTCTCCGACGAAGATAGTATGGACATTTACCGCGCATCCTATAAATGAGAGGAGATTATCATGGAATTTGTAACGCTTAACAATAGAGTCAAAATTCCTATGCTGGGCTACGGCGTTTTTCAGATCGAGGACCCCGCTCAATGCGAACAGGCTGTATGCGATGCCATTGCCACTGGCTATCGCCTGTTCGACACTGCCGCGTCTTACCGCAATGAGGAGGCTGTGGGCCGCGCAATTAGACGGTGCGGCATTCCTCGAGAGGAATTGTTCATCACTACAAAACTGTGGATTACTGACACCAACTACGAAGGTGCGAAAAGGGCGTTTCAGCGATCTTTGAACAAGCTGGGGCTGGACTATCTGGATATTTACCTTATCCACCAACCCATGAACGACTATTACGGCGCATGGCGGGCTATGGAAGAACTCTACAAAGATGGCAAGATTCGGGCTATCGGCGTGTGCAACTTCCACTCTGACCGCCTGGTGGATCTGATTGCCTTTAATGAGATCTCCCCGGCAGTCAACCAAGTTGAGGTCAACTCCTTCTTCCAGCGGGAAACTGACCGGAAATTGATGCAGGATAAGGGCGTGCAGATGGAGGGCTGGGCTCCCTTTGCCGAAGGTCGCAGCAATATGTTCCAGAACGAAACCCTCAAGGCTATCGGTGGCCAGTATGTCAAAAGCGTGGCCCAAGTAGTGCTTCGCTGGCATGTTCAACGTGGGATCGTCTGTATCCCCAAATCCGTGGAAAAGGAGCGCATGGAAGAAAATTTCGATGTGTTCGACTTTACTCTTAGCTCCGAGGATATAAGTGAAATTGCGAAACTCGACACCGGGGAAAGTAGCTTTTTTGACCATCGGGACCCTGCCGTGATTGAACGGCTTGCCAATTGGAAACTTGACACATAAATGCAAAAGCCTGAGAATAAAACAATAATTTGCACACCCCTACCCTTGAAATCGTTAAAAGACTGCCGCAGGGGTGTGCATTTGTATCATTTTATATCAAGGTAGCCAGTTAGAATAAAGGACCCGACAGTAATGGTGGGTTTAATCTGACCCGCTTCTACTAGGCGTTTTCTTGCTCTGAAAAAGCGGGGATGGTAATATATAGATTATTAACTACAAAAAAATGTAAGGAATGATGTAAATGATTACTAAGGAAGTTTTCCGGCAGTACGATATTCGGGGTAAGGTGCCAGAAGAACTGGATGACCTGACAGTACAAGGCATAGCTCAAGCTTTTGCATGCTATGCTTCCAATAGAGGACGCACTACAATGATCGTAGGTCGCGATAACCGCAGCTCCTCGTCCAGGTTCCGGGATATAGTGGTGGAGGCCTTGCTGGAGGCAGGTTTGGACGTAATGGACGTAGGAGAAGTAATAACGCCTATGTTTTATTATGCTTCACATCATCTCGGATTTGATGCTGGTATGATGATTACCGCCAGTCATAATCCTGGGCGTGATAATGGTTTTAAACTATTACTCGGCAGTTCAACCATATATGGTGAGGATATTCAGGCGCTAGCGGAAATGGTTGAACAAGGAGAGAAGAGCGTAGGCGAGCGTAGGGGTCAACTGAGGGTGGTTGATATTACTGAGGATTATGTTCGGGAGATTATAGGGAGAGTTAAGCTAGGCAACAGGCATATTAAGGTGGTTGTGGACTGTGGAAATGGCACTGCTGGTTTTATTGCGCCCCGAGTTTTAAGGGAACTGGGCTGTGAGGTAATTGAACTATATTGCGATTCTGATCCGAATTTTCCGAACCATCATCCTGATCCGGTAAAAGCGGAGAATTGCGTAGATTTAGTCCGGGTAGTTCAAGCTGAGGGTGCTGATCTGGGTATAGGTTTTGATGGCGATGGAGACCGCATAGGGGTGGTCGATACTGATGGCAATAATATCTGGGGCGACATACTTATGATTCTGTTTTGGAGGGAGATTCTGCTTCAGCACCCGGGAGCTGATTGCATTGTCGAGGTAAAATGTTCTCAGGCCCTGATCGATGAGATTGAACGCTTGGGCGGAAAGCCGATGATTTATAAAACCGGGCACTCATTGATAAAGGCGAAGATGAAGGAGATTGGGGCGGTATTTACTGGAGAGATGTCCGGGCATATGTTCTTTGCCGATGAGTATTATGGTTATGATGATGCCATTTATGCGGCCGCTCGGTTGCTCAGGATTCTTTCTAATACCGAGAAGAGTTTAATAGAATTACTGGCAGACGTTCCTGAATATTATTCTACTCCGGAAATGAGGGTTAAGAGCAGTGACGCTGAGAAGTTTAATTTGGTTGAGAAGGTACGTTCGCATTTTGTGAATCTATATGAGGTCATCGATATAGACGGGGCCAGGATACTATTTCCGGGGGGATGGGGTCTGGTTCGTGCCTCTAATACCGGACCGGAGCTGATTGTGCGCTGTGAAGGTAAGACGTTGGACGATTTGGAAAGGATTAAGGCCGAGCTTTTTGCTTTCCTGAAGAAATTGGGACTTAACTTAGAATAACTTTGGGTCTGATAACAAGTTATTATATATGGTGCTGTAGGCGTCAATTTCTCGTTCAAGGCTAAAACTGGTTTTTACAAGATTCTGGGCATTTTTACCCATCGCTGCTCTGCGGGCGGGATCGTTTATTAAGGTATTTGCGGCACTGATCAGATCTGCTTCGCCTTGTACATAGAATCCCTCTATACCCTCTTCGATTAGCTTGAGGTTACCCGGTACTGCGCTTAAGATGCAGGGTTTGCCGAGACTCATAGCTTCCAGGGCTCCCTGGGGCTGACCTTCGGAGGTCGAGGTATTTAAGACCACATCGCCTGTTAATAGGAGACTCTGCATTTGTGCATGGGGAATCTCGCCTAGGTAATTGATCCAATTCAGGTATCTAATGCGGTCTAAAATATGGCGGCTATACAAGCCATCAATGGCAGCCCCTATGATTAACAGGCGAAGTCGGGGATGAGCGATAATCCCAATTCTGTGCGAGTCTTAATCGGGCTGGTTTCCAGGAATACTCCCTGAGGGATGGTGACCAGTTTATTATTGAACTCTGGGTAATTAGTGCGGAGATCTTTATGGAAGTCTTCGTTGAATACTACAATTTTCTGCACGGTCCGCATAGCTTCAAGTACAATATTTTTTTTTGCTCCCAGCAGGTCACAATGAATATCAGTGCCAGTGGTGGTAAGAAGTAGGGGTATCCGACGTATTTCAGAGATTGCTTGTAAGACCTGACCGAAATGAAGGGCATGAAATCCGTGTACCAGGGCATATTTAGAACTATCCAAATTGTGCTGTAATTGTTCCTGCCAATCATTGTCTTCCAGTGATAGTAGGTCAATAATAAATCCCCGCGAAGATAGAAACATCTGAAGGCGGGCGCTAGTCTGGCTGTTGCCCCGCTGACTCCTGTGATACGGAGTAATCATAAGTATTTTTCTTTTTAATAGTTCCATTCTACTTTCCTTTGGCCTTTATATTTGTGCCTGAATCAACTGAAAGCACTCACAGTAATTGCCTTTTCCAGTCATGATGCCCCGGTAGCGATTTAAACCCTGAACGGCTTCATCGTAGCGGATATGCTCAATTTGTGATTTGTGCATTTGCAGAGCTCTTACCTTTATATCCATGAAATCGCTAATATCCTCACAATGGGCGACCGTTTGTAAAGGTGTCCAGATCTCGTATCCCAGGATATTTGTTACTGCCCAAGGACTCACACCACATTCTTGGAACCAGGGACCGGCTGCCCGCCGGCATCCTTCTAGTGCTAACTGGTGAGTTACCAGGTGATCCGGGACAGAATCATGGTTGTGTGGCATGTATACCAGAGTTGGTTTTTTGGACCGAATTATGGCGACGATACGATTCAAGTTTTCCTTATTATATTCCAAGTATCCATCGGGGTTTCGAAAACAAGTTAGATCGGTGACCCCTAGTGAGCCGGCTGCTCTCCTGGCTTCCTCTTCTCGTATCTGGATCAGTTTTTCCGAACTGTATTGCAGGCTCCCAGCCTCCCCTGAGGTCAGGTATACGATGGAGACTTGATTCCCTTGCTGTATATGTTTGGCAATGCTGCCACCACACCCTATTATATCGTCATCGGGATGGGGGGCGAACACCAGGATTTTTTCCATGCTAAACCTCCATGCTTTCGTGTCTGGGTTGGTTCCATAATGGAATCCTATCTTTAATTATGTGCTAAACAACTGGGGATTGGCAATAGACATAAGGAAAACGCAGATAAAAATTATGGCAATATTTTCCCCGAGGATGATATAATATGAAAAATAAGACAAATGTATTTGTACGGGCAGGTGACAGTCAATGATTGACCGTATCGCGTATACTCAACCGCAATATATGCCAGGAGTAAATCTGGCAGGGGGAAGGTCTGCTTTGGGTGGAGTGGCTTCTCCCAACCAAGTCGGATTAGACCTTAGTGCTGAAAAGGTATCCGGTTCAAGGAGTATCCTGGCCGACAGGGGTATGGAGACTGCTACTATAGAGAGGGCTACCCAGAAGAACAGTGCTTCCGAAAAAATGTTGAAACAAACTGGACAAAAGGAATGTGAAACATGCAAGGAGCGAACCTATCAGGATGGTTCCAATGATCCGGGGGTGTCTTTCAAAGCACCTACCCATATTTCGCCCGAAAATGCGGGAGCAGCGGTGGCTGCCCATGAGGGAGAACATGTTCAGAGGGAACGAGCTAAAGCTGGGACGGAAAACAAGGAAGTTATCGCCCAATCGGTTCGGGTATATACCTCGGTCTGTCCGGAATGTGGTAAGTCTTATGTTGCGGGCGGGGAAACCGTAACCACTACCCGAACGACAACAGCTACTACTAAGGCTAAGCCTTACGAGCCGGGTCAGAATATAGATTTGTACGCCTAGGGAACCAGAAAGAACGTCCACTTGCTTTCCTGCTTTTAGCATTTCTTGCTAGGGGGATAGGGACCGGTATAGAATACCCGAAACGCACTTCTTCAAATCCGTAACTGGCCATATGAGCTTAGCAACAAGCCGTAATAAACTCTTGTTTATTAGAACAACAAATGTAAATATTAACAAAAATACCATTAACATACATACAATTAGAAGAATAAATCTCTCTCACCAGCCTCGATTCTAGGCAGATATTCCATACACTTTTCCTTTACCCGAAACGTAAAAACCGCTTACCCTGTAGAAGTACAGAGTAAGCGGTCACACAAATCACTAAGAGAATACGAAAAGTTACAAGAATTTTTTGTTCTTAGCGTGGTAATGAGTATGCAGTAACTCGTGGGATTTGTGTCCCAGGGGTTCATGCAAGAAATCTTCATAAAGTTTGGTTACTTCTTTATTCAAATGGGATTTCCTGACGTCCATTGCTGCATCCTCAATGTAGATAGCTTCGATGCGTTCTACACGTTTGGCATTGGCTTTGGTTATTGGCTGTCCGCCGCCGCCGATGCAGCCACCCGGGCAAGCCATGATCTCAATGAAGTGATATGGGGAAACGCCAGCCCGAACCTGATCCATGAGTATTCTGGCATGGCTAAGGCCGTGAGCGATAGCTACCTTTACAACAAGTCCATTGAGGTCTACCTCGGCTTCTTTGATACCTTCAAAACCGCGGGCTACTGTAAAGTTCACATCTCCTAGAGTTTCTTCCATTACTACTTCATAAACAGTACGCAGGGCTGCTTCCATAACACCACCGGTAGCTCCGAATATTACGGCAGCGCCAGTATATTCGCCCATCCAGGGGGAGAAGGGAGCGGGTGCTAGCTTCTTGAAGTCAATACCGCTCATACGGAAGAGACGGCCTACTTCACGGGTGGTCAGAACGATGTCTACATCCTGGAAACCGCTGGCGTTCATTTCGGGACGAGCAGCTTCGAATTTCTTAGCTACACAGGGCATGATAGATACGGAGAAGATTTTCTTCGCGGGAATATCCATCTTGTCTGCCCAATAAGTCTTAACCAGGGAACCAAACATCTGCTGGGGTGATTTGCAGGTAGAAAGATTGTCCAGCAGGTCAGGATAGAAAGTTTCACAGAAGTTAATCCAACCAGGGCTGCAGGAGGTGAACATGGGCAGGGTGCCTCCATTTTTAACGCGGGTCAGGAGTTCATTTCCTTCTTCCAAAATAGTCAGGTCAGCGGTGAAGTTAGTGTGCAGTACATGGTCGAAACCAATTTGTTTCAGTCCAGCCACAAAAACTTCCATGGGCAGATCACCGGTGTTCATGCCAATTTCTTCACCTAATGCCAGACGTACTGCCGGAGCAATCTGGGTAACAACAATGGTATCAGGATCTGCAATAGCAGCCATAAGTTTGTCGATGTCTTCGACTTCGCCGATTGCTCCTACCGGGCAGGCATGGATACACTGACCGCACATGATACAGGGGCTGTCTATCAGGTCTTTGCCCAGGGTGGGGACTACCATGGCATGACTGCCGCGATTCTCTATTCCCAGAGCGTTAACGGTCTGGATTACCGTACAGGCCTCGATACAACGGCGGCACAGTACGCATTTGTCGGGATCCCGGAACAGGGAAGGCGTGGAAAGGTCTTTTGCGATTCCTCTAACCTTATTCTCAAACGGATTATCCCGGATACAGTATTCAGCTGCCAGGCTCTGCAGTTCGCAGTTTTCATTGCGGATGCAATTAAGACAATCCTGGGGATGATGAGATAGAATAAGCTCCAAAATAGTTTTCCGAGCTTCAATGACCTTGGGAGTTCTAGTTTTAATTACCATTCCTTCAAAGACTGGTTGTGAACAGGCTGCTTGCAGAAGTCTATTGCCTTCGACTTCACATACGCATACCCTACAGTTGGCTTTTACCGCTTGGTCAGGGTGATAGCACAGCGTAGGAATATTTACGCCGACTTCTTTAGCTGCCTGTAGGATAGTTGAGCCATCAGGAACGGAAATTTTGATTCCGTCAATAGTTACGTTAGCCATTTTTTTCACTCCTTTTGCTCTTTCCTACATCAACTTGGCGTTATAGTCGGCGGAAAAATGTTCGATGGTGCTCAAAACCGGTGAAGGGGCAGCCTGTCCCAGACCACATAGACAGGAGTAGGACATTACCCGACCCAGTTTATTTAACAGAGCTATATCAGCTGATACACCTTTGCCACCATTAATTTTATCCATTAAATCATGAACGCGCATAGTTCCTTCTCTACAAGGGGCGCATTTACCACAAGATTCATGTGCAAAGAATTTGGCGATCCGAGCAGTTACATCTATCAGGTCGCGACTTTCGTCCAGAACAAATACCGCACCGGAGCCTAGAGCTGCGCCAATGGCAGTCATGGCATCGAAGCCGATTTGAGTATCCAGTTGGGACGCGGGAATAAATGCACCGGAGGTACCTCCGATTTGCACGGCTTTGAATTCCTTGCCAGCCGCAATACCGCCGCCGAATTGGAAGATGACTTCTCTGATGGTAGTGCTGGTAGGAACTTCAAAGAAGGTCTTGTTGGCAACGTCGCCGGTTAGGGTAACAACTTTGGTACCAGGATAGGATGGTGTGCCAATCGCGGCGTACCAAGCGGAACCTTTTTCAACGATTACCGGTATGTTGGCGAAAGTTTCTACATTGTTAACGATGGTGGGTTTGCCCCATAGACCTATGACTGGCGGGAAGGGTGGCTTAATGCGGGGTTCACCGCGTTTGCCCTCGATGGATTCAATAAGTGCAGTTTCTTCGCCGCATACATAAGCTCCTGCTCCCAGGCGGACTTCGATGGAAAAATCTCCTAGAACCCCTTTTTCTTTGGCTTGAGCGATGGCCAGCTTTAGGGTTTTAGCTACTGAAGGATATTCACCTCTACAATAAATATAGCCTTTGGTAGCTCCTATAGCATAGGCACATATTGCCATACCTTCCAGGAGGGTATGGGGGTCGTTTTCCATGATCAAACGGTCTTTATAGGTGCCGGGCTCACCTTCATCAGCATTACATATGACATATTTTTGGTCAGCTTGAGCCTGGTAGGCAAAATTCCATTTCATGCCGCAGTTAAAACCAGCTCCGCCCCGGCCTCTGAGATTAGATGCTTTTACTTCACTAATTAGGTCTGGGTTGCTCATACTGCGGGCTTTGTTAAGTGAATCGTAACCACCAAGAGCGATATAATCGTCTATTTTAAGTGGATCAATTTTCCCGTAATTACGCAGTACAATGCGCATTTCCTCGGCCATTTCTATGTCCTCCTTTCCTGATAAATCAGGTACTTGTTTCTTATTTGAACCTTTAAATTTCCTATTTATATTCGGCTAATATTCCGGAAATCTTTGCTGGAGAAACATCCACGTAAGGTTTGCCGTTAATCGTTATTACGGGAGTACCCTGGCACTGACCCACACATTCCGTAAATTCAAGGGCGAAGCGACCGTCAGCGGTACTGCTGTCCATGCTTATTCCTAGTTCTTTTTCTAAAGCGGCAACAACCTCGGCGGCACCAGCAACGTGACAGGGTGCGCTTTCGCATATCCTGATAACATTCTTACCCCGGGGCTTAACCGAGAACATGGAGTAAAATGTTGCCACGCCATAAGCCTGAGCCACTGGTTTTCCGAAAACCTGAGCCGCTTCGATTATAGCTTCTTCGGGTAAGTAACTAAGTTCTTCCTGGATCGCATGAAAAGCTTCTATCATCCCGCCGGGCATGTCCGCGTATTTAGCGAGAATCTCCTGGTAATCCATATCCATATCCCTCCTTTCTCTATTAATGTCTTATCTATATTCGACATCTATATGACTACCCTTACACCTAGCGGAAAAATGCTTGATATACCGCATGTAAACAGGTTTTCAGGGTAGGTGCATATTCGTTATATGCTAAGCTAATTCTATGTGAATCATGTAGCGATTACAATAGAAATTTTAGGTTATAGACAATAAAATTTTGCATTGATAAAAACCTCATTTTTATGAATTTAGAGGCCGAAAAGTGCTAGATAGGCAAGCGCCTTTACCCTTAGAAATAATTCGTAATTTGCCGCAAATTAAAAACATAGGGATGACGCTAACCGCTCCGGTAGTGCGACTTCGCAAACATCCCTAGAGAGTGGACGGTAAGAATGAAATGTTGCTACAATACCTCTAGTGGGGAAAGGGCTTATTTTTTATTGCGATTTAATAAACACAACTTTGAAAATTTAAATATAATATGTAAATGTTAATGGCCTTCGACATAACATAACATAACAACAATAAACAAAACTAATTTATACTATAATTATTGCCACTTAATGTGTCAACTAGCTTATGGTATTTTATGTGAAAAAAATCCTATCGTCAGGCTTGTGTGAAGGGCAGCAAAACTCTTATGATGTAGATAGGAATAATTTGGGCGTAGGAGGGCTGTTATGCAGGCATTAAAAATTAGAAATGATGTTCACTGGGTAGGAGTACAAGATCCAGACTTGAAAGTATTTGATATCGTGATGACGACCGAACTGGGAACTACTTATAATGCTTACCTTATTAAAGGTGCCGAGAAAACAGTCTTGATTGAGACGGTTAAGGAGAGGTTTTTTGCTGAATATATCGAAGACCTGGAAAAAGTGGTTAAGCTGCAGGATATTGATTATTTAATTATGAACCATACTGAGCCTGATCACGCTGGATCGGTAGAAAAATTACTGCAAAAGATCCCTGGCCTGACGATTCTGGGGAGCCCTACTGCTCTAAAGTTTCTCAAAGAAATTACTAATAGCAAATTTGCATCCCGTGAAGTGCATCAGGATGATGAACTGGATCTGGGCGGTAAAACCTTAAAGTTTATCAGCGCCCCTTTCTTACACTGGCCGGACTCAATGTATACCTACCTGCAGGAAGACCAGGTGATTTTTACCTGTGATTCCTTTGGCAGTCACTATGCAGATCCACGGGTATTCAATGACCTGATTGAAAAAGACATTACCCCTGCGTTCAAAAATTACTTCGATGATATTATGGGACCATTTAAGCCTTATGTGCTGGAGGCCATGGATAAAATCAAGGATTTGCCGATTGAGGTCATCTGTCCCGGACATGGCCCGGTAATTCGCCAGGACATTCAGCACTGGATTGACCTTTACAGGGAATGGGCGACACCTGCGCCGCCGGACGAAGATCCCAGACCCAAGATAGTACTGGCATATGTCACTGCCTATGGGTACACGGAGATGATCGCCGAGGGGGTTATGGAAGGCCTGGAAATGGTGGCTGATTTTAATGTGAAAAAATATAATCTCATTGAAAGCACTCTGGATGAGGTTATGGCCGATATAGCGAGCGCTGATGGCCTGCTTATAGGATCACCAACCCTGAACGGGGATACTCTGCCTCCAGTTTGGGAGCTGCTGGTACGCCTGTCACCTATCAGTCATGCCCATCTAGTGGCGGCAGCTTTTGGAGCTTACGGCTGGAGTGGGGAAGCTGTTCCGAATATAGAGAGTCGCTTGCGCTCTTTACGCATGCAGGTCTTACCAGGACTGAAGATAAACTTCAGGCCTTCAGCTAGAAACCTGGAGGATGCCTTCCAGTTTGGGATGGATTTTGGTAAGGCTATATTAGAGACAAAACTGGATAAATCCAAGAAAAAATGGCGCTGTCTGGTGTGTGGACAGGTGTTTGAGGGTGAGGAAGCACCTGAAGTCTGTCCAGCTTGTGGAGTTAGCCAGGAGAATTTCGTGCCAGAGAAGATGGAAGACGAATTCATTAATGATAGCAGTGAAAAGTTCCTGCTTATTGGAGGGGGTATTGCTGCCTTATCTGCCGCCGCTGCAATAAGGAAGAGAAATCGTAGCGGTAAGATAACAATTCTTACCGAGGAGGCTGTGAGACCGTACTATCGTCCAGCTTTGTCTGATTTTCTGAGTGCAGATATTCCAGATGAGAGGCTATATGTTTATAATGATGCCTGGTATGAAGAGAATCAGATTGAGGTTCAGACCTCCTGCCGGGTGATTTCGCTGGATACGAAGGGCAAAAATATTGTTCTGGAAAATGGAGATAGCCTAGGTTATGACAAACTGATCATGGCCACCGGTGCTCGCAGCAATATACCGCCGTTTAAGGGTGTGAATCAGCAGGGTGTTTTTGCACTGAGAAATCTGGCTGATGGCCAGCTTCTGAAAGAGGGAATACGTACGGCGAAGAAGGCAATCGTAATCGGCGGCGGGGTCTTGGGTCTAGAGGCGGTCGAGGAGATGGTAGCTCAGGGCCTGAAGGTAGCAGTGGTGGAGCATTTCACCCGGATAATGCCCCGGCAGCTTGATGAACCGGCCTCTCTGCGTTTGCATGAATTAATACGGGATAAAGGGGTACAGCTTTACTTAGGTTTGGATACCGAAGAGATATTGGGAGATGGTCGGGTAACTGGAGTCAGACTGAATAATGGTGAGGTTTTGGAAGCTGACCTGGTCTTACTTTCTACCGGGGTGAAACCCAATGTGGAACTGGCGATGGAAGCCGGGTTACAGGTGGATAGAGGTATCGTGGTGGATTCGGGGATGCGCAGCAGTACACCTGACGTTTATGCAGCTGGCGACGTAGCTCAATTTGGGGATCGGCTTATCGGCCTATGGCCAGTTTCCCTGGAAATGGGCAAAATAGCTGGGGCAACTGCCGCCGGGGATTGGGTTGAGTATGTGGAACCTATCCTGTCAACCATGCTGGCAGCCTTTGACCGGGAGATATTCTCGGTGGGAGAGGTCAATTTGCCTCTGGGGGAATGCCGCGTAATTGAGGTATGGGATCCGGTAGAGAATTTCTATAAGAAGAGCTTTGTAAAAGATGGGGTGCTGGTAGGAGTCATCATCATTGCGCCAAAGGTTAACACGGGTGAGGCTTTGAAAACACTGGGGCGTGATGAGAGTGGTAAGAAGAGGGCGAACCATTGGAAATGCCGAGTTTGTGGTTATATTCACGAAGGTGCCGAACCGCCAGATGAATGCCCTGTTTGCGGAGCGCCCAAAGAAATGTTTGACCCGGTGTACTAAGGGAATAAGGTAAGAAAGGGGAAACTATTGTTGTTTCCCCTTCCTTCCTCCATACTTATTAAGCTTTTATTATTATAAGACGATATAAAATCTAGGCTATTATTAATAAAATTATTGAGGTGACAGGAAGTTGAGCATAAGGACAAAAATAAGGAATAGCATCAAGCAGAACCCTAGCCAGTGGATGCTTACCGGGGGGTTAACTCTATTCATAAGTTTTATAATAATTAGCCTGAGCTGGGGGTTCTCATTTTTTTATCTATTTGTATTTATAATACTGGGAACCATAGGAGCTGCCATCGTGAAGCCAAAGTATGTGAATACTCAGTCGCAGCAGAAAATTAAGGATGCCATTGATGATGATGTATTGCAGATGATGAACGCAATTAAACTCAGTTGTGATGAAATGCTGGTCAGTGAGATTGGCCGAATAACTCAACCGGTTATAAGCGGCATTAGGGAAGATTTTGCCAAAAGCCTGAACTGGCTGTGGGAGGATGGCGACAACTACCTGGCCCAGGTAGAGGTTGGCATGAATGAAACCCGGTCTGTTATCCAAATGGTAAATACCCTTAGCGATGATTCTATGAAAATTGAGCAAAAATTACAAACAGAATTGGACACACTAATAAATGCTGTGAACTTTATCAATAGTGGTAAGGAAAAGGATAACGAATATTTGGAAGAATGCCTCCGTGATAAAGCAGAAAATTTAGTCCAGGGCATCGAAGGGGAAATAGAATTATTTTACGATTATGTACAGAAATTATTAATCCAGCAATTGAAGAACAACCAAGAGGAACTGATTATGGACGATTATTTTAAAAACAGTCAGTTAGGGGAACAGTTTTCATTGGTTGTCGAGAAAGCGGTTCAGGGGAAGTTGGCCTACTATGAAGATTCCATAATTAAGGAACTGGAGGAAATGTCGGCCGATATAGTTGGCCGTATGCAGTCAGGTGCTTTAAGAGTGATGAATATTTTTAAAAATATTGAGAATTTAATCGACAAGATGGTGGATGAATACCGGGGGGATAACACTGTAGCCTTGAGGAGACTGAGTGATTCTCGTCACCGAATCAGCCAGCTTAAAGAACAGGCTAACGATATAATGGTAACTTTAGCGTGGCAGGACATACTAGTGGAAAGGCGCTGGGAGGATACCCAAGAAAAACTTTTCGTCATTAAGGATAAGGTTATGAAGAATGTGAGCGAAGATGTCATTGAATACTTACAGAACAGCCTGGATGATGAAATATCAGGGTATCGGGTTATGGCAGATAATCCTGCGAACGCTCTCATTTATAAGGCGGTGCTGGATGCGGAGGTTATTTATCAAGTGTTTGTGGGTGAGAATTTACTTGACGTGATTGGAGACGGGGTGAATGCACTTCTGCAATTTCTCCGACCGGTGGAATTAATGGTCAGCCGGGAAGTTCGCTTAAGTGATTCTTTGATTAAACAGCGCCGTTATATAAAAGATCAGATCAGGCAGGCTGAATACCAGGGGACCTGGGATAAAGTAATTGGGAAATTGGAAAGTAATAATGAAGATTTACCAGCTTACCTGGAAGATATATACCCATTAGGTTTTGCTTCCTTTTGTAATAGCCCCTATATTCATCAGAAACCTGAAAATCTTAACCAGGCAGGTTGGATGATATTTATGGTTCTGCTTAATAACCAGAGCGCAGAAGATGAAGTTTACATCTTGGCGGCATTGCTATTAATTATGCACCGCTTGCGTAATAAATACATTCACCCATTGAAAAGTATACCACTACCCCTTCAGGAGTTTGACGAAATTAGGCATATACGCTATTGCGCCTGGCAGAGCATGGAAATATTACAGAACCTTGATATGAAGACTTTGTTAAGAACAAAACGCAAACTGGCCTGAAAAAACAAAATCCAACTGGATAATGGGGTAAATATGAAATGATACCATTGAGAGATAGCACCCGCAGTGATCATTTTCCATTGATTACAATAATTTTAATCCTAATAAACACATTGGTGTTCTATTATGAAATTTCCCTGGGTCAAGATGGAATGAACCGACTGTCATATGTTTTTGGTCTGGTGCCTTCTTATTATACGAACAATCACGTGCCATTGATTGATTACCTGCCATTTATTACTACTACTTTTCTCCACGGGAGTTGGATGCATCTTATAGGTAACATGTGGATTCTGTGGTTATTCGGCGACAATGTGGAAGATAAGATGGGGAAAGCTCGTTTTATAGCCTTCTACCTAATCTGCGGTCTGCTGGCCAGCCTCACCCACTATGCCTTCAATCTTAGTTCAGAGGTTCCGGTAGTAGGTGCATCCGGGGCCGTTGCAGGAGTTATGGGAGCCTATTTTCTTATGTTCAGAAAGGCCAAGGTACTTACTTTCATACCACCCTTTTTTCTATTCAACTTCCCGGCCTGGATTTACCTGGGATTTTGGGCTCTAACCCAGGTATACGGAGGTGCAACCGGATTACTTTCGGTAGGGGGTAATCAGGAGGTAGCATTCTGGGCACATATAGGCGGATTTCTGGCAGGCATGCTATTGTTTAAACTATTCCTCCGCCCAAGGCAATACAGGGAGGCTTAGCAAACAGGCAAACAGGGGGACGGTTCTCTCGTTTGCCTTCCCTTTTCCAAATGAGCAAACAAGAGAACCGTCCGAGACCACTGAAAAAGTAACCTTTTTAAACCGCCTCGATTTGTTCCTTAACGCAATATTGTCGATTAATCAGCATTTTACAAGAT
>PHAA01000064.1 GCA_002840245.1 Firmicutes bacterium HGW-Firmicutes-15
GCAATGGATGCTGTTGTGAAACGCAGCTTTAGCTGCTGCCGGTATCAGGCCCTTACAGGGCTGACAGCAAGCCACCGGCTATGCCGGTGGTCATGACTCATCAATGAAGCTGATGAATTAACGATAAAAATCATCGCCAAACCCGATTCGATCAAAAAATTGTTGAGCAATTACAAGTGTGATTTATGCAAAACCCAACAACTTTGGAACAAAAAGAACCAAAGGGGGATAATACGTTACAACCAGTACGACAACAAACCCCATGATAATGAACGGCATTGTTGCTTTGACAACATTCTCAAACTTTTCCTTTCCAACGGCGGCCGTTGCATACAAAACCACACCGACTGGAGGAGTTATTAGTCCGACCGTGAGATTCACCAACATCATGACTGCAAAATGCAAGGGATCTACTCCCATTTTGTATGCAATCGGTGCTAGAATCGGTGCAAATAGCATGATTGCAGCTCCAGTCTCCATCCACATGCCGATTATAATCAGCATGAAATTCATTACGAGTAGAATTACATATCTATTGCTTGTCAAACCCAGCAGACCGGATGCAAGTTGATCGGGTATCTTCTCGACACCGATAGCCCAAGCAAACACAGAAGAAAGGGCAATGATTAAGAACAAGTTTGCGGTACTTTGTGCCGAAGTCCATAAAGCCTCTGTAACTTGCTTGATTTTTAAATTCTTGAACACAAACACACCAACTGCAAGGGCATAGAACACTGCAACTGCGGCAGCCTCAGTGGGAGTGAATATTCCGAGTGTGATTCCCAAAAGGATAATAGCCGGCATTGCAAGAGCAATATACCCATCTCGTGTATATTTACGCCGTTCTTCTTTCGTGTACTGCTTCTCATGTTTAGGCAAATTAAGCCTCTTGGCATTCAATTTCACATAGAGCATCTGGGAAAGAGCAATCATCAATCCAGGGATGAAACCAGCGTAGAGAACAGCACCGACAGATAATGACATGACTCCTGCGTAAAGTATCGCAATATTGCTTGGTGGAATAAGGGGGCTTTGAATTGAGGATGCAGCGGTGATAGAACAAGCGAATGCATTATCATACCCCTCTTCCCGCATGGCCTCGATTTCCACATGTCCAAGTCCAGCAATATCTGACAAAGCTGCTCCCGAGAGACTCCCCATGACGGTGCTGGCAACAATATTCACGTAGGCCAATCCACCTCGATATTTTCCTAATCTGATACGGACAAAATCAAACATTCGAGTCGATATCCCTGTCTTGATCATGATTTCAGCCGCTAGCATAAACAATGGCAAAGCCATTAATGTGAAGGAGTTCACACCTGAGAACATCCGCATTGGCATGATGGTGATATTCACTGGATTCGTTAGCACCATATAGATAAGAGTCGTGCCACCAATGGCAAAAGCAATCGGGAAACCGATGATGATAGTGACCATGAGAATAATGGTCGCAATGGTGAATTCAAACACGATTTTCCTCCTTAACGATTGGCTGCAAAAGTACACCCACCAACTGCAGGGCCATGAGAAAGCATCCGATGACAATTGCAGACTGGGGTACCAACATCGGAAACCCCATTGTCGCACTCAGTTGTCGTAACCCCACACGCGGAAATACCCGTAACCCGAGGATGCCCAGGTAGGTAACCAAACAAAGTATCACTATCTGCATAAGCATAAGCACGATTCGATATATTTTTGGTGGAAGTTTCATAAGCAGGAAATCAACAGAAATATTGTTCCATTTTCGGATTCCGGTGCTTGTTCCGATGAAAGCCATATAGATCATAAGATATCGAGCCAATTCTTCAGTCCACGGTGGTGTTGGAATCGGTAGATATCTCGAGACAACCTGTAAAAGGACAACAGCTGCCATAAGTCCTGCAACGAAAGTACAGAACCATTTTACGACTATATCAAGGTAATACAGGAATTTAAGGTAATAACGCAGCACGATAGTCATGAAAGTCCTCCGAACGAACAGGCTGCCGTCAATTGTATGGCAGCCTGTTTCTTCTTTGTCAACAATTTATTTCTTGGATCTCTTCAGGACAATCATGGCAACCCCACCTCCTACTACAAGACCGATCAACAAGTACAGAATCACCATACCTGCGGAAGTTCCACCATCTTGTGCCGGAAGAGCTGTGGCAGGAGTAGTTGTTGGAGCAGGAGTCGATGCTGCGGCATTTGGTGTCTGGGCAGTCGTAGGTTGTGAAACCAACGCAGGCCGACCTTGACCAACAGATCCGGATTCAACCACAGCAACCAGTTCGTCTACCAATTTTCCATCGATGTTGTTTTTCAACCATGCCACTGCGTTGGTCTGGGCAACCTTGAAAGTCTCCATTTGTTCCGGTGTGGGGGAATACACTTGGACCCCGACCTCTTGAAGGGTTTTAATGGCCAAGGATTCAGCATACCGGACCGTTCCGCGAGCAGCAAACGATGCTTCACGACCTGCCCGTAGCGCAGACTCTTGATCTGCTGGAGACAAGCCCTGGAACCAATCTTCACCAACTACTAGGAAAGCAAGTCCAAGAAGGTGCCCATCCAGCGTGACATACTTCTGTACTTCATTCAACGACGCTCCCAAAATAGTGACAGCAGAATTTTCCTGTCCATCGACAACACCTGTTTGCAATGCACTATAGAGCTCCATGAATGCGATGGGTGTCGGGGATGCGCCTAATGCTTTTACAATTTCCATATGTACGGGGATGTCCATCGTCCTAATCTTCAGGTTCTTCATGTCCGAAGCCGACTGGATTTCCCTCTTGCTGTTGGAAAAGTTTCGGTATCCCCCATTATCATAGGATGCAATCACGCGAAAACCAGCTTTCTTTGCCATGTCGTCGAATAGATTTCGACCGAATTGG
>PHAA01000005.1 GCA_002840245.1 Firmicutes bacterium HGW-Firmicutes-15
AGATAAACTCGCCTTTTGGGTTTTAATAAATATAAAATAGAATCTAGTTTTGGGCTTGTAAATACGTGTATAGCGAACCGGAAGCGGTACCGGTATCCACATAATAAAGCCTTGCATATCTGGGGGTGATAGCGGCAGTAAAGAAAGCCCAGTTTCCACTTACAAATGTTCCTGAACTGTCAAATACATAATCGGAACTTGTGGCCGCACCACCGCTCAAGGCACAAGTCTGCAACTGGACTGATACCATCTCACCGCTGTTACCACTATATTTTACAGCCAGGGTCCAGGAAGTATAGGCAAGTATATCGTAGGAACCTTCGGAGAATGCTCCAGATTCACTAGGATTCATAGAAGTTAGAAGTGGTCCGGAATCAACAATGGAATGATCAAGTACAAGGGTTCCACTAACAGCAACAGTGCCACTAACGGCAACAGCGCCACTGACAGCGACACTTCCGCTAACAGCAACAGCGCCACTAACAGCAACACTTCCGCTGACAGCAACAGCACCACTAACAGCAACGCTGCCGCTAATCTCAACCGGGCCGCTAACAGCAACAGCGCCACTGACAGCGACACTTCCGCAGCAACAGCGCCACTAACAGCAACACTTCCGCTGACAGCAACAGCGCCACTAACAGCAACACTTCCGCTGACAGCAACAGCACCACTAACAGCAACGCTGCCGCTAATCTCAACCGGGCCGCTAACGGCAACAGCGCCACTGACAGCGACACTTCCGCTGACAGCAACAGCACCACTAACAGCAACACTGCCGCTAATCTCAACCGGGCCGCTAACAGCAACGCTTCCACTGGTGCCGACAATTCCGGTAACGTTCAGTATACCACTGCTAGTAGTCAAAAGTGGTTGAATAGCTCCGGTGCTGTCTCCACCATAAATCCTAACTCGCAGTGAATCAGCATAATCTTGGAAAGTTTTATAGTTCGGCATTTTTTCTCACTCCTTTTTACCGTATTAAGAGTCAACTTCATAGGTGAACTCCTTATGTAATTTATGAAACACAGATTCTAACGGTGCCTATATATACAAAAAATGGGATGAATATTTCTAACAGGAAATAAATGGTGTGCATGGTCTGCTTATGCCACTGCAATCAAACTATCTCTAAACATATGTATTTCAAGCACCAAATAGGGATTTTATACATATCGTAAAGTATCATTTGTATTTAGGGAGCGGCATGCTTTTGCAAGTTACACTCAGTATCTGTTTGATAATAAAAAATGAAGGAAAATATCTATCCCGATGCCTTTACAGTATTAAAGATATCGCCAGCGAAATCATTGTCGTAGACACTGGTTCGACTGATAATTCCATGTTGATTGCATGCGAATACACTGACCAGATTTATTCTTATAAGTGGAAAGATGACTTCAGTTCCGCTCGAAATTTTTGCTTAGATAAAGCTGAGGGGGATTGGATTCTTGTTCTCGATGGAGATGAAGAAGTGGACCGGAAATGCCTGGATTTATTAAAGGAAATAATCCAGGTTCAAGACATTGACGTCTATTTCGTAACGATAAACAATAATCCTGATAATACGCAGGAAATAATGGCAATATCTGATTTGAAGCCGCGCTTGTTTAGAAACAATAAGCAATACAGATATAAGGGTATTATATATGAACAGATCATGGATAGTATCTTGGGCTCAAATGCCAGGATTGAAATAGCACGGGATATCCGCATAATGCATTATGGCTATGTTAAAGAAGATAGCGGAAACCGACATAGATTGATGCGCAACACAGATTTAATTAGCAAAGCCTGGTGCAGGGAAGAAGCGGTAAAGCATTTTTACTTAGGACGGGAATATTATCTTCATCACAAATTTGCAGATGCCCTGGTTCATTTTCTAGTTGTTTATGACCAAGCTGATCTTCAAGCGGATTATTTCCCCGAGCTGTTACGTTCCATTTCGGTCAGTCTGTATATGCTGGATAGAAACGCAGATGCTCTTACCTTCATAGACAATGCGATTACATTCTTTGCTGATATGGGAGACCTTTATTATATAAAAGCGGTTATTTATAAAAATAGCTATGAATATGCTAAGGCTTACGAAGCTTATAAAATATGTCTGACACTTCCTGACCAATCACTTAATTACTATAGTGTCTATTGTCTGCATCAAGATAAAATATATTTTTATCTGGGCGGTCTGGCAGAATACTTTATGGATAAAGACCAGGCCTTACACTTTTTCTTGGAATCTCTCAAACAGAATCCCTATATGCTTGATTCTCTTAGGCGAATAATTGCAATACTTAATCCCCGGGTCAATCCGGAATATACTACCCTGTCCTTAAACCGGGTTTTTGATTTGAGTGATCAGGCTCTGCAGATAGATATGGCCTTAATGTTCTATGAAGAAGGTGCGTATCAGCTTGCTCTTAATAATATAAACAAATTGGAAAATAGCGCGCCAATATCAGAGTACATTAGGGCCATCAAGGGTGCATGTTTACTGCGTAACAAGCAATATACAGAAGCAGAAGAAGAATTACAAAATATCAGCAGCAATAAAAACTTGTATATAAGTGCTCGTAAATATCTGCTTGTATACTACTGGTTGGTGCAGGATTGCCGTAAAGCTGCAGGATGTCTAAAAAGGATAAAAAATGCCGGGGCTGAGCCTGCCATAAACTATGTCTTAAACCTGTTGATCAGTGGATATAGCGGTAAAACAAATACCGGTCAAGATCAGGCATATAATTTGGCGAAGCAAATTATGGAAATGGTAGTTGAATTCGATGACATTGACCGGGTAGATGAAGCATTTCAGAATCTTGCTCCAATATTAGGAGAGCGGCCATCCCGTTTACTAGCGGAAATATTCTATAAATATGAAAAATATGAATTGGCTGAAAAAGAATTCAATTACCTGCTGGAAAAAGACAATACGGATGCCCAGGCATTTTATTATCTGGGTAAAACATTTTGGGTTCGGGGAGATTTACATGGCGCAGAAAATTATTTATGCCAAGCGATAAATAAGGGCTTGGAAACTCCTAAAATAAGATGGGAAGTTGCCCGGCTGTACCAGGAACTGGCAATTGAATCTTTAAGAGAAGGACTTAAAGATTGTCCAGATAGTGAAGAAATGCAAAAGCTCCTTCAGGAGCTTAAGGATAAAATGCTAGAGGTATAAGCTTATAATTCTTGACTAGCATAACGGAATGAAACAAAGACTAGGTTGAGAAACCATCAAAATGTTATAATTTTTAAAAAGTATTGAATATAGAACTTTAATGGTGTGAGTCTGGGCCTCAAGATTTAGATTTTCCGAACGCCATGTAGGGGGGATTATATGTCAAAGGTAGCTTTGGTCATGTGTACAAGCTATGATTATTCCGAAGTTAAGAAGGCTGTTAAAAGAGGTCTTGACCTCATCGGTGGGCCGTTAGCTTTTGTTAAACCGGGAGAGAATATCCTGCTGAAGCCTAATCTGCTGACTGGTGATCCTCCGGAGAAGTGTGTCACCACTCATCCTGAAGTGTTTAAGGCAGTGGGCGAGATTCTTCTAGGAGCTGGAGCTAATCTTAGCTATGGCGATTCACCTGGTTTCGGCAGTCCTGAGTCGGCCGCCAGAAAGGCTGGTATAGCTCAGGCTGCTGCGGACTTACATATAGAGTTGGCTGATTTTCGCAATGGGGAAGAAGTCTTTTTCGAAGCTGGGGTTCAGAATAAAAAATTCGTAATCGCCAAGGGTGCACTAGCCAGTGATGGAATCGTGAGCTTGCCCAAGCTGAAAACTCATGCTTTGACCCGCATGACCGGCAGCATAAAAAACCAGTTTGGATGTGTACCAGGGGTGCTAAAAGGCGAGTACCATGTGAAGCTGCCTGATCTGAATAACTTTGCCCAAATGCTGGTTGATTTGAACAGCTTTTTAAAGCCTCGCTTATTTGTAATGGACGGGATTATGGCCATGGAGGGTAACGGACCTAGAGGCGGCAAGCCTCGCCAGATGAATGTATTATTGTTTTCTAGTGATCCGGTGGCTTTGGATGCCACGGTATGCAGGATGGTCGGTTTAAAGGCCGAATCTATTCCCACCCTGGAATTGGGCATGAAATCGGGGCTGGGTAGTTATTTGGAGAGCGATATTGAACTTCTGGGTGATGATTTAAGCCAGTTTATTACATTTGATTTTGATGTCAAAAAAGAGTCTTCACCTTCTACTCGCAAAATCCCCAGCCTGCTCACTAATTTATTAGTACCTAAGCCTTTCATTAATAAGGAAGGTTGCGTGATGTGCGGAGTATGTGTCAATATGTGCCCGGTCATGCCCAAAGTTCTTGACTGGGATAAAGGCGATAAGACCAAGCCGCCGGTCTATGACTATAATCGCTGCATTAGGTGCTACTGTTGTCAGGAGTTGTGTCCGGAAAGCACCATTGTTGTGAAGGTTCCTCTTATGAGAAGGGGACTGGATAGGATAAAACGATGAGGGTTTGTACCCCGTAACACACCAGCTAGTCCCCTGCTAAAAAGAGAATTAAATTATGTGGCATAGTTAACCCTCCTTTTTAAATATAATGCTGAAAGGGAGGGATTTTAGTTGATTATTAACATTCATAAACATAGGTTCGCATTTGCCTTGTTGTCGATAGTGTTCTTTCTTGTCTCTGGATTGCTTATATATAAATATAATACTGGTAAAACCGGGAATACCCCGCAGTCGGATAATGTGACATTGGTTGGAGCTTTTTTGAATTGGGATGAAGTGAAGGGCGATTTTCCTAAGAATGCTGAAGCTACTGTCATTGACGTTGATTCCCAGCTATCTTTCCGGGTTCAGAGGAGGGGCGGCTATAATCATGTGGATGTACAGCCATTGACGTCAGCTGATAGTGCCACTATGAAGAAAATATATAATGGCAACTGGACCTGGAAAAGGAAGGCGGTCGTGATTAAACTGGATAACGGACAAATGATTGCTGCTTCTATGAACGGAATGCCCCATGGTCAGGGTGCCATAAGCGGTAATGATTTTAACGGCCATTTCTGTATTCATTTCAAGAATAGTAAAACCCACGGCAGTAAAAAAGTAGACATGGCTCATCAGTTAATGATATGGAAAGCTGCCAACGTACTAGATCAACAATTAGCTTTGTTAAATCCGCAAGAAATAGTTGGGGTTTTTATTACCGCAATTGACCAAAAAGATATGAAAATAGCAGCAAAATTAATTGATTCCACAGATAACATTGAACCCTTGTTAAGAAGCCTGGAAACAATAGATAATATTAAGGCTGACAAAATTAATAAGGTCGAAGGCAATAGATTTAGGGTGGATTTACGATTAGTCTTCAATAATTCTAAGAATGAGATCCGAAAAAACATAGTCATTAATACGATAGAAAAGGAAGAATATTGGAAAATTGAAGCACAATCATTAACTGATTTGCTAGATCAAAATGTCCTAACTGAATTACAGCCGACCAGTGTTGTGACAATGGAAGAAGATTGGGACTAACCTGGTCCTTGGCCAGAAGAACGATCAGATCACTGACTGGAAGACTGCTGCCCTTGACCGGAAGGCTTACTGCTAAGCTTTTCCTCTAAGCTTTTAAGATTAGTCATTGCGATTTCGCCCTTGATCATGACTAGTTCCATTTGTTTGCTTGTAATGGCCTGTTGCAGATCTAATACTGCAAATTCAGTGCGATTTAATATTTTGGGATCAGATTCTTTAGCCTGAGCACTTAAATAAACCCAACGCTCCTTAATCTTTGGAGCATGTTCCTCAGCTGCTGTCCAGTTCTTGCGGCTGGCTTCGAAAATAGCAGCCATAATTTCATATTTTAACTGATAAAATTCTGCAGGCACTGACGAAGTAAATAGCTGAGTTAAATCAGCATAATTCTTATAAAGCATAAGAGTTGAAGCAAGACTATCCTCTAGCTTTTGTTTACTTATATCCTGGGTAAGCTGGTCCAGAGACTTGGAGAATTGGTTGCGTGAATCGATACTCATACCTGCTGCAACGGCTTCTGGCATCAGATTATTCCAGCTAGTATGAAGAGTTTTCAGGCTGCTAAATTCTTTTTGCCAATCTGTAGATTGATTTTGGGATTGTCCAATCTGCGACTGCCCGCCTTGAGTTTGAGTACCTTGAGATTGTGCACCCTGCGACTGCCCGCCTTGGGTTTGGGTACCTTGAGATTGTCCATTCTGTGACTGCCCACCTTGGGTTTGGGTACCTTGAGACTGTGCACCCTGCGACTGCCCACCTTGGGTTTGGGTACCTTGAGACTGTGCACCCTGCGACTGCCCGCCTTGGGTTTGGGTACCTTGAGATTGTCCACTCTGCGACTGCCCACTTTGAGCTTGGGTACCTTGAGACTGTGCACTCTGCGACTGTCCACTTTGAGCTTGAGTACCTTGAGATTGTCCATTCTGCAATTGCCCACCCTGTGATTTCCCTTGAGGATTTAATTGAATATTTTGTTGCATTGTAGGCATTTTTTGAATTTTGAATTTTTTATCAAGTGCTGCTATTAACATATCCAATTCGCCGGCCATACTTTTTAATTCAGCTGGTGCTTCAGGCTTTTGCCCCACGGCGGTTGATGGTTTTTTTTCGGCAGAACTTTTAGAGGAGCATCCTATAAGAGATACCATAGAAACTATTATAATGAAGACGAGAATATTTCGCGATTTTATCATGGCATATCACCTCAAGTTTCAATACTTTCATTATTCATTTTGTCCAGAACGGCAGCTAATAATACTAAAATGTTAAGTGCGTAGTTGATGCTGTTCAGAGGATACTATAGATGTCATGGGGACGGTCCTTTTGACACGCTCCCTAATCTAATTGAGGCGTGTCAAAAGGACCGTCCCCATGACATCCCCAAAAATTAGCAGGGTTTTTTAATTATCTTGCGTTAATATAAATGGACGGGAAAGGAGGTGGTTAAGGTTTGGAATGATGATGAATGGATTCAGCGTTTTCAGGTCGGCGATATTCAAGCATTTGAAGCAATTATTGATCATTATAAGGCCTACGTATTTGCTATAGTACTTCGTTTCGTAAAAGAACCTGAGGATGTCCAGGATATTGCTCAAGATGTATTTCTTCAACTTTACCGCTCCTTGTCCGATTACCAAACCGACCACCTAAAGGCCTGGATTGGCAAAATATCAGCTAATAAGGCTATTGATTGGAAGCGAAGACAGGCAAAATACGAATTGGAGGACGGGGAAACCGACCTGGCAAATCTAGCCGATAAACGATTGGCAAGTCCTGACCAAGTGCTTATTCAGCAAGAACGGGAATTTAACATTAGAGCTTTATATAGCACTTTACCGTCCCACTACAGCTCAATCGTTGTTAAATACCATTTCGAGGAGAAGTCATACCAGCAGATAGCGAGGGAGGAAGGAATTAGTGTAAAAACTGTAGAATCACGCCTTTATCGTGCCAGGAAGCTAATGAGAGATCGATGGAAGGAGGGAAAGAATGAAGCATTTTGACGTGCAGGAGTGGTTGCTTTTCAACCAGGGTGAAGCAGGTGAAGAAAAAGAGCACCTGATGGAAGAACACCTTGTCATTTGTGAGGATTGTATGCAAATCTTTTTAGATGGAATAGATGAAATAGAAATCAATCGTGCCAATGCTATCATTACACCTGACTTCACTACCCGAACTATAGAGCTTGTTAAAGAACAGAGTGAAAGGCTTAATTATTTAAAGCAACCCAGTCTCCAATCCTACCAACATAAGGATCGTTGGAGAAGAAGACTGTTTTCATATTATGTAGCAGCGGCTGCGGTTACCTTAATGTTGATGAGTGGAGGCGTATTCCAATCAGCTATTCATCAAGTACCGAATATATCTATACCATATTCCCTGGAAGTGCCTGATAAAAAACACAATTTAATTTTCACCTGGCCTACCCAACTCAGAGAAAAAACCACGGGTTGGATAGGGTCCATAGAACTGAAAAATAGTAAGGAGGTTAAATAATGAGGAAAAAGAGTAAGTTCTTAGTATTTGTCCTATCTCCTATTCCAGGGCTCAGTCATCTTTATCTAGGTTGGAGTCAAAGGGCACTGACATTTTTCATAATATTTCTGGGCCTTTGCGCTGGTGGAATAATTTTAGGCAATATGGGTTTTGTAATGGGGGAGATGGTAGCGGCAATAACATTTTTTGCGCTAGCCTTGATCTGGTTTATGGCTCTTTCAGAAGCGCTTAGTTTGGTAGGGCAAGAAGGACCGTCTGGTGCTGACGAAAACGAATTTACAGAGGATAGTATAGGCAAGCAGGGAATATTCTCTTTCAGCAGTCGTAAAATGATTGCGATCGCTTTCTCAGTGATACCTGGAGCCGGTCATATGTACCTGGGTCTGCTGAAGCAGGGAGCCCAGCTGATGGCTAGCTTTTTCTTAATCATGTTGGTAAGCAACTGGCTGCAATTAGACCTATTGGCATTCATTGTTCCGGTAATATGGTTCTACAGTATGTTCGACGTTTATCATTTGCTGGAGGAAGATGACTTAAGATTAGATGGTTCTATCATTTTTGACTGGTTTTCTAACCATCCTGGTTGGGTCGGATGGGGCCTAATTATACTTGGAATTCTGACCATCATGCAGCGCATCGTTAGCCCGTTGCTTGTAACGCTATTAACTCCAGTTTTACGAAATTATATTGAAACCAGCTTCGTAGCACTGATATTAATTTTCGGTGGAATAAAACTCCTGCTGGGAAGTAAAAGCAAAGAAAAAGGGGAGGAATTGTAATGAGGCAATGGCGGGTAGGTACTGTTTCCATGGGGTTACTGCTGCTGTTTAGCGGTATTGGTCTATTATACGCCCAGTTCAATCAGCTCACTGTTGCTCATGTAGCTCTGAAATGGTGGCCAGTATTATTTGTGGTCCTGGGGATTGAAGTGCTGGTGCAAAACTATCTGAATAAAAGCCCAGATAGTAAAATCAAATATGACATATTCAGCGTTTTTATAATTTTCTTAATCGTTGTGACTGGTCTGGGAATTCAGGCTGCCAGTGAAGTAGGCCTGGTAAAATACGCTCAGAATATGATAAGTATGCAGGATTATTCTTTGCAAAGTCCCGCTGCGGAGATTCCCATCGACAAGCAAATTCAGAGAATTGTAGTTGAATGTGCAAGCAATACGGCAATGAAGATTCACACTGCTCCATCCAATTCTATTCAATATTATGGTACAGCTCTACTACGGGCTCAATCCAAAGAGGAGGCTCAAAATCTATTGCAACAAAGGGCAGAGGTTAATACTCATCTGGCAGGTAACATCTTGTACCTCAATCTTAACCTTTCGGGTTCTGACCGGCTTTATCAAGGCAGTTATAACCTGGTTTTACCGGAAGGGTTGGCAGTGGAAATAGATCGCGGTGGTGCACCCTTGCAGATTCTTTCGGGAAAGATCAATAGTGATTGGAAGATACAGGGGAACGGAGAGACTGAAATCACTCTGCCTGCGGATTCTGATCTCTTGATAACAGCATTGACTAGCAATTCAACAATTATTAAAGGGAACTTGAATTGGATCAGGTCAGGTGGGGAGACTTTGCCAGGGCAGGTACGGGTTGAAGTAAATGGTAACGAGATGCAAGCGCAGGTCAAAGGTCAGGGAAAGCTTGAGATTAGTGATAACAAAGCTGGGAATACTCAGTATCAAGCCAAATTGAGCAGCGGCACTCATAAGCTTTCTATTATTAGCGATGACGAAATCACGATTAACCAGTTGCCTTAAAATAAATTCTCGGAATAATTGTAATTTTACTCCACGGAAGATTTCTTATATTGCAGAATTCAAAGAGAGCTAAATCAGGGTAAATATTTTAGGACTAAGTAAAAGGGCCAGCATCCTCACTTTTGTGATTTGCCAGCCCTTTTAATTTGGGGATGTACTGTACAATTCAGTACGCCCTCCTTCTTTTAGTCACCCTAACAAACCATTCCCCCCTAAATATGACCTGTGGTCGTTGGCTTGAGCACTCTGTCTCTATAAGCCGTTGTGTGGGGGTTTACCGTTTCCATTCTAGTTTTTACATCCTGTCCTCTTATCTCTTGGATAAGAATCCATTTAGCTACCAGCCTAGAATGGTTTAGGGTGCTTACCAGTACTTTAGGCTAAGCCTATTTCCTAGTAATTTAATTGTAAGGGGTGATTTAGACAATAGCAAGGATTTTTCATGCTCGTGATTGTTCTCATTTTCTCGTGGGCGTGTAATGGAGGTCAATTCTTAGTTTCAAAGCGGTTGTTACTGCCAGAACCTCTTGCACATAAGTTTCATTATGATTTATGCTTATGTCAATCCAGTCTTGCCGCTGTTTATGGGGTGGTATATTTTGGATGAATCGTTACTTGATGGACATTTCTATCGGCTATTAAGATAATATCGGAGGTGTCGGTGTATTCCGAGATTACTCGAAGGCACTGGGAGTGCAGGAAGAGTGAGCAAGAAATAATATAGGTAATAGGTATGGAAGAGGAGTGAGAAACATGAACCATAATATTGCGGGGTATAGGAATTCCCAATGGAAGGCAGTTGTGTTAAGTCTCACGGTTCTCATTTGCCTGGTGCTTGCGTCTGTTATTAACGTTCACTATAGAATTGATATTGTTTACACGCACTTTTTTTACCTGCCGATTATTCTGGCTGGTCTATGGTATTACTGGAAGGCGTTGTGGCTTGCGGCTTTTTTGGGGATGGTACATATTATTTGCAATTTCATCGTAAATGATAATATGTCACCGGGGGTATTAATCCGCACCCTGATGTTCTTGACGGTAGCTCTGGTAGTTGGAACACTTTCTAAAAGAAACAATAACCTTTATGAAGCGCTACAGGTGAGCGAAAAGGATCTGCGGCGGCTCAATAACACAATGCTGGATATAATTAGTCAAATAAACAGCCAAGGCATTTTTGAATATGTCAGTCCTTCGGTTAAAAGTGTTCTTGGTTACGAAAATACGAATTTGATTGGCAAGTCTCTCTTTGATTTTGTACATCCTGATGATGTGGGGCAGTTAAAGACTACTTTTAGAGCTGCTACTGATAGCCACTCCCCCATGCGATTGGACTATCGTTACCTGCACATTGAAGGGTATTACCTATGGGTGGAATCGGTGGCTAACCCGATGCTCGATGCTGACGAATCGATTATTGTTTATGTCTTCGGCAGCCGGGATATAACTGCTCGCAAGCGAGCGGAAGAAGCTCTACAGAAAAGTGAAGAACGTTGGCAGTTGGCCTTGCAGGGTAGTAATTCCGGGATTTGGGACTGGGATATTCAAACGGGGGAAGTTTTCTATTCCTCGCGCTGGAGGGAAATATCAGATTGTGAGGGTATAGAGATTAGCAATCGTTTATATGAGTGGGAGAATTGGATATATCCTGATGACAGGGACTGGGTCAAAGAAACTATCCAGGCGCACCTGGAAAAGAAGGCCGCTTATTACTGGGCTGAACACCGTATTATTTGCCAGGATGGCAGTTATAAGTGGGTTATGGATCGGGGACAGGCGCTTTGGGATGAGGAGGGGAAACCTGTGCGCATGGTGGGTTCGCGGGATGATATTACTGACCGTAAGCTGAAGGAAAAGAAGTTAGAGTATCTGAGTTTGTATGATTCTCTCACCGGAGTCTACAATCGGACTTTCTTTGAGCAGGAGAAGCAGCGCCTGGATACTGGAAGGTATGATCCGGTAGGCGTAGTGATGTGTGATGTTGACGGGATGAAACTGGTAAATGATAATCTGGGCCATAAAGCAGGTGATAGTCTCTTGGTGGCAGCGGCAAATATTTTGAAAACCCAATTCCGGGCCAGTGACATTGTCGCCCGCATCGGTGGTGACGAATTTGCGGTGTTGTTACAGATGTGTCCTGAGAACTTAGTAGAAGAAGCCTGCCAGAGAGTTCGTGACGTCTTGGCAAACAGCTCATTAGAGGAATGGCAAATTCCAGTGAGGATGTCTATGGGCTATGCGACTAGGAATGATCCATCCAGGAAAATGAATGAACTGGTTAAAGAAGCTGATAGCAATATGTACCTAGAAAAGCTACAACACCGGGAGAGGTATAGTGCTGTTTTTTCTAAAGTGCAAGCGCTTCGTGATTAGGGGTGAAACTTTCTTTATCTTCAGGTCAATTGTTCTACTCGCTCAAGCATGCGATTAAAGGCATCAATTATGGAAGGCTGGGAAAGGTTCCATACAGAATGCTTTTGTAAAAAAAGATCGTGAATGCGTTCGCAATGGGGCAATAAATCAGCAATTCTTTCTTCTCCAAATGCCTCAGCCAATTCAAAGAGCCTTTGGCTATTAATTTTCCACTCTCCGCTATGAATCTGTACCGGAAGTAGCAGGTCAATACCTCGATCGTCCTGGCGATATCTTTTTACGCTGGATTGAAGGTCAAGTAGTTGATGACATTCAACTGGGCTTTGCAGGCGGGTACATGCAACTACTAAATCGGAGCAGCGTACTCCCTGTTCACAAAAATAAGTATCATCACCTCCGATATTAAGGATAGCATAGTCATAGGCTAATTTTTCGAGTGTGAGTTCCAGGCCAGTAACTGGATAGACAAAATCTACCCCGCTGCTTGAAGAATATATTTGATCGAAGGATAATTCTTCCTCTGATGCACCTGTTCTGAGCCAATGAAATATCCTCATGTTGTGGTTGAGGTTAACGAGTATTACTCGTTTGCTCCGCCTGGCTAAGCCCATCGCCAGGTTAACTGCTACTGTATTTTGGCCAGTACCTGATTCCCATGAAACTAGTCCCACCGTCCGCATGATATCCCCCCTTGCTTTCTTGTTTATAGTTTAACTCAACTTTACATTAGACTGGAAAAATATTTATCGTTCATAGAACTGTAAACAAGGGGTTTCGGCTGAAAGTCAATTCTGCCGACTAGCAAAAATATTATTGACATATGACCATAAATATCATAAACTCATCTTAGATAGTGAGCATATGACCATAATTAAAAGATTAAGAAATGGGGAAGTTTTGTGGCTAATAATAAAGGAATGGAAATAAAGTTACCTGAATCTGGGGAAGAACAGAATCTGGTGGGTTCCCTCAATAATATCAAGCATGTAGTAGCAGTAATGAGCGGCAAGGGTGGAGTGGGTAAATCCACGGTGACGGCTTTGATCGCCAGTACCCTAGTCAAATCTGGTTTCCGGGTTGGAATATTGGATGCTGATATAACGGGTCCCAGCCAGCCGCGGGCTTTTGGGATAAAGAGCCAGGGTTTAACGGGCAGTATGTTTGGAATCACCCCTATTGAAACCAGAAGCGGAATAAAGATGATATCCACTAATTTCATGCTGAAGGAAGAGGATGACCCGGTGGTCTGGAGAGGCCCATTGTTAGCGGGGGCAGTGAAGCAGTTCTGGGAAGAGACTGACTGGCAGGACCTGGATTACTTGGTAGTAGACCTTCCTCCTGGTACGGGTGATGTACCTTTGACCGTGCTACAGACCCTGCCGGTTGATGGTCTGGTTATTGTATCTTCCCCTCAGGATTTAGCCTATATGGTAGTGAAGAAGGCCGTGAAAATGGCTAACCAAATGCAGAAGCCTATTTTGGGCTTGATAGAAAACATGAGTGAGTTTATCTGCCCCCACTGTGGTGAGTCACACAAAATATTTGGTGAGAGTCAAGGCGAATCAGTATCTCAAAAGATGGGGATAGATTTCCTGGGCAGGCTACCCTGGGATACTAGTTTAAATAAGTTGGTGGATCAGGGTAAAGTGGAAGAATACTATTCGGCGGCAATGGCTTCCATTGTGGAGAAAATTACTGCTAAGACGGAATCATAGGGAGGAAGACTATGGCCAGAGAACCAAAATGCCGACGGGTGGAATCTATTCCGAAAGTTACCATGTTTAAACCAGCAGGAGTACCTCTTTCCTGTTTAGAGGAAGTCATAGTAAAGCTCGAAGAACTGGAAGCCATTCGCCTGAAAGACCTTGCAGGTCTGGAACAGGAAGAATGCGCCGAACAAATGGGGGTTTCCCGTCCTACCTTTCAGCGTATCCTGATCGAAGGCCGGGGAAAAATTGCAGCGGCTTTGATAGAAGGTAAGGCCATTCGCATTGAAGGAGGAAACTATTGCCTGGGACAGGAGCAGTGCAGGAAAGCTGAGCAGTTCCAAAAAAAACGTGACGATTGCCTTTATCGGGAGGATTATGCTAGAGAAAATACCGAAAGGAAAAATGGAATAGCTGGTACAAAAATTGTGATATGTGCCAGCGGTGAATTGCCGTCAGCTTCAGTGGATGGGCGTTTTGGGCGCTGTGCTTATTTTATGCTCTGGGATGATGAGCAAGGGAGTTTTGAGGCGATTAGTAATAGCGGGCCGGAGTTAAACCAGGGAGCTGGAACCGGAGCGGCTCAGGAATTGCTCCGCCGGGGAGTAGGGATACTAATTTGCAATCGTATTGGCCCTAAAGCTTTCAATGTTTTTCGCAGATCTGGAGTCAAGGTATATGGCGCAGTTGAAGGCTTGGACATGAAAACGGCTCTTAAGCAGTATAAGGCAGGAGAATTACCACCTATAGAAGCTGCCAATAATATATGAAGATGTTTTCAAATTAAGCGCTAATTACAGAGGGTGCAGCCATAGCATTTGTAGTACTGCTCATAAACTCATGGGTCAAAATTTAACATGAAGTCAGACTTCATGTTAAATTTAAATAGTGTAAAGAATAATAAAGATTTGGAGTGTGGGATTAATGAAAATAGCAATGCCTAAAGACGGAGAAATGGTGAATCAACATTTTGGTCAGAGTAAATATTTTCTAATTGTATCTGTGGAGAATCAACAAATTGTTGATAGGAAAGAGATAAGCAGCGAATCTTTGCAGCATAATCATGCCGGTCTTTCTGGTTTGTTTTTAACCGAAGGGGTGTCCCTGGTTATTACTGGCGGGATAGGGAAACCGGCATTGGATGCACTGACAGAGAAAGGGCTGGAGGTTATTAAGGGAGCATCTGGCAAATGTGAAGAAGTCCTGGAGAAATACCTAGCAGGCAAGCTTGACGACCAAAATGTTACCTGTAACCATCACGGGGAACACCATCATCAGTAATCAAGATTAAGGACACAAGGGCGACACAGTAAAAGCTTCCCCTTGTGTCTTTTTACTGCACGACTACTTGCAATTCTGGCAGTATCCGTAAATTTCCAGTTTATGACCAGTAACATTAAAACCCATCTTGGATTGTAACAGTTCCCCATATTGCTCGAATGGGCAATCGTCTACCGCAAACATCTGCCTGCAACTCATACAGATAAAGTGATGCTTATGATCCATTTGATTCAATTCGAAAAGGCTTTTGTTTTCTCCAATAATATTTGTTTTTAATATTAAATCCTTAGAGACAAGTGTTTCCAGGATTCTATAAACCGTAGAGATGTTGATGGAAACATCATTTCTCTGCAGTTCCAGGAAGACCTGATCAACTGTAATCGGTTGAGCACTCTTGGCTAGTGCTTCCAATATTGAATTCCTGCGTTTGGTATTCTTTAACCCATTATTTTTCAACAAACCCTTATAGGCATCGACTTTTTGCACTATTTCAACCCCTTAAAACCTGATATGAATTGATTACACAGTAACACTTATTATTAAATTTTGTCAAAGTCCATATGCTGTATTAGCAAGGCAATCAGAAGGTGTCCTTTAAGGACACCTTCTGCCGTAGCTATTTACAAATTCATTTAAAACATAGGTTAGTCATCATTTAAGTGCATCTTCTAATGACGTCAAGTTTTGTTCCATAATATTAATGTAAGAATTTAGAGTGGAGTCTCCGGTAACTACTGGATCTAATGTATATACCTTAGCGCCGGTTTCCCTTGCAATAGTTTCGGCGGCTTTGATTGAATATTGCGGCTCAGCAAATAGGGCCTTAATTTCGGAATCCTGAATCGTTTTTATAGTGTCTTTAAGTTCTTGGGGAGAAGGTTCTGAACCTGGCTCTCTCTCAACGACGGCAGCAATATGAAGGTTGAATTCTTGAGCGAAATATGGGAAGGCTTCATGGAATGTTACAATATTTTTGTTTTTCACCCCATCAAGAGCCTCATGCATTTTATAATTTAAAGTCTCGAGCTTTTTAACATATTCCTCAGAATTGCTTTTATATTTTGGGGCGTTAATTATATCCGTTGCACCTAGCTGCTCTGCTATATTCTTGACCTGTGCAATATTGCTGCTGATGCTGACCCAAACGTGTGGGTTTTCTTCTCCCTTTTCATTTTTTAGCAGTTTAATTCCTTGGCTGGCTTCAATGATTTTTAGATTGGGCTGCTGTTTTATAACTTTATCTAGAAAGGCCTCCATTCCCGCACCGCTAATTACGAAAACATCTGCTTTTTCAAGAGTTTTTAAATCATCCGGGGTTAGCTGATAATCGTGTAAACAGCCGGTCTGGGGCTTGGTCATATTAACGACCTGGACGCCTGGTATATCTCTAGTAACATTAATAGTGGATATATAGATAGGATAGAACGAAGTAACAATCGTAATCTTTTTTTCGGAAACAGAACTGTTTGAAGATACCTGGTCATTGGTGCTTTTGCTTAGCCCGCATCCGCCTAAGATAATAAGACTAATCAGCAAAACGGGCAGAAATTTAGCTAATATCGATTGCATTTTAGACCCTCCCAAATAGTAATGATTCGCATTTGCATTTACATTGTATATCTTCCCTGGATATTTGTCTAGCATTTGGTAAAAAATAGTTTTCGTCCATATTCTTACCAGGGAGACCTAGCGGGATTTCAATTTGATGAAGAGGGTTAAGAGGAAGAATGCTGCCGAGCACAATACGATGGTTGCTCCCGTAGCAGTACCCCAATAATAGGATAAGAGAAGTCCGGCTAGACCGGAGAGTAGGGCAATGCTGACCGAAAATAGGTGATACTGCCTCATATCGTGGGATATATTACGGGCGGAAGCGGCCGGTAAAATTAAGAGGGAATTGATAATTAGTAAGCCTACCCACTGAATAGAAATAGTTACAATTACTGCCATGATGATACTGAAAAGAATTTCCAATAGGCGGACATTGGAGCCTCGGCTACGGGCTAGGGATGGGTTAATGCTTACCAGCAGCAGCTGATTGAACATAAATACCCAAAAAACCAAAACTCCCAGCACGAGGAAAACCAGCATCAGCAATTCGTTTGGACTAATACTTAAGAGGTCACCGATAAGAAAACGGGAGTATTTTGTAAAACCACCCGAGCGGGATAGGATGACGATTCCCAGAGCCACTGCAGTAGCCGAAAATACTCCGATGATGGTATCCGGAGAAGAAGTACTTGATGCTTTAACAATGGATATTCCTATAGCCAGGAGGATGGAGAAGGCCAGCATGGCCCATAATGGGTCGGACATTCCCAGGATAACACCAATAGCAATCCCGGTAAGAGCAGAATGACCTAGGGCATCCGAGAAGAAGGCCATTTTATTATTAACAACCATCGTTCCTAAAATACCGAACAGGGGGGTTACTAGCAGGACGGCCAAGAGGGCATTCTGCATGAAGATGTGGGTGGCCCATTCAAACGGAAGCAATTGGGGTATCCAGGTATAGTAAATAGCCACTATTGATTCCTGCCTCCTTCTTTAGGGTCTATACAAGTTGCTTCGCTTAATACACGGCCAAAGGTCTGAATGACTTTTTCGTTGTTGAAAACGACTGCCGGAGTACCTACACATTGCACGGTTTGGTTTAAAAAAACTACCCGGTCGGCATATTGGGCCACCAGTTTTAAATCGTGGGAAACCAGGATGATTGAGAGATCATATTGCAGGCGCAGATCAGCCACCTTACGGAAAAACATTTCCATACCCAGCTGGTCTATGCCGGAAACCGGCTCGTCTAAGAGTAAGAGATCAGGCAATGGATCTAGGGCTAAGGCCAGAAGAATGCGCTGTAACTCTCCTCCCGACAAATCTCCCAGGCGGCGGTCAATTAGTTTTTCAGCTTGCATCCGAGAAAGAATTTCCCGGGTATGTTCCCTTAGCTTGCGTGCATGGGTCAGCCATACCGGGATACTGCTGCGGCTGGCGGCAAAGAGATCCAAGACGCTTAAGGGTGATCCGGCATCAAAATCCAGCCGTTGAGGCACATAGCCAATTATGGGCTTTCCCGTATGGCGGTCATTGTAGTCCAGGTATTTTAATTCTCCGCGATGAGGGATTTCTCCCAAAATAGCTTTCAGGAGCGTGCTCTTTCCGGCTCCATTGGGGCCAATCAGGGCGGTCAGTTCCCCGCAATGGATATGTAGATTGATGTCTTTGAGAATTTCTGTATTACCGCGAGTCACATCGAAATTTTCGATTTTAGTACAGCACAATCCGCAGAAATGGTTTTTGGCCTGGTATTCGCGGTCGAGATTTATCCTCATTATTTGAGCCTCTTTCAACTTTTTTCATTAAAATTCACTATATGTTAATATACAAAGCACATACAAATTATCAGTTTTTTTGGTCGGAAAGAAAAAACTATTAATAATTCTATATGATTATAGAGTCGCGTTGTCAAGTGATGTGGACGAGGGTCAGGCCTGACCTCCGGCCCTTGTCGATTCTTGCCAGTTACCATCTTTATTATACTGCAAGAATATGGATTTCCCTAAACAATGTGTTATATTGTTTTCCAAAAAGGAGTGGAGGGGAACTTTTGAAGGTTGCAGTAGTGGATGGCCAAGGAGGCGGGATAGGAAGAATTATCCTCGAAAAGCTGTGCTAAGAGATGAGACGGTTCTCTGTCACAATCCTTCAAACAGTATGCGGCCTGGATGGAACCAGACCGCAGATCTAAAATAACATTTGCAAGTTTTAATCAGTCAGCTTCCTTTAGCTCAGCAAACCATTTGGCGTTATGATGCGCACTGATTTCAGCATCAATATAACCATCCAGCATCATAGAAGAAAATTCTACTCTGGATTTAGGATGGATGGCTGCCAGGAAGAAATGGCCACCGACCAATAATATCATAATCATAGCCGTCCAAAAATGAATATCATAACAAAAACCAAGAAATGCAGCAGGTAGACTGTGACGCCATAACCACATGGGGAAGCCGGTTAATATAATCAGTATACAACCGAAAATTATCATCCAGCCCAACATTTTTTGGCCAGCGTTGTATTTATCCTGGGGAGGAGCTTCATCAACCTTTATAAAGGGTATATATCCGCCCATTACTTTTAACCATTGAAAATCTTCTTTGGAAAAGTTAGATATGGTGTCGATGAAGCGGGAAAACCTATCAAAATTTAATAGGATGTAGAGAGCAGGGCCGACCGTAAAAACAACTCCTGCCCATCTGTGTATAAGCGAAGCATTGGCGAAACCGCCAAATATATTGCCTATGATATCAATATTCCAGTAAAAAGCAATTCCAGTCAGACCAAGAATAGTAAAAGCTATTAGATGTACCCAATGCATGGTCCTGGTTTGGGTGCCATGTTTTAAGACCTTTCCTTTGATATTGCTCATTGATTCCCCTCCCTAATTATGCAGCTTCATTTTGCTTGCTTTTCAATTCAGTTATGAAATTCGGGATGTCCTTGCCATATTTGGTATGAAGCAAATGATGGGCCTTTTCGCTAACCGGCTTTACTTCACCGGGAGAGAGAAAATCCTTGTAAATCTGAGCTATTTCTGGATTTTCATGAGATTTTCTAATGGCCATCTTCTCATCCAATGCATACAGTCCGGCTGCTCTTTTTTCAATATAGTCAGTACTTGCAGCAAAAGCATCAAATCCTAACTTGCTAAAAGCACCCAGAAATATAGCCGAGACGGTCAGCATTCCAGCTCCTTTAAAAAACTGCCGTCTGGTCATGCCTTCTCTTTCGCCAAAAAACTTCATTTTTATTTCCCTCCTAATGCATTTCTCTTCGGATGGGCTGCCCACCACCATTTATACATCCTCCAGGACAGTTCATAACTTCTATAAAATGATATTTGCTTCGACCTGCCAGTACATCTTCTATAAGCTTATCCACATGTTTGGTTCCAGTTACAATTGCTACATTTACTGGCAGAGCTTTGCCCAGAGCCTTAACTGGTATTTCTACGCTGGCTTCCCTGACGGACTGAAGGCCTCTGACTGCCTTCAAGTCAACTTCATCTAATGTACTCCCACTCAATATTTCATAGGCGGTTCTCAGGGCCGCTTCCATGACGCCTCCGCTTACTCCAAATATGGTGGCCGCTCCAGTCGAAGCTCCGATGAACTTATCGGCTTCTTCAGCCGGTAACTTGTTAAAATCAATCCCCTTCTCCTTGATCAAGGCTGCCAATTCGCGGGTGGTTATTACGGCGTCAACATCCTGGTATCCGCTGGATATAAATTCAGGACGGTTGCACTCGGCTTTTTTAGCCGTGCAGGGCATTACTGATACCGAATAAATATTTGCCGGATTTACATTAAGCTTGGTAGGCAAATAGGTCTTGGATATCGCGCCAAACATCTGTTGAGGAGATTTGGCAGTAGATAGATAGGGAATAATTTTAGGATACTTGTCCTCTGCGTACTTAATCCAAGCCGGGCAACAGGAGGTAAACTGAGGTAAGGGTCCCTTGTTCTCATAGCCTTTCACCCCCAAGGCACCATATACACGGCCAATTAATTCAGTCCCTTCCTCCATAATGGTGAGGTCGGCTGTAAACTCGGTATCATATACCTTCTTGAATCCTAGTCTCCTTAAAGCTGCATACATCTTGTTCTTGACATTCGTTCCCGGCTCCAGGCCAAATTCTTCTCCCAGTGCCACTCTGACTGCCGGAGCTTCCTGAACAATTACGAATTTACTGGGATCAGCCAGCGCCTTTTTAACCAGGTCAACCATACTGGCATCCTCGATTCTGCCAAAAGGACAGTTTATTAAGCATTGCCCACAATTGATACAAAGATTATGGTCGATTTTGTGCCTCTGTCCTAACAGCCCACTAATTGCGCCCGTGGGACATATAGAAGTGCAATGATCACAGGCTCTACAATCACTGGTTACATTAATAATACCTTGGGTTAATACTGTACTCATATCTTTCCTCCTTTGATGCAGTACTGTAAATTATTAGGCTAAGTCATAACACCTCCTGTTCATAGGTTGGTACACTGTTAACCCTAATTCTGTGTTTTATTCGGCGAGATAAATTTTTGTAGGACAAGGCGGAGGATTGAGTAATACTGTATGTATTGCGATTGACGACAACGCAGTCATACGAAAATTTAACCGACGAGAACATATAGAATTAGGGTTAACAGTGTACTAACAACCCCTATAAAAATTGACCTATGCAACCATCTCCTGCTGCATTTCGACCTCCCCCTCATTAAGATGCATCAAGCAAATGAGTATATAAGCTCCATTTGGAGCGTTGTTTGAGATAGACCCGCCAAACTAGGACTTTGACGGGTTAAATAAAAATTTGGGGGGACTAGAACAAAAAAACCACGAAAGCGTTACCCCTAGGGGCAAACCTTCGTGGTTTTGTTCACATATTAAAACAAGTAAATAAAAAATAATTTTAGCACTATTCTAAATGCTATATTTAAAATGCTAAGCCGCTGCAATTAAGGTTTCATACCTTTACTTGCAATTAGCAGCTGTTTTCTTTCCAATCATCATGATAGGTTCAGTAATAGTTGACCCACCTACCCGATCAGGCCAATAAATATACAAAAAGCCAGACCCTGTGTAAAGGTCTGGTAAAAAGGCCACAACAATTAAGCCTTTCTAGCTTCCCCTTTCCACACTGGGAGGTGCAACCGTTTCCCGTTACACCCTATAGGTCTCAGAACCATCGATACAACTTTAGGTCATGAGACTCGGAGACTAAAGACTAATAATTAATTACTAGTTTATACTAGTGTGATTCTACACCGCATCTTTAATTTGTGCAATAGATATATTTTGTGATTTATTCCAGGCTGGAAGAACCGGGAAGAGAAGCAAGGAAATCTTAGAGGGCATTTTGCCCTTTATGATTCTGCGATCATTCCCAATATTGATGAGATATAATAATTTTGCTTTGCTTTTTATTAATCATGTGAGGTTCATTATTTCATTGCCAAGGTAGATATGCGTGGATTTCCCTAAACAATGTGTTATACTGTTGTCCAAAAAGGAGTGGAGGGGAAGTTTTGAAGGTTGCGGTAGTGGATGGGCAGGGAGGCGGGATAGGGAGAATTATCGTCGAAAAGCTGCGCCAGGAAATGAGAGATGACTGCCATATAATTGGATTGGGAACCAATGCTGTGGCCACTTCCCTGATGTTAAAAGCCGGTGCCAATGAGGGAGCCAGTGGTGAAAATGCGGTGGCTTACTGTGCAGCAAGAGTTGATGTGATTGTAGGCTCTATTGCCATTATTGCTGCCAATTCTTTTTCGGGTGAACTCACCCCGCGTATGGCAGAGGCGATTGCTTCGGCCGATGCAGTCAAGGTACTTATTCCCCTTAACCGCTACGGCATAGAAATCAGCGGGGTGGTTGATGAGCCCTTGCCCTTGCAAGTTGCTAATTTGGTTAGTCGGGTGAGGCAGATATATAATAAGCGGTGAATATGCTTGTAAATAGTTTATATATGGAAAGGTGGGAGAAGATAAATGTGTAAAAATATGCCGCCTATGGAGTTGGCGATACAATTTCACGGGCATATCTGTCCGGGCCTCCTAATGGGTATTCGGGTAGCGGAATTTGCGCAAAAGCACTTGGACGTGAGCCAGGACTATGATGAGGAACTGCTGGCGGTGGTAGAGACCAATTCCTGCGGCGTGGATGCTATCCAAGCCATACTGGGATGCACCTTTGGTAAGGGCAATCTGATTTTCAAGGACTACGGGAAGAATGTGTATACGATTGCCAGTAGAGACAAGAACCGGGCGGTGCGTATCGCTCAAAAGTTCAAGGATCGTCCCGATCCAGACTCTGTGCGTTATCGCCAGTTGAACCAAAAAGCAGATTTGACTGATACGGAAGTCAATGAGAAGGAAAACTTGCTCGGGGTAATTTTCGAGAAGATTATGAGTATGCCGTTTGAGGAAATATTCAACTGGCAGGAGATAGAATTTGATTTTCCAGAGAAAGCGCAAATATATCCCACTGTTCAATGTGCTCTTTGCGGGGAAGGGGTTATGGAACCGCGCGCCATTAAGAATGAGCAAGGATATATCTGTCCCACATGTGTATAAAGGATGGAGGTATGAAAATGTGTGAAGCCAACGTTTATATCAACCGAAGCGGGCAGGAGGAACTGCTCATGGAGAGTGTAGATCGGATAGTTCCGGGAGAAGATCACAGTATTTTTATGGAAAACATCTTTGGTGAACGCCGGGTAATCAAAGCTCGAATCAGGGAAATGGAACTAGTGCATCATCGTATCATTCTGGAGGAGATAAGGGAGGCATCTGAAAGCCGACATTTGGAGTTGTGGTTGGAACCGGACACGAATCATGGCCATTTCCATCCCGGGGAAGAAGTTAGCTTGAAGCTGCATAAGGGCTATAACATGTGTATTGACAGTGAAGCTGGATTTTCCGTTCTGCAGGCGTTTTTGGTTAATGAAGGGGTGTTAGAAGAGGTCGATATGCATGACCATCACGGAACGATGGAGATAGGTATAAATCAGAAGTTAGATGGGTTGGTGCAGGTATATGTGAGGGAGCAAGGGGATCAAGAGAGATATGCCATCACCCTGGTAGAGGTTGGACATCATCACCATCATGGTATGAAGCCAGCTGGTCTTCCTCTGGAAATTGTTCCCTGCGACTACAGCCATGCGCGCTTGGGAGAAAACTACGAGATACAGGTGTTGAAAGAAGGACAGCCCCTGGCCGGAGTAGAAGTGCGGGTGACCTATAGCAGCACCCAGAACCGGGATTATCCGCACCGCTTAACGACAGATGAAGAGGGTCGGGCGAAGTTGTTTCTTACCGCCCGTGGCAATTATTTGTTTTCGGTGAGTGATGACAACATCATTAGTACTTTTACTCTTATAAAAAGTTTTTAAATAACTCGGAGTCATACTCGAGGTATTATGAATTTGAACGAAATGAGTCAGAGAACGTCCCATAAATTATTTTAAAAAAATTTTATTAAAAAAAGGAATAATAAAAGTTGATAGCGAATAACTAAAAATAATGTGAGCTATGAAGGCGCACGCTAATAACATGGACTCTAGAATTAATTTAAGAAACATTATTACCATGAAGGTATTGGCTGTCTGAAGACTGCCATAATTTTTCATGGTTTTTTTGTGCTTGAAATATGCTTAAGCAGAGCAGGGTATGTTTTCGAAAAAACCAAAATTTACACCCTTCATGGGTTACTTTTTGTAGAGGAGTTGGTAAAATGCACATGGCGGATGCTTTGATTTCACCTCTCGTAGGTGGAACTATGTGGGTTGTTACTGCCGGAGTCGCGGCCTATTCGATGAAAAAAATTAAGAATGATATGGATGAAAAGAAAATACCATTAATGGGCGTAATGGGAGCTTTTATTTTTGCTGCCCAGATGATTAATTTTACAATCCCTGGTACCGGTTCAAGTGGTCACCTTGGAGGCGGTATGTTGCTTGCCATTCTACTTGGCCCTTATGCCGGATTTCTTACTATGGCTTCGGTTCTTTTTATTCAAGCCTTGTTCTTTGCGGATGGGGGCTTCTTGGCCTATGGCTGTAATGTATTTAATCTTGGCTTTTTCACTTGCTTTGTTGCTTATCCATTTATTTACAAATGGTTTACACGCAAGGGATATTCTAAAAAAAGCATTATGACTGCATCGATGATTTCTGCACTTATTGGGCTACAGTTGGGGGCATTTAGCGTAGTGATTGAAACTCTATTATCTGGAAAGACTGAGTTACCATTTGGAACCTTTGTTTTGCTAATGCAGCCCATTCATCTTGGTATTGGTGTGGTGGAAGGACTTGTTACAGCAGCGATTGTTTCATTTATTTGGCAGGCTCGACCGGAAATTATTGAAAAATCTGCTTCGGGAGACGCTCTGGGCAGTGTCTCGATAAAAAGAGTTTTAACTACTCTAGCAATAGCAGTGCTTATTGTCGGCAGCTCGCTTTCGTGGTTTGCTTCAGCAAATCCTGATGGTTTAGAATGGTCCATGATGAAAACTGCAGGAATAGCTGAACTTGAAGCTCCAGATGGAATTCATAAGACCCTGTCATCATTCCAAAGTGAGACGGCATTTTTACCCGGTTACGGCTTTAAGAGTGCTGAGAATGAACCTGAAGAGAGTACTGGCTCCGAGGAGGCATGGCCGGCTGTAAGTGTTGGCACCAGCGTTTCCGGGCTGGTTGGCAGTGCGTCAACACTTATCCTGGCGGCTCTTACAGGCTTAATCATTAGTATGTATAAAAGAAGAAGCAGCACCAGAAATATAGAAGCCTAAATCTTACGCAGGCAGACCGAGCAAAGGAAGTAAAGAGCTAGGCTTTCAAAAAGTACGTGATTGAGGCGTTTAAGGTATGGGGACACACCTCCCCTACGGGTAACGAATGTCCCCGTATAAACGTTGATTGAGCGGGTTTTGAAAAATGACGCTGAGATTCTCTTTTATCAACGGCCTAGGCAGGGTTCATAACCCTGCCTTTCAATTTTTTGTTGGGATTTGATTATTGATATGGCAAACATCATGAATTCATTATATGATATGCGGCTTCTGGACGATCTGGCTCGCAAGGAAACATTCATACACAGGCTTCACCCTATGGTGAAGTTAGTGATTACGATTGTTTATTTGATTGCTGTTGTATCCTTTGATAGATATGAGATCGGGGCTCTACTGTCCTTTCTTTTTTATCCTGTGCTGGTCTTTGCATTTGCAGAGCTTCCAATTGCCTCCATACTGAAAAGAGTACTGCTTATTGAACCGTTTATTATCGGGATAGGTATCCTAAATCCATTCTTTGACCACCAGCTCATAGTGATAGGCGGAATTACGATATCTAGAGGATGGGTTACTTTTCTTTCTCTTTTTATTAAGTGTGGATTAACAGTCACTGCTGCCCTCTTACTTATTGCTACTACAGGAATGGACAGGTTAGCAGGGGCATTGAGGATGTTAAAAATACCACGTCTGTTTGTACTCCAATTACTGCTTACATATCGCTATATCTCAGTGCTAATGGAGGAAGTTGCCAGGACATTACGCGCATATTCGTTAAGAGCTCCTGCACAGCAAGGGATTCACCGCAGCGTTTGGGGATCATTGGCAGGACAGCTAATACTGAGGACATTCGAAAGGGCACAACGAGTATATCAAGCTATGTGTTTAAGGGGTTTTACTGGTGAGTACCTTACTGGAGTAAACGAAAAAATTAAAACCTTAGATGTGGCTTATTTGGTTGCTTGGATTTTGTTTTTTGCAGTTGCCAGAATTTATAACATTCCAATGTTGATAGGTTTATTAATAACAGGAGTGATTAAATGAGTCACCATAAAGTTGAGGTAAAAAATTTACATTACACTTATCCGGATGGACATAAAGCAGTAAATGACCTATCATTTCAGATTCACCATGGAGAGTCGGTGGGAATTATAGGAGCCAACGGAGCTGGAAAGTCTACGCTGCTGCTGTTACTAATGGGCGTTCTTTTTCCATCCCAGGGTGAGGTTTGCGTTGGAGACGTACATGTTACAAAAAAGACTTTGCCCAATATTCGACAAAGGATGGGCATGGTTTTCCAGGATCCTGATGATCAATTATTTATGACCACGGTCTATGATGATGTAGCATTTGGTCCCCGCAATTATAAGCTGGATGAAAAGGAAGTTGAACAACGTGTTCTGCAAGCCCTGGAAATGGTTGGAATTCTTCATCTAAAAGACCGAGCCCCTTTCAAGCTGTCCGGAGGAGAAAAACGTTCTGCGGCAATCGCGTCCGTGCTTTCTATGCATCCGGATATTCTAATTATGGATGAGCCAACTGCTGCTCTTGATCCTAAATCCAGGCGACGAGTCATGAGACTGCTTAAAAGTTTTGAGCACACCAAAATAATAACTAGCCACGATTTGGATATGGTCTTTGAGCTTTGCGATAGAACCATTGTGATAAATAAGGGTGAAATCGTAGTTGATGGACTTAGTTCAGAAATTCTGGCGAATGCAGAATTACTGGATACATGTGGGCTTGAGATGCCGTTGGGTCTTCAAAACTGTCCCATCTGTGGAATTACAGTCAAAAATGAAAAGTGAAGAACGAACTGAGATTTCGGCTATGCTTCTGGCGAGCCGATTTTTCGTGATATTAGCCTGGAAATTAGAGCTGGAGAGAAGGTATGCCTACTGGGGGCAAATGGCTCGGGAAAATCCACTCTTTTAAAAATGTTGTGCGCCTTAATTTTTCCCGTGCAGGGTCGTTTCGAAGTATATATGCAGGAAATTACTGAGGATCGGATGGAGGATGACCAAGTTGTCGATCCCTGGTTCTTTCGGAGTCCCATGAACTGATCTGTGACGGTTCTACCAGGGACATTCTAGAAAACCGGAAATTATTGATGCCGTTAATCTTATCGACGAATACTGCCATGTCCATGGCGAGAGTGAGTATATACATCGTTATACCCATGGATAAATATTCACACAAGAGAAAGGAAACAATCTATGGAATATAAAGGAAAATAGTTCGTTTTATAGTATAATTGTTTTCGTATGGCAGAGATTCTTGTCTGACTATTCCGGAGATTAAGGAGTTTAGACTTGATATATAAGCAACAGCAAGAACAAACTACTCAGAGAAATTATATTTTTTACGAGTTCACCAACAGCCTTTGCCCGCTTTGCTTGCAGAGAGTTCCTGCCAAGGTAATCTTGCAGGACCAACAGGTCTATCTGTTAAAATACTGCCCGGTTCACGGAGAGCAATGCGAAATCCTGGAAGAGAGCGTGGATTACCATCTTAGAAAGAGACAGTATGATAAGCCCGGGACGGTTGCGAAGATCCATACCCGGGTAGAAAAGGGATGCCCTTTTGATTGTGGCACCTGCCCGCAGCATAATCAGCATGCCTGTATTGGTTTGATTGAGATTACCAATAAGTGCAATTTGCACTGTCCGCTGTGTTACGCGGATGCCGGCGAAGGTAGTTTTCTTCCCATAGAAACCATTAGCAAAATGATGGATTTTTTTCAGGAATCAGAAGACGGGCAGGCTGAAATCTTGCAGATCAGTGGCGGAGAGCCCACCTTGCATCCGGAGATAGAAAATATAATACGTCTGGCTAAATCCAAACTATTCAAGTATGTGATGCTCAATACCAATGGAATACGAATGGCTGAGGATGAAGGTTTTGTGAAAAGTTTACAGCAATTCGCAGGGGGCTTTGAGGTCTATCTCCAGTTTGACGGGTTTAAGGAATCTACCTATCTCAAGCTGCGGGGCCAGAACCTCTTGGAAAAGAAGCTTAAGGCCATAGATAATCTTTCTCGTTACAAAATTCCTACTACCCTGGTATCAACCATTTCCAAAGGAATTAATGACTCCGAACTGGGCCAACTCTTTGCCTTTGCCTTAAAGCAGCCCTATGTCAGGGGGATAAACTTTCAACCCACCGCTTTTTTTGGGAGAAGCAATCAAGATAGTAAGGAGCATCGGATTACCCTGTCCGGAATTCTGCAAGGATTATCAGCCCAAAGCAGCGGGATGTTGAAAATTGATGATTTTGTCCCTTTGCCCTGCAATGTGGAACGGATTGCGATAACCTATCTATACCGAACATCCCAAGGCGGCTTTATACCTATCACCAGAGACGCCAGAATACCAGACTATCTGCACTTAATCAATAACACCTTTGCTTTCACCATTGAAGACGCCTTGAAAAATGCAGGCAAGAGCATAAACGATATAAAAGCTGGCCTTGATTGCTGCAGATTTTTATATGATTTCCGCCATATAGTTCCCTGGAACTTTTTCATGAAGAGCCGAGAACAAAAGATGGAGTACATCGACCAGAATACATTTCGCATCAGTGTCAGTTCTTTCTTGGATGCCTATAATTTTGATGTGAAATCCATGCAAAAAGAATGTGTTCACGTTATTACTCCCGATCTGAGAAAGATCCCTTTTTCAGCCTACAACATTATACATCGAGGTGGAACCATATGAGTGCGTTTCTGGAACAAGATTGGTTTTATATTGGCATTGAAAGTATCATCTGTTTATGTGTGTTTCTCTTGTTCGTCTCTATAATCATTGATTTCAGCTTATATTCTCGAGAAGAAGATGTACAAGCAGAAAAGAAATCCATTGTGGCAACGGGCAGCATGACTATGTTTTTCCTTTTATTCTATCTCCTATTGCGAAGCGGCATATGGGTATGGCGGATATCTCCTGGCAGCGTCCAAGAGATATTGATATTACTGGGGACAACGATGATTGTGGCAGGTTGTTTTATGAATATAAGCGGAAGATTCCACCTGGGGAAAAACTGGGCTAATCAGATAAAAATCTATGAAAAGCACAGTCTGATACAGACCGGCATGTATAGATGGGTTCGACATCCTTTATATGCCTCCATTATCCTCATGTTTTTTGGGGCTTGCCTCGTATTCAGAAATATCGCTGCCCTCCTGGCAGTCACCGTGGTATTCGTCCCTTTTATGTATTACCGGGCGTTGCAGGAGGAAAGGCTTTTAATGCAAAGGTTTTCCCAGTATGAGGAATACCGGCGAAAGACCGGGATGTTCTTTCCCCTAATGCTTAAAAAGGAGGTGGTTTCTGATGATTGAGTTGCGCCCTGTGGAAATACCCAATGCTGCCTTTAATTTTTGCAAATATATTATTTCTTTATTATTATGGGTATCTTTAATCATCCACAGCAAAATCCTGGTATGGATTTGTTTCGCCATCCTGGTATTATCGGCCTTGCTGAAAGTAAAGCGTGCCCCTCTGGTCTGGTTCTATACCCAGACATTAAATCGTCTCTTTCCCTCGCCAGCAATTATCCTGGATGAAAATGCGGTGAGGTTTACCCATATTGTAGGTGCAGTGATTGCAGTCGATGCGCTGGTGTTCATATATATTTTCAATCCCCTTATCGGCTGGGTAACTATAGGGGTACTGGCAGTGTTGAAAACTTCCGGGGCCTTCGGGCTTTGTGGCGCTATGAAGTTGTATGGCTGTCTCAATGATCCCAACGGACAATGCTGCCGGGTGGGTAAAGGAATTAAAAAATGTCAACGTAGTTAACCATCTGAAAGGGGAAGAGAACAATTAACACCGACTGGGGCTTAAAGCCAGTACTCTTTTACCTCCATGGCTTTCCGGTAGAGGCATATCCGGTTTTTGTTTTGCTGGCTTTGCTGAGCGGTATTTTCGTTTATCTCATTGAATTGCGAAGAGACCGAATAGAGAGTGCAAATGCCTTTTATATTGCTATGTTTGCCATCGTGGGAGGCATCATTGGCTCCAAGCTTCCCATCATTCTAATCTATTGGCGGGAACTGAATTCCTCCCCCAATCCTTTAGATGTGTTATTATCAGGCCGGACCATTGTGGGGGGACTTATTGGTGGTGCACTGGGAACCTTTTTAGCCAAGAAATTCTTCCATATAAAAGAGCGTCTGGGAAATCAGATTGCCATTCCGGTAGCCGTCGGAATGGCTGTAGGAAGGGTAGGCTGTCTCTTAAGAGGTTGCTGCTATGGTCAGGCTACCTCACTACCCTGGGGTATTGACTTGGGAGATCACATAGCTAGACATCCCACCCAGCTTTACGAAATGTTTTTTGATATATTATTGGCGTTTTATCTGGCCTGGAGAAAGAAACAGGGGGTGGAACCGGGTGAACTATTCAAGATATTTCTTAACGGTTATTTAAGTTTTCGTTTTTTATTGGAATTTATCCGAGATGAGAGAATAGCTTTTATAGGATTAACTAATTTTCAAGTGCTTTGTGTGATCAGTTTAGTCTATATTAATCGCAATCTGGGTTCTATGTTATTCAACAGAAAGAAGGTGCAAAAGGCATGAATGATTTGTCACCTAATGGAGATGATTCAAGCGGCAATAATAACAGCCCTCCCAACCATAATAAAACCCCAGATACCGGGACGGAAATATTATTGGGCATGGGTCTGGCGGCGATATGCTACACACTATGTATAAGGATATCATATACCAGCCTATCCAATACGATGCAAGGATTGGCGGTCTTAGCTATTTTGTTAGTCGTAGCCATAGGCAATGTCAAGCTATTTAAATCCCAACATCGTACCGCAGCCATTGCTCTGCTAATAGCCACGTCCCCTCTTTATCTGGGCGCATTGCTTTTGGGAACATGTTCCGTACTATTCTAAATGGGGAAGCTGGGTGACGTTCTTGTTGATTCCTTTCTTCATTCAAGCTTTAAAACTATGTTCTAGTACAACCCTATCACGCGCGGAGGCAAATGGGGACGGGTCTTGCTTTGCATAAATAATATGTTGTAAATGGCAGGATTCGAAAAACCCAATAATCGTTTCTGTGTTTTCGCGCAAAAAAAAGAGCCCTTTGCACGAGGCAAAGGGCAGAGAAAAAGATTGGGATTGGATACTAGAAAAAGTCCGCTTCATCTCTACTCACACAGTACGGCCACTGTTGTAACCTTTGCAACATGGCAACCAAAAAGGAGCATCAATAGTACCCGCAGGGTACTATTGTTTCTGGGCTAGAACTGCCTATGGTCAACGCAGTTCCACACACAAAAAGCCAGACCCCACGAAAAGGTCTGGCTAAAAGGCATAACTTAATAGGCCCTCTAAGCTTACTCCTTTCCACACTGGGAGGCGTAACCGTTTCCCGTTACACCCAACGGTCTCAAAACCATAGATAACACTTTAGGTCATGAGACTCGGAGATTGAAGACTGAAACACTTTGACTTATTCTAATAACAGTAATCATACACATCTTTTTTAATTATTGCAAGAATAAATTATTGCTAATTAATTTAGAACTTAAATGAAACAAAAACGGAATTATAAAAAAACAGGTGCTCCAAAGATTATCGGCTTTTTTAGGTGTCGAAAGAAGAGGCAAAATAAAACATTTTACTTTTTTGCAGGATTTGATATATTATCTGTAGAATAGTAAAAACATAAATTAAATATATTATTTATTCTCCGAGTCTGGTCTCCTAAGGCAGAAGCTAAGGTAACCAGGCCTGTAGGGTACGTATGGAAACGTTCGTGCCTTCCATTGTGAAAAGGAGATGCTCAGTTTACGCAGGTTTAAGCAAGCTCATGAAGAGCTTAGTTGCTTATGTATTTATGCGTCTACGCTCGGCATTTCTGTGCCGGGCTTTTTTATTTAATAGGGGTAAAAATTCAGAAGGGAAACAATATAAATCGAATCTCAATCCTACTCATTATTTACGATAGCTTTTTTGCAAAAAAAGACACCCCTTGCAAGGCAAAGGGTTGGCAAAAAGATTGGGATTAGATACTAGAATAAGACCGTTTTATTTCTGATTACCTAGTGTTAGTTATAGACTCATACCAGTAGTAATTGTTTGTTGGTTATAACCCTCAAGATATCTATGCTACTAAATTCACATGAAGTTAGAAACTAACGCAACAATAGTTTGTTGTCCCGAGACTACAACTATAACCTATATTTATACATTATAAGTAAAAAAATAGGTTAGGGATCGGCTCAGAAATAATTAGGACAATTCTAGTTAGCGTGATATTACACCTATTTACCAATTATTGCAATCATAATTTTTAAGCTAAACGATGCTGATATAATCGAATAAAATGCCTGAATAAAGCCTTTTATAAGGATTGTTGAGGATGACGATTAAACCGACAAATATCTGTATACAGTATACATAATATGGAATATATTTAAATGCAGGATTTGTGAATAAAATACCGAAACTCTGATGAGATATAACTAATTGATTTTTATTTTATGATTATGGGAACATATATTAATTGTCTTTAAAAGGCCAATTTTAAATGGGAAATTAAAAAATATATGCACCTATGGTTGTGGAAAAGAGATGCTCAGTTTACGCAGGAAATAAGCGAGCTCATGAAGAGCTCTTACTGCTTATATATTTGTGCGTTTATGCCCGGCATTTCAAAGTTGGGCTTTTTTATTTGGATAAATGGATATAATAACCAAAGGTACTAAATTGAATTCGAGGTAGAAAAACGTGCATGAGTTGTCCATAGTAGAAGGGGTCATGAACATGGTCAGAGAAAGTGCTCTGCAAAGCAATATAAAGAAAGTAAACAAACTCAAGCTGGTGATTGGCAGGCTTTCGATGGTTCTTCCTGACAGTATGCAGTTTTGCTTTCAGGCTTTAAGCCAGGACGAATTTTTTCGGGATGCTGTTCTAGAAATTGAGCAAAGGGAAATTCTAATCCGATGTAAAAAATGCGAGCAGCAGTCTGTTTTGGAAGATATTTATTGTTATATTTGCCCGGGATGCGGGGCTAACGAGGTGGAAATAATTCAAGGGCGTGAATTGTACCTTGATTATTATGAAGGAGAAGAAAACTGATGGTGCAGGTTAAAATGGAAAGCAATCTATTAGGAGCAAATGAACTTTTGGCGAGAAAAAATCGCAGCTTGTTTGCCGGGCAGGGACTCTTGGTGGTAAACCTGATGAGTTCTCCGGGTTCTGGCAAGACTACCATCTTGGAACGAACCATTGATTCTCTCGATGGGCAGTTAAATATGGGAGTAATCGAGGGAGATCTCTATACAGATCAAGATGCGCAGCGTATTGAAAAAAAAGGTGTCCAGGTTATTCAAATTAACACTGAGGGAGCCTGTCACTTGGATGCGGGCATGGTGGGGAATGCTTTTGGGCAATTACCCTCGGGTGACATGGATATGATCTTTATAGAAAATGTTGGAAATCTGGTCTGCCCAGCAGAGTTCGACCTAGGAGAGGACTTTAGAGCTGTAGTAATAAGTACCACGGAAGGTAATGACAAACCGCTTAAGTATCCTTTCATTTTTAGTCAGGCCGGAGTGATACTACTTAATAAAATTGATCTCCTACCTTACACTGATTTTAGTCTGGACAAGTTCAGCGATGATCTTGCCCGGCTTAATCCCTCTGCTCCGGTATTTATGGTCTCGGGACGAACCGGGGAGGGTATAAAAACCTGGACCGAATGGTTGCTGGGGGAGGTGAAGAGGAAAAAACCTTAAAACATAGATAGATATAAAGCGGTAATACGCTAATTGTTAGATTGGGATTAGGATAAGTGTTGATGGGAGAATTTATAAATTGGGGGGAATGTTAAAAATGCCAAGTAAACTAAGTCGTCGTGACTTTATGCGCGTCTGCGCCGGTTCGGCTGCGGTCGTATCCCTGTCGGGTTACCTGCTGCCCTATATGGCTGAGGCTGCGGAAGCTGGCGCTCCTCCGGTAATCTGGCTCCAGGGTGCCAGTTGTACGGGATGCTCTATTTCTTTTTTAAATACCGTTAATCCGAGTATTCAAGATGTCTTATTGAAAACCATAAGCTTAAAGTATCATCCCAATGTAATGGCGGCGGCAGGTGATTTAGCGATTCAAGATGCCTGTTATAAAATTGCTGCTGAAAACAAAGGCAAATTCTTCCTGGTTGTGGAAGGTTCTGTACCGACCGGAGCAGGAGGCAAGTTCTGTATGGTAGGCGAACAAAATGAACAGCCTATTATGTTTGATAAGTTAGTCAAGGATATCGGTAGTCAGGCTCAGGCTATCCTGAGCGTTGGAACTTGTTCTGCTTACGGTGGCGTCCCGGCGACTTCACCTAATCCTACCGGTTGCAAAGCGGTTTCCGAAATAGTTAAAAATGTACCAGTTGTTAATATACCAGGTTGTCCCCCTCATCCAGATTGGATGATCGGTACCTTAGCTCACGTTTTACTATATAAAGATATTCCAGAACTGGATAGCTTCGGTCGTCCTAAAATGTTCTTTAATACTATTATCCATGACAATTGTCCGCGTCGACAGTATTTCGACAACGCGATATTTGCTAAGACCTTTGGCGAAATGGGTTGTATGCTGGAACTGGGCTGCAAAGGACCAATAGCTCACTGTGATGCTGCTTCTCGTCAATTTAATAACGGGGTAAACTGGTGCGTTAAATGTGGCGGAGTTTGTATCGGATGTACTGAACCTGAATTCCCGGCCTGGCCAATGTATGAGAGAATGCCGGAAATGCCTATTGCTCCTGCTATAACAGCAACAGTCGATCAGATCGGTATGGTTCTGGGCGGAGCAACTGTCTTGGGCATCGGTGGCCATTTGGCTGGGAATGTTATGACCGGCCGCATTGGACCCCACAAGGACGAGAAGGAAGGTGACGATTAATGGCGGCACAGAAAATAATAGTTGATCCCGTAACTCGTATTGAAGGCCATCTCAAACTGGAAGTAGAGGTGGACAACGGGGTCGTGGTTGATGCCAAATGTGGTGGCACATTATTTCGTGGTTTTGAATTAATCCTGCAGGGTAGGGATCCCCGGGACGCCGAGCAAATCGTTCAAAGGATATGCGGCGTATGTCCAACTGGTCATGCAACTGCTGGGGTTCTAGCACTTGATGATGCTTTTGGCATTGAACCTCCGCCCAATGGCAGAATTATTAGAAATCTGATTTTAGGTTCTAATTTTGTTCAATCTCATATTCTTCATTTTTTCCACTTAGCAGCCCTGGATTATGTGAAAGGTCCTGATGTGGCACCTTTTACCCCACGCTATGAAGCTGATTATCGCTTACCACCTGATATAAATGCTCAGGCTGTAAACCATTATCTAGAAGCATTGAATATGCGCCGGAAAGCCCATGAAATGCTTGCGATATGGGGAGGCAAGATGCCGCACGTGCAGGCAATTGTACCTGGCGGAGTATCAGAAGTACCTGATACCCAGAAGATTTTTGAGTTCAAAACCCGCCTGGCCGAGTTGATAGCTTTTGTGGATAATGTTTATGTTCCTACCGTTAAAGCAGTGGCCGGGGTCTATTCAGATTGGCTCAGTATTGGCAAGGGTTGTTCCAACATGCTGGCCTATGGAGGATTCCCCCTGGAAGAGGGAATGGATCATATTAAAAAAGCTAAGTTCTTCCCTGCGGGGGTATATGTTCGCGGGCAGTATAAGGAATTGAATCCTGATTATATTGCTGAAGAAGTTAAGTACTCCTGGTATAAAGATGAGACAGGCGGCAACAAACCAACTGAAGCTGTAGTCGTTCCCGAACCGAACAAGAAGGATGCATATTCCTGGATGAAATCTCCGCGTTATAACGGTGAAGCTATGGAGGTAGGTCCCTTAGCTCGCATGTGGGTCATGAAGCAAAAAGACGTTGTAGCACTGGGAGATAAAGCCTTCTCAGTTATGGGACGCCATTTTGCTAGGGCCGTTGAATGTTCAATGGTGGCTCATGCCATGGATGAATGGGTTATGAAACTGCAAGCAGGGCAACCGGTTTGTGTACCTCATAAAGTACCAAGTTCAGCTCAAGGCATGGGCTTAGCTGAAGCAGCTCGCGGAGCTCTAGGACATTGGAACAAGATTGAACATGGCAGAACAGCAGTATACAATGCGGTTGTTCCAACTACCTGGAATGCTTCTCCGAAGGATGTCAGAAATGTACCCGGACCGATGGAACAGGCTATTATTGGCACAGCGGTCAAAGATGCCAAGAATCCCGTAGAATTGGTGAGAATTGTTAGATCTATGGATCCTTGCTTCGGATGTGCGATCCATGTTATGACTCCTGACCAAAAGGTAATCAGCCAGTTTACGATAAACTAGGGGGGGTGGAATAAAATGATAAAAAAGATGGAGTTAAGACATCCCCTGTGGCTCAGGTTACTGCATTGGAGTAATATGATCTCTATTACCATGCTGTGTCTGACTGGCTATTATATTCATGCACCGCGAACATTCAGCCTGTTCAGCAGCATGGATGTAGCTCGGATGGTTCATTTTGGCATGGCCTATGTATTAGTTTTTGGTATGGTGCTGAGGGTTTATTTCGGTATAGTAACTAAGGAGTGGCATAATGTAATTTATTCGCCCATTAAAGACACCATGAAACTGCCCAGCATGATCAAATATTATTTGTTCTTAGCCAAGGATCATCCTTTTTACGGGAAATACAACCCTGGGCAGAAGGGTATGTATACAGGTGTTCTGGTTCTAGCTATATGTCAGATGGTAACCGGCTTTATACTATACAGTCCTCTTTATTTTACGCATGCAGCCGGTGTCCTGGGTGGCTATATGACCATTAGACTCATCCATTATATAATCACTTGGATCTTTGTATTAATGGTATTTGTTCATGTATACCTTGATGTAGCGGAAGGCATTCCGGTCCTGATGTCCATATTTACAGGTAAGATCCCTGCGGATTTCCATCACGGTTATCATGAGGATGAAATGGATATGCCTCATAGTGGAAAAGGAATAGGCGCCTAATCAAGGAGGATATCATTTGAAAAAAATTATGGTGGTGGGTATTGGCAATCTGATCATGCAGGATGATGGTGTAGGTGTACATGCTATTCGTCAACTGGAAGAATTGGGGTTGCCTGAGGAAATTGGCCTCGTAGATGGAGGAACCCACAGTTATGACCTGGTGGATATTTTCTGCGAAGCAAACAAATTAATAATTATAGATGCCATGCAAGCTGGGGGAGAGCCGGGTACTATTTACCGGGCTCCCCTGGAAGAATTGGGATTAAAAGAAGCAGCTAATGATTGTATTTCGCTTCATCAGTTGCATTTTGTCGATGCTATGCATATGGTGAACCTGCTGGGACATCAACCCCAGGCAATCGTTTTTGGGGTGGAACCCGCCGTAGTAGATTTAGGGCTTGAGTTGAGCCCGGAGGTAGCCAAGAAAATGCCTCGTTTAATCGAATTAATCCAGATAGAGATTCAAACCCTCATGTCCGAATAGAAAGATTATAGAGTTGATGGATGGGAATTCGTTGCGAAGCAGGGTGAAAGATGCAGGCAGGTATTAGCAGTTACCAGATAAGGGTTCAGGGAATTGTCCAGGGGGTAGGATTTAGACCTTACGTCTATCGCCTGGCACGGGAGTTCAGTTTGAACGGATGGGTTCTGAACTCCTCTGCTGGTGTTTTTATAGAGGTGGAAGGTGATGATGGGCAGCTGAAGGAGTTTGCCCGGAGACTGGTGGATGATCCTCCACCCCTGGCCTTAATTAGGAACTGTGAGATTAAGGAGATTGAACCTCAGGGATTTAAGGATTTCACCATACGGGAGAGCGATGACCAGGATGAAAAAACAGTCATGGTATCGCCGGATATTGCTATATGTAGGGAATGCCAGCAGGAAGTAGCGAATCCGGGTGATCGGCGCTATGGCTACCCTTTCATTAATTGCACCAATTGCGGGCCTCGCTTTACGATCATAAAGGATCTGCCTTATGACCGAGCTAAGACAACCATGGCAGATTTTCCAATGTGCCCGGTCTGCCAGGAAGAATATGATAACCCTCTCTACCGGCGCTTTCACGCCCAGCCCAACGCCTGCCCGGTCTGCGGACCACATACTCAGCTATTGGACAAGCGTGGCCAGGCGGTGCAAAGCACCCCGGCAGAACTTTTGCGACAGGGATATATCATAGCGGTTAAAGGTCTGGGAGCGTTTCACCTAGCGGCGGATGCCACCAACATAGAAGCGGTTCGTACTCTGCGCCAGCGTAAGCGGCGCGATGCTAAACCATTTGCGGTTATGGCCCGGGATCTGGGGGTGGCAGATAAATACTGCGTTATGAATTCCACCGAAAGGTTCTGGTTAACCTCGCCGCAAGCTCCAATTGTGGTAATGGAGAGAAAAGAAGCCAGTCAATTATCAGGCGAAATAATACACCCGGGGATCAATACCCTGGGTGTAATGTTGCCTTATACCCCGTTGCATTATCTCTTGTTTGATAAAGAGCTGGAATTGCTAATCATGACCAGCGCGAATATCAGTGATGAACCGCTCATTACTGACAACCAGGAGGCTGTTGATAAATTACAGGATGTGGCTGATTTCTTTTTGGTCCATAATCGCGAAATATATAATTCCTGTGATGATTCGGTAATGCGGGTCACTCCTATGCTTACACCCCAGTTATTTAGGCGGGCTCGAGGTTTGGTTCCTATGGGAATTATTGTGCCGCCTCGTTCTAAATCGGTATTAGCTCTGGGGGGGGAGATGAAAAACACCTTCTGTATAACTCGGCAGGGAGAAGCATTCTTAAGTCAGCATTGGGGGGACTTGAACCATTATCTAAATTATTGCAAGTTCCAGCAGGGCATAGAACGTTTTAAACGTATGCTGGCCGTTGAACCGCAGATAATTGCGCATGACCTGCATCCTAACTATCAAACCACACGTTGGGCGAAGGAACAGAAACATATACCTAGAATCGAAATTCAGCATCACTATGCACATATGGCCTCCGCCATGGCTGAAAATGGACTGGAAGGAGAGGTGTTGGGTTTAATCTGTGACGGTACCGGATGGGGTACCGATGGCGCCGTTTGGGGCTGCGAAATCCTAAGAGGTGATTACCGGCAGTTTACGCGCCTGGCCCATCTTAAATACCTGCCGCTGCCTGGGGGAGATTTGAGCGCCCGTAAGCCCTACCGTATGGCCTTTGTTTATTTACTGGAAACGCTGGGCCAAGAGGGGGTAGAAATAGCCAATCAACTACTGCCTGCTTTAGTCAGTGAAGAAAGAGATATAATCTTGCACCGCTGGCAAAATGGTCTGCCGGAAGTCCGAACTTCATCGTGTGGACGACTTTTTGATGCGGCAGCAGCCCTATTGGGGATTTGTGATGTGAACCGCTATGAGGGTCAAGCGGCGATTGAACTTGAATCCCGATCCGATCCCCGGGAAAAAGGGAGTTATAGTTTTCGTTTGGAAGAAAACGGGCCTATGTGGCTTATGGATGTTTTCCCTATGTGGAATGAACTGCTGGACGATATTAAAAAAGGGGTGCCGGTAGGGGGAATGGCTCAGAAATTTCACCTTACCCTGGTCAATCTATTCGTAATGGCCTTGTGCAGATTGCGGGATGAAACTGGTCTGAACCGGGTAGTCTTAAGTGGAGGGGTTTTCCATAATCAGATAATCCTGCTAGAGTTAATACATAGTTTACAATCCCATGATTTTATGGTGTACCAGCACCAGCAGGTTCCGCCAGGTGATGGAGGAATATCGCTGGGGCAGGCGATTATAGCGAGTGAGGTGAATGCCTAATGTGTCTGGGTGTACCCGGAAAAATACTGCAGATAATGGAACATGGCGTAGCCAGGGTGGATGTGGACGGAAATCAAACGGATATAAGCATCAAACTAACGCCTGAGGTTGAACTGGGGCAATTTGTGTTGATCCATGCGGGATTTGCCATGGAAATAATTGACCAAGAGGTGGCGGAGGAAACCATGTATCTCTTAAAGGAGTTGCTCCAGTATGAAGAATGATCACAAAAGCTATATGCAGCAATTACTGCAGGAAATACAGGCTGAGACCATGGAAGCCTCACTTATGGAGGTTTGTGGTACCCATACCATGGCGATAGCCAGGAGTGGCATCAGGAGCCTGGTGCCTCCCAATCTCAAACTGCTTTCTGGTCCTGGTTGCCCAGTATGTGTAACAGCCCAGGGTGACATTGACGGTGTCATTGAACTGGTAAGGGAGCCAGGTATTACTTTGCTGACCTTTGGAGATATGATGCGGGTTCCCGGAACCGAGAGTTCCCTGCAGGAAGAGCGTAGTAAGGGAGCCGACATACGGGTGGTTTATTCACCGCTGGATGCGCTCACAGCAGCCAAAAGCATGCCAGATAGAGAGGTCGTTTTCCTGGGGATAGGCTTTGAGACCACTGCTCCTGCGGTTGCGATTACCGTAGAAGAAGCTATGGAAAATGGCATCCATAACTTTTCTCTGTTTTCCCTGCATAAGCTGGTACCCCCAGCATTAGAAATTATTTTTTCTGATCCTAATATAAATGTAGATGGTTTAATCTGTCCAGGACACGTTGCAGCAGTCACTGGAGTAGAACCATATCGCCTTCTGGCTGAAAAATATGGCAAACCCTGCGTAATTACTGGTTTTGAAGCAATGGACATTCTAGAAGGTGTGGTAATGCTGCTCAGGCAGCTGCACCAGGATAAAGCCACGGTTGAGATTCAATATCGTCGGGTAGTTAAAAAGGAGGGCAATCTGGTTGCGCAGGCAACCCTTAAGAGAGTATTCCAAGCGACCGAGGCGCGCTGGCGGGGCTTAAGTTCTATACCTGGAACAGGACTCAAACTTCGACCGGCTTATGAAGAGATGGATGCTCGCAAAAAATTTGGGGTTCGCGAAATAGAGGATGTGCCAATTAAAGGCTGTGCCTGTGGAGAGGTATTAACGGGCAAAATTACACCTCATGATTGTGCCCTTTTCGGCAAAGGATGTACGCCCTTGCGTCCGATCGGCCCCTGTATGGTTTCGCAGGAAGGAGCCTGCGCGGCCTATTATCGATATACTCCATTAAGGGATTAAAGGGAGAGATTAGATGAAAGTGGATAGAGTTTTAATGGCCCATGGCAGTGGTGGACTTATGAGCCAGGAGTTAATTGAATCAGTATTTAAAAAAAGTTGGGATAATCCGTACTTAGAACCCATGTTGGATGGTGCTTTGCTCGATTTACCCCCGGGACGAGTGGCGATGTCTACCGATTCTTTTGTCATTACCCCGCTGTTTTTTCCCGGAGGAGACATAGGCAAGCTTGCTATATGCGGAACGGTCAATGATCTGGTAGCCTGTGGGGCACGTCCTCTCTATTTGTCGACGGCCTTCATTATAGAGGAGGGTTTGCCTCTGTCTGATCTTAAGAAAATAGTTGAGTCGATGGCTAAAACCGCTAAGGAGGCCGGGGTGAACCTGGTAACCGGAGATACTAAAGTAGTAGAAAAAGGTAGTGCGGATGGTATATTTATTAATACCACCGGGATTGGCATAATGCCAGAGGGTATTGATTACCGTCCCAGCCGTATCCAGGCCGGAGATCAAATTATTGTAACTGGTCCGGTGGGTGATCATGGCCTGGCCATCCTGGCTCAGCGTGAGGGTTTGCGTTTCGCGACCCCGACCATGAGTGACTGTGCTCCACTGGTCAGAATTGGGAAAGTTCTGGAAAAATACGGAGGAGCTGTCCGATGCATGCGTGACCCTACCCGGGGCGGACTGGCGACGGTCTTGAATGAATTGGCCCAGCAGGCGAGGATGGGGGTGCTGGTTCAAGAACATAGAATACCGGTATCCCGCACTGTACAGGGTGCCTGTGATATGCTGGGTTTGGATTCTCTCTATATGGCGAATGAAGGCAAGATGGTTCTCTTTGTGGCTCGGGAGCAGGCCTTGGAAATCATAGCGGATTTAAATAATCTGCCTGAGGCCGAAGGGTCTGCCATTATTGGTGAGGCTCGAAATGAGCCTTCGGGAATGGTCTTGATGGAGACGGAGCTGGGAGCCCAACGTATATTAGGGATGCTGGAGGGAGAGCATCTACCCCGAATTTGCTAGGAAGAGTAGCGATAATATTAAGTGATATTAGATATAAAATATGCTTATATAAAACCTTCGATTGGTATATTTGCAGGGATAAACATATTTTTGTCGAAGTGTTTGTAGAAGAAAATTATAGAAAGAAATAGGACGTGGAGATAGTCCTTTTCGAAGGTTTTAAAGGTGAACCTGGATTTAAGATCGAGATTTATCGACAGTATTATCCCTATAACATGATCGATTCAATGAAATAGATTGTATAATATATTACAATTACATAAATTTTGATTCCGAGCTTTGTGGCCTAAAGTTAGATGCCATGGTACAAAGCCTATGGGTAAATCTGGAAACGGATTTGCCTCCCGTGGTTGGAAAGGAGTTATAATTGCAGTAGCCTCCAGATGATGGACGTTTCTATGTGTGGCATTTACTTGTCATACTATGGTGCAGTTACCCTTGCCTCCAGCCTCGGCTGGAGGTTTTTTATTTTCTGGCCTGAGTAGCAGGTGATATTTTGAAAGGAGTGATGGGAGTGGAACTAATCAAACTTATCATCGATGGAAAGGAGGTTGAAGCCCCGGCAGGGAGTACGGTACTCCAGGCTGCCGAGAATGCAGGGATTAATATCCCCAGGTTGTGTTACGATCCAGAGCTAAGTAAATTAGGAGCATGCCGTTTATGCGTGGTAGAAATAGAAGGCAATCGCCTTTTACCCGCCTCATGCGTAACACCGGTAATGCAGGGAATGGTAGTAAACACCGAATCGCCAGCGGTAATCGAAGCGAGACGGACGATTCTGGAACTAACTATTGCCAATCATCCCCTGGACTGCATGACCTGTGATAAGATGGGAGACTGCAAACTGGCAGAATATGCTTATCGTTACGGCGTAAAAGAGAGTCCTTTTGAAGGTGAAAAACATGATTATGTCATAGATGACAGCAATCCGTTTATCATCCGTGATCTGAACAAATGTATTTTATGCGGTGCCTGTGTGAGAGCCTGTGAAGAAATGACTGGTGCGGATAACCTGTCCTATTTAAATCGGGGTTTCCACCGTAAGGCAACAACAGCAGCAGATGTACCGTATATTGATTCGGATTGTGTTTTCTGTGGGCAATGCGTAGCGGTTTGTCCTACCGGAGCCTTAACTGAAAAGACCATGTCAGGCCTTGCTCGTCGCTGGGACATAGACCGGGTTAGAACTACCTGCCCCTTCTGTGGAACTGGTTGTAACTTTGACCTGGCCGTAAAAGACAAGAAAGTCATTGGAGTTCTTTCCAATCCAGATAGTCCGGTTAATGGACGCAGCCTATGTGTCAAAGGACGCTTTGGATGGGATTATATCTATAACGAAAACCGCCTTACAACACCTTTGATAAAAAAGAATGGAAAATTTGAACATGCATCTTGGGATGAAGCTTATGATTTGATTGCGCTTAAGTTCAACGAGATCAAGGATAAATATGGTCCCGATTCCTTTGCAGCTCTTAGTTCAGCTCGCTGTACTAACGAGGAAAACTTCTTAGTTCAGAAGTTCAGCCGTGCGGTTATGGGGACCAACAATGTCGATCATTGCGCACGCACCTGACACGCGCCTACCGTGGCCGGTCTGGCCACTACTTTTGGAAGCGGCGCTATGACAAACCCGATAAGTGATATTACCAATGAGGCCGAGCTCATGTTCCTGATCGGTACCAATCCTACCGAAGCTCATCCGGTTATTGGTTATAAGATGAGACAGGCAGCTCGTAACGGAGCTAAAATGGTAGTATGTGATCCACGTCATATTGACTTGGTAGATGAAGCTGATTATTGGCTGCGTCTGAAGCCAGGTACCGATATACCTCTTCTTAATGGACTAATGCACATAATTATTAAAGAAGGCCTTGAAGACAAGAAATTCATAGAGGAACGTACCGAGAATTATGAAGAACTCAAGGCAATTGTGGAAAGTTATACCCCGGAGAGAGTTGCAGAACTGACTGGTCTTTCCGTAGATGATCTGTATGCGGTGGCGCGGCTTTATGCCACCACTGATAAAGCCATGATCTTCTACACTCTGGGTATTACCGAGCATATATGCGGAACCCGCAACGTAATGAGCTGTGCCAATCTGGCTATGTTAACCGGACATCTGGGTCGCCCGGGAACCGGAGTCTGCCCGCAGCGCGGCCAGAATAACGTGCAGGGTGCCTGTGATATGGGAGCGTTACCTAACGTATATTCAGGCTATCAGGCAGTAACCGTAGACGCTGCGCGGGAAAAACACGAACAAGCCTGGGGGGCGTCTCTTCCTAACAAAGTGGGACTTAAGATTCCGGAAATGTTTGCTGCTGCTCATGATGGCAAAGTAAAAGCCATGTATATCCTGGGTGAGAATCCGGTCTTAACTGATCCTGATGCCAATCATATCCGGGCTGCATTAGAACATTTAGAATTTCTGGTGGTGCAGGAACTGTTCCTCACCGAAACTGCTCAATATGCGGATGTAATTCTGCCAGCGGCCAGTTTTGCTGAGTGCGATGGTACCTTTTCCAATACCGAGCGGCGCGTCCAAAGGGTTCGTAAGGCTATTGAACCTATCCCCGGTCAGGCCAACTGGCAGACCATTTGTCAGATGGTTACCAGAATCGGCTATCCTATGAACTATGACAGCCCCAAAGAGATATGGGATGAGATGGCGTCTCTGTCACCCTCCATGGCTGGTATCAATTACGATAGAATAGACCAACAGAACAGCATACAATGGCCGTGTCCGACCTTAGAACATCCAGGTACCCCGGTCCTGCATGTTGGCAAATTTACTCGCGGTCTTGGTTCGTTCCAGCCTTCGGAGCATATACCTCCAGGTGAAATGCCTGATGCAGAATACCCATTCCTTCTGTCCACCGGCAGAATACTACAACATTATAATGTAACAACTCCGTATTCAAAAGGTATCAGCAGTATATGGAATAAGGAAATGTCGGAACTTAACCCGGTAGATGCTGAAAAATTAGGCGTGAAAACCGGTGAGCAAGTTAAAGTAACCTCCCGACGGGGAGAGGCGGTCACACAAATCAAAGTAACAGATAGAGTATTGCCAGGGGTAATATGGATGTCCTTCCATTACAATGCTACACCGACTAATGCCCTTACCAGCCATCATCTGGACCCTATTACCGGAACTGGTGAGTATAAGGTGGCGGCAGTAAAAATAGAAAAGCTTTAGGAGGTAAGTAAATGCGTAAGGTACCGGTAGGAGAAGCAGTAGGTTTGACGCTGGGCTATGATATTACGAAAATTATTCCTGGACGTGAAAAATACCGGGCCTTTCGTAAAGGACAAGTCATTACTAAACAAGATATAAGCAAACTCAAGGATATAGGAAAAGAGCACATCTATATCTGGGAGCTAGATGAAAAATTAATCCATGAAGATGAAGCCGCACTGCGCTTGGCTAAATTGGCGGTTGGTCCCGGTCTTACCTGGACTGAACCCAATCAGGGCAGAGTTAACATTTGGGCTGATCATGATGGGCTCCTCAAAGTTCAGGTCGAACGTCTGAATCAGATCAATAACTTGGACGAGATTGTTTTTGCTACTCTGCATAATGATCGAGTGGTAATTGAGGGGCAGACAGTAGCCGGAACCAGGGTGGTTCCAGTTGCGGTGGAGCATAGCATAATTGAAGATGCTGAAAAAATCTGTGCGGGGCTAACGCCAATGCTCATGATAAAGCCATTTATGCCCTTATGGGTAGGGGTGGTTACGACTGGTACCGAGGTAAACAGCGGTCGAATAAAAGATGGTTTTGCCAGAATTATACGTCAGAAGATTGCCCCCTTTGGAGGACGTTGGATGGGACAGGTTATTGTTCCTGATGATACTGACCTGATTACCAGGGAAATTCAAAACTTTGTTGCCGAAGGAGCAGGGCTGGTTGTTGTTACCGGGGGTATGTCGGTAGATGCCGATGATGCAACCCCTCAGGGAATAAGAGACACGGGAGCTGATGTAGTCTTTTATGGAGCTCCAATTTTACCCGGTTCCCAGTTTATGTTGGCTTATCAGGGACATGTGCCAATATGTGGCGTACCTGGAGGAGCCTTGTTCAGTCGCAAAACTACCCTGGATCTCTTGTTGCCGCGCATATTTGCCGGAGATATAATAGATCGCTTGGATATTGTGGCTATGGGCCATGGAGGTCTGTGTGAAGAGTGCCAGATTTGCCATTTTCCCCAGTGTCCCTTTGGCAAAGCCACCTAGCTTTATGAACGGAGGATCTGCCAGGTGTTAATTAATACAAGTTTAGAAGAAGCCCAGATGCATATTATAAATCATACCCCGCGTTTATCAGAGGAGTCGATATCCATATTAATGGCGGTCGGACGAATCAGTGCAGTAGATGTATTTGCTGATAGTGATTTGCCTGCCTGTCAACAGTCAGCTGTGGATGGCTATGCGGTTGCTGATGAAGACGAAAAGGGAACGGATAAGTATTGCATTACGGGGCACCTTTATCTGGGAGATACTCCTCAGGTTCTTCTGGAGCTGGGTCAAGCTATGGGAGTTTTGACCGGGGGTAATTTGCCAATTGGAACCAAGGCAGTTGTGCCTCATGAAAAGGTTGAAATTAAGGATAATTATCTTAGCTCCATGGAACTAATTAAAGCAGGCAACAATATCAAACAAGCTGGAGAAGATTATGTTCGAGGTGATCAGCTGGTAGCTCGAGGTTCAGTATTAGACCCGGGAGTCATCAGTTTACTAGCCGCCTATGGTAAGGCTAGTATTAGCGTTTACCGGAAACCACGGGTGGCAGTGCTCTGCCTGAGCAGGCATGTTGTCCCCTGGGAGTTGAACCCTGAGCCAGGTCAAATAAGAGACAGCAATGGTCCGTTACTATCAGCCCTGGTGATACAGGATGGTGGTATACCAGTATCGATAAAAATAGCAGGAAAAGATGATACTTCAGTTAAAACACTTGCGCTAGATTTACTTGAGCAAGCAGACATTCTCATTATTACCGGTGGAACCTATGCACAAGGTAGTAATGAAGCCCGCTTGTTGATGGAGGATTTAGGAGCAGAATTACTTTACTGGGATGTACCAATTCAACCAGGAAGTCATACTGGAGCTGCTATTTGGAAATCCCACCTGCTTTTTGCCTTATCGGGAAATCCAGCTGCCTGTGCGGTAGGATATCAACTTTTTGCTGCACCGGCGATACGTACTATGCAGAGATTAACTCTGCGTTTGCAGAGTGTTAAGGCCAGATGTACAAACGGTTTTCCTAAAAAATCAGGCTCCAGGCGTTTCATACGGGGTCATGCCAGTTGGGACGAAGAGGGCTGGAAGGTTGCTGTGCTACCTGGGCAAAAACCCAGTATGATAAGTTCACTGGTTAATTGCAATGCACTTATTGATATGCCAGCTGAAAGTCCGCTGGTAGAGGCAGGGCAGGAAGTGTCAATCTTATTTTTAAAATCCTTATATTAAGGCTATTACTGAGAAAAGCAAGAAACTAAAAACATGAATATGCAAATGAGCATAAATCATTGATGTTATTTAGCATACAGGAGGTGAATGAATAATGGCAGACTACAAGGAGATTATCAGCGCATACCAGAATCTGCCTGGCGGCCTTATTGAAGCGTACCATGCTATTCAAAAAGAATATAGCTACATCCCAGAAGACGCAGTAGTTGCAGCCGCCCAGGCCTTTGATATATCGAAAGCTAGAGCTTATGGAGTAGCGACCTTCTATTCCTACTTGAAAGTGGGTAAACGGGGCAAGAACGTGATACGCATTTGTGAAAGCGCTCCTTGCCATGTAGCCGGCGCTGATAAAGTAGTGGCTGCTCTTGAAAAGGAATTAGGTATTAAGATGGGTGAAACTACGCCGGATGGCAAGTTTACCCTGGAGTTTACCGAGTGTGTTGGACAGTGTCAGGCAACCCCGGTTATTACTATCAACAGTAAGCCGTATGGGGATGTGACTGCTGAGACGATTACTGGCATCTTAGCAGGATATAAATAAGAACGAAAGGAGGGAACATGATGGCCGAGGAGATGCGCATTGTTTTGCGCAACTATGGAAAAATTGATCCGCTTAAAATCGATGACTATATTAACGTAGGTGGTTATCAATCACTTGCTAAAGCCCGTAGCATAAGTCAGGCCGAAGTCATTGACGTGGTAAAAAGTTCAGGTCTGCGTGGACGCGGCGGAGCTGGTTTTAATGCTGGTATGAAATGGAGCTTCAGTTATGGCACCCCAGCCGACCAGAAATATGTGGTGTGCAATGCTGATGAAGGTGAACCAGGTACCTATAAAGATCGCATCATAATGGAAAACGACCCCCATGCCGTTATAGAAGGAATGGCTATATGTGGTTATGCTATCGGGGCTACCAAAGGATATATTTACTGTCGTGGGGAATATCCCTATGTAGTTGATATTTTGAATGAAGCCATTGCCCAGGCCAAAGCCAAGGGAGTTTTGGGAGATTTTGACGTCGAGGTACGGATGGGCGCTGGTGCTTATGTATGCGGCGAAGAAACTGCCCTTCTGGAATCAATCGAAGGCAGCCGGGGAGAACCTCGTTTTAAACCACCTTTCCCAGGCGTAGCTGGTTTGTGGGGAAAACCAACTGTAGTAAATAATGTGGAGACCTTTGCTAACATTGCGATTATTCTGGAAAAAGGAGCAGATTGGTTCAAAGGTATAGGAGCAAGTAATTATCCCGGAACCAAAGTGTTTACTTTAACAGGTGATGTAGTCAATAAGACCGTTTATGAACTACCTACCAACGCCAGCATTCGTGACGTAGTCTTTGGAATGGGCGGAGGAGTTGCTGGTGGCAAGAAGTTCAAGGCAGTGCAAATCGGTGGAACCTCCGGTGGATTTATTCCCGAATCAATGCTGGATACCCCGGTTGACTTTGATTCCATGAACGCCATTGGAGCAACCCTGGGATCGGGAGCAGTTTTCGTAATGGACGAGACTGTCGATCTGGTAGATGTCGTTGAAAGAATCACCAAGTTCTTTGAGCATGAATCTTGTGGTAAATGTACTCCTTGCCGGGAAGGCACCAAGAGAATGCACGAGATTCTGAAGAAGATTAACAGCGGCAAGGGAACGACTCAGGATATAGCTTTGTCCGAAAGACTGGGCCAGGTTATGACCAGGGCTTGCCTGTGTGGCTTAGGACAGGCAGCGCCTAGTCCGGTATTGACTACCCTGAAGAACTTCAGACCGGATTACAATGCCAAATTAGGTTAGTAATTACTGAACAAAAAATAGCTGAAAATATTAAGAGCAGGCTCGTTGGGAGTAACCCCAACCGGGCCTGCTTTTTTGTTCTCTGTCCTTCCGAATAAACATTATTGAACAATCATTCTATTTCTTTGATCTATTGTAATAATAGGTCACGCTCAGTAGGAATCAGTAGTATATTATGAGTTATATATATTGACATATTTTATAACATTAATTATAATTTAGTTGAATCATGTTATGTGCATTTATGTAACGTTATGTAATGGTAATCCCATATAGGTGCTACAAAAAGTCTTGCCATCACTCTGGGGGATGTCCGCATAGCCGCAATACCGATGCTGGCTTGTGGCATCCCTTTAGTTTTATTTCATTGGCAAGTTAATTTAGTATGCCTGGGCAAGAAGGAAGCTGAGCTCTAAATAAACAAGAGGAGGTGATCGACTTGGACTTGAAACCTATGAGTCTTTTATCGGAAAAACAGCAAACAAATGAAGAGCTAAGATCAGAAGAGGGTGCAAAAGAGATGTTTATTAACGCACCTGGCACTGGTGACAGATTAATAATTGCCGGATCAGGTAATGTTGCTTTAAATATTTATAAAATTGCTTCAATCTTGGGCTACAGCATAACCCTTATTGACCATAGAGCCGAAACGCTAACCCGGGAAAGATTCCCGGAAGCCAGTAAGTTGCTCCTGGGCAATATTGTCGAACTGCTGGAGGCTTGTGATATCACCGAAACCACCAGCATAGTTTTAGTAACCTATAACCATGAATTTGATCTACCAGCATTGCAGGCGGTTGTTAAATCTCAGGCTAGGTATATAGGGGTGCTAGGCAACAAACGGAAGGTAACTGCCTATTTTAGCAAGCTAAAAATACTAGGGATTTATGAGGAGCTTATTGACAGGGTTCATATACCGATTGGGCTTGATTTAGGAGGCCAGCTAGCCGCAGAAATAGCCCTGGCGGCAGTGGCGGAAATACAGGCAGTTAAATATGGACGTCCCGGAGGCTTTGTTATCATAAAACATGTTAGTAAGGAGATTGAAAAACATGATGAATTATTTTGAGCAGGACTTAAAAAAGGCTCATGAATTTCATGGACACATCTGTACCGGCATCATCTTTGGAGTAAGAATAGCTAGAATTGGTTTGAACTATCTGGGCATAAACGATCCTGCTGAAAACAAAGATTTTATCGTATTTGTCGAAGCTGATCGCTGTATTGCCGATGCCGTAGCTTCGGTTACCGGCTGTTCCCTAGGGAAAAGACGCCTGAAGTGGTTTGATTACGGTAAAATGGCGGCGACATTTGTAGACATGAATAATAATAAAGGGATCAGAATCGTTACCGCTGCCAAACAGCAGGCAGAAGATCTAGATGATATTGTAGCGTTTTGGAGCAGGGTCCCAGATGAAGAATTGTTCAAGATTGAGCCCGTAACCGTTAACCTAAAACCGGAAGACCTCCCCGGCAAGCCTTTAAGCAGAGTAAAATGCGAAAACTGCGGCGAAAATGTCATGGATGGCAGGGAACTGCTGGTTGATGGCAAGACCTTGTGCCGAGCCTGTGCTAACGGTGCATATTATGAAAAGCTATAAGAAATGGGGCACCACCAGTGTGGAAAATTTATGATGAGCTAATTGATTTGATACCGGAGGATTTATTGGTACTTGATTGTATGGTCGGTCTTCACTGGACCCTGATTCGCTCGGAAAAAGGGATAGGAGCGGCAATGACCTTAAAGGGAGGTCAGACAGGAAAGGAACTTACCAGCATTACCGGAAGGCCACTCAAAGAGCTGGCCGCTTACGTTAAATCCTGGAATATGCTTCAGGCATCACTGGGTCAGGCTGCTATCAACTCGGTATTAAATACTCCCAGCAATATTATAACGATTACCAGCCAGGCCGTTACTAAAACGGCGGAACCGGACGAGGCCAACGCATTTGCCCAATTCTTACCGGAAATTGCCAGCAAAAAGGTTGCCGTTATCGGACATTTTCCCAACATTGAGTCTCTGGGCAAAATATGCCAGCTATCTATACTTGAAAGAGAACCACAGGATGGTGATTATCCGGATACAGCCAGTGAATACATACTTCCTCTGCAAGACTATGTCTTCATAACAGGCACTGCATTTATCAATAAAACCATGCCTCGGCTCCTTGAATTGTCTGGGAATGCCAAAATAATTCTAGTTGGGCCAAGCGTCCCGATATCTCCCGTTCTTTTTAATTACGGGGTAGAGGCCTTGGCAGGGATGGTTATTTTAGATGAAAAAATAAGCTGGCAAGTTGTTCAGGAAGGCGGGAAAACCAAGGCGTTCAAGCAGGGCGGGCAAATGCTCTGCATAAGGCGTTGATACCGCCCTTGGCTCGGAAGAAACTCATGAATAAGCATTTTATGTGGCTAGATTTAGGATTTATACAAGTAACCCTACTTATTCTAGTACCTATAGCGGCGTTTCTTTTCTCGTTTGCTATTGGGCGCTATGGGATACCAGTATCCCAGCTTTTATCAACAATTTATATGCATTATTTTGGCAGCAGTACTGCCCAGGCAACCAATCTGGACACGGTAGTATTTAACATCAGGTTGCCGCGCATCATAGCCGGAATGCTGGTTGGAGCCGCTCTTGCTACTGCTGGTGCGGCCTATCAGGGGATGTTCAAAAACCCTCTGGTATCTCCAGATATCCTGGGTGCCTCTGCTGGTGCCGGGTTTGGAGCCTGTTTGGCCATTTTTTTATCTCAATCTGTATATGTAATACAGATTTCGGCTTTTGTTTTTGGGCTGATCGCCGTACTTTTAGCCTGCCTGATAAATAAGCATCTGGATTACGATCCTACTCTGGGTCTGGTATTAGGCGGTATACTTATCAGCACCCTATTTTCCTCAGGGATTGGTGCCATAAAATATTTTGCTGATGCCAATGATAAGCTGCCCGAAATTACCTTTTGGTTGATGGGGAGCCTGTCATCCGTGGATAAGAGGGATATCTTAAGCATTATTATCCCTATGTTACTAGGCTTTATACCCCTTTTTATTGTCAGGTGGAGAATAAATGTTTTGGCGTTTGGGGAAGAGGAAGCCCGTACTTTAGGGATTAACACCCAAAGGTTAAGACTAATCGTTATCATTGGTTCAACCTTGATAACCGCCGCATCTGTTTCCATATGTGGCATGATCGGATGGATCGGATTGGTGGTTCCCCATCTGGCCCGTTCTATAGTCGGTCCTAACTATAGAACTCTCCTGCCGGTAACATTTATCTTGGGAGCAAGCTGCCTGTTGCTCGTCGACGATCTGGCTCGCTGCTTGGGGTCGGTGGAAGTACCCTTGGGTATACTCACAGCATTACTGGGGGTACCGTTTTTCATTATTATATTTAAGAACAATGTCAGGGGGTGGAAGTAGCATTTCAAGTCAGGTATGTATCCGAATACTTAAGAACAATGTCAGGGGGGAGAAGTGTGCTGGACCTTAGAAATGTATACTACAGTTACGATAAAAGCCAGGTGATTCACGATCTTTCTTTCAAGGTTGAAAGAGGTGAATTTCTTTGCGTATTAGGCCCCAATGGCTGTGGAAAAACTACTCTGTTAAAAAACATTCTTGGATTACTATCTCCATCTTCCGGTTCTATCCTTATAGATGGAGAAGATGTACAAGAAATGCCCATAACCAGGCTGGCCAAAATTATGGGATACATTCCTCAGGCCCACACGCCCCCGTTCCCGTTCAAGGTATTTGACGTTGTTCTGATGGGTAGAACTTCTTATTTATCCAGTCTGGCTGTACCCGGTAAAGAGGATGAAAAAATAGCCTTTGCATCTCTGGACGAACTTAATATAAGCCATTTAAAAGATAAGATTTATACCAAAATTAGCGGGGGTGAAAGGCAATTGGTCTTAATCGCCCGGGCTCTGGCTCAGCAGCCTAAAATACTCGTAATGGACGAGCCCACAGCCAGCCTTGACTTTGGGAAACAGCATTTGGTTCTGGAACACATGAGACTTCTTTCGAAAAAGGGAATAAGCATAGTTATGGTAACCCATGATCCAGATCAGGCACTTTTTTGTGCTAACAAAGTGGTATTAATGAAAAAGGGCCGGCTCCTAAGCATGGGGACTCCCGAAGAAACGATTATTGAGGATTCCATGAAGAAAATGTACGATATCGATGTTAAAATCAACGGCATGAAGCTGCCGGATAATAGAACCATCCGGGTTTGCATTCCTGTTCCTAAACCTTTGAAAGCCAGGTTAAGAGCGATAAACGGTAATAGCATAATTTAATAGGGGGATGTTTAATAATGTTTAAACAAAGGAAGTTCAAAACTGCGACTATAATAACAATGTTGTTTATATTGATATGCACGCTATTTACTGGCTGCAGCAGTAAAAAGACCACGACTTCAACATCTCAGCCAACCTCAAAAACCATAACCGATCATGCAGGAAGGTCAATAACCATTCCTGCCAACATTAATAAAGTCTATTACACCAGCCCTCTAAGTATGATCATGGTATATACCCTGGTGCCTGAGAAAATGGCGGGGTTATCCATGCAATTTACAGAAAACGACAAGAAGTACCTACTTCCCCAGGTAAAAGAACTCCCCTATCTGGGCGGGCTGCAAATGAATGCCAAGATAAATACCGAAGAACTGGCTAAGGCCAAACCGGATGTTATATTTTCCATAGGGCCTGATCCGCTCAGTGAAACTTCAATATGCACGGCAGATAAACTGCAGCAGCAGCTTAATATACCCGTAATAGTGCTTGACGGGGATATTAATAGTACTGAAAAAACATTTGCCTTTTTAGGCCAGATGCTGGGAGTTGAAGACCGGGCCAAGGAACTAATAGCTTATTGTAATAAGACCATGCAGGAGATCGTGGAAATAGCCAAAACTATACCAGAAGAAAAGAAGATTCGAGTATATTATGCTGAAGGTCCGAAAGGACTGGCGACTGAACCTAAAACCTCGCCCCATGCATTGCTTCTAAATATAATAAATGCGCAAAATGTGGCCGAGGTGGAGGCCAAAGGCGGCAGCGGTATGAGCAACGTTTCTTTGGAGCAGGTTTTGAAATGGAATCCGGATGTAATTTTGTCCTGGGGCACTGACCGCGGCGGGGCCTATGATCTGATTCTTACCAGTCCGGATTGGAAAAATATTAGTGCCGTAAAGAACCAAAAAGTATATGAAGTTCCCAATTCTCCTTTTAACTGGTTCGACCGTCCGCCTTCAGTAAACCGCTTTTTAGGATTGAAATGGCTTACCGCTACACTATACCCCGATGTTTATAAACCAGACATGGTAAAAGAGGTAAAGGATTTCTATAAATTGTTTTACCATGTTGACTTAAGCGACCAGGATGCTAAAAGCTTACTTAAGACTTCCCTCCATTAAAAATTACGAATGAATGCAATCAACACGCTATGAATCTGACTTTTTTATCATAAATTAGAGGACTGAGAAAAATGGAAATAAATTTAACGAGTTCACTTAAGGGAGGAACAAGAATGTTAAAAATATGTTTCAAAAGGTCTATATTCAAACGGGTGATAAGCTTAATTTGCCTATGTATAATGACATTTATGGTGACCGGTTGCGGAAGTCAAACGGCCACGACGTCGGGCAATTCGGGGTTAAATACTCGGGTAATAACGGATATGGCAGGAAGAAAGGTTGAAATTCCGACGAAAATCAATACCGTTTATTGTGCCGTACCGACTTGTGAAGCAATGATATATTCGCTGGCCCCGGAAAAGATGGCTGCTTGGGTCAACGCGCCTACCGACGATCTGAAAAAGTACTTAAGCGACCGAGCAAAAGCGCTCCCGGTTCTGGGTGGTTGGATGGGTGAAAAATGCACTGCCAATCTTGAAGAAATAGCCAAACTGGCTCCGGATCTCATCATTTTTATGACGGATCTCGATCCCGTCAATAAAGTGAGTGCAGGGCAAACAGCCGACAGCATCATGGGCCAGACCAAGAGACCTGTAATTGTTATAGACTCCATATTTTCATCTACACCTGAAGTCTACAGGAACATGGGAGATATTTTAGGAGTTCCGGACCGGGCCGAAAAGCTGGCGACCTATTCTGAGAAAAAAATGGCGACAATCAGCGATATGGTCGTAAAAATCCCCGAAGACAAGCTGGTGAGCGTGTACTACGCAGAAGGAACTGCTGGGCTTGCTACCGATCCGGCCGATTCGCACCATGCAGAAGTCTTAAAGTTTGTCAGAGGCAAGAACGTTGCCGATGTGCCGGCCAAGGGCGGGCAAGGTATGTCTGCCGTTTCGATGGAACAGGTACTTTCCTGGAACCCCGATATTGTTTTAATAAGCTCCTCAACGGGGGGGTTCAAAAATTATCAAAGCATATTGAGCGATGTTTCTTGGGGTAAGATTGATGCCGTTAAAAACAAAAAAGTCTACATAACTCCTTCACTTCCTTTCGGTTGGTTCGATCGTCCACCCAATATCATGAGGGTTATTGGAATCGAATGGCTCGGCAACGTGCTGTATCCAGAATATGTAAAAGTTGACCTGAATAAAGAAACAAAAGAATACTTCTCACTCTTTTTTAATATGGATTTGACAGATATACAGGTTAATGAGCTGCTCAAGAATGCCGTATAACAACGGAATTGTGATGGATCGACCAAGCGCTGAAAGGCGCTTGGTCTACCTGTTTATGTTTTAGGCATGTATTAGGATTGCATATAAGGAGCGGGCAGATATGAATATAACTTTGAAACAGCTAATGGATCTGGAAGGCTATAGCCTGTTGGACTTCTATATTTCCCCCAATAATTTGCAAAACGTGGGGCCTGAAAAGATTGAGCGGAGTGCGGTTGATGCGGTTTCCTAATGCTGTGAACGATGAATCTGTACAGAATAAGGCTGTAGCAGCTAATGTTCCCCCGAAGGTCAAGCTAATAAGGAGCAGGCTGGTGCTTGTAATTTTATTTATCATACTGGTCGTCATATTTTTCTGGTCTTTCACCGTTGGTCGCTACGCAATCCCTTTGCCGGAGTTGCTTACGGTATTTTTTCGAAAGATGTTCGGGCTTTCGGCCACCTGGTCGGCCACGATGGAAACTGTATTGTTCAATATTCGGATACCAAGAATTATTGTAGCTCTCATTATTGGTGCAGCGCTTGCGGCATCAGGCGCTGCCTACCAGGGCCTTTTCCGCAACCCCATGGTATCGCCTGACATCCTGGGAGCTTCCGCGGGTGCAGGTTTTGGTGCTGCAATGGCAATTCTGTATTCTGCCGACGCACTAACAATTCAACTGGCGGCCTTTGTTTTCGGAATTATTGCCGTTATGCTGACATATTTTATCAGTCGTCTTATAGCTAAGGGGAATAATTCCGTTCTTGTTCTGGTCTTGACAGGTATGGTTGTGACCAGCCTGTTTGCGGCTTTCATTTCGCTGGCCAAATATACCGCTGATCCCAACAATAAATTACCGGAAATATCCTTTTGGTTTATGGGAGGACTTGCTTCGATAACAGCTAAAAACATTTCCAGGAGTCTGATTCCGTTTGTGATCGGCATCATTCCCATGTTGCTGTTCAGGTACAAGCTTAATGCCCTTTCTTTCGGAGAGGAGGAAGCACAGTCCCTGGGTGTAGATACCAAAAAGATCCGTTTTATTTTCATAATATGTGCGACTCTTCTAACGGCTTCGGCGGTGGCGACCGGAGGCATGATCGGATGGGTGGGCCTCATTATCCCCCACCTGGCACGGATGCTGGTTGGTCCCAATTACAAGTTTATGCTGCCGGCGTCGGTTCTGCTGGGCGGGGCCTATCTGCTGCTGATTGATGATCTTTCGCGTACTATTTTTGCAGTTGAGATACCTCTAAGTATCTTAACTGCCATTATCGGCGCACCATTTTTTATCTATCTGTTATTTAAAGGAAAGGATTCGTGGACATGATACTGGAAATAAAGGATGCATCTTTCGGTTATTCAAAAAGGACAGTTCTCAGGAATATCTCCTTTGAGGTCGGCACCAGTGAATTCCTTTGTCTGCTCGGTCCCAACGGTGTCGGAAAAACAACTCTTTTTAAATCCATCTTAGGTTTTATTGCTTTAAAAGACGGAGAGATAAATCTTGATGGACAAAATATAAAAAAATGGTCCAGGTCATGTTTGGCCAAGGTAATTGGATATGTCCCACAGGCGCATACAACTCCTTTTCCCTATACAGTCATGGATGTTGTTTTGATGGGGCGAATAGCGCATCTGGGTTCATTCTCGTCCCCTTCCCGGGACGACGTTAAGATTGCTGAAGAATCTCTGGAGAGACTGGGCATTTCCTTTCTGAAATATATGACCTATACCGAGATAAGTGGCGGCGAGAGACAAATGGTGATTATTGCGCGCGCGCTTACCCAAAGGCCTCAAATTCTGATCTTAGATGAGCCCACCTCCAATTTGGATTACGGCAATCAGGTGAGAGTTCTGCTGCAAATAAAAAAACTGTCGGAAGAGGGGATTGGTGTCGTCATGACCTCCCATTTTCCCAATCACGCCTTCCTTTGCTCCTCCAAAGTGGCATTGCTTAACAAGAATGGGTTTGAGATCGGTACGGCAGACGATATCATAACCGAGACCAACATGAGAGAAACCTATGGAATCAATGTGAGGATAACAAGACTCGCCGACAATCATGGCGTTGATATTAAAAGCTGTGTCCCACTGGCCAACTAATTTTTAAGACGGAGTGATTTTAATGAACACCAGAGATGACTTTGACAAAATTGCTAATGAAATATTTTTTCCTATTTATGAAGTTATTGCTAAAAATGCCTTGAAAATGTCCGGGCAAAAAAGCGGAGCTTGCCTTGACGTGGGCTGCGGCGGTGGGCATCTGGGACTTAGTGTTGCCAGGGCGAGTGATATGCATATTACCTTAATGGACATAAAGGAGGATTCCTTAAAAATCGCCGATAAGCGGATCAAGGATTGGGGGCTTGAGGATAGATCCTCCACCCTAGTTGGTGACGTGCGGAAAATAAGCCATCCGGATAACTGCTTCAATTTAGTCGTAAGTCGGGGTTCCATCGGCTTTTGGGGAGATAAGGACGAGATGAAGCAAGCTTTTTCGGAAATTTACAGGGTGCTTGCTCCTAATGGAACAACATATATTGGCAAAGGCTTCGGAAGTGCAGAACTGGCAACAGAAATCATAGCAAAAATGAAGGTTCTGCACCCGGAGTGGCCAAAATCCGTGCAAGATGCCAGTAATGGATTTCGGGCCGAGGACTACGCCGAATTTTTACGGGAACTCGGGATTGAAGCGGATATCATCAATGATGAACGGGGTGTCTGGGTTATGATGAAAAAAACGACCTAGGATGGTTTCAAAATGGAGGTTGAATAGAGGAGAATTTGAAGATGGAAAATATGAAGATTGGTAATATGAATAAAGAAGGCAATCAACGCAGACAGATAGCAATTTACGGCAAAGGCGGCATTGGTAAATCAACGACTACTCAAAACCTGGCTGCTGCCCTGGCTATGAAAGGGAAAAAAATAATGCAAATTGGCTGCGATCCCAAAGCGGATTCCACCAGAATGCTTATCGGCGGGAAAAGACAGCGAACCGTTCTGGATACATTGCGCGAATATGGGGAAGTAAAGCTGGCTGACGTTCTTAAATCTGGTTTTGGAGGCATTATGTGTGTTGAGTCAGGCGGGCCTGAGCCCGGGGTGGGTTGTGCAGGACGGGGCATAATTACTTCTATCGACTTGCTGGAAAGCTTGGGCGCCTATTCGGATGATCTTGATTATATATTTTATGATGTGTTAGGGGATGTAGTCTGTGGGGGGTTTGCCATGCCTATTCGGGAAGGAAAAGCGCGGGAAATATACATTGTAACCTCAGGTGAGCTGATGTCTTTGTATGCAGCAAATAATATCTGTAAAGGAATAACAAAATTCGCTGCAACCGGTGGTGCGCGCCTTGGGGGCATCATCTGCAATTCACGCTGGATTAATAAAGAAGAAGAATTAGTCAGAGTTTTTGCTGAAAAATTGGGCAGCCGGATGATTCGCTTAATTCCCTGGGACAGCATTGTCCATCAGGCCGAAATTAATAAACAAACCGTAGTTCAATATGCCCCTGAATCTTCTCAGGCCAAAGTATATGATAGCCTGGCAGAAATTATTGATAACAATAAAAAATTTGTCATACCTACACCTATGGAGTTGGAGGAACTGGAAGACTTAGCCAGCCAATGGGGAGCGTGAAAGAAATGGTATCGATAACTGAGCGTAAAAACATGGCGAACAAGGTCCTTACCGGGGAAAGGGCGATTAGCAGCTTAATGATGGACATGCCTGGCATGGTGTGCAAGCATGGTTGCTCCTATGTGGCTTGCCGGGGTTTGGTATTAACTCCAATAAGCGGTATTTTAATAATTACTCACGGACCGGTGGGCTGTTCATATTATTCCTGGGGGGGAAATCGCCTCCGGCACCAAGCAGCGAATGCGCAACACGATTATTTCAGCAATAGTTTTTCTACGCATATGGACGAAAGCGATATCATTTTTGGTGGAGAAAAAAAGCTTAAACAGGCGATTAAAGAGGCGGTGGAAATCTTTCGTCCTCCGGTCATAGCCATTTGTTCTACTTGCCCGATAGGACTCATTGGCGATGATGTGCAAAGCATAGCAGAAGCAGCCGAGAAGGAATACGGTGTCAAAGTGATATCTTTTTCCTGTGAAGGATTTCGAAGTATCCCCGGCTATAGAATAGCTAATATGGGTATAATTGAGAACGTTATTGGCACTGGGCAAAATAATGTAGGCAAATATCCGGTAAATATAATAGGAGAATTCTATAATGGTCAACGAGCAAAAGAAATTGCCCGGATATTTAAACATATCGGTTATGATATCGTAGCGGTATTAATGGGGGATGGAAACTATGATGACCTTAAAAACGCCCATCAGGCAAAATTAAATTTATTCAACAGTGATAAGGTCGTGGCGGATTTGGTGGAAGTCATGCAGGATAAGTTTGGCACTGACTGGATGGGATTTAACTTTATTGGGTTGGATAATATTATTAATTCTTTGAAAAACATGGCAGATTTTTTTGGCACCCCAGAGCTTTTAAGCAAAACAGAAGATTTAATTGCAGATGAATTGGCCAAGATTCAAGACAGTATGGATGATTATAAAATGAAATTGAAAAACAGAATTGCGGTAATTCAGGAAGATGAATTTGTATCCCGCCATTACCAAGCCTTGTTTTCCGACTTGGATGTTAATCCCGTCATGGTAGGCAATGAGTTATTTTGCCGTCCCGGGCAAAATGAAATGAGCTTTATGTCTGCGGTGGAAAGGGGTTGCAGTACTCCCGATACCAAATTGGGAGTGCGGTATGATACTGACCTGGAACATTACCATATTAACCTTCCTGTCAGGTTATATGAACAAATAAAAACGAAAACAACGATTAATGATACAAATGGTGTTCATTCCAAAATGGCTTACGATAGTATCCTGATACCCAATCTCACCCATGGGGAAACTGAACAATTGCTCAATACAATTCAACCTGATATTTATTTCCCGGGGATAAAAGAAAATTTTGCGGGAGTTGGGACGGGATACCGTTCCTGTTTCTTTAATGCCGACGATTACCGCTTTGATTATGGAGGTTTTCGTGGCGCCATCCATTTTGCGCAGGATTTATTAATGGCTATTAATATGTCGGTTTGGCAAAACAATGTCGCACCCTGGAAAATTGATCAATAAAATAACATGAACACCGGGGAGGTAAATAAGCATGATTGACTTAACATCGAAAGAGCCAGTAACTAGACAGGCACTGCGCATTAATCCGATAGCTGGTTGCCAACCTCTGGGGGCTATGTATGCCTCTTTGGGTATCCATGGCTGTATGCCGCACAGCTACGGGACATCGGGCTGCAGCCGATTTCAAAAAACCTTATTAAAAAGACATTTTCGCAAATCATCTAAGGTAACGACCAGTGTATTAAAGGAATCCGCCGCCATATTTGGCGGTGATGCCAATCTGAAAACTGCCATAAAGAATATTTTCGAAACATATAATCCAGAAATTGTTGCGGTACATACTACCTGCCTCAGTGAAACAATCGGGGATGATATTAAAGCTTGCCTGTACGATTTCCCTATACCTGAAGGAAAATACCTTATTCATGCCAATACCCCCAGCTATACCGGTTCCCATATAACCGGATTTTCCAACATGGTATCTTCAGCTATACAGTATTTGGCTCAAGTAACAGCAAACCCCAATAATAAGGCATGCATCCTACCGGGATTTATTAACCCTGGCGATATGAAGGAAATTAAACGGATTAGCCGCCTTATGGGAGTAGATAATATAATGTTTCCCGATACCTGTGGGGTATTTGGACAACGTGGAGTGGAAAGGATTAATGAATATCCTGCCGGCGGTACCAAAGTAGCGAACATAATAGACCTGGGTAATTGTAAAAAGACTTTTGCTTTGGGGAAATATGCATCGGAAGCTGCTGCCGTCCAACTCAAAAATCAATGCGGAGTACCCTTCAAATTAATGGATTTGCCTATTGGTATTGAAGCTACGGATCGCTTTATTATGGAACTAAAACAGTTAGGGCAGCAGGATGTTGCGAATGATTTGGAAGAGGAAAGGGAGCAGTTAATTGATATCATATTGGATGCGCATTCATTTTTTTATAACAAAAAAGTGGCTTTGTTTGGTGACCCTGATATAATAATAGCCCTTTCAGAGTTCATTGCGGGCATTGGTATGATCCCCCAATATGCTGTTACCGGAACTCCAGGAGCATATTTTGAGGATCGAATGCAGCAGATTTTTTCTAAATACGATATTGATGGTATTGCAAAAAGCTCGGCCGACCTTTTTGATTTGCAGCAATGGCTAAAAAATGATCCGGTGGATCTACTTATGGGCGATACCCATGGCAAACTATTGGCGAGAGCCGAAGATGTACCTTTGGTTAGAATAGGATTTCCCATAATGGATAGACATGTTCATTCTTACTTGCCGATCGTTGGATACCGGGGAGCCATTCGCATCTTGGAGATGATTTTAAATGCACTGATGGATAGGTTTGACAGGGATCATCCGGAAAATGATTTGGTATTTATTTAACTATTAGCGTTTGGAATAAGTATCTAGGGTCATTGGAAAAAGAAATTATCGAGGAACAGGATTTGTTTTGGTCATCCCAAACGGGTCGGTTTTATTTTGGTATTTGGGTAAACTAAAATAAAAAGGAGTGGCTAATTATTAACAAAATAGATTTTAAGAGCATTATGGATATGGCCATTGATGCCGAGGTTGAAGCGTATGAATTTTACCAGGACGCTGCAGCAAAAGTTTCAGACCAAGGAATGAAAAAATTGTTGCAGGAATTTGCTGCAGAAGAACAGGGACACAAAAAAGCCCTGGAAAACATTAAAGTAAAAGAGATTCAGAACTTTAGCTTTTCTGGAGGAGCGGATTACAAGGTATCAGAGACGGTCGAATTACCCAGGCTGTCAATGACTATGAAGCCGATGGATGCTATTGCTCTTGCTATGAAGAAAGAGGAGGAGGCAATGAAGATATATACCCGATTGGCTTCTGATACAAACGATCCAGAAAAGCAAAGAATTTTTGAAGGATTGGCCAAGATGGAGGAAGGGCATAAAGTACAAATGGAAGAGATGTATACTAATACAGCTTTCCCAGAAGTATGGTAACTAGTGCATTTGGAGTCGAATCCCAAACGGGGATTTAATTAATGAGGCTGTGGGTAATCCAACCCACAGCCTCATTATAGCCGAACCATTATTCTCACTGAACCCGCAGACTTCAACTACTAATTACACTTTGTTTTTCTGTACATTTTCCATTTTCGATCCTTACCACGATGTCTCCTAAAAAATTGGCATCTTCTTCATCATGAGTAACTAGTATAAAGGGTATTTGCCATTCTTTATGCAGTCTCTTTATCTCTTGCCTTAAGCTCACTTTGTTGTGCTTGTCTAGAGCACTAAAGGGCTCATCAAGTAGAAGTAATTTCGGTTCTACCACCAGAGCCCTAGCTAGGGCTACCCGTTGCTTCTCGCCGCCAGATAACTGCCCAGGGTAGCGATCCATCAAGTGTTTTACTCCACAGGAATCCAACAACTGAATTGGTTCGAGGTTGGAATGGTATGGCTCTGATTTTTGACTTTTAAGGCCATAGTACACATTTTGTTTTACTGTCATGTGGGGGAATAGGGCATAATCCTGAAATAAATACGCAATGTTTCTATTGCGAGTAGCTAGATTAGTTTTATCAACTGATGAATATAGAACGCGGTTATTTAGCTCTATAAAACCTTCCGAAGGACTTAGCAATCCAGCTAAACAATGTAGGATAGTGGTTTTGCCAGCGCCAGATGCCCCCCACAAAACTAAGATTTGATCGTCCAACTTTAAGTTAATATCCAGATGAAAATTCCATAGTTTCTTACTGATGTGAGCTTTTAACACATTGCACCACCCTAAGGGGCCATTCCTTGACAGCCTCTAATAATTTAATGTCTCTGCTTTTTAGACCAGCGGTTTACCCAAAAAATAACTGCAAAACTAAAAATCGTGATAATCGCGACCAGGGTTCTGGCAGTAAGGTCATCTCCTGATTCCACCGCAAAGTAAATGGCCAGCGGCATAGTCTGGGTCTGTCCTGGTATGTTGCCTGCTACCATAAGAGTAGCTCCAAATTCTCCCAGGGCTCTGGCGAAAGCAAGTACCAGACCTGCTGTTATGCCAGGCCAGGCCAGAGGAAGAGTAATAGTGAAGAAGATTCGTGTCTCATTAGCCCCCAGGGTTCGTGCGGCCTTTTCATAATTAAGGTCGACACTAATAAAGGCCGCTTTGCTAGCCTGATACATCAAAGGGAAGGCTACCACAGTTGAGGCCATAATAACTGCATACCAAGTAAATATTAAGGATATACCCATACTGTCCAAGTATCGTCCCATGATGCCGTTTTTACCAATCATTATTAATAAACCATAGCCAATTACCGATGGGGGTAAAACCAAGGGTAAGGTAATAAGAGCTTCCAATATATCTTTACCATAGAAATCCTGGCGGGCCATAAAACGAGCAAGGGGCAAACCCAAACAGGCAACTATAAATACTACAATGAAGGCAACACGAACCGAAAGGATTACTGGAAACCAATCTTTCAGATGTAGTAGCATTTGTCTTATACTACTTGCTCAGCGATTTAAAGCCATATTTAACGAAAACCTGCATGGCTTCGTCGCTCGCTAAGAAAGCTTCGAAATCTGCCGCTTCCTGGGGATGATTGCTGCTGGCAATTATAGCCATGGGGTATACAATTGGTTTACTGGAATCTGCAGGGGCTGCGGCCACGATTTTGCTCTCTTTACTTTGGACGGTATCGGAGCGGTAAACCAGGCCGGCATCCACATTGCCGGTTTCCACATAGGTCAAGACTTGGCGCACATCTTTGGCCATAACTAGTTTGGATTGAACTTTATCCCAAAGCTTCATGGTAGTTAGGGTTTCCTGGGCATATTTTCCGGCCGGAACTGTTTCTGGGGTGCCAATGCTGATTTTGGCTACCGACTTATCCGTCAAGGCCTCAAAACTGCTTATAGTGCTGGCTTTTGGGGCTATTAAGACCAGTTCATTTCCTAAAAGATTTTTCAGGGAAGCGTCACTTATCAGCTTTTTTTGCACCAAGGCATCCATTTGGGATTTGCCGGCTGAAACGAAAAGGTCAACCGGAGCTCCTTCTTCAATCTGTTTTTGTAAAGTTCCGGAAGCAGCAAAACTATAGGTGATTTTAATATCGGGGTGTTTGCTGGTATAGATGGTTTGTAGTTCCTGGCCTGCATCCTGCAGGCTGGCGGCGAACGCAATCATTAGGTTGACTGGTTCTGCTTTGGGTGCTGTGGGTTGGGTTGCTTGCTTACTGCCACCACAACCGGTTATGGTGGCGATTAAGAAAAGCATAAGGCCTAATAGAATAATAAATTTTTTCAAAATGTATTTCCTCCCCATAATTTTAATTTGTATTTGGCTACTGCAAACTATCCCCCTTTTACTATTTGGTGATTAAAATGTATGGCGACATTCCCCTTAGGGGTGTGTCCCCCAGGCGCGAAAACCCATTCAATCAACGTACTCTATACGGGGACGTGGCCTTACTGTGAAGCAGAGGGTCCTTACCCATACCTTATCCGCCTCAATCACGGGCTTTTATCATGTCTTGATGTTCACTCCTGTCAGCCGCCTCACATTAATGTTGCACGACGAAAATATTTGCAGGTATCATATGACGCATTTATTCCTAAAAAAGCCATAGGCAAAGAAAATGCCGCTAAATCATTTTTTGCATAGATAAACATAAATGTGAAAGAATAAATTAAATGTCTATTATTACACAACAATAGTATTCACAAATATACATAACACAACAAGAATATACAAAACGTTATTATGTAAATATACTAGACTATGATAAAATTGGAGTCAAGAAGTTTTGGAGGTAATTCCAATGCAAGAAGAAAATTCCCTAACCCCTGAGGAAGTTGCTGGCATACTAAAAATTGCCAAGAATACAGTTTATGAGCTGATTAAACGAGGCGAACTCCCTGCCTATCGAATTGGCAGGAAACTTCGGGTTGACCCGAAAGATGTAGAGATATTCCGGAAGCAGGGAAAGAATTTTGAGTTTATCCAGAAAGACAACCCAGTTCAACGCATAGAACTTAGGCCACAAGTCCCGGCGTCTTCGCCGAAGGAAGCAGATTTTCATTCACAGGGTCTGATCATCTGCGGACAGGATTTAATCCTTGATATTCTAGCCCGTCACCTAGAATCTAATTTTAATACGCTACAGACCTTTCGCTATCATGTGGGGAGTTTTACTGGCCTGTCGGCACTTTATCAAGGAAAGGCTGATATGGTCGGCATCCATCTCTGGGATGGGGATACAGGAGAGTACAATATATCCTATGTACGCCACCTGTTGCCAAGCATTCCAACGGTAATCGTTCATTTGGCTATTCGTATGCAAGGGTTCTATGTACTGCGGGGGAATCCAAAGAATATTCAGGAATGGAAGGATTTGGCCCGACCTGATATACGTTTTATTAACCGGGAAAAAGGCTGTGGCACCAGGGTTTTACTGGATGAACAACTACGCCGCTTCAAGCTAAGTAGTCAGGCCATTAATGGTTATGAGCGGGAAGAGCATTCCCATTTAGCCGTAGCCAGTGCAGTTGTTCGAGGAGAAGCTGATGTGGCTCTAGGCAATGAAAAGGCATCGCTGCAAGTGCGAGGTGTTGATTTTATTTCCTTGCAAAAGGAAAGGTATGAACTAGTGATAAAGAAGGAGAGTATTGAGAAACCTCAGTTTAAAGCTGTTATGAAAATCCTCCAGTCCACGGAGTTTAAAGCAGAGCTACAGGGATTAGGGGATTATGATTTAGCGGAAACCGGAAGAATCATTGCCGAACTATAAAATGGCAGCTATCTTGGCAACAATGGCATATTTGGGTGGGAGGTCAAGCGGATAGCTGGTAATTAGTAGATGCTGTATTCTTAGAAAATAATAAACGGGCTAACAATATGAAAGCTCGTTTATTCTGGCGAAAAAAATTAAGTGACTCTTATTCTATAACTTCAACCGATGCCTCAGGGTTGAAGGGATTGGTGCGGATTGCTAGGGAGAAAAGATAGGGATAGCTTTTGTGTAGATGTTGCATATAATCCAACCATTGAGCGATTAGTATTACATAGACCCGCTTAATATCACCCCTCAGGTGGGCATAATCACTGGCGGGTAATTTGCTCAGGTCTACTCTACGGTCTAGCTCCTCGGTGAGGTGGAAAACTGCCAGCAGAAGATTGGAAAAGGATTCATGTTCTAATAGGTTGGGGTTCTCCATCATACGCAGGAGGTGACTCCTTTTCGTGGTTAGAAATGATTTTAAATCCACTAGGTGAGACTTGTCCGTTTTAACATCCAGCTTAATCTCCAGAAGCTGCTTCTTTACCCGGTCAAAATCAGTACTTTTCCACGAGGAATTCATTCTTAGTTCTTGCCCAAACTGCTCAGATTCATGGTCAAATGCCGCAAAAACCTGCAGCAGATCAGTTCCCACATCACTATAAAAGGCACCAATAACCATATTTAGTTTCTGCATGCGAACATTCTTGTCTCTTTTACCCATCAACTGGTTTAAAACTAGCGTTACCAGTAATGTTGAAAGGGGCAGAAAGCCGAGTTGAGCTACTAAGTATTTAAAAATAAAATAAGAATCGTGAAAAATAGAAAAATGTATATAGTAAATGACGATTGATGAAAGTAAAAAAGATAAAGCTAAAGTTGCTAACCAGTTTTTGCGCTTCATAATATAATCAGTTCCTCTCATAAGGTGTTCTATTAATTTTCAATATTGATTATTGCAATCGTGCAGCGCGAAATACAAACCAGTTTCTCAGTTTGATCATAGATGCGTATGTCCCATATTATTGTTGTACGGCCTACATGAACTGGAATCCCTATGGCCTTTACAACCCCTTCACTTACGCTGCGGATATGATTCGCATTTATCTCTAACCCAACGGCTCTCTGTCGCTTGCGGTCAATAAATAGATAACTTCCCGCAGAGGCTACAGTCTCCGCTATCACAACAGAAACACCTCCGTGCATTACTCCAAAAGGTTGGAGGGTTTTCTCAGAAATGGGCATGGTTGCAACTACTCTCTCTTGGGTAAATTCGACAATATCAATACCCAGAGTTCCCATAATGGTACGGCTTATATCAAAATTAGAGATATCGGGCATATCAAATCCTCCTGCTTTTTGGTAATTATAGCATATTGGCCGGGGTCAGGCTTAACTTATTGCTTCTATGACTAAGCAAAAAAAGCCTGCCGACTGATTTTGACGACAGGCTGAGGACTTTTCTTGTTTTTCTTATACGCCTACTGGAACTTCGTCTTTTGGCGGAAGAAGTTTAATCTCCACTAAAGGGTTAAACCCGGTTTCTTCCCTAATTGCTGCTACCAACTGATCGTGAGCGTCTTTAATTCTGCTCATATCGCCACCCCTTTCTCGAATTCTAATACTCGACTTACCATCAATAAACTTTCTAAGTTTCCATTTGAACCCTACCCATAGCATTAATATTTTTTGCAAAAAAAATACCATAAATCAAAAAAATACTAAGGTGTGGGGAATTTTGACACCAGCTAGTGATTATTATATAAAACCAGTTATTTACTTATTATAATATTCCATTCATCAGGACTGTCATTTACCAGCTTCACGATAAAGCCCTGTGAGCTTGCAAATTTGCTAACATTTTCCCTAGCTACATTACCTGTACCTGTAACCTGCAACTCTTGGCATCCTTTATCCAACATCTTTTTGGTCCTAATTACAGGGATGGGGCAGCTTAGTCCTTTTACATCTAAAGTATCCATATTAAGCATCAACCTCCCTGTATGCCCAGCCAATAATACTAACGATTACAATTCCGGTTATTAATGCGATTTGAGATATTGACGTTGTCCCTTTGGTGGTGGCAGCGAGCATGAAATTATGGGCTATAGCTGCACCTGCTAACATACCCATCACGGTTGCCGCTGCATCCATGTCACCTTCACTTCCAAGAATGATTTGCCTAAGGGGACATCCACCCAGCAGGACGCCACATTGACCAACTAGGAAAAGGCCTAAAAAATTAAATATGTGATTAGTATGAGCAATAGGCTGGTTGGCAAAACCTAGATTAAACTTGCCCAAATACAGATTCAGTGTAACAACAGTTATTAAAATCGCGGCATAAGCTATTAACATTCCTTTATTACCGATTAGAAAAAAATCTCTAAAACCGCCGGTCAGGCACAGGCGGGCTTTTTGTGATAAAACACCGACTAAGAGCCCAGCTCCGAGGGCTATCCAAAGGGGAGCGTGCTGACTGCCAGGACCGGTGGTGCTGAAAAATAGAGGGCCGCCACCCGCTGGATTGAAACTAAACCCTGATATTAGTAAAACTAGTAAGCCAATTACTCCCAGGATGAAAAGGTAGCCTCCTGCCTGGGTGGTTTCCTCTGCCCTAGCAGCTCCTAAATTGAAACCCCGTTTCAAGAAGAAGATACCCCACAGGATACCAACGATAAGCCCTGCCAGACCAACCACAGCATTGAGGTCGCCGCCACCGATTCTAAGAATATCACGCAGGGGACATCCCAAGAATATAAGGGCTCCGAGCATCATAAATATGCCCAGCAGAAAGCGTACGAATGTGGATGATCCACCCCGGCTTTTGAATTCGCGGCTGCTCACCGCCGCTATAAATGCACCTAGAACTAGTCCGATTAATTCGGGACGAACATACTGTACTATAGCTGCTCGGTGGAATCCTAGACCGCCCGCGGTGTCTCTTAGAAAACATGCGATACAATAACCCATATTGCCGGGATTGCCCATCGCAACCAAAAGAACTGCTAACCCTCCGATTATCACCCCTGTGACAATCATTAACATTTTTTCCCTGTCCAACTAACATCACTCCTTATTAATATAAATAATATTCTTTATTAATACATATTCTGACTAAAAAATAATAATCCTGCATAAAAACTATAACAATTAGTTATATATGACTGGAGCTATATAACTAATTGTTATTTTTAATATAAAACAAATTATGATAGATTGTATTTATCGAAAGGAAGGGGAGGAGAAATTAATGCTGAAAGAGCTTGTCCAGAAATTTGCCAGTGTACGAGAGATAAACCTGATGAGGATAAAGGAAGCGAAAGATACTGGCCGTAAAGTGGTGGGCATTTATTGCACTTATTGCCCTCAGGAACTAATACTAGCGGCTGGCGCGATACCGGTAGGGCTGTGCGGAACTAGTGAGGCGCCGATTGCCGCCGCCGAAGAGACCTTGCCACGTAACCTTTGCCCGCTTATTAAATCTTCTTATGGCTTTGCGGTTACGGATACCTGCCCATTTTTCCACTTTTCCGATCTGGTAATTGGAGAAACCACCTGCGACGGAAAAAAGAAAATGTTCGAAATTATGCAGGACATTAAACCGGTACATGTGATGCAGTTACCCCACTTGAATAATACTCAAGCATCTTTTGATTTATGGGTTGATGAACTGCGACGTTTGAAGTTGCGGTTGGAAGAGGAATTAAACGTCCAGATCACTGATGAAGAAATATGGAAAGCCGTGGATGTGATTAATCGGGAAAAGAAGGCTTTGAAGGCTATTTTTGATCTAAACCGTGCTGATCCTCCTCCAATTAGCGGAATTGAACTCCTAACCGTTGCCTGGTCGCGGAGTTTTAGTAGTAATAAGGGGGAAATGATTGATAATTTGAATGGGCTGGTTAAGGAGGTTGGCCTCCAGGAAAAGACTATATCTGATCCTGCCCCCCGGGTGCTTTTGACCGGATGTCCGGTGGGACTAGGAAGTGAAAAGGTGATTCGCCTCACGGAAGAACTGGGTGCCCATGTCGTAGCGATGGAAAACTGCTCCGGTTATAAAACCCTGGACTTGCAAACCGATACAGCTGGGAATGATCCTATCGTAGCACTGGCTGAAAAATATCTGGCTATTCCTTGTTCCTGCATGAGTCCCAATTCCTACCGACTGGAGTTGTTGAACAGTATGATTGATGATTTTCGGGTGGATGCGGTAATTGATCTGACATGGCAGGCTTGCCATACCTATAATATTGAAGCGTATGAAGTGGGTAAGGTGGTTAAGCAAAAAGGCTTACCCTACCTGCACCTGGAAAGTGATTATTCAAACTCCGATCTGGAGAGTTTAAAAGTACGTATTGAAGCTATGTTGGAGATGGTAGAAAAATGATCGGAATAGGGATAGACATAGGTTCTGTCGCCACCAAAGGTATCATTATTAATGGCGATAAGCAGTGCCGAGCTATGGTTCCTACCGGATGGAGCCCCAGGGATGCTGGACAGGCAATTATAGATCAGCTTCTGGATTTATCGGGAATAGAGCGGCAGGAAGTGGAGCACATATTTGTTACCGGCTATGGACGGGTAGCGTTTGAACAGGCTGATAAAACGATTACCGAGATTAAATGCCATGCCAGGGGTATTGCGGAGCTTTATCCCGAAGTTCGAACCATCATCGATATAGGAGGACAGGATAGCAAGGTTATTAGGGTTGGTGAAGAGGGACGAGTGTTAGACTTTGCCATGAATGATAAATGTGCTGCCGGAACCGGGCGTTTCCTGCAGGTAATGGCTACTGCTTTGGGTCTAGATGTCAGTGAGTTAGGACAATCAGAAGAACCTGCTCGGAATCTCTCTATCAGCAGTATGTGTACCGTTTTTGCAGAATCAGAAATTATTGGCCTCTTGGCGCGGGGCAATGATAAAGGTGGAATCATTGCCGGACTGCATCAGTCGGTAGGTAAAAGGGTAGCGGCCATGGCTCGACGGATGGGGATAAAAGAACAAGTAGCCTTTACCGGCGGGGTAGCCATTAACCTGGGCGTTAAGCGCGCCTTGGAAGAAGAAATTGGCTGCATGGTAATTGTATCCGAAGCCTGTCAGTATACGGGAGCTCTGGGAGCGGCGCTTTTGGCCAGCCAACTTTAAGGGCTAATGAAATTTATCCAGGTGGTTATAAAACTAAGGGCCTGTAAGTGTCAGGCACCCCACATATCAACTTATTATAAAATCTGAATCGTTCTTTTTGCTTCCTTATAAAATTATTTCTAACCCTATGCATGATTTTTGTGGTAAAAGTGAAATGCTAAGACAATGTTGCATTAGGGGGTGAAAGATATACACGCAGGAGTACGCAACCAATTAACTGGAAAAGTAATGGCAATTAAGCAGGGTGATGTAATGTCCGAGGTTATCACCCGGGTGGGTGACAATGAAATTACCTCGGTAATGACCACCGATTCTCTACGGGAGGCTGGATTTCAACAAGGAGACACGGTAACGGCCTTAATTAAGGCCGTGAATGTGGTCATGGTAAAGTAGATAGCAAGAAAAATGACCTCCATATTATGCAGGGAGGTCATTTTCAGTATGCAATTTAATAGTAGAGGTGTCTTGTATCTTTATGTCTCAAAATAGCTTAACTCCCTTCTCCACAACTTGGTGCCAGGCACCCTATTTACCCTTACCCTACTAATAAATTGATTATAATTGACTCGAAGTTCTTTTATGTAGGGATAAATACTTGTTTATTGCTTCTACGCTCCACCAGGGATTTCAATTCCTGCATCCTCTCATGGCTGGGAGGATCGATATTATCGAGTTCATATTTCAGGCCCAGCAGCTTCCATTTATGACTGCCCAGAGAATGGTAGGGCAAGAGATCAACTCTGGTAACGCTGTCCATGGCAGATATGAAATCAGCCATCACCAACAGATCATCTTCCGCATCGGTGAAGCCCGGAACCACCACATATCTTATCCATATTTCTACCTGCTTATTATTTATCATTTCTAGATTTTCATTATTGCACCTATTGTTAGCACCGGTAAGATTCAGACTTTTTTCATTGTTGATATGCTTAATGTCGGCCAAAAACAGCTTGGTAAAGGGGAGCAGGTCCAGCACGGTTTCTGTAGCTACATATAAGGATGTGTCGATAGCTGTGTGAATATTATATTCCTGACATCTTTTAAAAACTTCCTTCACAAATTCAGCTTGTAAAAGTGGTTCGCCCCCGGAAAAGGTTACGCCTCCGCCCGAGGCTTGGAAATAGGGGAGACTGCGCAAAATGACTTGCATGGTTTCTTCTGCGGAGTATTCCCGAGCCATAGCGGTAGTTGGATTCCAGGTGTCAGGATTTTGGCAGTACTTACAACGCAGATGGCAGCCCTGCATAAAGACAACCGTCCTTATACCTGGACCGTCCAAGGTGCTGAAGGTATCAATTGAATGAACTTTTCCGATGGGCATTAGCATACCTCCTAGGTGATAAATGGGGGCTAATTTTTGTGGCGGTGTTTTTATGACATAATATTATTATTACCATCGGTTAATTTAATAATTGGGGATCTTATAAAAAATACAGAAGGCCATAATAGAGCCGTATGCATCTATTATGGCCTTCTAGTATTGTTTTTAAAATTATTGCACATATCTCCAAGCAGTTAAGGTTTTGTTGAAAAGAAGAAGTAAACGGTCAAGGGTATAACCGATTAGAGCTGCTAGAATCATTAAGGCAATAAGTGTGTCTGTCTCCATACGCGTTTGAGCTTCCATCATAGAGTAGCCGAACCCGGCACTCGTCGCAATGAACTCAGCTCAGATAACTGACATCCACCCTGAGCTAAGCGCTATTCGCATACCGGTAAGTATGTCCGGCAGAGAACCGGGAAATATAATGTGGGCGAAGATACTCCAGGGACCGGCTCCCATACTTCGAGCTGCATTGTAATAATCTTTCGAAATGTTCTGCACCCCGGCTATGGTATTAAGTATAATCGGGAACAAGCCTGAAAAAGCAATAAGGAATATGGTAGGTCCGTCTCCCAATCCAAACCAGACAATCGTTAAGGGTACCCATGCCATGATGGGAATCTGCCGTAGCGAGCTGGTCAAGGGGTCAATAATGCGCATAGCAGCAACCGAATAACCCATAAGAAATCCCAAAGGTACCCCGATAATTAGGGCGTAAATAAAACCAGTTAATACCCGGCGCATAGTAATAGCCATATTGGTAAGTACTTCCGGGTCTTTAACTGACTTAAATAGAGCTAGCATGGTTTTTAGCGGATAGGGCATCAATAGATCGCTAGCTGTTAAGTAGGCCGCTGTCTGCCAGACCCCAAAAATTAATGTCACTGTGACCAACCAGTATTGCGGGGGTATTTTATATCTTCCGGTCCGATCTCGGGTTAATCCGTAGCGGGAATTATCAGCGGTTTGTACTGTACGTTCATTTTTATCCATTCACTTGCCTCCTTTCCGTTACAGGAATATCCTGCGTATTTTTCTATAATTATTTGTAAAGACTGCTCATCTTGTAATTCTTGGACGGCTTGATTATATAAATTCACAAACTCATAAAAAATAGGCTCGTGCAAAATATCTTTGCGAACTACCAGGACATAGGTAATGTGGTCCTTGCCCCTGCTCAAGCTTGTTATCTTTCCCTCCAGGCGCAGAGCATTGGCTATATCCATAATTGCTCCGTCAATGCGACCATTCTGAATAGCAAAGGGAAGGGCATTACCTAACATGGGATATACATCGATATCCGGTCCCAAATGCTCATGAGCAAGTGTCTCCTGGTACCAGCGATTTTGGGTTATGCCTATCTTATTGACTCTACTGGATGGTCCCGAAATTAGAATATCGGAATTTACCCTGCAAGGTCCCAATATGTAGTAACGTGAATCTTTTTCTATCAGCCGCTCCGCTGCATCTGGGCAAATCACGGCCATGTCCAGGTTGTCGGTACTTAAGGCCCATTCTGATGTGCTTGTACAGCAGTCTTTGATGGGATATATTCCGAGCATTGTGCTCAGTTGTCCTTTTAGTCCCAGTTCCTCAATTAGATATCGAAAAACATAACTGGCTGAATCATCCGGTACGCCAATATTAATAAGTTTGGCTTGCTTTTCTCCGGGGGACATAAGAAAAGCATAGATGAAAAAAATCAATAAGCCAGTCGTAGCTAACCAGAAATTTATTTTAATATTCTTCATGACCTGGATTAGACATCGATCTCGGCAGCTTTCTTCTTCCAGTCGTCATAGCTCATGGTCAGAGGGAAGACGGGATCAACTTTTTCGCTTATAAATTTGTTGAAATCATCTACCTTACTCTGATCAAGCAGAGTTGTATCAATGAATTTGGGGTCGGATTTATAATCCAGCCAATCCTTTACACCTATGGCTTTAGCGTTTTCGAAGGTATCATCCACTGCTTGGCGGTCCATTACCCAGCTTAGGGTGCGGCCTTCACCAATAGTCTTCTTATATATAGTCATCAGGGCCACTTCTTCAGGTACTTTGTAGTTGTTTGCGAATATCTTGGCTGATTTCAGAGGATGGACGTAGATATATTCTATAGCTTGAGTATGAGCAAGAAGCATCTTTTTAGCTAGGTCTGGATGTTCTTGGGCAAATTTGTTGCTCATGGCATAAACACAGCAATCACCCCAGGTGCCATTGGGTAACTTGGTATCTACCGCAAGAACATGACCGGTTCCCTCATATTCGGCCATTGACCCCCAGGGATCGCAACAGCTATAGGCATCCAGATTTCCAGTTTTCATGGCTAGGTACTCATCAGAATCTTTCATATCAAAAGCTTGATAGTTTTTGACATCTACTGGGATGCCCAGGCGGGTTGCCATGCTTACCCAACCAGGAGAAGTTTCATGAGCTTTGCTACCTATAGCCAACTTCTTTCCTATAAGATCTTTAGCTTCTTTAATGCTATTTGAGGCTACCAGGTACGAGGATCCTCCTAGGTGGTTGTTGGCGGCTACGAACACAGGTCCTCCTTTTCCATAGGCTAGACGCAGGCCGGTAATTCCTACATAGCCAACATCCATCGAGCCAGCGGCCATTGCTTTGGGAACTTCGCCATTACCCGTAACTTCAACAGTTACTCCTAGTTTCTCAAACATACCCGCATCTTTGGCAATGCAAGCGGCGGTCATATGATCACAGTTGTAGTAGCCCAGCTTAACAACATAGTCATCTTTAACGGTGGCTGTCTTTTTACTGGACGAACATCCGCTAGCCAGTGTGGCAAAAAAGCATAGCAATGTAAAAAGAATAATTCCTTTTCTTTTAGTTTTAAGCATTATTCAATTCCTCCAAACAATTTTTATTTAACAACAGTCGTTCATTCCCTCTGCAAAGAGGTCTATAAGCTGGTCGTTTTCCAGTCGATAAATGCCATAGCCAAATTGTCCGTTCTTGCTCCCGGAAACTGTTATCTCGATTGGCGGTTTATTATCAATATCTTTGGATTTAATGACCTGGTTTTCTAACGGTGCTCTGGTGCTCTGGCTTACCACAAAGCCTTGGGCTGTGTTTGAAATTACACACATCAAACATTTATCCGGAGCTACCCGGTAAATTAAGACGGTATCGGGGCGACCATCATCATTCAGGTCTTCTTCGGTCCATGTAACCGGAGCATAAGAATTGTTATTCTGCCAGTATTCCAAGGCTTGGTTACTTGGAGAACTATGATTTAGCAGCTTATCCGGCACTGTCATCCGGGAACATCCTAGCACATTGAATAATAAACAGAGCATTAATAGATAACGGTAAAAATTCCTCATAGTGCCTCGCTAATTCTCACATACAGGGCTTCTATCTTAGGCCACAAGGAATAGATTCCGAGAAAGACTACTAGCAGAGAACATGCTATGCTAACCGGTTCGGGGGTGGAAAGAATAAGTTGGTTAGCTGTACCAATAAAATGCTTATTACGTTGAAAATCAATATAGGGGGTGAATTCCTTAAGTAAGATATTGGTTAGCAAGCCTACGAAAATTGAGTATAGAACCGTTCCCACTGAATATATGATTACCGTTCTTTTGCCAATCAGTTTGTAAATGCTGATTAATTCAGGCAGGTTGGTAGCGGCACCAGTCATGAGAAAAGTAATAGCTACTCCCGGAGCTGCTCCGCTGGCAACCAGGGCAGCAATAAAAGGAATATGTCCCACAGCACAGACATACATGATTGCGCCTAATACAGCGACCCCTCCAATCGATATTAGCCCAGGATTTCCAAGGTAAGTCTGGAAAAATGCTGGCGGAACTGCAGCGGTTATGAGACCTGCCAGAAGCATTCCCAGCAGAACATATTTACTAACCACTGTTCCCAGGTCCTTAAAACCCCACTGTAAACCATTAAGCAGGCGTTGATATAAACTTAGTTTCATACTGTCACTCTGAACATTCATGTTTGTCTGTAAAGGTTCTAAACCTGGCACAAAAAGCTCCGAGCCTCCCAGGAGATTACCCATTATCCCCAGCAAAAAAGGGATTGTAAAACCTGCCAGTAAATAGATGGTGGCGATTTGGGGACCCAGTAGGCCGTAAGCCAGAAGCACCGCAGCCGGATTAATGATGGGGGTGGCGCTCATGAAAGCCAGGGTCGGCCCCAGGTAGGCTCCAGAATAGTATAAACCTAGTCCCAACGGTATGACGCCACAACTGCAAATAGGTAATAACATGCCTGACAATGTGGCCTTCACCAGTGAAATCATGGACTTGTCTCCCAGCATACGTTGAAGCTTATCAGGACTAAGTATATTATGTAGTAAGCCTGCTAGAACAAAGCTGATAATCAACCATACCGAAGCGCCATTCAATAAGTCCACACTTGCCTGAAGGGTGCGGACTAATAAGTCAATCATGGCGGTTCTTCCTATTCCCCAACTGCATCCTGGATCGCCTTTTCTATGATTTCCTTGTTCAGGCTATCATACTTTTTCTGGCCGTTAATTATCATGGTTCCCCGACTAATCATTCCATATTTTCTAAGGTAATCGAAATCTATACCGGCATGATAAATCTTAACTTCAACCTTATCTCCATACGGTTGGGCCGCTTTTTTTATGTCTTCTTCATGGCTGGCACAGCAGGAACAGGTGTTAATAAATTCTACATTAACCTTGTTCATTTTGCTCACTCCTTAAGTTCTGATTAGAGGGTAATTACCTGATCGACTCCACCAACTCCACGCAAAGCGGCATAGAGATGAGGAAAACAGCCGATATGAGCTCCTGGTATTAGACTTTCGGCGATGCCTCTCTCTAATGCACATTGATCGCAGGCCATTAACAGCAAACCGGTTTTGTCATGAAGTTCCTGCATGAGTTTACCCATCTCGGTGCCATCCAGCAGGAAAAAGGTATTGTCCATAAAGAAGAACATGCCAGCTACATCTACGCCGTGGCGGTCCTCCAGTATCTGGGGAATGATCATGGTGCTCAATATTTTCTGGGAGTTGGCAGAGGAAAAAATGTAAGCTACTTTCATTAAAAACTCACCTTTCTACAATATGGTTTGGATCTAAAAGCTTAGGTTTTGAACTTAATGTTTAGCTATATATATCCCTCCCTTTACCTTAAATCAGAAAAGCACCTAGCCTTTTGAGGATTTATCTGGCTACGTGGCAGCCCCCATTGATAGCCTGTAAGACAGGTACTCTTGGTAGGTCAGCAACAGATTCAGAGCCGTTCGAAGATATTTGCAGTGTATCCATGAGATGGTTCACGGCCTGGCGATATGCTGTGCTTCTCCGATCGCGGGGTCGTTTTAAATCCAGAAGATAGTCCTCGGCGATTGCTCCCTGATGGTTGGACATGACAATAACCCGGTCACTCATATATACCGCTTCTTCTACGTCATGAGTAACCATCATCACGGTGACTTTATCCCGAATAAAAATACTTTCCAATTCTTCCTGTAGAGTCTGGCGCATTTGAAAATCAACTGCCCCCAGCGGTTCGTCCATCAAAAGAACCTGGGGTCGGTAGGCAATTGACCGAATAACTGCAGTCCGCTGTTTCATGCCGCCTGATAGCTGGTGGGGATAAAGATGTTCTTTTCCCTCTAGATTAGCCATAGACAATAGTTCCTGTACCCGATCTTCCCTTTGCGGTGCAGGCATTTTTTGACGCTTCATTGGAAAAAGAATATTGTCTTTAACTGTCATCCAGGGGAAAAGGGCATAATTTTGAAAAACAAAGCCACGTTCCGGACCTGGCCCTGTAACCCTTTTTCCTTCCAAAATTACCTGACCAGCATCTGGTTTCAGAAACCCGCCAATTATATTGAGGAGAGTGGTTTTGCCACAGCCGGAAGGTCCCAGAAGGGTAACAAACTGTTGGGATTTTATGCTAGAGCTTATGTTTGATAAGACTTGATTTTGAAGTTCCTTTTTTCCGAAGACTTTAGAGATATTTTCAAATTTAAGAAGTTCCATAAATTTCGCCTCCGTACCAGTATAAATCACGTACAATAACTAAAAGTAATATATAAAGAAATAAATAATTATGATAGAATGATAGCATCAGTTATTGACAGCGTCAACCAAAAATGTATGACCCGATTATTTATTGAACGGGTTAATAAGGAGAGAGACATTATGACGATTTATTCCAATGTTCGTATGGTAAACACGGTTTGTGGAATATGCAATGCATCCTGTGGAATGCAACTGCATTTCATGCACAATGAACTGCTGGGTGTGAAAGGAAACAAGGAGCACCCTGTCAGCCGAGGATACCTCTGTCCAAAAGATTGCCTTGATCCGGTGACCGGTTTTCCAGCCGACCGGGAAATTCGGGTGCGGATCAGCAAAGCCTAAGGTTGTCACCGGGGAGGCTTCTTCTATTCAAACAATATTTTTACCATTAAAGAAAACCTCCAAACGGATGATCATTTTATACATCATCTTGGAGGTTTGCAAAAAAAATCGGGATAGTTGCGCCTCAGACTTGATGGTATATAAAGCGCAGAGGAAGAACATTAGCATTTCAATTCATATATTTCATTTATAGCTTATTCATTATCACTAAAAATCATCCTACCAACAGACAAGGCTTCATTGGCATCTATACAAAAATTTGAATCCTTACAAACATTGTTTTTGTTAACCCATTCCAAGCAGTGCTCTTTGGAACAGAAAAAATGCATCGTATTACAGCAGGAGCAGGACCAATTGTCAAATCGATTTAAGTCAGCATGTAGTACATGGGCATCGGTAGGCTCTAAACTAACTATATTGCCACCAACTACCACTACTTTTATCTCTTTTCCACATTCGGTGCACTTTGAATCTATTTTAGTATCTTGGTTAAAAGTATAGGTTGCCCCCAAAGCATCCACTGCGCACATGGCTTTTAATTCCCGGCCATCCTTCAATGTAACCTTATGATTTGAACATTGGGCGGAAACCGGATATATGGAATAAATATTATTATCCTCAGCTATAGCCAATGCATTTTTAGCCTTTAATGCCAGAATAATTTCTTTAATATCATCGGCAACATTATCAATTACAAAAGCTTTACCATTATTAACGATATCATTGATAATCATATTCCGTACTTCATTTTCCCGTTGAGTTAGCTTTGAGGCAATACTATCAATGAGTATTCTACTAGCATCATAGTCTTTGAACTTAAGATTTGATCTGAAATCAGCCATTTTAATTCCTCCATTTAATTTATTTATCGTTGATAATACATAAATATACTTTATATGTCAAATTAACATTTATTATGGCAAAGCTTGAAAAATAATGTTTTTTAGATTGTTTATCAATGGAAAAGATCCTGCTTAGGCTCTGTTTAATTAATGACATCGGATTTACCCCTTTTAAATAAGTATATTTTAATGTTAATATAAATGTTATAGATAGTATTATATTTGGTTAATAGAATAGCAACATAGGTATATAACTTGTATATAATTCGACAAATAGTTAAGGAAGCTTAAGGTGTTAAAATTGACATAATTACAATAAAGACTATTTTTCCATTTATGGTGAAAATTATAATTATATAATTAATTTTATAAATGCTAGGAGTTAAGTCAGTTTATGAATATGTGCACGCGACTAAAGGAATTGCTGAATACCGGTACCACCTTGGTCATGCCCGATGCCTATGACCCTATTAGCGCACGAATTATTGAGAAATCCGGGTTCCTGGCTGTGCAATGCTCGGGTGGCAGCTATTCAATTAGTGCATGTTATAAGAGTGAAGCAGATATTATGTACCAGGATAACCTTGAACAAACCAAAAAAATAGTACAAGCCGTAAACATTCCGGTTATGGCTGATGGCGAAGATGGTTATGGTGACGCCAAAGCAATGGATAAGACAATCAGAGATTATATTGCTGCCGGGGCTGCAGGAATCAACATTGAGGACCAAATTATAAGCAGAGGAGGCCCTACTCGTATCATTGAGAAAGAGGCTATGATAGAGAAGATCATTGCGGCCAAGGAAGCTAAACATGCAGCAGGGAGTCCAGATTTTATTATCAATGCTAGAACTGATGCCTTGAAGGTCACTGCAGATAGGATTAGTAATCGTAATGAAGCTATAGATAGGGCCAATGCTTACTTGGCAGCAGGAGCCGATCTTACCTTTGTAGCTTATGCCAATACCCTTGAGGAAGTCGTAATACTAAAGCATGAGATACAAGGGCCTTTGAGTATTGCGGCTGGCCTACCCTATAACATTAAAGAGTTTTCTGTCCAGGAGCTCATCGATTTAAAGTTGGCCAGGGTAAGTTTACCAATGTTAATGATATATTCTTCAATACAAGGGATGCTTAAATCGCTTGGCAGTATTAAAAACTCAAATAGTTTTGAAGAAATAATTGCTAGGGAACTTACCTGCTCAAACGATGATATTTCATTTTTGCGGGGAGATTCATTATGAGTAAATCGTTCGATAAAAGTCAAAACAAATACATAATGGTGGAAGTGAAAGGATGCCTATGAAATACTGCCTTGACGAATTAATTGTGGGACGGCCATGGAAGTTCACCTGCGAGCAACCGGTCATTGGGCTTGATCTGGGGTCGCGCGCATCAAAAGGTGTACTGCTCAAGGGAGAAGATATATTCGTGACGCTTATTCCAACCGGTCTTTACATGCAAGAAACTGCCGATGAGCTGGTCGAAAAACTACTTTTGCTAGCAAATGTTCTGCGAAATGAAATTGGATTCATCACCAGCACCGGCTATGGTCGGATTGCACTTTCTTTTGAGGATATTCCTTTTGATGTGGTCACCGAAATATCGTGCCATGCCATGGGAGCTCATGCCTTGTATCCTCAGGCCCGAACGATTATTGACATTGGCGGGCAGGATTCCAAGGCAATTAAAGTTGACAGATTGAACGGCACGGTAGTTGGATTTGTTATGAACGACAAATGCGCCGCTGGAACCGGCCAATTCCTCGAGAAAGCTGCAGTGCTTCTGGGTATTACCATTGATCAAATGGGAACTGATGCATTGACTGCCCAGAACCCTGTGATTATAAGCAGTCAGTGCGTGGTCTTTGCAGAATCAGAAATAATTTCGCTCAGATCCAAAGGTGCACGAGTCAATGACCGCGAAGCAGTACCCAATATCGCTGCGGGAATTCATTATTCTGCCGCCCGTCGGGTAAATAATCTCCTCGGTCGTATTGGCAATGAACCAGAGCTAATATTCACCGGTGGTGTATCCAACAACCCAGGAATGCGTCATGCGCTTGAAGAGCTCATGGGAAACCCCTTTATTCCTACCACCTTCGATATGATCTATGCTGGTGCTATGGGGGCGGCAGTTTATGCAACCCAAAATGTGACGCGTGGGGCTAAGGTTGCATCTGCTCTTTTTCCCAAACAGCATTTTCCCACCGAACATATCAATGCATTAGTTGAACAGGAACAACTTGCTTTTATTGACAAGTCCGATGGGCGAAAAAGGATCGGCTATGTCTGCGCCTATACACCGCTGGAAGTGCTTAATGCTGCAGGGGTGAGTCACGCACGACTCTTTAAAGCCGGCGATTCTGAAACCGTTGCCGCCGGCGAGCTCTTTACCCAAAGTGTTTTTTGCGATTTCAGCAAGAGTTGTCTTGGCGCATTTGCGCAAGGCGATCCATTCTATACCGCCATCGACAAGCTTTATAACTTCATGACCTGCGCAAACATTAAAAGGGCAACTGAAGTGATCGAAAGCTTTGTTCCCATCAAGCTGCTTAATTTGCCAAGATTACGCGATATGGAATCATCACGGTTATTCTTTCGCGATGAGATTATCGAGCTTAAGCGCGACTTGTCGGAACTCATTGGTCGCGAAATTAGGGACGACGATATTCGAGAACAGATTGCTAGCTATAATATTATCCGTAAACTCATCAAAAATATTTCCGAATTGCGCAAACGTAACAATCCGCCAATTACGGGCAAAGAATTTACCGAACTGGTAAAGGCATACTACTATGTTCCGCCTGAAAAGCTTATTGCTGCGTATGAGAAAATCCATCGCGATCTGGCTGCGCTAAGCGACACTGGTTCCCGTCCGCTGCGTCTCATGATTTGCGGCAGTATTGCTGCCGATGGCGACCATCGCCTGCTTGACATTCTGGAGGGAGAAATCGGCGCACGTGTGGTGGTGGAAGATCATTGTGCAGGTATAAAACCTTTCTATCATACAGTTAAGGAAACTGGTGATCCATTTTTGGCATTGGCTAACGGCTATTTGGATCAAGCACCATGTTTCCGCATGAAAACCCTCGAGGACAATGTAGCCTTTGCCGGTCACCTGGCTCAAGAATATAAGGTTGATGGTGTGTTGTATGTATATCTAAAATTCTGTTCGTGCTATGGAATTACCAAGAAGCCGTTTCTCGATCATTTTCAAAGTATTGATATTCCGGCACTCGATCTGTCAAGTGACTATTCGGGCAACGATGAGGGACAGATCAAAACCCGCATCGGAGCATTTATTGAGGTAATTAATGCAAGGAGGAGCAAAAATAATGAGTATGCATATGCTTGATAAGAACCCAGCATTAACCCATGGTGCCCCCGTTGTAAGGGGGAAAATCTCACCAGCCATGGAGGAGCTGGAAAGACTTAGAAAAGAGTACACCATTACTGACATCGAAAAGCTCGTTGCTCAGGGTAAAAAAGCGATCTGGGGTGGACTTTCGTGGGAAGCACCACTCATTTACGCTTGCGACACCATTCCGATTGCATTCAGTGAATTGTGGCGCAGTGAAAGCCACGAAGCCGAAAGTGTGGCAGAGGATTATTTCCAGATTCCTCCTGAATTCTGCTCCATGATCAAAGCCATGATAGGTCGCCTGCACCTGCGCGCCCCTGATCCTATCAATAAAATTATATATTTCGGTGCATGTTGCGAACCAATTGTCAATGTTCTTGAGCTTGCGAAAGCTGACAATTATGACCTTTACTGTATCGAAAATACTACATCATTCAAAAGCGAAGACAAACGTCCGGAAGTGATTGCTTTTCTGGTCAAGGAGTTGGAACGCATTGTTCACTGGCTTAATGAAGGCAAACCGCTTGACGAAGAAAAACTATGGGCTGAAATCAAACGCAAAAATCTTGTCTCGCAAAAAATCCGGACCATTCTGGATTTACAGGTAAAGGCACCGCTTTATCTCACAGTACTTAACACCGCGCAATTGCTTTCGGGATCGAGTCATTATTTTGGCCAAGCAGAAAGATACATTGCCCTCTTGGATCAATTGATCGATGAATTGACCGTAGCCGCGTTAACGCCAGAGGATCGCTACTTTGTACCGGTCGTGATTGCCGGTGGAGGTGGCGGCAGGGGCATTCTAAACGCCATTGAAGAATCACATGGAGCAGTAGTGGGCTGGGTAGCAGTCGGAACCCAATACTACCGGCTTGATGTTCCACCACTCGAATCAATTGCGCATTATGTTCTCGATGCCCAAAGTCGTGGAGAGCTAGGTGAAGGTGCTGGCACATCGGTAAGCTACAGAAAACACCGGGTTAAAAATCTTATTAATAAAACCCACGCCAGGGGCCTTATCTCTTCGTCAATAACCGGTTGCCCATATGGAAGTGTGGTGCAAAAAATCGAACGGGACTATTTGCAAAACCTGGGCATCCCGATCATCACCCTGGAGAGAAATGTGCATAAGGACCCTCCTGCTGAGGAACAGGTCATGCGTATTAAAGCTTTTTTCGAGATGTTGTCGTAATTGCATTTTGAATCTAGGTCAATTCGTAAGACACAGAAAAGTGAGAACTTAATTGAAGGAGAGATACGATGAAACCAACGTTGTTGTCTTCTTTTCAAGAGATAAGAAACCAGAACATTATTGCCATAAAAGAGGCCAAGGAAAAAGGCAGGAAGGTGGCGGGTATTTATTGCGGTTACTGCCCCAAGGAACTAGTTATCGCTGCTGGAGCAATACCGGTTGGTTTATGCGGTACAAGTGAGGAGCCGATCGCATCGGCGGAAGAGGATTTGCCTCGTAACCTTTGTCCGCTCATAAAATCATCTTATGGCTTTGCCGTCACCGATACCTGTCCCTATTTTCATTTTTCCGATCTGGTCATAGGTGAAACTACCTGCGATGGAAAGAAAAAAATGTTTGAACTATTGGGGAAGATTAAACCTGTACATGTGATGGATTTGCCCAAAGGTCAGAACAGGGAATCATCATTAAAACTCTGGTATGAGGAATTACTCAGATTAAAAGGTGTAATTGAGGAAGCTTTTGAAGTTGAAATTACTGACCAAGCGCTGCGAGAGGCGATCCATCAGACCAATGAAGAAATACGCGTACGTAAGGATTTGCTGGACCTTAACCAGCACAAACCTGCTCTTATCTCTGGACTGGATATGTTAACGACCACCTATAATGTCGGCTTCAATGTTAATCGGATGGAAGGCATTGCTATGCTCGATAGACTAATAGATCAAGTGCGTGCGATGGCTAAGGAAGGGTATTGTGTGGGCACCAAGGATACTCCCCGAATTATGTTAACGGGTACTCCGGTCAGTGGCTGCCAAAAAGTGATTTCTTTAGTTGAAGAATGCGGTGGACTGGTAGTGGCTATGCAGAATTGCAGCGGATATACCTGTACTGAACTACGAGTAGATGAAAGCGACCTGCAAGATCCGCTCATGATTCTGGCCGATAAGTACTTAAAGCTCCCCTGTTCAGTAATGTCACCAAACCCTGGAAGATTGGATCTTATCGGAAGAATGATTGGCGATTTCCAGGTGGATGGCGTAATCGATATTACTCTTCAGGCCTGCCATACGTTTAATGTGGAGTCCTACCAAGTAGCTAAGCTGGTTAAGCAAGAGATGGGTCTTCCTTTTCTGCATATAGAGACGGATTATTCCGATTTGGATCAGGAAAACCTGAGGGTTAGAATCGAGGCATTTCTTGAGATGATGTAGATTTTTATTAGTCTTAATAAGGGTTTAGAGCAAAATATTAAGGAGGAATTTGTAATGGCTGATTACCGTCAAATGTGGACTGACCTGGAGATGGATATAGACAAACATGATCTTTTGTGTGAGGCGCTGCCGGAGGCTTTTGGGGGTGTATATCTTACTCAGGAAAACCGCCCACAAAGCATGGACTTTTTCGATTTTGTAGTATCAGAGATTCACGGAGTTAGACCAGCTGAATTAATCGAGCACCAGAAGACGGGTGGCAAGGTATTCGGAACCTTCTGCGTATATGTTCCGGATGAAGTTATTTTTGCCGCTGGAGGTATTGCTACCGGGCTGTGCGGGGGATCACAGTTCTGGGTGTCAGGTGGGGAAAAGGTTCTCCCTCCCAATACCTGCCCGCTTATTAAGGCTTCAGTGGGAGCTAGGCTGGACAAGACTTGTCCCTTTTTCCGTATTGCCGATATGTATGTAGGAGAAACTACCTGTGATGGTAAAAAGAAGGCCTGGGAGATACTGGCCAGTGAAGTGCCGGTACATGTTATTGATATTCCCCAAATGAAAAGAGAAAAGGATATTAAAGCTTTTCAGGGTGAAATCATGGACTTTATTAAAGTGGTAGAAGACTTTACCGGAAACAAGGTTACGCCGGAAGCTTTGGGCCAGAGTATCAAGCTGATAAATAATAAAAGAAGAGCCTTACAGCGCCTTTATTCAACCCGCAAAGCATCACCTGTTCCTATCAGCGGCAAGGATGCTCTTTTGGTCACCCAGATAGCATTCTACGATGACCCGGCGCGGTGCGCTGAAATGACCAATAACCTGAGCGAGGAACTGGAGGAACGCATAAGCCGTAATGAAGGGGTTTTCCCGGAAAATGCCCTGCGTATTCTGGTTACGGGTACTCCGCTGGCTATTCCTAATTGGAAGCTGCATCATATAATCGAGACAGCCGGTGCAGCTGTTGTGGTAGAGGAACTTTGTACTGGAACCCGCTATTTTGAGAACTTGGTTGATGAAAATGCTGCTACTATTGAAGAGCAGGTAAAGGCCTTGGCAGAACGCTACATGAAGACTAACTGTGCATGTTTTACTCCTAACCCCGGCCGAATTGATGATATTATTCGTCTGGCCAATGAATATAAAGTTGATGGGATTATTGATACGAATCTGCAGTTCTGTAATCTATACTCTACTGAGAGTTATTTGGTTAAGCAGGCTATGACAGCTAAGAACATACCTGTTCTGCATATTGAAACTGATTATAGTGAGCAGGATTATGAGCAATTGAGAACCAGGGTAGAAGCATTTTTGGAAATATTGAGGAAGTAGGTTCTGTCATTGGGAAAAAATGATTATGATTGGTACATCCTTTTTCCTAACCATCATGAAGGGTTGCGTTTAAGTAAGGAGTTGAAGGGGCGAGGTATTAAATATACGATAGCCCCAACTCCTCGGGTGGCTAGCACTAGTTGTGGCATATCCCTGATTGTTTTGGAAGAAGACTTGGATATCATCGGGAAGCTTATCGAAGATTTGGGTATCAAGATTGAAAAAACCGTTCAAGTACCTGCTAGAAATGGCTGGCAATACCGAAGTTGTTAAGAAAGAATCTGAAGATTATCGATCAACAGAAGCGTCCCCTTGATCGCCTAAATTTAATTTATCCAACTGCTAAATATGGTAAAATAAGGTGGAGATTTAAATCTACCTGGTTGATGCTTGCGTATTAAAAGAGACTCAAATCGGAGGGACAATTTATGATTTCTGGTTCCTGGAAAGAAAAAAGACCAATTCTTCATATACCGCTCTCCCCTATGGAAATAGCACTGGAGATTATCGCGGCTTTAGGGATGGTGTTCAGTTTCTTCATTATAATTCAGGTTTGGCCAATTCTACCCGATACGATTCCAACTCATTTTGGGGCATCAGGCAAGGTTGATGGTTGGGGTGGGAAAGAATCTCTATTTATATTGCCAGTCATAAACATTTTCCTATTATATATACCGATCACCTTTTTATCACGGTATCCTCATATATTTAACTACCTCTGGCCCATAACCGAGCAGAATGCACAAGCACAATATTACAACGCCCGTTTAATGCTGGGCTGGATTAAAGCAGAGATTGTCGGGTTATCTGCTATTATCAGCTGGCGAACAATTCAAACGGCTTTGGGCAAAACTGAGGGATTGGGAAGTATGTTCTTATTTCTAATACTTTTAGTTCTTTTCGGAACCATGGGTATCAGTATGTGCAAATCATACCAGGCCCGGTAAACTCTGACCTAGGACAAATACTAATAATGTTACAAGGAATAAATAAGGCGGAATACTTTAGACCCAATCATTGGATATATCCCCTGGTACAGCATTAGGGATTTCTTATAACCAAGTTTATCCGCCAGATATCCTCCCATTTTCTCACCCATACCTATCAAAATCACCATAATAAGCATTGACGTAATACTGTAGTTGACACCAAACAGCTTGTTAAGCGTTTTTTATACTCCTTCATGGTCATCACCTCAGTACTATAATTTGCTGGCTCGAATCTGCTGGCGCAGGGCTCGCAGCATGTTGGTTTTGCGAGGGTAGGAAACACCACCATTAAGGCTTAGAGAAGACTTGTTAGGCTGGTTTCTCTCTTTCTTAAAGTTTAAGGCAAAATACCCAGCTAAAACTGCGAAAATGCCCAGAACCAGGAGAGTAGGCCATAGCAACTGTAGCCCCGCAGTATTTATGCTCACCATTCTAATGCCCAGCATCATCCAAGTGGAAGGGAAGAGAACCCCAATATAGTTTAGTATTTCTGGGATATAGGCCTTGGGCCAGGTATAGCCGGAAATCATGAACAGGGGCAGAGACAAGAGCATGAGATAGCGGGTAGCCTGTAGGGAATTGGAACTATAAAGGGATATTATGAAACCGGCAAAGGTGACCGTTATTACATACAAGAGCCCCAATATTATCAGCAGTGCAACACTGCCCTCAATCTTGACCTGAACGAAGCGCGATGAAACCCATAATATCAGACTATAATTGAAGAAGTTCATAATTAAGTAGGGCAATGATTTTCCCAATGCAATTTTCCAAGTGGGAATAGAGGCCGCTAAATATTGTATCCAGGACTTTCTTTCTTTTTCCCTGGTAACACACAGACAAACCCCGAAGAGTCCGAGCTGGTGCACAGCCATCATCATCAGGCCCATGAATAGATAGTTAGTATAACTATAAGTGGGATTATTCCAGGCAGTAACATTACATTCTACGCTGTTCATAATATTCTCGATTTCTTGAGGGCTGTAACCCGCACTGGCGAGGCGTACTGCAGTATGCTGGGTACTAAAGTCGTTGATTACCTCCCGAATGAATTTGCGGCTGTTTAAGCCCCAAATCAGGTTGGAAGCATCATACACAGCCAGAACCTGGGTAGGATGATTTTGATAAAGGCTCTGTTCAAAATCCTGAGGGATAACGATACCGGCTCTCAGGGTTCCATTTTTCATCCCTATTTCCATTTCCTCATAACTGTCTATTCCGGCAATGATTTTGAAGCTGTCATCATTGGCAAAAGCAAGCCTGATTTCCCGACTGAGAGCCGAGTGGTCCTGGTCCACAATAGCCAGTGGAACATCGTGCAATATGGCCGAGAAATACACCACCCCAAAAAGGCTCGCATAGAACAGGGGCGCAATAAAAACAATAAGGATAAGTATCGGATCTTTCAGCACGTGCAGGAACTCATAGTGAGCTATATTCCATAGCTGTTTCATATTATCACCTCTCCATCCAGGCTGTAATGAGAGTTGCCAGGCTATAACAAACCAGCGCAATAATTATCAAGGCCCAGAAATACGAAGCCATGAAATCCCAGCCGGGATTTTTAAAAGTCAGATAGTTAAAACCCTGGAAAAACCAGGTCTGGGGAAAAATCCAGACTACCGGCTGCAGAAATCCTGGCATTGCTTCAATGGGCCAGGTATAACCACTCAATACAAAGGAAGGAAGGGCTACCATCATACCGAAACGGGTAGAGTCCATGGCATTGTTAGCTGCACTGGACATCAGCGTACCAAGACTGTGCAGGGCGATGGCAAAAAGCAGGGTGAAAAAAAGCATAGGGCCAAAACCACAGGCTAGTGGCAGCTTGAAAACTCCAAAAGCGATAATATAAACCGGAATTATCATGGCCATAAAAACCATGATATGAATCAGCGATTTATTGAAAAACAGGCGAAACTTGGAGAAACCGATAGCCCTTATTTGCAACCAGCTCTTAACCCCGGTTTCACCAATCACATTGATGCTGGCTGCTATGGTACAGCACTGCTGCCAAAAATTTAGGGCCATAGCCAGCACCAGGAAGTAGACATAGTTTAAGGTCGGGTTAAACCAGCCTTCCTCCTTGAAGTCTACAGCAAGGTAGGTGTCTTTAGCCTGAGCCGGATCCATTCCCTTGGACATAAGGGTCTTAATTCCGGCTTCGGCGCTGATGGTTCGGGTAACTCCTAGCACTGCTGTGCTAGCATTGGTAGCATAAGCAGTATTGCTGGCGTCAATTATCAATAAGACCTGGGTATGTCGGTGCAAGGCAACATCACGGGCAAAATTCTCTGGTATCACCACACCAACTATGATTTCTCCCCGCTGTATTTGACCTTCCAGCTCTTGGTAGCTGGTTGGATAAGTCACAACCTTAAGGTTTTCAGCATTACATATTTTTTCGGATATTTCTCGGCTGCTGGAGCTGCGATCCAAGTCAACAATCGCAGTAGGAATGTCCTTTATATTTTGAGCATTGTAAATGGCCAGGAATAATAACAGCCCCAGCAGAGGTCCAAACATCAAAATGTTGCGCAGACCTCGGTCTCTCCACATATAGCATAATTCACGGCGCATAATCTTAAGGTTTAGGTTAGTCATTTTCCGGATCACCTGGTTTCTTGTAAGAATTTACTAGATTATTCCACTTTTCATGTGCTTGTAAGGGTGCCAGGATTTCCAGCTGTCCATTTTCCAACCAGCCTACCTGGTCAAAAATATCTGCCATTTCCATGTTGCTGAAGCCGCAAATACAAGCTCCCCCGCTTTGTAGAAATGGTTTTAGCTGTTTAATAATCAGGTGGCGGGAATAGAGATCAATATCCTTAATTAATTCATCAATGATCAAAAGCCGGGGCGAATTCAAAAGAGCACAGGCCAGGGATAGACGTTGGTAAAGGCCAAAATCAAGCGCAGTAACCTGATGGCGCAAGTAATCTTTCAGTTCCAGTTGTGCAGTTACCCTTTCTATACCATCCTGCCTAACATTTTTGAGGGCAGCTATAAAATCAAGGTTTTCCAGTACGCTTAAATCCTGAAAAAGGCTGGGTTCCTGGGTAACCAGCCCTATTGCCTGTTTAAATCGCTGACTTTTGCTAATGTTACAGCCCAGCACTTCCACAGTTCCAGATGTGAAGCGATCTACTCCGGCGAGTATATGTAACAAGCTAGTTTTTCCGCTCCCCCGCAGGCCAAAAATACCCATACACTCTCCGGGGGACAATCGCAAAGATACCCCGTTCAAAACCGGTTTGAGAAAAAACTTCTGTACTAGGTCTCTCACCTCAACTACACTTTGCTGTTCTTCCATGTCTAGTTCTCCTCCAGAATTTTCACCGTGGCAGTCATACCAGTTTTTAAGACCAGGTCATCATTAGGAAGATCTATTTTAACTTCAAAACTACGAATATCATGACTGTATTGCTCATTAAGAGCTTTTTGCACCGCAAACTGACCAGCCTGGTTTATCCATACCACTTTCCCATTGAAGACCTTTCCGGGAAAAGCGTCTACACTTACTTCTGCACCTTGGTTCAATTCAACTCGGCCTATTTTTTTCTCATCAATGAAGATCTTAACATAGGTATGTTTGAGGTCGCTGATTTCAAAAACCGGGGTACCGGCGCTCAGCATTTCTCCTTCTTCCAGTACCTTCTGGGTAATGAATCCCGATATGGGTGCTTTCAGGTGGGTATTGTCCATATAGGCCTGAGCCTCCTCAACTGCTCCCTCGGCCTGCTTACTTGCGCCTATCGCCGCATTATATTCACTCTGGGCAGCTGAGACTTTTAAACGAGCAGCCAGAGCTTCATTTAGAGCACCAGTGGCCACTTGCAAATCATTCTGAGCCCCATTATAAAAGTTAGTTGCTTCATCGAACAGGCTGTCGGAAATTGCCTGGCTGTCATGTAAGGCTTTAGTCCGGTTATATTTCTGCTCAGCATTAATGACTGCAACTTGCGCCTTTTCTACTGTAGCTTGAGCCTGCTTAATTTTGGCCTCCACAGTTTGACTGGTTAACGGTATACCGGCATCTGCCTGACCCACCTTTCCCAGTGCTACTTCTTGAGCTCCTCGGGTCTGAGCCAGCTTGGCGGTTATCTCCTGACTGTCAAGTACAGCCAACTCCTGCCCTTTTTCCACAGCATTGCCTTCATCAACTAGTAAAGTCTGGATTTTACCGGGAACTTTAAATGAAGTCATGACTGTCTTGGCTTCAATAGTACCGATAGCTGTCAGGCTTGCCCTGGCATTAGCCAGAACGGCTTGCTGTTGGTAAAAGTGGGCGTAATATATCCCGGCTGCTGCCATTATTACCAGCAATAAAAAAATAGTCACTACACCTTTTTTCTTTCCCAATTCTGAAAGTTCAAGCATGGCCATATTCTTTCCCCCCAACTAATTTTCCTTACGTACCTTAAGTATCTTCATGCTCATCAGATATATCACCGTATCCTGAGGGACTGGATCTATTAAGCATAATCCCGTGGGTTAAAATAATTTTCATCAAACTTAATATCCTATCCGGATCATCACGCAAGGGTTTATCCCCCATAAAGGGAAAGGTTGCATTCTGAAAAACACTTTCCAGGAGTATTGCCAGTTCACTGCTATCTGCTGGAACCAGAGCGTTTTCATTTTTCCCGCGTTCAAATATCGTGGCAGCCATTTCCAACTTCTTTTCGAGTTTATGGTGAATGTCATTTATCCATTCCTCTTTAATATGGTTTTGCATGCGGCGGCGACCCCAAGAAGACAAGATCTGATTAAACTCTCGGAAGAAGTGGTATTGCAGCCCTAAATAGTTGTTTATGGCTGCAATTAGATCAGGATCTTGCAAGCACTGATTTTCAATATCAGCACAGAGCTTATCCACACCTTGAGATATAAGGTGGGTCAAAATATGGTCTTTGTTTTCAAAATAAAGGTAAATTGTACCCTTGGCACATCCCAACGTCCGTGCCATTTCATCCATAGTTACCGATTCAAAGGGTTGGTGAGCAAAGAGTTTGGCAGCAACTTCAGCTATCACCTGTTTTTTAAATTCCTTTTCCTGATCTTTAAGTGACATTAGGGTAAACCTCCTGTCTGAGCGGTGCTAAAAATGACCGATCAGTTTTATTGCCTCATTTTATGTCCATAACCATGATTTGTCAATAAGAAAGATCGTCTTAAATCGATGGATTTTGATATTTGGCCATTGTAGGTTTAATAGAATTAGTAAATTACAAAACAATAGCATTCACTCGAATTGGAAGCTTATTGGTAAAATTCCGGGTATGATAATAAACATATTCGGACATTAAGGGGAGGAGCGATGGTGGTGGCAATCAAAACTGGGCGTGCAGATGGAAAGATAAAGTAATAATCGATCAGGACCGCTTGCTTGGTTGTACAGCCGGGTACTTCGGCGGACTTTAGCCAACGTTAATTTTTATTAATTTAAACCTCTTTATAAAAAGTGCGCATAATGATTTCTTCCTGCTGTTCCCGGCTTAGTTTGATGAAATGAACGGCATAGCCGGAAACCCTAATGGTTAAGTCGGGATACTTCTCCGGGTGATCCATGGCTTCTTTTAAGGTATCCAGGCTGACTGCATTAATGTTGATATGCTGACCTTCCTGAGCAAAATATCCATCCAGGAGGGCAGTTAGGTTGTGGATCTGTTCGGATGCTGTGGTTCCTAAGGCGGAAGGGGCCACGGAAAAGGTGTAGGATATGCCGTCCATAGCATATTCGTAGGGGATTTTTGCCGCGGAATTACAGGCAGCAATAGCACCGTTTTCCTCTCGTCCATGTAACGGGTTGGCTCCTGGAGCTAGAGGTTCTCCTCGCTTTCTACCGTCCGGGGTAGTGCCGGTATGCTTGCCATAAACTACATTGGAGGTAATGGTGAGAACCGACAGGGTGTGCAGGGCGTTCTTATAGGTGGGATATTTCCGTAATTTACGGGTAAAGCTTCTAACTATATCGACTGCCAGCAGGTCTACCCGGTCATCATCATTTCCGAATTTGGGGAAGTCACCGCTAACAACGAAGTCGTTAATAATTCCTCGGTCATTTTTTATTGCTTGCACCCGTGCATATTTTATAGCTGAGAGCGAGTCAGCTACTACAGATAAACCGGCGATGCCAAAGGCCATGTAGCGGTTCAGGGAGCTATCATGCAGGGCCATTTCTATTTTTTCATATGCGTAACGGTCGTGCATGTAATGGATTGCATTCATGGTGTTCACATATAAGGAACTGAGCCAGTCCATTTGTATATGAATGCGGCGCATTACTTCATCGAAATTTATGTATTCATCTTCATATATTGGCATTTCAAGTCCTACCTGATCCCCGGTTATTTCGTCACGTCCTCCATTGAGAGCATAGAGCAGGAGCTTAGCCAGGTTGCAGCGGGCGCCAAAAAACTGCATTTCTTTACCCATTCTCATGGCAGAAACACAGCAGGCAATTCCATAATCATCTCCAAAATACTGGCGCATAAGGTCGTCATTCTCATACTGAATGGCGCTGGTTTTGATGGATATATAGGCACAGTAATATTTGAACGGGGTCGGCAGATTACGGGACCAGAGGACGGTTATATTTGGTTCGGGAGCTGGGCCCAGGTTTTCAAGGGTATGGAGGAAACGGAAGCTAGTTTTGCTAACCATAGGTCTGCCGTCTATACCTGCGCCACCTATCGATTCCGTAACCCAATTGGGGTCTCCGGCAAAGAGATTGTTATACTCAGGTGTCCGCAGATGTCTCACCAAGCGTAACTTAATAACCAGGTGGTCAATTAATTCCTGGGCTTGGGCTTCAATCAACACACCGGCCTGTATATCTCTGGTAATGAATATATCTAAAAAGGTGGAAGTCCTGCCCAGGCTCATAGCGGCACCGTTTTGTTCCTTGATAGCAGCTAGATAGGCGAAATACAGCCATTGTACTGCTTCCCGGGCATTGCAGGCGGGAAGAGAAATGTCGTAATTATAGGCGGCAGCCAATTTTTTCAGGTCTTGCAGGGCGACAATCTGATCGAAAAGCTCCTCTCGTAATTGGATGCTATCTGATTGCATGGATTTTTCGAGCCCACTTAGGTCTTTGTTTTTGCTTTCGATGAGAAAATCTACGCCGTACAGTGGCACCCTCCGGTAGTCACCGATTATCCTGCCCCGTCCATAGGAGTCGGGTAGTCCCGTAATGATACCTACCCGGCGGGCGGTTTTCATCTCCGGGGTATAGACACTAAAGACCCCGTCATTATGAGTGCGCCGGTGAATGGAGAAAAAATATTTTAAGGTGGCATCCATCTCATAGCCGTATGCCTCACAGGCCTTGACAGTTGTGTTCAGGCCTCCATAAACATTAATTCCTCTCTTTAAGGGTTCATCGGTTTGCAGTCCAATGATTTTTTCCAAGTTCTTATCAATATATCCGGGCTTATGGCTCATAATTGTTATGGGAGTATGGGGGTCAACCTTCAAAACGCCCCCCTTATCATGCTCTTGGCGTAACAGATTCTGGCACTGATCCCACAGCCGACAAGTTGTTTCGCTAGGTTCGGCCAGGAATAGATGATCACCATCATAGGGGGTATAATTCTTTTGAATGAAATCTCTAACGTTAACCTCCTGCATCCAATGACCGGGGACAAAACCTTTCCATGCTTCCATCATGCATTCCACCTTTTCATGAATATATTTATATTATTTGATAGAGAAGGGGGAATTAATCAAATAAGTTAGGTTAAGTAGATTTGGGCCGCTCCTTACCTTTGAGTGTTTAAACTGCAGCCATAAACAAACTTAGATTGCAAGACTGCATTCTGAAAAGATGTGATGTCTTGTGATGCATGAAGCAAGGCGGACTAATTGTACAGTGAATATTGTATACAATATGGATGTATACAAAAAACAATTTTTCTGAGTTATAATTGATAGAAAAAATTAACGCAGAACAAGGAGGCAGTATTTATGACACATGGTTCTTACAATCCCTACGAAAATGCCCAATCTCAATTTGATCGGGTAGCAGAAATTATTGGCCTTGATGAGGCAACCCGGGTATTACTTCGGCAACCGATGAAGGAATATCATTTTACAATACCTGTACATATGGATGATGGAAGTACCAAGGTATTTAATGGCTACCGTATGCAACATAATGATGCCAGAGGTCCAGCTAAAGGAGGCATCCGCTTTCATCCCCAGGAAACCGTTGATACTATAAGAGCTCTGTCTATGTGGATGACATGGAAATGTGCAGTAGTTGATATTCCTCTGGGTGGAGGAAAAGGTGGAATAATATGTGATCCTCGTAATTTGACGGAAAATGAACAGGAACGACTATGCCGGGGTTGGGTAAGACAACTTGCCAAAAATGTTGGTCCTTTTATCGATGTACCGGCACCGGATGTGATGACAAATGGAAAACATATGCTGTGGATGCTTGATGAATTTGAACTTATTCACGGTGGAAGGTTCCCAGGATTTATTACTGGAAAACCAGTTGGAATGGGTGGATCCTTAGGTAGAACCGAAGCTACCGGATATGGATTGATTTATACCGTACGTGAAGCATTAAAGAGCTTTGCCATGAGAATTGAAAATACATCTGCCAGTATTCAGGGATTTGGGAATGTTGCTCAATACGCAGCCAAGTTGTATCAAGAGCTGGGCGGCACCGTAGTGGCTGTTTCAAGCTGGGATAATACCGATAAGAAGGCTTATACCTTCCGTAAAAAGAGCGGTCTGGATATCCCTGCATTATTCAGCATAACTGATCCTTTCGGAAGCATAGACAAGAACAAGGCTGGTGACCTGGGCTGTGAAATTCTTCCAGAAGATGCATGGATTGAAGAGGAGGTAGACATCCTAATACCGGCTGCATTAGAAAACCAGATTACTTTAGAAAATGTGGGTAAAATAAGTAAACAGGTTTTATTAATTGCTGAAGGTGCTAACGGTCCTATTAATACAGATGCGGACGAAATAATTAGAAAGAGCGGAATGTTTGTTATTCCTGATTTCCTGGCCAATGCAGGGGGGGTAACCTGCAGCTATTTTGAACAGGTTCAATCCAATGCTAACTACTATTGGGAAAAGGATGAGGTATTGCAAAAACTCGATGCTCAGATGACATCGGCATTTAAAGCAGTCAAGGAAACTGCTAAAAAGCACGACTTGTATATGCGTGATGCAGCATACGTTATTTCCATAAATCGTGTAGCTCAAGCCGTTAAGATGCGTGGTTGGGTATAGAAGGAATTATTAGATGTAAATCTATTGCTTTGTATGAATGGCAGGGTTTTGTAAATGAATGATAGGGAATCATCCAATGAATACTTGCTGGATAATCTTAAAGAAAGAGCCAAAGAGCTGAATTGTCTCTACCAGGTAGATGAAATCTTAAATAATCAACGTTTGTCACTGCCTGAAATTTTCAGGGAATTAATCCGAATAATACCATCAGGATGGCAGTTTCCTGAGGTCTGTAAAGCCAGAATTGTGTATGATAACAATAGTTATCATACACCTGGTTTCCGCAGTTCGCAATATTCAACAGTTGCTAACATAAAACCGAATGGCAAGGTGGTAGGACAAGTTGAGGTTGTCTATATAAGCGAGGTTATCAAGAGTGAGGAAGGCTACTTTCTTGAAAAAGAGCTGAAACTTATCAGGACTATTGCTGACCGCATTGGACACACCATTTTGCAGCGCTATATTGAACCAGTGTTGCGAGAATGGAATCTATCTAAAGGCCAGCAGCCGTACGAAGGCAGAGCTCCGATCAGTGAATGGAAGGTCATTGTTGACCTGGTGAGCAGAACGGATCGAAGTATGCTGCTGCATATTTGCAGAAAGATGATAAATTATCTCTGTTTGAGTGGAATAAAAGAAGCAGAAGAAGTGCTATGGGATTTTGGCACTGATTCCAGGGATTTTTTCGAGCAGGGAGAGTTGAATTATCCAAGTGAAAAATTCCCCCTTGGTAATTTGGTCAGCATATGCGAAAAAACTTTTAGAATTGCTTCTAATCATCTAAGTGACGCCGAGATCTGGATAAGACTGAAGAACTGGATACAGGAAGAAAAGGCTTACCCCCTGATAAAGGCGGTCGAGCGTTTAGATGCATCGGTAAAGGAAATAGTAAAGGTAATTACGCGCTACAGTTATTCTATTGGGGATAGTAATATAAGCTATTCCCCGATGGGACACTGGCTCGTAGTAGCCTTAACCCGCCGCTTCCTTTCAGAAAAATTAGAATTTATCAACATCGCCCGACAACATATAGAGATTAGCGATTTTTATGATGTCGTTAGCCACTTGATTTTTCCCGAAGGAAGTCACGGTAAAATCGGAGGAAAAGGTGCGGGGCTGTTTATGGCTCAGCAGATACTAGCTAAGGCCAGTGAAGATATGCCGATCTTACAATCGGTTAAGGTGCCTAAAACCTGGTATATCACCACCGATGAAATCAAGGAATTTTTGCATTATAACAACCTTGAGGAGTTAAATATACAAAAGTACAAGGAATTCTTTGAGATACGCATAGACTACCCTAATATAATTCAGCTTATGAAGAATTGTGAATTTCCTGAAGGAATCGTTAAAAGCCTGTCTATGGCACTGGATGACTTCGGGGACTGTCCCCTGATCGTAAGAAGTTCGAGCCTGCTTGAAGATCAGATGGGGGCTGCTTTTTCGGGTAAATATAAAAGTCTGTTTCTAGCTAATCAGGGGAGCAAACAGCAACGATTGGAAGCCCTTATGGATGCCATCGGTGAAGTGTATGCTTCGCTGTACAGCCCTGACTCCATTCAGTATCGCTCAGAGAGAGCTTTGCTGGATTTTCAAGAAGAAATGGGGATAATGATACAGGAAGTTGTAGGAAACAGAGTAGGCCCATACTTTTTGCCACTTTATGCCGGAGTAGCCTTTAGCAATAATGAATTTCGCTGGTCGCCCAGGATTAAACGTGAAGATGGATTGATACGCTTGGTTATGGGATTGGGTACTCGTGCCGTTGATCGAGTGGGTGATGATTTTCCGGTACTGGTATCACCCGGACAACCAGGCTTGAGAGTTAATACTATTCCTGAGGAGATTAAACGCTACTCGCCTAAAAAACTAGATGTAATTAACCTGGAAAGAAATAGCTTTGAAACCATAGAGATATCTGCCCTGCTTAAAGAATATGGACACATGATTTCCAACGTGCAGCAAATTATTTCTATATATACACCGGAATATGTAAAAAAGCCGCTCGCTTTTGATATTGACTTTGAACAGGATGATTTGGTTGTTACATTTGATGGGCTTATTAAGGATACCTCATTTATTAAACAAATAGATATTATCCAGAGTATTCTCAAAGAAAAGCTGGGAACCCCGGTAGATATTGAATTTGCTTCCGATGGAGATAATTTCTATCTTTTGCAATGCCGACCCCAGAGTTTTAGCTCTGATACAGCTCCCGCAGCTATTCCTAAGGATCTGTCACCCCGGGAGATAATATTCTCAGCCAGGCGCTACATATCTAACGGCACAATCCAAGATATTTCTCATATCGTTTATGTAGATCCGGAGGGTTATAATGGCCTGCATAAACTGGATGACCTGGCGAAAGTGGGCAAGGCCGTAGGCATGCTTAATTATCTGCTCCCTAGAAAACGGTTTGTGCTAATGGGGCCTGGGCGATGGGGAAGTCGCGGAGATATTAAGCTGGGAGTGCAGGTGAGTTATTCAGATATAAATAATACGGCTGCACTTATTGAGATTGCTCGCAAGAAATCAAATTATGTACCGGAACTCTCTTTTGGTACACATTTTTTTCAGGATTTAGTGGAATCCAATATTCGTTATCTGCCACTTTATCCAGATGATAAGGACATTATCTTTAATGAAATATTTTTAAGAAGAACGGATAGTATTTTAGAACAAATATTACCTGAATTCGGATATCTGGAGGATGTAATCAGGGTAATAGACATACCCGCAACATGTTATGGAAATGTTCTAAAAATCTCCATGAATGCAGATTTGGAAGAGGCACTGGCTTATTTGGCCGCTCCTTCTGGTGAAACAACGCTTAAGTACAATGAAATAAGCAAAACTCCAAAAGCTTTTCAGCCTAGTGAGTCCTATACGGATGACCGGTTTTGGCGGTGGCGCTATTATATGGCTGAACGTATAGCGGAAAGACTGGATATGGAGCATTTTGGAGTAAAGGGCTTTTATGTTATCGGAAGTACAAATAACGGTACTGCCGGCCCGGGAAGTGACATTGATGTACTTATTCATTTTCATGGAAAGCAGCAACAGCATGAAGAATTGTTGCATTGGCTAAAGGGGTGGAGTCTATGTCTGGCCGAAATGAATTATCTTAAAACCGGTTATTCATCAGAGGGTCTGCTCGATGTTCATATAGTGACTGATGAAGATATAGCAAAAAAGACCTCATTTGCGGTCAAAATTGGTGCCCTTACCGATCCGGCTCACCCTCTGAAATTAAAAATGTAGCTGTATCTCCATGCATTTACCACTATAGTAGGGAAAGAGCATAATTAATATTATAGATATTACTGTACCCGGCCTTATAGCCGGGTTATCTGTTCTAGTCGGATTCCTACCCACTATGTAATACGCCCTTAGCTTGGTGCGCGGTCTGACCCCAAGTTATTGAGGGATGACCCTAACTACTTAAAATGATAGAATGATACAGGGTAAAAACAGGAGCCAACAGGAGAACAGTCCTCTGGCTCGAGAAAATATGGAGTTATGGTTGGTGGATAAATGATCGTTTTCCAGGTTCAAAAAGTGAGTAAATCTTTTGCTGACAAAGAAATCCTAAAAGAGGTCAGCCTGGCAGTTCAAGAAAAGGAAAGGGTAGGGCTGGTAGGAGTCAACGGCTCGGGAAAAACTACCTTATTGCGGTGTCTGACGGGCGAGCTGCAGCCAGATGCGGGAGAGGTGATTAGATCCTCATCCTTGTCTCTGGGCTGCTTAGAACAGATGACTGATAACCGGCCGGGCATTACCGCCTGGGATGCGGTGATGGAGAGCTTTACTCACCTTATAGAGAAACGACAATTGATGCAGGAATTGGAAGAGAAAATGGGCGAGAGTGGATCAGGACTGCCCAAGGTTATGGAACAATATGCCCGTGTCAGTGAAGAATACGAGCGGGCCAACGGATATGCCTGTGAAAATACCGCCCGGCGAATTCTGACCGGGTTAGGTTTTGGCAGCGAGGAATTTCAACAACCTCTGGCTACCTTCAGCGGAGGGCAAAAGACCCGTTTGAATATGGGAAGGCTTCTGGCTTTGGCACCGGATGTTTTGCTCCTGGATGAGCCGACTAATCATATGGATATGGATTCAGTAGAATGGCTGGAAGATTTTATAAAAACATATCCCGGAACGGTCCTGGTTGTTTCCCATGACCGAATGTTCCTGGATAGGGTTGCCACTCGCATAGCGGAACTTCGCCTGGGGGAGTTGAAATCCTACCAGGGAAACTATAGCGCATATGTGAAGAAAAAAGCTGAAGACGAATTAGCGGAGCAGCGGGCCTATCAGAAGCAGCAGGTATATATCCATGAGACAGAAGAATACATTAGGCGTTTCAAGGCTGGGATTAAGTCAAAACAGGCACGAGGGCGTCAATCCCAGTTGGAACGGGTGGTACGCATAGATGCCCCCCGCCGAGAACATAGTGTAGGCAAGCACGTTATTAAAATAAATCGTGAAAGCGGTAATGATGTGTTAACGGTGGATGGGGTGGAGAAATCATATCAGGGTCGGGCAGTACTTAGAGATGTGCAAGTGAGAATAAAGAAGGGTGATAAATTAGCTCTCATCGGACCCAATGGAGCAGGTAAGACCACCTTTCTGAAAATAATAAGCGGGCAAATACAGGCTGATCAAGGAGAAATACGGCTGGGGAGCCAAGTGGAGATGGCCTATTTTTCTCAGGAATATGAGGACTTGAACCCTAATCACACCGTACTTGAGGAAATTTTATTTCATTATGACTTGACCATGGAAGAGGCACGCACTATGTTGGGCGGCATGCTTTTTAGCGAGGACGATGTTTTCAAGCAGGTAGGGGATTTAAGCGGTGGTGAAACGGGACGGCTGGCTTTCCTGAAAATGATCCTGTCCGGAGCAAACTTTCTACTTCTGGATGAGCCTACCAATCATCTGGATATTGCTAGCTGTCAGGTAGTGGAAAAGATGTTAGCGGATTTTTATGGCACGGTCTTGGTGGTATCTCATGATCGCTATTTTATTGACCAGGTGGCTGATCGGGTGTTGGCTATCGAAGACGGCCAAGCCGAATATTACTGGGGTAACTACAGCTATTACCAGGAGAAAAAACAAGAAAAGGCCAAGACCCTCCAGATAGAGAAGCGGGAAACAAAAGAAAAGGGCGTCCGCCCCGATTTACAATTGCGAGAAGAAGAGAAAGAACGTAAAAAAGTCCGGCGCCGCTTGGACAAGGAGCTGGCCGTTCTGGAAGCCAGCATAATGGAAACGGAAAGACGTAAAACCGAATTAGAGAGCTTATTGGCCGACCCTGCTACCTATAATGATGAAGGCAAAGCTCGTGATTTTACTGCTGAATATCGGCGGGTGGAACAGATGCTGGAGGTAGCTTATGAAAGATGGGAAAGTTTGAACCAGGACTTGGAAGAGACTGGACAATAAGGATGTTTCAATAATTGAACTTCTAGCACTCACTTATCTAGTCTGGGACTTCAACTGTTGGAAAAGCTGGGTGGTTTCTGCCGGGTCGGAGAAATTTATAAGTACAGGGTTGGAATTGTTCTTGAAAGTTATGATGAGTACCGGCCCATGAGCTGAGCGCAGGAAAAGCCGAGCACTACCCATTTCCTCCACGATAAAATGTCCTTTGAGAATCGGCCCCATATTAAGACCGTTGGTTTTCACGCCCACTGCTGGTAATTCTGTTTGCAGACGGATGTCATCAATATCGGAGTAGTTGATGTTGATTCCGTAGGCTCCGGTGATTTCGAGTTGATTAGCTTGCAGGTTGAACTGTGTCGGCAGAGCATTCCAGGTAACCACCCCAGCGACTGCAACCGTGATAATAGCTCCGGCCCAGAGGCCTATTTTTTGAGTTCGGACTGACTGCGGGGTGGTCATGGAAGCCGGAGGATTAAATCGCTGGGCTCGGATTAACATAATAATAATAATCACCACAAACAGCGCCCAGGATATATCTTCTCCCCATACGAAGCCAGCTTTTTTGCTTAGGTATCCAGCTAAAATGATTCCTGCTAAAAAATATAGATAATTGCCCATAAAGGCGCCTATACCTTTTTCCGACATGTATTTTTGCTCGGTAGGGGAAGCGGTATTATAACCGGAGATCATACCTTCGCCGCCCAGATATTTGATCAGCGTGGCCAGTCCCGCCAGCAGTAAAACAATAAACAATGTGATATACATATTCAATTTAAACACCTCCAGCTATTAAACAATCAACTTTCACACTTGAGTTAATAAAAAGTAGCATGTTTGCTAACTTGGCAACATTATTACTATAATTTCAATGGCAGAAAGCTTGGTCATTTCAATTTCGGTGAAGTGCTAAACAATCCTGATACCAGAATTTTCCCGCCTTGTTCCGAAAAGACCACAGTGAATTGAACAGGGTTCTTTTCCAAGGAAAATGTTACATTATAAAATGCCCGGGTATATTGTTGGGCTTTATCTGTTCCGGTAAATATTGATGATTGGTATTCACCCAGATTTGTTTTAACTTTGGAGGCAAAATCCTTAAATTTCTCCTCATTCATGGCCTGTTTCATCGGCCCATCGAAGTTTTCAGAGAATTTGGCATAATCGCCTGCATTAACAGCTGTCATCATCTTTTGAAATTCTGCATCCGAATATTTACTGACCACATTGGGGTCAGGTTTTTCTGTTTTCTGACAGCCTGTCATTAAAGTACCAACTAGCAGAATGAAAACCACTACAATTATTCTATTTGTCTTCCTCACCCTGATTTACCTCCTCTGATTTTTCAATAATTGAATCCTTGGTTGGATTTTGCATGAAAGCAACCGTGTGGTCTTGTGTCCACTTTCCAAACTTAAATATTATGAATGCGAAAACTCCCATGAATATTATACCATATATTCCCATGCCAAAGGAAAGCAGAATGTCATTAGGCATGCAGAGATAAAACATAGCTGCCGGGAGAACTGTATTGGTAATCAGGTGCAGAAGTGCGGCTATCCATACACTTCCGGTCTTGAAAACCGCATAACTAAAAATAATTCCAGTGGTAACACAGAATAGTACCATAGTTATGACGCCGGTCACAGGATGACCGGGATAATTGTACCCTAATGCAATAACTGGGGCATGCCATAATCCCCAGATCACACCTATTAGGAGTACCCCTTTTTTAATCCCCCAAAGTGGTATAAGTCTATCCTGAAGATAAATCCTCCATCCAAATTCTTCGCCGAAAAAATAGACCCAGGCAGTGCTTATGCCGTTTATTATGCCTGCCAAAAGCATAGTTGAAAAAGTGGTGATGTCAGATGTTAATGCCGGGTTGTTCAGATTGAATAGATAATTCAATAGTATATTAATAATTAGTAGTAATGAATAGAGCAGAGGAAAAACTAGATAATTAATCTTGTGATGTCCCCAAGACAGACTCAAGGTCTTTAATTGTTCACGAGAGGATTTTTTAATATTTAGGATAAGCAGCAGTATCAATCCCAACATGCCCAAAATGGCAGGGATAATCTGTGACAAACCGACTTCCACGCTGGAGCCATAGGCAGGGTTGTTGGAAGGCATGGTAATTGAATGATCAACAAATAGGAAGACCAGGGAAACAAGAAAAAAGAGCATAAAATACCCGAGGAACCATTTATTCGCGTGGGCTAATCTTTCATCTTTGAATATGAACATGCTAATTATTGCTGATACTGCAGGTAATAACATCTGGGTCCCTAAAAGAATTCCCCATTTGCTGCCAGCTGTTCCTGAAGCAATGGGTCCATAAACAGCCATCCCTATAAAATTCATGGTATAAGTCAGACCAAATGTGATTGCCAGGAATACATATACCTGCTTTTTCAAAGACTCTAAGTCAGCCTGCTTATCAGCATCGATCAAGTTTTGCATTTATTTATCCTCCCCCATTAATTAGCAGTGTCTTTGTGATGTGCTACAATAATTCCTTTACTAAAGATCATAAAAATGATTGAATAATATAAACCCATATTTACCCATTAAGGAGCAATAATGAATGAAACCTAAAATAGACAATATAGAAAAGCCAAAAATCCAACTACGTCCTCTTTCAAAAGAGGATCTAGTTCTCTGGGACCAATGGAAAAGCTATGTTGATTTTAGTGCTTATCAGACACATTTATTCCCCCAAGGATTTGCCGAAAATAGAATGGAAGACTACCTCATCTTTATAATTCAGGCCGATTTGGAACCGATTGGTGCTATTTGGTTTGATGAAATCAATTATTCAAAAGAATCCGCATGGCTTGGCTTGTTTATTGGTAATCCAGATTATTGGAACAAGGGAATAGGTTCAATTGCCATTAAAATGTCTGTTAGGGACATGTTCATAAACCGAGGATTAAAATCTATCTGTTTAAAAGTCAGAGAGAAAAATCACCGTGCAATCCGATGTTATGAGAAGGTTGGCTTTGAAAAATATACGTATCATGAACCTGAAAAATTTGGAGACGGTTCATTTCAGGGATGGTTTGAAATGGTGATGAAATCTCAAGAACTAGCCAATTAATGAAGGCTGAGGGATAGCTACCCCTAATATAATGTCCCCAAACATTTTCGGTAGAATATTTCATCATGTCCTATAGATACCAAGTCTTTGATTATGCCAACTTGTTTAAATGCGTTACGTTCGTAGAAGCTCTGGGCCTTAATATTATCAACAGAGCAAATGAGAAATATATTGGGTACATTCTCTGCTGTCGCAATTCCACTGATATAGTCTATTAACTGAGCCCCAATTCCACTATTTCTAAAGACCTGGTCAACAGCAACCATTCTTATATATGCACCGATGTTTCCAACCCCATCTATTCGAATAGTTACGAATCCTACTAGCTTTCCGTTTATTTCAGCAACGTAAATGGTGTCTTTCATTTGCTCAAACAACTTCATTGCTTTTGAACAATCGATGCCATAACAGGTCCATGCTGGGGAAGATGATATGATTGCAGCGAGTTCTGCGAAGTCCTCGTGGATTCCTAAGCGCATCGATATTTGTTCCATCATTTTTTACCTCCATTAATATATTTTGGAAATACTTTGACAAAGGAATAGCAAATTCCTGCTCGTGTTTTTAAAAGCTGTAGTTTATGGGATAATGCAAATAGAGTATTAAGTAGTCAATGATTAAAACCACAGGGAAAGGTATAAATATGAACTTTTTACCGATAAATAAGGCTGATCTCGAGGAGAGAGGCTGGGAAGAGCTGGATGTTATCATCGTCAGCGGAGACGCTTATGTTGACCATCCTGCCTGGGCCGCAGCCATCCTGGCAAGATTTATGGAGCATAATGGCTACCGGGTAGGTATTATTTCCCAGCCTGATTGGAGAAACCTCGATGATATCAGACGACTGGGACAGCCGCGCCTGTTTTTTGCAATTTCTGGCGGTAATATGGACAGTATGGTTAATCATTACACGGCTGACAAGAAAAAACGTCGCGAGGACCTGTATTCTCCCGGTGGTAAGACTGGCCTGAGGCCGGATCGTCCTACCATTGTCTACAGCAACCTGGTACGCCAGGCTTATCCGGGGGTGCCTATCGTTATAGGTGGAGTAGAGGCCAGTTTGCGGCGATTAGCCCACTATGATTACTGGAGTGATCAGGTACGCCGTTCCATTTTGGTGGATAGCAAGGCTGATCTACTGGTTTATGGCATGGGAGAATATAATCTCCTGGAAATTGCCCGAAGCTTGAAAAGTGGGAAGGATATTGCGTATCTGCGTAAGCTGCGGGGAACCTGCTATTTGTCCAAAAGCATGCCTGAGCACGCTATTGAATTACCAGCGTATGAAGAGGTAGCCGTGGATATACGGGCCTTTGCTCTGGCAACTAAGATAATCAATGAGGAGATGAATCCTTATTCCGCGCGAACGCTGGCCCAGAAGCAGGGAGATCGCTGGGTGGTACAAAATCCATCACCCTTGCCTCTGTCAACAGAGCAATTAGATGAGATTTACGAATTATCATTTGCGCGTCGCTATCATCCTAGCTATGAAGTCTTGGGAGGAGTGCCGGGTCTGAAACCAGTGCAGTTTTCCGTCGTTACCCACCGGGGATGTTTTGGCGGCTGTGCCTTTTGTTCTCTGAGCCAACACCAGGGAAAATTCATTCAGAATCGCAGCCCGCTTTCCATAGTTAATGAAGCCCGTAAGCTGACGGCTCACCCTGATTTTAAAGGCACCATACCTGATGTTGGGGCACCCTCAGCCAATATGTACGGGTTAAAAGGCCTTAATGAGGAGCTTTGCCATGCCTGTACTCGCAGCAGTTGCCTTTTTCCGGGTGTATGTAAAAATCTCAATACCGACCACAGTCCTTCGGTAGAGCTCTGGCAGCGTTTGCGTAAAATCAAGGAAATCAAACACTTTTTTGTATCTTCGGGAGTTCGCTATGATTTAGTCTTAAAGGACAAATCCGGTAAATATTTGCGCGATTTATGCAGCTGCCACGTTAGCGGTCAATTGAAGATTGCTCCCGAACACGTAGCCCTGCGGGTTACCCGTACTATGAATAAACCAGGTAAATCAGAGTATACAAGGTTTATAGAGGCATTTAAAAAGGTCAACCTGGAACTGGGTAAGGATCAATATATCGTACCCTATTTTATCTCCGCTCATCCGGGCTGTGATTTGCAGGATACGCTTGAACTGGCAGAGTTTGTACGGGACTATTTGCAGTATTACCCGGAGCAGGTTCAGAATTTTACGCCCACGCCTATGACAGTTTCCACCTGTATGTATCATACGGGGCTTAACCCTCAGAATGGCAAGGCAGTCTATGTGCCCCGCCAGGAAAAGGAACGCCAATGGCAGCGGGCACTACTGCAATATCGCAATAGGGAGAATCAAAACCTGGTACGTGAAGCATTACAGGCCTGTGGTCGAGAGGATTTGATTGGTTCCACTGCCCATTCCTTGGTAAGAGGGAAGGGAGTACCTGCAATTAAAGGGGCGACTGCCTCAGCTATTGGCAAAAAAGAAACCCGTACAGCGCTTGGCAAGGTGAAAAAGAAGAAATAGGACTATTTAACAAGGGAGTTGTGCTAGTGAATGTCACTAATCCTGAAAGAATCATATTAGTAGGGCTTAAGATGAAACAAGGAAATGATTATAACTTTAAAACCTCCCTGGAGGAACTTTGGGGTTTGGCAAAGGCTGCCGGAGGCGAAGTTATTGCCACCCTGGTACAGTCCAAAGACCGCCCTAGCCCGTCTACCTATATAGGTAAAGGCAAATTGGAGGAACTATCCCATCTGGTGGCGGAGTTGGAACCTGACCTGATTGTTTTTGACGGCGAATTGTCTCCCGTACAACTGCGCAATCTGGAACAGGCGGTTGACACCAAGATTATTGACCGGACCATGCTAATACTGGATATTTTTAGTCAACGGGCCAGATCTAAGGAAGGAATTTTGCAGATAGAGCTAGCCCGCTTGGAGTATAGTCTCCCCAGATTGACAGGCAGAGGAGTGGAAATGAGCCGACTGGGTGGAGGAATAGGTACGAGGGGAGCCGGTGAACAAAAACAGGAACTGGATAAAAGACGTATTCGTAACCAGATTCTGGATATAAAAAGGCAGATGCACAAAGTTCAGAGTACTCGCCAACTTCATCGCAAGCATCGTCAGCGGGCAGGATTGAAAACGATTTCCCTCGTGGGTTATACCAATGCCGGGAAATCATCACTATTTAATGCTTTATGCAGTAAGGCCCACCGCAGCGGAAGTGAGCAGGTAGAGGCGAATGAACGACTTTTTCAGACTCTGGACACCACCACCCGGAAAATTATTTTGCCATCAAGAATTGAGGTTCTTATTAGCGATACAGTAGGGTTTATACAGAATCTGCCCCATCACCTGGTTGCTGCTTTTCGTTCCACTCTGGAAGAAGCCGTTGATGCTGATATATTGCTGCATATTGTGGATGTGTCCGATCCGGATCACGTTGACAAAATGGAGGTGGTGGAGAAGCTTCTGCAGGAATTGGGGGCCGAGCAGGATAAAATCGTGACCGTATTCAATAAGGCTGATCTTTTGGATTTTATCCCTGATAACTACATGACTAGTTATTTCGTATCGTCGAAACTCGGAACAGGAATAGATAAAATTATAAGTAAACTCGATCAGAAGATGGCCGAACTATGATTGTAGAGCCATTATTTCATGTGTTGATATAAAAATATTGATAGACAGGATATTTTGTGGGGGGTAAAATAGATTGATTTATACTTAACATTTTCTACAGGAGAGGTTATTTTCCATGACTTTTTTTGATGGTAAAAAGCAAATCATTGGTATATGTTTCGTGATGTTTATCGCTATGGCGGGAATTGGGGCGCTTTTAGGCGGACAGCTAAATAATTTGTTTTTTGAGTCTGTGGCAACTAAAGAGATTAAAGGTAAAGCAATTAATATCCTGTTCATGGGAATAGACGCCAGGGATGCCAAAGCCAATTCCCGCAGTGATACAATGATTATGGCCAGTATAGATCCTAGTACTAAAAAAACAGCACTGGTTTCTATTCCACGAGATACCCGAATCAAGAACTCCTCAGGGGTATATGACAAGATCAATAGCGTCAATTTCCTGGAAGGCCCGGAAGCTGCCTGCAAGGAAGTTGCTAAGTTGCTGAATGTGCCGGTTGATTATTATGTAGTCACTAACTTTGCAGGGTTTGGCGAGATTGTTGATGCCTTAGGCGGGGTGCATATCAATGTGGAAAGCACTATGCGTCATGCCGATCCAATTAATCCGGAATTAGCGATCAATATACCCAAAGGCAACCAGTACCTGAATGGCAAGGAGGCGTTGGGTTTTGTGCGTTATCGGGGAGGACCAACGGCCGACATTGGTCGGACCGAGAATCAGCAGAAGTTTATCAAGGCCCTGGCCGCGGAAATGTTACAGAGTAAAACTATTTTAAAGCTGCCGCAGCTTATTCCTGAGATAAATAAAAATGTGCGTACGAATCTACCGTTAAAAGATATGATTTACCTGGCGAATATGGCCCAAGATATTGATGTGGCGAATCTTTCCGCTCAGACTTTGCCGGGATATTTCCTTCATGATAATGTAACAGGAGCTAGTTACTGGGAAGCGGATAAGAAAATCGCTAGTGTTATCGTTGGGGCGTTGCTGAAGGGTGAGACTTTCAAAGTAGTTGGCGATACACCACCGGGCCTAAACCAAGGAAAATCCAGTGTTGTATCAGCAGTGCCGGTGCAAGATAAGACAGAGACTGTATTACCAGTGAAGGATACTATTGATCCAACCGACTCCAAGACCGGGATTCCAGGCAATACGGTTGATAAGGATGGAAAAAAGACTACCATCCCTGTTAATGATGCTGAGAAGTCAACTCCTACTCCAACTACAGACAAAAACCAGGTGGGGCCAGTATCTCCTACTCAGTCTGTCACGGATCAAGGCGCGAACAAGTCAGTTCAGCAGACAGATAAAACAGTAGTACAGCCGGATAAAGTAATACCGCAGCAAAATCCAAGCCCCGCGTCTCCTCTGGTGCTTCCTTAGATAACTCGAATAATCAAATCATATAATAGTTTAAACAACAAAGGAGCCGAAAGGCTCCTTTTAGATTGTCGACAAAGTCGGCAAGCTGCCAGGCTGATGACAGGAGTGAAGATCAAGGCATGAAAAAATCCCGTGATTGAGGCGTACAAAGGTACGTTGATTGAACGGAGTTTTTGTAATAACGCTGAGATTCGCTTTTGTCAACGGCCTGAAAGGAGCCGAAAGGCTCCTTTGTTGTTAATCCTGCTGATAGCAGGCCAGTATTTCTCCGTAGTACATGATGTGAAAATCATTGTCCGAGTAAAATTTGCCGCAAATGGCATTATCCAGTGTCTCTGGTTCCATGACCTGTTTAAATACCAATTGGCACTCAAAGATTAAGTCACATTCCTTAATAACCGGACTTTCTATGCACTTTGCCTTCTGGGCTGTCAAATCACATTCCTTAAATTTATCGATATCTCGGCCTGATTTGGTGCCAGCGGCAGTCAGGGGTTTTTTAAGTTCGCCCAAGGCGGGTACGCTTACCGAAAAGTCCTGTGCTTCTTTTATCAAATCATGGGTATAGCGGGATTGGCGTACCATTACCATTAACATAGGTTTTGCCCAGATATAACCTATACTGCCCCAACCAATTGTCATGGTATTTAGTCTATTTCCCTCTTTTACGGTGAGAAAAGCACCCTTGGGCAATTGATTGAGGAACTGTTGGGAGTATTCCTCATATGCAAGTTTTTGTGGCATGTTTTAAACTCCTTTCGCACATAGGGGTTTATTCTCCATAACCTATGGAAGATTTACAACCCCACCTGTTGATCAAATCTTTTTTAAAGTATATAACAAAGAGTCTATGCTTAGCATTTTTTCTGTACATTTAGTAGGGCAGGAGTTGAACGGAAAGTTTATAATTAATCTATTAATTGATCAGGGGGAAATTGTATGAAAAAGCGTGTGGTTATTTGGGCTTCTATATTGATAATTGCGATTTTCACTGGGGTGGAAGGTGTTCAATCAGCAGAGGCTGAGAATAAAACAGGTTTTAATGGTTCATATAAATGCACTTTTACCACTGATCAGGGAGAGACATATAACACTTGGATTCTGTTAGAGGATTGTAAAAATGGTACGGTTAAAGCCAGCACGGATTATAATGGATTTCCGGTGAGTATCACCGGGCAGTTTACTGGCAATGTTGACCAAGGAGGAGCAATATGCAATTTTGCGGTGAACAAACCGGGGTTGGTAAAGGGCCAGGCGGAAATAACGATTGTGCTGGTGGATGGTATGTATCAACTGAGCGGACAGGGTTCGGGATCGTATTCTTATCAGGGGACTAGCGGGCAAATATCTGGAAAGGTGTTAGGCAGCCGTAAAAGTTCGGCTTCGATTAGTAGCAATATTCCTATAAGAACTGCAGGGCTTATTGCTGTAATTATAGTACTCATTGTAATATTAGGCTATATGGCCAGCATTTATCGCAAGAGAGCTGATAAACCTACAGATTTATGATAAACAGCTGTAATAAAACAATAATTGAACCTAACATGGTCCTGATAGAGGAGATTTAAACACAAAATGCTCGACAGTCATTTATTGGGAGCCCCGGATGAGTATTTATATTTGTATAACTGGGCTAATACTAAGAATTGTTAAGAAATCTTTATAATTAATTAATACTATATTTGCGTTTGTTTGATACACTGAGTATGTAATAAAATATAGGAGGTTAAAAACATGAACAAAAAGAGAATTATTCAATGGAGTATGCTGCTAATGCTGAGTATATTTGTCCTGGGGGTAGGGATTCCGGCTATGGCCGGTACAAACAATGCCGGTGCAGGTAAGCAGGCTTGGATGCAAAATCGTGCTAATGCTTCTGGAATTGCCAATTGCGTTGGCAATGGTCAGGGCAGAGGTAACGGTCAGGCTCCGCAGACTATGCTAAAGGCAGTGGCCGAACTGACTAATCAGGATATTGCCACCATAATACAGGAGAGAAAAGATGGCAAATCATTGCTGGACATCGCCAAGGAAAAAGGGGTTACTGAAGCTGCACTTATCGATAAGGTTGTAGCCGATAACCAGATCAGGCTAAAAGGCCTTCTGGATGCTGGAACCATAACTCAGGCTCAATACGATACCTGTGTTGCCCAAATGCAGACTAGGGTGAAGGAAAACCTGGAACGCACAACTATGGGCAAAGGAAATGGTCAGGGAACTGGCATGCGTCAAGGACAGGGAAATGGCAAGGGTCAAGGAGCTGGAATGGGTCAGGGTAGAGGCTGTGCGAATTGTACCAACGTAACGCCAGTAGCACAATAATTATATAGCCAAGTAGAGAGCCCGGCATTAAAAACCGGGCTCTTCTGCGCGTTTTTCTAACAATTCTATTCTTTCGCCATCCGGCCCGGTGAAGAAAATTATTTTCTTCCCATTCATGGCCAACCGTGGGCTACCCGAAAGAAATTCAACCCCCTGTTCATTCAATCTTGCAATCGCTGCCTGAATATTAGGGACTGAAAAGGCCAAGTGATCAAAAGTCCCAGCCTCGCGTGGTGACGAGGGAGGTACCAGATACTCCAGGAGTTCAATGGTTAATGCTCCAGATTGCAGATACACAATTTTCAATTCCTCATTAGCAATGCTATCTATAACCGTACATCCTAATATCCGGCCATAGAAATCAGTGGATCGGTCGCAGTTTTTTACGACAATACCTAAGTGAGCTAATTCGTACATTTTTATCAGTCCTATCTATAATAATGGGTATCTTGATTATAGCTGCTTGCTAGTTGCGCTACAAATAATTGATAAGGTTTAGGGTTCTGCGTGTTATTTCCGTTAGGAGTAGGATAAAATAAAACTATAATTTAATAAGCAATTTGTATAGGAGGTTGAACCTTGGGAATGAGTGCGATCAAGAAAAGAGAAGAGATAGCCAGCGAGTATAAATGGAAGCTAGAGGATATATATTCTGATGAACAATTATGGGAAGAGGATTTCAATGCTATAAAGAAACTGGCGCAAGAAGTAGATGGGCTAAAAGGAACGCTGTCTAGTTCTGACACCGCGTTGCTGAAGGTTTTGCAAATAAGTGATGAATTGGGGCAGAAGTCGGAAAAAATATACGTATATGCTCGGATGCGCCGTGATGAAAATAATGCAAATCCCCGCTATCAGGCTCTTTTCGATAGAGCAGAGGGCTTGAGCGTGCAGGTGGGAAGTATTACTTCTTTTATTGTTCCTGAGATTTTAAGCATTTCAACCGCTGCTTTAGAAAACTTTTTGCAAGTCAATCAGGCATTAGCAGTATACCGACATTCAATAGAAGAAATCGTGCGACAAAAAGAGCATATCCTTTCACCGGAAGAGGAACGACTGCTGGCGATGACTGCAGATATATCTATGGCTTCCGGCAATATTTTCACAATGCTTAATAATGCTGATATTAAATTTCCGCTAATTAAAGACGAATCAGGCAATGAAATGGAGTTGACCAAGGGCAGATATGGAGGTTTTATGGAAAGCTCGGATCGACGGGTACGGCAGGATGCCTTCACGGGCTTATATGATTCGTACGGTAGGCTTATAAATACCCTAGGTGCTAGTTTAAGTTCCAGTGTGAAGAAGGATGTATTTTACGCTCGGGTCAGAAAATATAATTCAGCTCGAGAGGCTTCTTTGGATCAGGATAACGTTCCGGTGGAGGTTTATGACCGACTAATTGATTCGGTTCACGAACATCTTGACTATATGTATCGCTATATGGCCATTCGCAAGAAGCTACTCAAATTGGATGAATTGCATTTCTATGATATATACACACCTCTGGTTCCCGAATACAAAATGGAAATACCTTATGCAAAGGCCCAGGAGACTTTGCTTAATGCGCTTCAACCACTGGGAGCTGAGTACATTTCGCGCTTAAGAGAGGGCTTCTCTGCTGGCTGGATTGATGTGTATGAAAATGAGGGCAAGACCAGCGGGGCTTACTCTTGGGGATCTTATGAGACAAATCCTTATGTATTATTGAACTATGATAATAAACTGGACGATATGTTCACTTTAGCGCATGAAATGGGCCATTCTATGCATAGTTGGTATTCCAATCATGCTCAACCGTTCGTCTATAGTCATTATTCAATATTTGTAGCCGAGGTGGCTTCTACGGTTAATGAATCCCTTCTTATCGATTACCTTTTAAAGAACAGTCAGGATAAACAGGAAAAGATTTATCTTATCAACCACTACTTGGAACAGTTCCGGGGCACGGTCTACCGGCAAGCCATGTTTGCTGAATATGAGAAGATAATCCATGAGCACTCTGAAAAAGGGGAGGCTCTTACCCCAGAATTTTTGAAGCAAAGTTACCGTGATCTAAACCTTCTCTATTATGGTCCGGAGATTGTTATAGATGAGGAAATAGAATTAGAATGGGCGAGAATACCTCATTTCTATTCAGCTTTTTATGTTTATAAATACGCCACCGGTTTTTCTACGGCAACTGCCCTTAAAGAGCAGATTATAAGCGAAGGACAGCCGGCCGTTGAACGCTACCTGAATTTCCTGAAATCCGGCAGCTCCGACTACCCCATCAACCTGCTTAAAAATGCCGGGGTTGATCTCCTAACTCCAGAGCCGGTAACAGATGCCCTGCAGTATTTTGGGAAATTGTTAGATGAATTAGAGGAATTGCTAAAGTAGGATAAGGAAAATCCAATAAATAATACTATAATGCCTCCTAAATGAGCATAACTATATATATAGTTATGTGTAGATAGGGGGCTTTATAATTTTGACTCATATAAATAGCGAGGCTGTTTTCGATGATAAAATGAAAAGCATTACACCTCTTCTGGAGGATTATGCTAATTATGATCTGGTCATAGGAATACCTTTTAATAATGAAAGCAGTAGGTTAGCCACTACATTGAAGTCGATAGATGAGGTTTTACAGAGCTGGATCGGCAGGAGACAACTTATTGTCTGTGCCGGAGATTGCTCCGGTGAGCAAATTCTGGGAGAAATCCAGGGACTGACTTTAAAACATCCGCATATCGAATTTTTGATGCCGCTCGAAGCTAGCGGCAGGGGAATGAGTATCCGCGCATTTCTGGAAATTTCTAAAAAGCTGGAAGCAGATTTATTGATTTTCAGTACCCATATGGGGACAGAAGAAGGGCCGGGAATTGATATTAGCTGGCTGGAAAGCCTGTTGACCCCTATTCAGGGGAACTATGACATTGTACTGGGGAGCTTGCGACGTTATTTTGGCATCGATAGCATTGCCTATCAGTTTGCGGTGCCAGTTCTGGAATCCTTCTACGGAAGCCGGGTGGGAGACCCCCTGGGGGGAATATATGCCATCTCGCACGATTTTATTGAAGAATTGGCGGGAGAAGCCAAATTTTGGACGGGAACCATTAATGGGTTTGGTATCGATTTTTGGTTGATTACCCGGGCTCTGGCTTGGAATAAGGAGCTCTGTGAGGTTAATCTGGGAGGAATAGTTGAACCCCAAAATCTGGATAGAAGAAACCTTATTTTCCGTGAAATGGCTTTGGCCATATTTGAGAGTGTTCGGCGTGACAGCGCCATATGGCTGAAGGATCGATTACTGATAAAAGTTGCCGATGTCCTGACGCGTAGTGATGTAGAAAAACCAGATATCATCAAGTATTCTCTCAGCGATTTACTGAATAGTTTTAAAAAGACTACGACCGAATTTCAGCCCATTATTCAACAGTGTTTGTCGCTGGATATGATTAATGAAATCAACCGTATTTCAGAATTAGAGCCAGAACAATTTTCTTTGAACGATGAACTGTGGGTATCCGCTATCTTCAGTTTGTTACGTAATTATGTCTTTGGTGAGGAAGGGCAGCAGCATGAATGTTTACGGGCTTTAACCGCTTTTTATAACGGGCGTGTGGCCAGTTACTCGGTCCAGATGAGCGCTTTCAGTGAGATGATAAAAAACTTCCCCGCGGATGAGCATAATGATCTGATGGTTCGTAAAATGGAATCGATCCGCCAACATCTTACGGAGGAGTTTTGGAGGCAGAAACCCCAGTTTAACCAGATGTGGCTGAACAAATCTGAACAGGTCAAGCCTCCGCTGATTCCGTTGGGATATATGGAGTATGTACCAGGTAAACCGGTGGTTGTGCCTAAAAAAATGGTCGGCAAAGATAAGCGGGTAGTTCAGGCTGATAACGTATTTAAAAATTTACGCAAGCAATATGAGGATGAATTTAACCAGTTTATAGTTGGGGGGCTGGGCCTGTCGGAAGATGCAGATTCGGATACCATAACTGCGGCGGTGGGTGAGTTTATGCTTGAGGCTGAGAGGGCTTTAGATAGACTGCTGCCTGGCAATCTCTATACTACTGAAGGCTTAGAAAAGTTTGTAGCTTCTTTATTTGAATTTGTACCACATCAGTGCATGTTTACCATTGGTTCTGATTTGCTGAGGGAAATGCTAATGCGGTTTCCGCCTATTAATTTGATGATTCCTATGGGGTACTATAGACCCGCGGAACTGATTGAAAAAATGGATGTTCGTAACGCGGTGACTTATGCCAATCTGGTGGAAAGCTGGAGTTATTCAGACCGCGATTTAAGCTGGTTGGTTGATGAAATCAAGCCGGCTAGTTTCGAACTGGTTGATATAAAACCTCTGGTAATCAGTAATAACCTTCCTTATGGATCGGTATCCCACACTAAAATATCAAATTTGAATAGGATAACCGCGCGAATAACCATAAAGCCTCTGGAGAATGGAAAGGGAGGCAGGTACCCGAAGCTCACCTATTTTACTTCAATTGTCCGACGCTTGGGTGTGGCCGAACAGTTTTCACAGATGTTTTATCAGAATGTATGCGAAAGGAAAAATATTGGTATCAAAATCCGCAATTCATTGCTGGGTTTGCGGAAGGGCGATGAGTTTTCCGCAAATGTAATATTTGAAAACGCCAATCATCGTGCTCTGGTTAAAAATATAAGGAATGTTGCCAATAAGCTATCAGCCGAGGGGCAAGTTGATATGGCCAGGATATTTAAGTTGATGGCAGATGGATACGGTCTCAGCCAGGTATTAGAGAATGAAACCTTTTTAACTTGTACTGCCTGGAGTTGGGCTAGTTATAGCTATAAGGGCGGTCTGAAGATACCTACCCCTCTTACAACCAGTGTGGAGGGCCGGTGGTTTAATCACGACTTTTTAGAAGCATTATATAAAGAAATGGGTTATGATCAGGCGGAAATCATGCAAAACACATTTAGGTTAATACAGGCGGGTAAGGGTGGACAAAACCTATTGGATACCCTGCTGCCGGCTCGGCCCAAAGATGTAACCGTAGTAGTGCAGGAAACTACAAATGAACCTAGCAAATCCTTGCGTCGCTATGAAGGCAATCCCCTCCTGGAACCCATTGCGGGCAATGAATGGGAGTGTAAATATGTACTTAATCCTGGTGCTTTGAGGATTAAGGATAAAGTATACCTGTTCTACCGGGCGGTGGGGACTGACGATGTTTCTTATATTGGCCTGGCTATCACCGATGGTTTTCAGGTATTGGAGAGATTGTCCCAGCCTATTTTCTCACCGGCGATACCCGAAGAAAAGATGGGTTGTGAGGATCCTCGGCTAATCATCATAGGAGAACGGATATGGATGCTGTATACGGCTTATGATGGCAATCTCGCTCAGATAGCTGCCGCTTCTATCAAGGTGGAAGATTTCCTGAACCGCCGCTATGAGCAGTGGCAGCGGGAGGGTTTGGCATTTAAAAATATTTGGGATAAGGATGCCGTTTTGTTCCCGGAAAAGATTAAGGGTAAATATATACTCTACCACCGTATCGAACCGAGTATGTGGATTACTTACATGAATGAAGTAGCATTTCCCTGTCGTGAACAACATGCTATCATCCTTGGCCCGAGGCCGGGACGGATGTGGGATTCCCTAAAGATTGGAGCCGGAGCTCAGCCCTTAAAGACCAGATATGGGTGGCTTCTGGTCTATCATGGCGTGGATCATAACTATGTTTATCGTTTAGGAGCAATATTAGTCGATTTATTCGATCCCCAGAAAGTGCTATACCGCTCCCCCAATCCTATTCTGGAGCCTGAGGAGGACTATGAAATCGGACTCAGCGGAGCTTGGGTTCCCAATGTGGTCTTTACCTGCGGCGCCGTTGCTGGTAGTGATAAGGAAGTGCTTGATGATAACGATGAAATCCTGGTTTATTATGGCGCTGCCGATACCAGTATTGGCATGGCCCGAGCTACCTTGGCTGATTTAATACCGGAAAAATTCCGTAAGTTGCCATAAGGACGGCTATTCTTGATTTGCTCTTCTCTTTGCAGCATGAAAAGCCGTCTCAACTGCCAGGTTAATATTTGTCAGCCTGGAGAACAAATAAACAAGAATTTCCTTGGTGGCACAATATTTGTCAACCAGACACACGATTAGTGCCTCTTTATAAGATGGCGGTCGCCAGGTTAAGGGAAACATAGAGCTCTTCTGCGCGTTTTTCTAGCAATTCTATTCTTTCGCCATCCGGCCCGGTGAAGAAAATTATTTTCTACCCATTCATGGCCAACCGTGGGCTACCCGAAAGAAATTCAACCCCTGTTCTTTCAATCTTGCAATCGCTGTCTGTATATTAGGGACTGAAAAGGCCAAGTGATCAAAAGTCCCGGCCTCGCGTAACGACGAGGGAGGTACTAGATACTCCAGGAGTTCAATGGTTAATGCTCCAGATTGTATATATACAATTTTCAATTCCTCATTAGCAATGCTATCTTTCAACGTACATCCTAATATCCGGCCATATTCCAAGGAGATACCATCCGTGCAACCCATCTTTTATAGGGCCTTTAAAACGAATTTCATCATAATACAATCAAGGCAATCAAGTATTCCTGTATTCGTTTATTGCATTTAGATTGTATGAAATTAAGTATGATAAATATATTCAGTATTCAAAATCGTATTTAATGTGGTTCTCTTTTATCCACCCACCGTTTGCCCCTCCCTTTAGGGAACATAATGCCCATCCGCTTTCTCTCTGTAAGATCTGCACAGGACCATATCCCTCGGATACAACTTCTGAGTTTATATCAGGTTGGGAATAGACTTTCTCTGCAGACACGAAACCTTGGTTAGGGATCACCTGAGTTAGATCAGTTGTATAATCCGAATTATTTACATAACCAGTATTAGGCGGATAACTAAAACAGATGGGCTCTATTTTGGACCATTTTTCTTCTCCAGCACTATCAGTCGAAAGTATTTTAATCAGGTTGCCTCTATCCAATTCCTGTAGGATATCCGAGTTGGTAGAAGCTTGTTCCCGAATACTTGTTTTGCTCAGAATTATACCGACTGATATATGGGCGGCAGGATTCTTTGCTTGCTCTTTTTGAGCCCAAGAGGGAGTTAGTACTTCTTCACCCTGGTTGACATTTTGTTTTACATCCTGAGGCCAGCTAACGGAGTCTCTGCTTTGACAACCACTGGTGGTGATGAGAAAAGCTAAAAAAGTAAAAGATATCAAACATATTTTCCTTTCCACCGGACTTATTCCTCCCTTAAAATGTAATGCAATTATTACTATTTTTATTTCCAACAGGTTACAAACGAGCCAGCCTATATTGGGCCTCCCACCATGAAAAATAGCTAATATTTTAGATGGTGGAGGGCCCCTGAAACAATCTAAAAAAATTTATACATCTTCTGTGACATTGCAACGTCGTATTGAATGATAACCACTTTGAACACTTGATACCGTACGGGTTGTATGGGCTACCCTATCGCAATTATTTAGCTCCGTCGCTTCGTATAAGACATAGTTGCCATACCCGTCGTTATAATGGTAAATCATTATATGATTAGTGCTATTCCAGGCATCGCCATATTTAAGAGAACTAGCAGCTATTCTATAAGATATGTTGGAGCCATCCAAATAGGTTGTATCGTGTTTAGCATCATTAATTCCCCAGCATCTTTGAACGTAGCCAGAACAATCGACTCCACAAGTGGCAGCAACAAAAGCTCCAATATTACCACAGGTTGTTCCACTTTGTTGTCGGCTTTGGAAACCAGTCAGAGTATCATATGCACCCCAGCAATATGGTACACACTGGTAATTTGCGTTGGGGCTAGTAATATACCTTGGACGTACGGAACCGCTGGTGGTATTATAATTTGATTGGCTGCAATACCAGCTAACTTGCCAATAGGAAACAACCGTCGATTGGATTAGAGATCTGTTCACATAGGGAAGAGTTGAGGTTACGGAAGCAGGAGAAAAGCTAGAAGCCTTTAATGGATTCAAGTCAATATTAGAAGCAGGAGATAAAAATGTTAGTTTATCAATGGAAACTTTATTTTTCCCGGTGTTTAAATGATACATTTCAGATCCCTTCATAAGCGTATCATTTTGCACATACATATATTTGTTTGGTAGAACAGATATTTCTTTTAAAATACCTTTCTTATCAAACTTCTTTACAATGTCCTTAAAGTATACATTGTTGGGATCAGATTCCGATTCATGGGTTTTAATTACTATGTTGTTATCCTCTTCTCCAAGATAAACTGCACCTTCAATCCAATTATCTGACTGAATAGTTATCTCATTTTCCAATTTGCCATTGAAATCATAGATTGATACTTTGCAGGCATGACCAATTGAGCAACTAGAATCCTTAATAAGAGTAGTTTTATATAATTTCCCGTTACCTGCAATACGCCCCCCTTTTGTATCAACTATAATTGCCTGGTCACCTGCTAATTTGAAAATATATGACATGCCGCCTTTCACGTCCGCTAGTGAAACAAATGGCGCACCAGATTCGGTTACACCAAAATCAATAAGAGCATCCAATAATAAGTCTTGCACTTGATATTTTGCCAACTTACCAGCCTCAACGGTGGCAATGATTCCTTTGGAAAGATCCAATAAATATAACTGATCCCCTGTTCTTGCAGTGATTTTTGCTACGCTTAAATCTGATGGAATTTGATAAATTCCATCCCTTTCCCCATTGGCATTAAATGATATTACACGACTCTTAGCCGTATCCAGTAGATAGAATCCTCCGTTTGATCTTAAACAAAAACACTCTGGTCCTAGCATTTCTTGAGTATTAGGCACTGATGTGTATGTTATTGCGCTGTCTCCTGAACCAACATGCATAGTCATAACAGATTCGTTTGCGTTTGCGGTCGCTGCGGAGAAGACCAGAAGAATCAATGTGATACATAATATTAATGTTTTTTTCATAAGAAATTCCTCCTTTAATCATAGACTCAACTATTCTTTTGCTTGGGTACTACACCTTCCCTTAATAAACCAAACATTACTTTCAAAGTCACTTGCTGTAGCAGTATCTCATTATGTTCACGGACAGTACATCTCCTTTCCATATTGTGTTTTTCATTATAAATCCCCCCTCATATTTATTTGCCAATATCAAAGAATGTAATTACTTTGGTACAGATATTTGCACACATTCTTTATCCTCTAAAAATAAGACTATTAACGATAGGAAAAGGTTGACAAAAATTATAAAAAAAATTTGTCAACCTTTTCCTATGTTAAATGTAAGCGCTTAATAAAAGGGTGCATAGTCAAAGCAAACCCCGGTACGATATGATAATTTGTACCGGGTTTTTTCGCAATCCTATTTAATGTTTTATGTT
>PHAA01000042.1:0-6429 GCA_002840245.1 Firmicutes bacterium HGW-Firmicutes-15
TCATACCGCCAACCCCCATCAGTTTTTCATACCTTAATTTTACCATTTTGGGGTTGTTTTCTAAACCTAGTAATGCGTTTTCACACAGCCTGATGGATATTGCGAATTATTGAACCCTCGCAGGTCATATCACCCATGACTCTATCTTCGCCAGCGAATTCTTTGTTTCCTGCTATTCTTTATCCACTGTCAAATATCTTTAATTCAATGTAATCGCTTTTTCTTAAGTAACATTTTAGTAGGTTTGAATTATACTTTCAGACCCAATCTCATCCTAGTCAGAGTATACAAATATAGGAGTCATTTTTAATACTCCTTTTTAATAAAAGATAAATGTGGCATGAATATTGCTTTATATTTAGGTAGATTGCCAGTAGTATTCAGCGACAAAGGAGTAGTATCGATGTTGAATAAGATTTAGGACATGAGAGGAGGGGATGCCTTTGTATGCTATGACGCATGGATAATTGTTTCCCCAATGATATTTGGCCAAAGGAGTACGCTGAATGACAACATTAATTGGTAACTTAAAGGAGTTTATTGCTGTTAGAACCCCTCATCTAGAAGGTACATATGGCGGTCTGGGGGGAACTTTTGCCACTTTAGCAGACAGTTGTCTCAGAAAGAAGGCTCTACCCGGGTTCTATGATTCTGGGATGATAAAAACTGCCGAATTCCGAGAAAACAAATTGTTTCTTGTGCTATCAGGCAGACGTACCGATGCTGATTTAATGTATGCCCTGGATGTTGCAATTCGAAATGTAGGGGCCTTTCCATTTGAAGGCAAAGCCCTGAATTTATTGATTGTGGAAGTAAGCGGTGAGATAGAGAATTAACCGTATGTGTACTGTTGTAAAGGGTATTTTAAAGAGGAGGAAGTTATATGGCAATGAAAACAGGGGCAGAGTATATAGAAAGTGTAAAAGCCCTTACACCCAAAGTTTTTGTAGCTGGCAAGAGAGTGGAGAATATGCTGGAAAATGCTACCACCCTATCGGTCATCAGAGCCACCGCCAAGATTTATGAACTAGCAGAGGACCCTAAATATAAGGAAATCATGGTAACCACATCTCACCTCACCGGAGAACCCATCAACCGCAATCTGAATGTGGCTATGAGCAACTACGAGCTGGACATGCGAGCAGAGATGGCTTTGTTAACCAGCCAAACGTTGGGAACCTGTAATTACCGGTGTGTGGGTTGTGATACCTTAAATGCCCTGGCCAGTTCCACCTGGGAGATGGATCAGGAAATGGGCACAAACTACAATCAGCGCTTGAACACGTACCTGAAGTGGGCGCAGGAGAATGACCTGGCCTGTTCGGGAGCCATCACCGACCCAAAAGGAGATCGCTTTAAGAGGCCGTCAGAACAGGAAGATCCTGACATGCACCTGCGGGTGGTGGAAAAGAGAGAAGATGGCATTATCGTCCGAGGTGCAAAAGTAAGCCAGAGTGGTGCTATCGGTGCTCATGAAACCATCGTCCTGCCCGGAGGCGCTCTAAAACCAGGAGAAGAACAGTTTGCCGTTGCCTTTGCACTGCCCAATGGTACTCCTGGTATCACCTATATCTGCCAGTACACACCCTATACAGCAGAGCGGGAAGCGGCAGAGAGCATTGAAGAACTGGGCAACCCCGAGTTCGGTCAGCGTGAAACCTCCACCATAATTTTTGATGATGTCTTTATTCCCTGGGAGCGGGTGTTCCTTTGCGGAGAAACCAAATACTGCGGACGCCTAGTGGCTCGCTTTGCCAAAACTCACCGCATGAACTGCGGCGGCGCCTGCAAAGTAGGTTATTGTGACTTGATCATAGGAGCCTGCAAGCTGGCCAGTGAATTCACCGGCCTGCAAAAAGTGGCTCATATCCAGGAAAAACTCATTGATATGGTTCGAATTAGTGAAACTTCTCATGCCTGTGCAATTGCTGCTGCTGCCAGAGGCCAGGAAGAACCAGTTGGCTCAGGGATTTATATGCCTGACGATCTGTTTGGAAATGTAGCTAAATTAAACATTGCACATGGCTTCTGGGAGATTATGAAGATGGCAGGAGATATTGCTGGTGGTGGAGTAGTAACCATGCCCAGTGAACGCGATCTAAATAATCCTGAGATTGGACCCTACATCAAGAAATACTTTAAATCAGCCGCTCCAGCAGAACAACGTTTACGCATTATTAAGTTTATACAAAACTGGGTAGCCGGATTGCATGGAGCTGGAACTTGGCATGGAGCTGGTTCCCCCCAAGCGCAGCGGGTGGCCATCCAGTTCCTTACCGATTGGGATGCCAAAAAGGATCTAGCCAGAAAACTAGCCCATCTAAAAGATCAGTAAAAGCGCCTGTATCAAAAGCGGTATAATTATAATTATGGGATCGGCCTCCATTTATGGAGGTCGGTTCAACATTATTAGAGTACGAACAAAAGCGAAATAATCTTTTTCAATGCCAATATCCTTAGGCGTTTCATCAAGGCGACTTCTTTCCCGCCGAACTACTGGCCTCGCTGTCGAGCAGTTTCTTAATCTTATCAATCAAAGGATTTATTACCTCAGGCATACTACATCCCTCACAGGTCATCATCATCCAGGACTCCATTTTCGCTAGTGTTTTCTTTATTTCCTGCTCATTCATCTATATCCCTCCCTTTATCCACTAATTCAATGGAATCTTAGTCTCTTTGAAGGACTCATCAGAAAAATAACAGCAAGTGAAACTGTTGTATAATCTAATTATCATTGAACATAATCATCAATATATGAAGTACTATATCTGACGATTTATATGCTAATGCGGACCTTCCTAAGTTTATTTCGTAAAACAGTTCGTGATAAACGTCATAAATTCCTGCTGGTGAGGGATGCTCTTAATATTTCATTAACCTTTGCTTGATTATTAATAATAACAATAGTCTGCAAAATGCTTTGGTTGCACTTAGCAAAATGATACAATCAGTTTATCTGGACTAGCTGAATAATATGCAAAGAGCTTATAATAAGAACCTTACAAAAATACCAGAACTAAAGTATATTATCTAGTTTATAGAAAAGGAGTTTTAATTATGAATAAACAGCCAACTTCACGGAGCTGTTTTCTTTGCGGTCGTCAGAATGATATTGGTTTAAAAATGACCTGGCACAACGACAATGAGGCTCAGCAAGTGTGGTCGGAAGTAATTGTTCCGGCCGGATTCAATAGCTATCCAGGTGTTGTTCACGGAGGCATCGTTGCCGCTTTACTAGATGAAACCTCCGGGCGGGCACTAATGTTAAACGGAAAGGATGATGAGCTCTTTATTACAACTCGCCTGGAAGTAAAATATCATCAACCGACTCCGACTGAACAGCCCTTGCGAGTGATTGGCTGGATCATTAAGAGGAATAGCCGCTTTGCACATGTGGCCGGGGAAATACACCTGGCTGATGGTACTCTTACTGCTAAATGTGAAGCTACTATAGCTCGTCCTCCCCAAAAATTTTTCGATAAATGGGGTTGGAAAAATGAAGCTAAGGACTGGCGAGTAGATGAATAATCAGTGGCAACTCTATACAGGCTGGGTCAAAAATGGCACAAAAAATACGCCCTATCCGGACCGATTCTAGATTAAAGGGCGCATCTGCTATAACAATTAGATTATAGCATTATTTTTACATTTGTAGCTTTAAATACGGTCGTTATAGTATCCCCTTCATTTTTCCCGGTATCTTCAAACTCTTTAAGGGACATGATTGAACTTACATAGTTATCACCGATTTTAATATTAATATGAGCCATGACATCACCCTTAACCACCTTAACGATTTGACCTGTTAACCAATTAACTAACCCTCTATTGGTAAACTCTTTTGATGCTGAATCATCTTTAGAAACAATAGTTTCATCTGTAAATAGCGTTGTTTGCCTTTCTCCTGTGCCATAATACTCATCGTAGATCTCACATTGGTCTTTTGTTCTGGCACATACACCAGACGCCTCACACATCCTGCACTCCCAGTATAAATCTTGCATCGTTCCCTATTCCTCCCCATATTTTTGCTTAATACAACAATATTTACTATAGTGCTAATTTTATTATTTAAAAAGTAATTAATCAAGCTTTAGCAATTGGTTAATTATGCCATACGCAAATGAAAACACCCAGCCCTAGCTTTATAGCTATCGGCTGGGCATGACGCGATCAATATTTGTATGTTCTCTTCAAAACTAGTATGCAGGCATTTTATAACTGGCCAATCGCTCTTACAATTTCGATAAGTTAGGACACGATAAATTCATCTCATTTAATAGTAACAAGAACACTATACCGCTCCCAATTTTTTAAACTCATCTATCTCCTCTACGGTATAGCCAGCTTCAATTAGAAGCTCATTTGTATGTTCACCTAGTTTAGGAAAGTTTAATTTAGCCACACCCGGAGTTCCAGATAGTTTAATAGGAACACCGGTCAGTGGGACGTCTTTGCCTGAACCTCTTACATTGGTCAGTTTTATAATCATCTCTCTGGCTGAGACCTGGGGATGGGAACACATTTCGTCCAATGTAAGAACGGGGGTGAAGCAGATATCACTGCTGGCAAAGAATTCTACCCATTCATCTCGAGTTTTGCCCATCATGATTGCTCTTACATCTGCCTGTATATCCTGTTGAAGAAGTGTATTCCACTGAAGTTTAATATACTCAGGCCGCCCAATTTTCTCACAGAACTCGGCCCAGAACTTATCCTCTACCGCGCCCAGGCTTACGTAACGATTATCTTTGGTTTTGTAGACATTGTAGCAAGCATAGCCACCAGTCAGAACATCGTTGCCCCTTTCGGGCAGTCTGCCCCAGCCTGCCCATTCTCCTAGAGTATAGGCCAGCAAACTGATTGAAGCATCCATCATAGCAACATCACAGAGCTGTCCCTGCCCTGTCTTTTCGCGGCTGGACAGAGCCAAAAGAATAGCAATCACTGAATATAGAGTCCCCCCAGAAATATCCGCAATCTGAACTCCCGACATAGCTGGCATGCTCTGATAGCTTCCTGTCAATTCCGTTACTCCTGATAAGTTAAGGTAGTTTAGATCATGGCCGGCAGTATCTCGCAACGGTCCTGTCATTCCATAACCCGTAATAGCACAATAAATAATACCTTCATTTATTGCCCGGAGACTTTCAAAATCAAGTCCCATTTTCTTCATTACCCCGGGACGGAACTGATCAACCACTATATCACTTGATGCCGCCAATTTCCTAAATATTGCCTTGCCCTCTTCTTTTTTAAGGTCTATTGTAATAGATTTTTTATTACGATTTACAGTATAAAAACGAGCACTTTCGCCCTCTATGAGCGGGGTTAATGAGCGTCCTAAATCACCGCCCTTCGGGTCCTCAACCTTAATCACCTCTGCCCCGAAATCAGCTAGTATCTGAGTACAAAAAGGACCGGGAAGATATCTAGACAAATCCAATACCTTAATACCCTCTAATGGTAGACTCATGCTACCCCTCCTTTCAACTTACCGATACCCTTAAATTTTCATCACAGTCGGCTACAAAAAACAGCCTCAAAACAATGCAACGTCTCGAGGCTGTTGTGTTGGTATAATGCAATGAAAAATCTAATAGTTCAAAAACCCTCATCTTTATTAAAATGCCTGGCACTCCTAAGAGTGCCAGGAAAAATTGGAGACGTCCCAAGGGTGCATACTGTCATACTCCCAGACCGGTAGATGGTAGACTTGAGACATTTCGTGAGCCACTACATACTTTTAATTTGTAATACAGGCTCCTTATTACGGTAAGAAAATACCTTCCTTATCAACCACATTGTACAGCAAATCCAAATCGTTATAGGTGGGGGGCTTGGTTTCGCCGATTACCCGGGAGATATTCAGTTTGAACATACAATTGTCCTGGACTTGTTCCGGGGTGTAACCGGGATGAACCGTCTCCAGATAGATAACTCCATCATCGTCGAATTTGAATACACCCATGTTGGAGATTACCGCATATGGACCTCCTCGGAATGCCTTACCGTAAACCTCTCTCTTATGGACGAATTCACCGCTGGGCCATTTGGGAATCCTCCAGCCGGGTGAAGTGATGTAGCTGCAGCGTTCTACCCAGCGCCGTTTCTCCTGAACCATTATAAAAACGGTACGCTTGGCCAGAGCATTTATGTCAGCGTTCCCGCCGCTGCCGGTGAGACGTTTGCCAATAGGGGAGTAGCCGCCCATGGCGGTGGTGTTGACGCTGCCATATTGGTCTATTTCTGCACCGCCCAGGAATGCCATATCCACCTGACCTCTTCCCAGTTGGCCAAAGACATCCCACAAGCCGCTGGCGATTGAGGCCTGGTAGTGGCAACGGGCATCACCTACTGATACAGGTAGATCGATGGGGCGGCCATCTACACTGCCGGCTTCGTATATACATACTGCATTGGGAG
>PHAA01000042.1:6464-24731 GCA_002840245.1 Firmicutes bacterium HGW-Firmicutes-15
TTGAGAGCATTGGTTTTTTGCGCCAGCATGATAGCCAGCATGGGCAGTCCGGTGCCCGCAAATACTACCTCGCCGTCAGTAACCTGTCTTGCTGCCGAGACAGCCAGAAGGTCGATAGGTTTGAATTCGCCGACTTTCGCATAATCATTACTAGCCATTATCTCGACCCCCTTTTCACTTTTTGAGAATAACCAAGTGCAGCATTGGCCTTCAGGGTTTCCAGTCGGGCGACGCCGAGTTTATCCAAATACTCTTGATGATCTTTTCCCCCGAATATCCATTCCTGCGCCCATGCATCGAAACCATCCTGGGTACGTGTTTTGGCAAAGAAATCCTTGATGAATGCACCGTCGGCTTCGTAGGCACCGTAACATCCGGTAGGATGTGCTGCCCACGGAAGTTCAACCACATAATCCACCAGATGGGGTGGGATCAGGTTGTGCTCCGGCTCCCGGCGAATGTACTCTTCGGGGACGATTTGTTCAGTTATGACAATTAGCTTGTCGGCTGCTTTCATGGCTTCATCATCGGCATACTTCTGACCTAAAACTCTTACTGTCCCTTCCGTACCAACCATTTGAACGAGGGCGATACACCAATCGGGTTGGGCGGCGGGAATCAGTGCTACTTCTGAACCGGTAAAGTTTTCTTTATACATTTCATATTTCTTGGCTGGTATTTTGGGATTGGAACCATCTCGTAATCCGGCTTTGCCTAACATGTCATACTCCGGATTCAATATATCGCAACCCATAGCGGAATAGGTAGGCATAAAGGGTATCCCCTGAGCACCTGCGACCAAACGATAGAGCATCTGTACATGGCTATAATCCTCACAGATTATTTCCCCTGCTTCAAGCTTACGGGCAAGATTGCCGGCTATCTTGCCGAACAATTCATGACCACTCCAGCAGGACTCCCAGATCTTGACGCAACCGGCCCCAATCAGCATATCGTCATGGGTACCACCGTTGACCTCGATCAAATGGAGATTCTTCTTGCCCTGGCGAATTAGTTCCATGATGGCTGCCATTGGCCGACGCCAGATGGTAAATCCGCTAAAGGTTAGCGAATCGCCGTCATGAATGAGGCTGATAGCCTCTGCTAGACTGATTTTTTGAGGTCTGCCCATATATGTTTACCTCCTCTTTTTTTGTTGGCTTGTTTCCAAGCACTTATAAAATGGTTGAAATCGGATGTTGATTATTTTAACATTAACCGGTACACAAGCATATCCTATATGTTACCATTTACCGATAACTTCCCGGCCAATGATCATCCGCTGAATCTGGTTGGAACCTTCATAAATCTGAGTAATCTTAACATCTCTCATCATTCTTTCTACCGGGAACTCACTGCAGTAACCATAGCCACCCATTAACTGTACACAGTTGGTGCAGACTTCCATGCTGGTGTCAGTTGCAAACTTTTTGGCCATGGATGCTTCTTTGTTATGGGGCAGGCCGTTGTCCTTCAACCAGGCAGCCCGGTAAACCAGTAATTGGGCCGCATCCAGAGCGGTGGCCATATCGGCTACCATGAACTGTACTCCTTGATTGGCTGCCAGTGGTTTGCCAAATTGTTGTCTTTCCTTGATGTACTGGTTGGTGTAATCCAAAGCGCCTTCGCCAATGCCTAAACCTTGAGCAGCAATGGTGACGCGTCCGCCGGCCAGGAGGCCCATGGCTACCTGGAACCCGTCGTTTTGCACTCCCAACATATTCTCTTTAGGAACTTTTACATTTTCAAAATACAATTCCACGGTAGGTGAGCCGTTCATACCCATCTTCTGTACCGGCTTGCTCATAGTGAAACCGGGTGTGTCTTTCTCAATTTGCAGGCAGGTTATTCCTTTGCCAGAACCTTGTGTTGAATCGCTTTTAACAAAAGTGCAGTAGGTAGTAGCAATTCCCCCATTGGTTATAAATATCTTACTGCCGTTAATTATGAAGTGGTCACCCTTATCTTCCGCTTTACACTTGATCGACGCGGCATCCGAACCTGAATTGGGTTCGGTTAAGGCATAGGCTCCAACTATTTCTCCGGTGGCTAATGCTCTAAGGTATTTTTGTTTTACCTTATCACCACCATACAGGTAGGTACTCATACAGCCCAAACCGGTATGCACACTCATTATAACTGCGGTAGAAGCACAGCACTTGGCCAGTTCTTCAACAAACATTGCAAAATCAAGGTAACTAGCTCCTGCTCCACCCCATTCTTCGGGGATAGGCAAACCAGTTAAACCGAGGCTGGCCATCTTTTTAAAGTTTTCCATTGGAAACTGGTGGTTCTTATCCGTTTCAGCTGCAATGGGTTCACATTCATTTTTCGCAAACTTTCTGAACATATCTCTCATCATTAAAGATTCATCTGTTAATGCAAAATCCATTTACTTTCAACTCCCATCTATTTTCCTTTAAACTGAGCCTTTCTTTTCTCCACAAATGCGCCCATGCCTTCCTTCTGATCCTCGGTGGCAAAGCATAGCCCAAAGATGTCAGCCTCTATAGTCATTGCCCGGTCAATATCAGTTTGCATCCCTTCGTTCACCGCATCTTTACAGAAGCGCACCGCTATCTGACCACGAGCAGCAATTCTGCGGGCCAGCTTTATAACATAATCCATTAAGGTTTCAGCCGGCAGGACGGCGTTAACCAGTCCAATCCTTAGAGCTTCGTAGGCATCGATGGTATCTCCGCTAAATAATAGTTGTTTAGCCATACCTGTTCCTACGATACGTGGTAAACGCTGAGTTCCTCCGAATCCAGGGGTGACTCCCAAGCTGACTTCAGGTTGACCAAACTTGCTTTTATCTGAACAGATTCGAAAATCACATGCCATTGCTAGTTCACAACCGCCTCCTAATGCAAAGCCATTGATTGCCGCAATTACAGGCTTCTCCATTGACTCGAGCAGGCTGAAGACGTTTTGCCCAATCCGGCCAAATTGGCGGCCCTGCATGGGATTAATGTCTAACATAAAGGTGATGTCGGCACCTGCTACAAAGGCTTTATCTCCGGCCCCGGTGACAATAAGCACGTCTACTTCCGTATCATCGCGAACCAGCTCGACCCCTGCTTTTATTTCCAAAAGGGTATCTTTATTAAGAGCATTCAAAGCCTTCGGCCGATTGATCGTTAAAATGGCGATGCGATCATTTTTTTCCAGAAGTATATTCTTAAACTCCACCTGTCTCCCCCCTTTTTCCTTCCATACTGTGTTTCTTACTTGCTGTAGTCGTAAATACCTTTCCCAACTTTACGGCCTAACCAGCCAGCCTGGACATACTGCCTAAGTAATGGGGAGGGCCGGTATTTGGGATCTCCGTAACCTTGATACATAACATTCAGGATAGCCAGTACCGTATCCAGACCAATTAGATCTGCCAGTTCCAATGGACCCATAGGATGGTTCATACCTAGCTTCATTATGTCATCTATGTTCTTGGCAGGGGCAACTCCCTCGTAAAGTTCCCACAGGGCTTCATTGATCATTACCTGGAGAACGCGATTGGATATGAAACCTGGCACGTCATTGCACCATACTGGAACTTTGCCCATTTTGATAGAGGCTTCTTCTATGGTGTTGTAGACTTCGTCGGTGGTGGCAAGACCTCTAATTACTTCTACTAATTTCATTACCGGCACTGGATTCATGAAATGCATGCCAATTACCTGCCCGGGGCGTTTAGTGACTGCTGCTATCTGGGTAATAGGCAGGGATGAGGTATTGCTGGCCAAAATGGCATGAGCGGGAGCGATCCGGTCAAGCTCTTGAAATACTTTTTTCTTAATTTCAAAGTTTTCTACTATGGCTTCTACTATTAGGTCACAATCGGCAGCATCCTCAAGACTAATGGAGGGTTTAATCCGCCCTAAAATTGCTGCTTTTTCTGCTTCTGTTTTTTTACCTTTAGATACGTCTCTGGCCAGGTTCTTTTCGATCAGTGCCATGCCTTTGTTTACTAGATCCATATTTATGTCATATTGAACGGTTTCAAATCCGGCTTGGGCAGATACCTGGGCAATTCCGCCCCCCATCTGGCCAGCTCCAATTACCATTATTTTTTTTATCTCCATTTTTTCATTACTCCTTTGTAAAGTGTATTTTAATTAATCTGAACCTTTGAGAGCATGTTTTGTTATTTGGCTATTTAATCTACCTTTATTAATATGGCGTCACCCTGAGCGGCTCCGCTGCAGATACCACAGGCGGCGAGTCCACCACCACGGCGTTTCAATTCGTATGCAGCGGTCATCAGGATACGGCCTCCGCTAGCGCCGATGGGATGTCCAAATGCTACCGCACTGCCGTTAACATTGACCTTGGCATCCATTTCGTCATCGTTTAAGCCTAAGATTGCTTTACCACTAGTAAGTGCAACTGCAGCAAAGGCTTCGTTAATTTCGATTAGGTCTAGGTCTTTGGTGGTCATCCCTTTTTCTTTCAATAATTTTTGGATGGATAATCCGGGTACGGTAGCGATGTATCTGGGCTCCTGGGATACCTCGGCATATCCCAGTACTGTTGCCAACGGCTTCAATCCTAGTTCATCTGCTTTTTCACGGGACATTAATACCAGGGCACTAGCTCCATCATTTGTTCCTGGTGCATTGCCAGCTGTTACTGATCCTGTAGGATCGAAAACCGGCGGTAGTTTGGCCAGTTCTTCATAGGTACATCCGAAGCGGGGTGATTCATCGGTATCAATAACTACTGGTTTCTTTCCTTTTACCGTTACCGGAACTATTTCGTCTTTCATTTTGCCTGCTCTTATAGCAGCTTCGGCACGGTTCTGGCTGCGCACGGCCCAATGATCCTGGGGTTCCCGATCCAGACCCATTTCTCTGGCCACTTCTGAGCCATGGATGGCCATATGGCGGTTGTATATTGCACACCATAATCCATCCCATACCATCAGATCTACTACATTTTTGTTGGGTATTCCCATCCGGGCTCCCCATCTCATATCTGGCAATCCAAAGGGTATGTTGGACATACTTTCCATTCCACCACCCATGGCGATATCCAGGAATCCTCCTGCGATCATATGATAGGCCATACCACAGGTTACTATCCCAGATGAACATACTTTATTTATTGTGACAGATGGCACTTCAACTGGCAGACCGGCTTTTAACCCTGCCTGCCTTCCTGGCACTTGACCACAGCCAGCTTGAACTACCTGTCCGTAATATAGATACTCGACCTGTTCGGGTTTGATCCCTGCACGATTTACTGCTTCTTTTATGGCTATTCCGCCTAATTCTACTGCCTTAAACGACTTCAGTCCTCCTCCAAATTTACCAAAGGGGGTCCTGGCTGCTCCTACGATTACTACTTCCCTCATCCCTTATTCCTCCTCTTATCTTTGTATTTACTCATGCGAAATCTATATATTGTGCTCTGACCTTCACCTCTCCAGCCTCACCCCCTTCACAAAAATACCCCGGCAGAATAGTTATCTGGCGGGGCTCAATGGCACTCATTGCAGAAATGGGCTTTTATTAATATAAACCACGTTTTCAGGAATACATCCTGTCCAAAATAAATAGCCCCGTAGCAGTAATAACTGACGGGGCTCAACGGCTCTCATTACAGAATATGTGACCTATTTCATTTTAATGGAGATATCTAATTTGTAACCTTATGCTGGGCAAATCTTCTCTCGGCTTGTACAGGATAGGTTTTCACGTACAAAGTTGCTTAGCCCGCACCGGGGACATTTAATTTCTAACTGCTTACAATCCAAGTATTTACCTAATAGTTTATTGCATTTTTTGCACCGCAGGTCCTGCAAACTATGCTCACTCCTTTGAATTGAATTTATTTGACTCTCTGCCATGTGAGTCTATGTATAATTAATAAGTTGTAAGCTGGTATTATATTCCTAAATTATATTAATAGTCTCATCCATATTAGAAGCAATTTCTGTGCCAACAGATATCCAACATATATCTCCCAAAGGCAAAACTGATTATATCCAGGTTTAAGGCTCAAAACAAAAGAATGGCATTTGCCATTCTTTTCTCAATCGTTTCCATTTTGCAATATTTATCTACGAAACTCTAGTTCAATTATCTATCAAATTACGCTAATAATATCATATAGCACATTCTTAATTAATGCGTCATCCTAGACATATCCATACTCATTGCTGCCTTTCTAATATGCCCATATATTACCACGCCGTAAAACGCTATCCCTCTAATAATGTCGACTAAATACACCTTCAACAATTCCAACAAAAGCGATAAAATATATTGTTTCCTAGATGCATCAACACGTTGCATTTAGGAAACATATCTTCAGTGTCCTCTAATTTGGCAAAGTCTGGTTTGATTGATTAATACCATATTTGGCAGCTTTCCTTACGACGGTGGAGGCATCAATTTTTAGTTCTTTTGCCATTTGTCGGGTAGTCCGGTATTTTGCATAAGCCCTCTCTAATATTTGTTTCTCAACACTTTCGACTGCCTCCTGCAAAGGAATAATACCGGAAACAAAAACCTCTGAGATATTTTCAAATATAGCTTCTCCCAAAAACGATGGAAGATCCTCCCGTGTCAATATATTTTTAGTACTAATTACCAGTAGTCTCTCGATCAGGTTCTCCAGTTCTCTCACATTGCCTGGCCAGTTGTATCCCATAAAAATTTCTACCACTTCAGCAGATATCGTTCTGTTAATCTTGTGTTTGCGATTATACATCTGCATAAAGTGGGCAACCAATGAGGGAATATCTTCCTTTCGATCCCGCAACGGAGGCACATGAACGGGCACCACGTTTAAACGATAATACAGATCTTCACGAAAAAGTTTTTTCTCAACGAGTTCTAACAGGTTACGGTTGGTTCCGGTTACAATGCGCACATCTATGGGTAGCGATTTTACCCCACCAACCCTGACTATTTCTCTATTCTGTAAAACTCTCAGAAGTTTTACCTGCAGGTTAAATGGCAAATCCCCTATCTCATCCAGAAAAATAGTACCTCCATTAGCCAATTGAAAATAACCTGCTTTACCCTCCTTTTTGGCACCTGTGAAGGCTCCATAATCATAACCAAACAATTCCGATTCCAAAAGGTTTTCAGGAATAGCCCCACAGTTCACCTTAATATAGGGCCCACATTTTCGGGTGCTGTTGCTGTGGATAATCTCCGCAATAAGCTCTTTCCCAGTCCCCGATTCTCCGGTAACTAAAATGGTGGAGTCAAACTGAGCCAGCCTGATGACCATACCTAAAAGATTCTTCATTTTTACCGAATTAATAATAATTTTGTTCGAACCAGTATATTGGAGTTTTAGGGAACGCAATTGGCTTTCATAGTGCTGACTAAGACCTTCTACCTCCTCCAATTTCTGTTTCAGCCTATTAAGTTCGGTTATATCACGGACATTGCATACCACTCTGAATATATTGCCGGACTCGTCAAAAATTGGGTTACCTGTAGCCAAGGTAGTTTTACCAGTCTTCATTTTCTGCATAATGGTAACCGGTTCTCGTCTTTTTATGGCAATGGCCGACACTGACTCAGATACAATTCCTTCTTCTTCTATATCAACCACATTTCTCCCCAGAAACTCCCGCGCATGTACACCGGTAATTCTTTCAAATGCTTTGTTTAATCGCAAGGTAATTCCATCCCCATCAGTTATATACAAACCATCAAAAGATGAGTCAATAATTGCGTCCAATTCCTTGTTCATTTTTTTAAAATATTCTAATTCTTCGGATATATTCTCTAATTCAGATATGTCTTGAAGAACAGCTACCGCTCCGACAAGCTTGCTGTCTTTATATATAGGGGTACGGTTAGAGATAAAATACCGCCCATTTAACATCAACTTTTGTAGAGGTTCTGCATTTCCAGTCTGGGCGACATCAAGCAACCCACTGGTTGGGAAAAGATCTATTACTTTTTTACCCCGAGCCTCTCCCGCCTTCACTCCTAGGAATCTCTCCGCTGCCTTGTTAAAAACAGTTATCATGCCCTTGGCATCAACAGCCACAATCAGATTATGGGTTGAGTTAATAATGATATCCAATTCAGTAGAAATTTCCTTATAAGAACTAAAAAAGGCCGCAGCCAGATCACTACGCGTAATTATCCCTACAATAACGTTCCCATCTAGAATCGGTAATCGGCCCACTCCAGGATGGAGGTAATCTTCAATATTATCATCAGGATGTCCTGTATTTACCTGCCGGGTCATAAATTCCGCCAGAGGTGTATGCATGTCCATACCCTGACTTACCATACGAAAGATATGGCTTTTGGTAAATAGACCAATAATTCTCCCATTCTTATCTATCACCGGGGCTCCGTCCACCTGGTACTCTGAAAATAGAGTAGTCGCCTCCCGAACGGATTGATCAGGGGATAAAGTAATGGGATTAGGCGTCATTATGTCTCTTATTTTCATTATTCCACCACTTTATTTTTAATTTAACACAAAAGTTATTAAATTGCATATGGTTTTTTTGTTATTATTTTCCACTTGTTATTTCAAATACAATCCTTGCTATTTTTAAGTTGGCATAATATAATAAAATTGTGGTGGCGGAGAGCTTGGGATAACCTAGTATCTTAGGTCAATAGACAGTTTGTTGCCTTACCACTAGTTTAAGGGTTCTTTTAAATAGATCTCGGTTTAAGTTTATAGGTGGTTCATTTCGAGTCAGTTGGAGTTAGAATACAGTTCTGGTTTCTCGGATCATAGAGGTCAGGGTCTTTCTCCGCCACCTCAATACGTTCAGGATAAATATCCTCATGAGTCTTAACTCATGAGGATATTTTTGTTCTTGCCATTATTTATTCGCCTTCTGGTTATTATTCAGTTTCCTTGATCTCTCCGAGAAAGTGTTTCATGCTATAATGAATTCAGGTACATCCGCGTTAGAGGTGTATCACTATACCTGATTAGGGGTGGTACTAGTTGGATGAAAAGGTTGATAAAATAATTGGATTGCTGAAGCATTCGAGAAACACCGTGGTGGTAACCGGGGCTGGTATAAGTACTGAAGCAGGTATCCCCGACTTTCGAGGAGAAAATGGCATTTATAAGAAGTTGGGAGAAAACCGGGTAATGAGTATAATCAATAGTGATTTTTTTCATAGGTCACCGGATAAATTCTATGAATTTTACCGTGAAAATTTCATGTTCGAACCGGTTCAGCCTAGCCTGGCTCACCTCGTCCTGGCCGATATGGAAAAAAGAGGGGCTATAAAAGCAATTGTTACCCAAAACATTGACAACTTACATCAAAAGGCTGGCAGCAAAAGGGTAATCGCCATTCATGGTAATTCAGATCGTTACTTGTGCACCAGGAAAAGTTGCTCATCTGTTTATGATGGTCTTTATGTTGATAATTGCCCGCAGATAGTTCCCACCTGTTCGGTATGTGGCAGTATCCTAAAACCAGACGTTGTCCTTTTCGGAGAGCAGATCCATAACTACCTGGATGCCCAGGAGAGCATCTTAAGATCCCGGTTAATAGTGGTTATTGGATCTTCCCTAAGCGTTTATCCCCTGGCTGGGTTCATAAAAGAGTTCAGCACTTTCACCCAAGATTTGATTATAATAAACAAGGGATACACCCTAATGGATCATGCGGCAACCGTAAAAGTAGATACCAGTAACACCGGAGCACTACTCGAACAAATTTGCCAACGCCTTTAGGAACCGATGGTCTGGTCACAATTATTTTAGGGACTGTAGAGGAATAAATAAGGCAGAATACGCCGAGTATTTTTCGCGTTAGACAAGGCGTCAAAACGTGGCAATACTGGACGTATTGTCGCGTTTTGAGAACGAAGTATACCGTGAAAAAGACCGGTGTAAATGACTAGTTTATTCCTTTACAGTCCCTAAAAGGTTTAGGAAGTGATTAAGTATCCGGGCGGTCATTCCCCAGATTACGCGATCCTTCCAAATGTAGAAATGCTGAGGGTATGAAGCTTCTCTAAAAGGATAATTTTTGCCATGGGGAATTAGTTCAAAGGGAAAATCCGCTGGCACATCCATTTTTACAGATAATTTTTTAAAAATAGGCTTATTCTTTAGCAGAAAGTTTACAGGAACATAAAACACTTCTTCTACTTCATCACGATTGACCTGGATCTTACTGCAGTCTTTGATATAACCTACATAAGGATAAATAATCGCATTAAAAGGAGTGACCATAATATCCAAGGGGGCAATTAGCTCTACGTCCTCAGTCACTAGACCCAGTTCTTCACAGGTTTCCCTCACTGCAGCAATTGCTGTTCCCCTGTCACTGCTTTCAATCCCGCCTCCGGGAAAGCATATTTCGCCTGGCTGAAGTCTTAATAGCGAAGATCTCTTTTCAAACAAAATACATGTTTCTTCCTGAACTTTTACTAGCGGAAGCAAGACCGCTGATTTGTTTGCCAGCTCATGTTCTAGTATATTTGGCTTACGTCCCCGCAAATCTTCAATGCCTTTATCAAACATGAGCTCATCCTCCTGCTTAGGGCTAACGAAATAATACGTACTTGTCTACAAAGTCCGTTTTATTATTTCGTTAGCCCTAAGTGTTAATATTTAGGTATTTTAAAAGTACTAACCATCATAATTGATAAAAAGATAACCGTTGCTATGATGATGAACTCAGGTAGATCATAGGCAAACCATGAGATAAAAGCTAGAAAAGCACCGGACAGAGTTATGGGAATACCTACAAAATATCCGCTTATGTTTAAGACATTAAAACGCGCCAGACGAAAAGCTCCGCACATAATATAAAAAACGGCCGCGATAAGTCCTAACGAGTAAGGTAAGGAGTATAATACCTGGGCATAAAGCAAAATTGCAGGTGCAACCCCGAATGAAACCAAGTCACAAAGAGAGTCCAGTTCTTTGCCCATATCGGAGATTATTCCAAGCTTTCTCGCAATTCGTCCATCCAGACCATCCATCACCACTGCCAACAAGATAAATATTACCGCTGTCTGATAATCCCCGTGTAAAGTACTCACCAAGGATAATGAGCCAAAAACAATATTAAAAAGGGTTACGGTGTTGGCGCAGCTCTTATTCACAAAATCTAGCAATTACTGTTTCCCCTCCTTTTAGTTTCTGTCCAGGTTGGACCAGTATAATCGCATCTTCCGGCAGATATATTTCGGTACATGAGCCAAAACGGATAAGACCAAATCTCTCACCAATTTTCAGGGTATCGCCTGGCTGTACCCAGCATACCAACCGCCGGGCTATAAGTCCAGTAATTTGCACAACCAATATTTTGCCCCAATCGGTGACTATACCCAAGTAATTCCTGGCGTTTCTATCACTCACCTCATCTTTATAAGCAGGTAAATAAATCCCGGAAACCCTGTTCACCCACTCTACTCTGCCTTCAATGGGGCTACGATTAATATGGACATTAAAAATGCTTAGAAATATTCTCACTCTTATGGTTTTAGCATGTACATAATTTTCTTCAACAACCGTTTTAACATCCATAACCCGACCATCGGCTGGTGATACTATATCCCCTTTTTGTCCAGCAATACTACGTTCAGGGTTACGAAAAAAATAGACACAAAATATAGTTAATACTAAACCTACAGCAAGTCCTATGTAAGAAACGGTAAGGTATAATGCAACAGTAAGGGAGATTGTAAATGCAACAAACGGCCAGCCTTCACGGGCCACGATTTCCCTATGGGTCATATTTTAACTCCAATCAATTATATTTTGCCCAGTCAAGCTACAAGCAGGCAAATTATGGTCTCACAATTTAGCCATATATCCATAATTCTAGCTTAAAAACTAACATTATGTAACAGAACTCTTGTTCTGGGTGCGTTTTTTCTTAACCCGCCAGATAAATAACCTTTGCATCCACCTTTGTAACCGGTCTATAGATAAACATTATCGGGATAGCTGTCCTAACTTTTACTAAGGTTCTGGGATCTACATGAAAATACTCAACACGCAGGTATTTTCTAATCTCGCGCGGGCTTTTCATGGACATTTCGCTCAGATATTGAATTACAAAATTCTCATCTCTGGTGAATTTATTAATTATATCGTTACAATTGCTGGGGTTATTGCTGATCAAACCCTCTGGCAAGCCATGTCTATGGTTAAAACAAAGATAATCGTATTTCAATAATTCATGGCTTATTTCAGAATGACTTGGGTAGTTTTTAATTATGAATTCTTGCAGGTATTGATACAGAACCTCCTTTTTATGCCCAATCCCAAACAGAGAGTTAAACTGCCAGTATGCAACAAAATCCTCGTAAAAGCCTATAGCTTTCCCAGCATAAATCTCCTTTACTATGTAAGCTACGGTTTTGCGCATGCTCCCTGAGTTATAATATTTGCCCAAAATATCTTCAATAAAGCTTAAGGAAAGTATCTCTTCGTATTTCATGCAATTGGTGGATAGAACCTGATAGGGTGGATTAAACTGGAAAACATAGTCATAACGGTCAGATTCTTTCCTTAAATCCGAACCTTTTAACAGTTTTAGAAAACCCAATTGCAGAACATCCGGTTCCAACGCATATACCATATTAAATGATTGAGTGAAGTCTTCATAACCTTCACCAGGCAGGCCGGCAATAAGATCCAGGTGCAGGTGAAAATTACGGAAGGACTTAAGCCTTTTGATGTTACCGCTCAATTTTTCCCAATCAAAGTTTCTTCTAACGGCTTCCAAGGCAGGTTTAAAAGTTGATTGAACACCTATTTCAAGGTTAAACAAATCTGGTGGTACTTGGCGCATAAAATCCAACATAGCTTCCGATAACAGAGAGGCATCTATTTCAAAATGTATTTTAACATTAGTACGGTGTTCAATAATAAAATTCATTATTTCCCTCGCCCGGTGTTCATCACAATTAAATGTCCGATCTACAAATTTTATTTCTCGAACATTATGGCGAAGCATTAACGCAAGATCACTTTTAACTCTATCGATAGATAAATAACGTATGCTTTTCGTTGTTGATGACAAGCAATAACTACAACGAAATGGACAACCTCGCGAGCTTTCATAATATACTATCCGATCCATCAGTTCATCAAGATTATCCAGGTAAGGAAATGGAACTTCATCCAGATTTGCTATTAAATCTCTTTCTGGATTACGATGTATTTCCTCCTCGATCCGGTAACTAATTCCTTTTACTTTATCAAGCGTATGACCTTCATGTAATGCCATAAGCAGTTCCTGTAAACTTTGTTCACCTTCCCCCCTTACTATAATATCTATACAGGCGTTGTCGATCAGCACCTGCTCAGCATCGTATGATACCTCGGGCCCACCCAGAATGATAATTGTCTGGGGAGAAACCCGCTTGAAATCGGCACATATTTCGAGAATAATCTTAATGTTCCAAATATAGCATGATAAACCTAAGACATCAGGTTGTAATCGGTAAATTTCGGCCATGATGCTCTGGATAGATTCATTAATAGTAAATTCTTTTATCGTGACCGGCAGCCCCACCTTACTTGATTGAATATATGCACTGAGGTAACGTATGGACAAAGAACTGTGTATATATTTAGCGTTGAGAGCACATAAAAGGACTCTATTTATCCCGGTAGAAGTGGTCATTCTTACTTTTCCCCCACTACCCGGATTTCAGGCTGCAAATTAACTGCAAACTTTTCCTGAGCAGCTTTTTGTATCCTGTTAATCAGTTCTAATACATCATCAGCCTTCGCATTACCCCTGTTTATGATAAATCCGGCATGTTTGGTGGACACTTCGGCCCCACCTATCCTTAAACCCTTTAAACCTAACTGCTCAACCATAGGCCCTACATAAAAACCGGGTGGTCTCTTAAAAACGCTCCCCGCGCTGGGATATTCAAGTGGCTGCTTTTCCTTGCGATTATGTGCATATTCCCTCATTTTAGCTTTGATTTCCTCACTATCCCCTTGTGTTAAACGCATTTTTGCACCTACAATAATAAAATCACTGTGTTGAAACTTGCTGGTTCGATAATTAAAGCCAATATCATCCCGAGGAAAAATCCGGCTCTCCCCCGATTGCTTGATTGTTTCAACTTCCAGCACCACATTCATCATTTCCCCATCATAAGCTCCGGCGTTCATTACCACCGCCCCACCCAGACTACCTGGAATCCCCTCAGCAAATTCCAAGCCGCTCAGGGAATAAGCTGCAGCTTTCCGAGCTAGCTCTGAAAGCCTGACCCCAGCCTGGGCATATATTTCCTCTCCATCAATACGGATATCCTTCAGATTATTGCCGAGTTTGATTGCTATACCTCGAATGCCCTTGTCCCTTACTAGTATGTTACTGCCTTGTCCGAAGACCAGTAAGGGGAATTTATTTTCCCGGCAACAGGCCAACACCAGCTTAATCTCATCGATATTCCGGGGCAAGACCAATACATCTACTGGTCCCCCTATTTTGAATGTAGTATGGTCTTTCATCGGTTCATTAACTTTAATGATTTCAGGCGAGATCAAATTAACTAATCCGCTATACATACTGGTCTCCTTAATATACTATTTATAAATTATTATTGGTCCGGGAGCTTAATTATTCTTAATCCAGAAGTTTTACTGCTATTTTCGTAGCTTCTGGCATAATAATTATACTTGCCTCATTACCATGTTTAAGCCGGGCCATTTCAAGGGCTTCAATTAAATTTTGAACCGGAGTCATAAACATATCACGAACGCTTTTATCCGGCAATTCACTTAACAAAAGTATGTCGGCTTTTTCTAATATGCGGCAAATAGCAAAAGCCTTATGCCCACCCAACTCAAAATGAGTATGAAACCTATCAAATATATCTTGGGGGCAATTTGCATTTTCTATCCACTCTTGAAAGGTTTTTTCTCCTAATCCTTCCCTGCATTCAGCTGCCAGAATAATCGTACCTCCCGGTTTAACAGCCAAAACTGCAGCATCAAGAGCCTTCTGTGACTGGTACATATCAATATCTTTAGGAAAACCACCACAACTAGCTATAACAATATCAGCTGCTTCCTTGGTCTGGACCACATTCATCTTCTCACAATATTTAACCGCTTCTAACCAAGCTTTCTCTACCTCTCCAGCCACACAAAATGATATATCCTTCTTGGATTGGGTAACAACATTAAGAATGAAGTCCACCTTGGCTTTGCGAGCAGCCTCGATCATAAGGTCACTCACCGGATTATCCTCATAATTACCCAATTTAGCCCTTTCATCGTTCATCATCTTATGGTTGGCCTCTATGACCTCGCGGGCTGCTATTCCTGGCAGAATTGATTTTCTCCCACCAGAATAACCGGCAAAGTAGTGCAGGCTTACTACCCCGGTAGTAACTAAGAGATCAGCCTCGGCAGCTGTTCGATTAATGATTAAATCCATGCCATTGGAAAGCTTACCCAGGGAGAGCAGGTTATCATCACAATTATGGTTTTCGATCCGGTATTTACTGCATATATCAACTCCAAACACCGCCTGGTTATCTACCTTAGAATGGTGACGATGGATACCAGTAGCAACAATTAAAGTAATATGTTCTGGTCTAATTCCACCCATCTCCATTTCCTCCAATAGTGGCGGAAGTATTAGATTATACGGAGTTGGACGGGTTATATCATTTACTACAACAACTGCATTTCGCGCAGATTTTTTCTCTATAATTTCCCTTAAGGTTTCTGTACCGATAGGATTCTGCATAGCATTAGTGATTAGCTCGGCCCCCTGCAAAGATAAAGCAGGCTTGGGTGACTGAATGATCCTAGCATTATTACATTCCGCCAAATCAATTTGCAGATATTTTTCACCATAGGCAAGTTTTATTTTCATTTGCTAACCACCTTATACTTATATTTTGCATCATCTTCTACAAATATTAGTTTATTTCTCATTAACTATAAATGCAACATGTCTTACCAGCTTGGCAATTTTGTGCTAACATTAATTAAAGGATTAGAATTCTAGTTGAGAGTGAGGCTGGTAAACATTAATGGAATGATTACGAGTAACCCTTTACTAATCAAATCCCGTCAAACTGCAGTTGAGGTTTCCCGCCTATTTCTTCAGTACGACATCGATAGCTTTCAGGTAATTAATGATGACGATGAACCAGTGGGCTTTATTACCCGTAATCACCTCCTCTATCTGATTGCCCATGAACTTCCTCTGCATATGGCGGTGCAAGATTTGCTGTCCATAGATACGAAAAATACTCAAGTAGTATATACTACGCAGGAATTATCCAAACAAGAAAGTCAAACATCACCGGTTAATGACAACATACTAACGTTTAAATCGCCGGCTTCCAAACAATTTGTAGTACACTCATCACGAATGAAGGAACTAGTTAAAATAGCTACCAGGATAGCTCGGGTTGATTCTACCGTTCTAATCCAAGGAGAGTCAGGGGTAGGTAAAGAATTAATTGCAGATGTGATTCATGTAAATAGCAATAGAAAAAAAGGTCCTTTGATTAAGATCAACTGTGGTGCTATCCCCGAAAATCTTTTGGAATCGGAATTCTTCGGTTATGAACCAGGGGCTTTTTCGGGTGCCAGCAAAAATGGCAAAATAGGTCTTTTTGAATTAGCTGCAGGAGGCATACTGTTCTTAGATGAAATTGGAGATATGCCGTTAAGCTTACAGGTTAAACTTTTGCGAGTCTTGCAGGATAAAGAGATAACTAGGGTTGGTGGCATTAAAAAGCTTGCTATAGACATTAGAATATTGACTGGTACTAACCGTAATCTAAGTGAAATGATAATCAACCGTCAATTCCGCCAAGATTTATTTTACCGCTTGAATGTAGTTCCCATCCGAGTCCCAGCACTACGGGAACGACGGGAAGATATTCCTGTATTGGCCAATTATTTCATGGAATATTTCAACAATAAGTATCGTACCAGTAATATAAATAAACGCTTGGATCCCGAAGTAGTGGCTTGTTTTATGGAACATGATTGGCCAGGTAACGTAAGAGAACTGGAGAACCTGATTGAACGGTTAGTGGTAACCACCGCTCATGACAGGATATTAGTGGATGATTTACCTTTCTGGCTAAATAGATCACATTATAATGCAGATTTAGACCTGGAAAGCATATCTCTTCGTTGTGCTGTTGAAGATACTGAACGCAAAATATTAGAGAATGCATTTTCTCGCTGCAAATCCACCTATGAGGTAGCTAGAGCTTTAGATGTAAATCAATCAACAGTGGTAAGAAAGGCTGCCAAATATGGAATCAATCGTAACCTACCAATACAGGAAGATATAAACCTCATAAAACAAAACTTATTTTTGAAACAGTAATCGTCAATTATTTATAATAAAATTAAAAAGCGGAGCTCTTACGAGCTCCGCTTTTTGTTTGTTTAAAATATTTTTTGGCCTAAGCCAAGATCCATTCGAATTACATGAAAGATGCTTCAGCAATATCAATAGAGCTCTTATCGCCGGCTTTCATGGCCTTCTCGAATCCGAATACATCGGTAACATGGTTCATAACATAGAACTTAGCGCTGGCGATTTTGCCCTTGTAGAAATTGGCATCGAAGTGGTCGTCGCCTAGTTCTGCAAGCTTCGCAGCAGCGAGGAGGGCCTGGTCGAGCAACAGCTTGCCGCAGTATACTCTCGCGCCTGAATGCATGGTCCGGGTGGCGAAGAGCTGTTTCATTTGCTTATCGCCAGCAGTCCAAGCAGCATTCATATCTACAATATTTTTGAAAGAAGTCATGGCATCCGCCATCATGGCAAATTCAGCAGCGAATTCGTCAGTCTTCTTACCGGAGACGAAGTCGTCGATTTCTGCCACCCACTTCTTGAAGGGTTCGCCACCATTCATGGTGAACTTGCGGCCGGTGTAGTCCTGTGCCTGAATGAAGTTGGTGCCTTCCCAGATGCCGTGGATAACACAGTCTCTGTATAGCTGAGCCCCGGCATACTCTTCCATGAAGCCGTAGCCGCCGTGGCATTGGATAGCTTCCCCTGTGAGGATTCTGGCCATATCGGATGAATAGGCCTTGCACAGCGGATTGTTGATCATGAACATGTCACCATAATATTCTCTCTCTTCCGCTGTTGCAGCATCTACTTCCAGGTCACGGTAGAGATAGGATTGGTAAATCAAAGCCCGGATGGCTTCCATGCCGGATTTCTGGTACAACAGCATGCGGCGAACGTCTTCGTGTTCAATGATCCTGACGCTGGGTCCCTTCGGATCGGTCGATTTTTTGCTCTGTACGCGTACTTTGGTGTAATCCAGAGCTGCGTAGTAT
>PHAA01000043.1 GCA_002840245.1 Firmicutes bacterium HGW-Firmicutes-15
ATCAGCACTTTCCGGATTTATTTTATCGGCATATTCTAATAGCACTCGCATTTCCTCAGCCATCCAATCCCCTCCTTTCTCTCTATTTATAGGCAGCTAAAATATGAGTTAGATTATTTACAGTAATGTTGAACAATGGTTCACTATTGACAGTTATAACTGGAGTTGCCTGGCATTGTCCCACGCACTCGGTTAGTTCCAAAGTGAATTTGCCGTCTGGAGTCGTTTCTCCGACCTTAATGCCCAGTTGGCTCTCTAATGCTTTTAATAATTCGTCAGCTCCAGCCACATGACAGGGAGCGCTTTCACACATACGGATAATATATTTGCCTCGCTTTTCCACGGACAAATAGGAATAGAAAGTTGCCACTCCATAAGCCTGGGCTTCGGAAATACCGAAAACCCGCGCTGCTTCTACCAGCGCTTCTTTAGGAATATAATTGAATTCGTTCTGCAGGGCATGGAAGGCTTCAATGATTCCTCCCTTTTTGTCTTTGCATCCGACAATGATATCCTTGTAATTAGCCATGATGTCACCTCCTTCCTACTAATTATTATATTTTGTACATTCCAATACCTGATCCCTAGGAAATGGTAATAGGAATTATCATGAGATCGGTACGAGGGACAGAGGGACGGTTCTGTTGTCGCTCTGTCCCTCCAAGTGATTATGAGGGAGAATAGAACCAGTCCCCCTGTCCACTACTCCTGTCATCCGCTGACACAAATAAGCGGAACAAAAAAATGCCTCCAGCTAAGGCCAAAGGCAAAAAAATACCATTGCCAAAACTTCACCCAATAATGACCTGCGCCTGGATTAATAAAGCATCCTGACCAAGATCTCTTTTAGGCTCCTTTCCGACAATGGGAGGCTAATCCGTTTCCAAGTTAACCCAATGGCTTTCTATCCTGGCAAAAGCTGTAGACAGAAAACTCGGAGCTATTAAATTATTCATAGATGCTTTTTAATTATACCAAAGATGCTTAATAATTATAATAAAAATTATTAATAATTATAATAAATATGCTTAGCAATTATAATGAAAAAATCCTCATGCCTAACATACCTGGTCTAAGGCATGGAAGAAGGGAAGCAAGAGAAAATTCCCGTGCTTCCCCGTACTTCTTATATTGGTTCCTATTCGGCTTTAGCTTTATCACCGTAAGTCTCTTCGTACCAGATAGCATGATGGTGTTTAGCCCAATCTGCTCTAACAGTACCCTTCCACATGCCCCAGAAGGATTCACCCGAACCGAGATGGAGTGAACCTAAGAAACCATGCATACATACCATCAGGGTTGAAAAGATCATGGCCAAATCGTGGGTCGGGTAACTGAATCTTACCAGACCGGCCGGGAAAATAGATGGAAACCACATTATATAACCGCTTAAAACTAGTAGAGAAACCATAGTCATTAAAACCACGGAGTTCATTTTTTCCCCGCCGTTAAATCTGGTTTGAGGCGCAATTTTCATCTTCACACCGAAAAAATCCAGGGGGAATATCGAAAGAAACTTGATATCATTCATACCGAACCGGAATATATCTTTTATCCAAGCAATATAACCTTTGAATCCAAAAAGTAAACCGAAAACTAACATTAGGGTCATGCCGACCGCTGCAATACGGTGAACCAGACCCGCGCCGCGATGTCCTCCGAAGATGGCCGCCAGCCAATCAACTCCACCTAAGAACAGGATTAGGCCAGTAAAAAGGCAGAGCAGAAAAGTCACGGTATGCCCCCAGTGGGTAATCCGAGCAACGGCATTAAATCTTTCAACTCTTTCTACATCTGGTTGATATTCAGGAATCCATCGCATTACTCATGACCTCCCTTCGCATGATCGTCGCCTTTATTTATTAGTCTGTTGGTAACAAAGCTGACTGCCGATGCACCCAGAGCTACGGGGATAAGCCAACCCGCATAAGGCCTGATCCAATCCTGCCATACCCAGGTATTAGCTGATACTTTAGGATCAACTGGCAGATCAAATTTGTCAGGTGTGTCTGTTAAGACATATATCTTATTAGTTCCACCTAGTTCCACCTTGCCATAAATAGTAGCCCGGGGGAAACCATTGGCTCTGAGGAATTTTACTCTTTCCTCAGCTTGCTGCATTAATTCATCCCGGAAGCCAAAACTCAAGGCGCCGCTGGGACAGGTTCTGGCACAAGCTGGCTTTAAGCCTTCTTCCACCCGCTCTACACAGAGGGTACACTTGGTGACAGTATCGGTATGCTTGCGATACTTGGGTATTCCAAAGGGACAAGCATAAGTGCAATACTGACAGCCAATACACTTAGCTTCATCGTGAATAGTGGCGCCCCATTCGGTTTTGGTATAAGCCTTTTTGGGACAAACTTTCATACACTCTGCATCTAAGCAATGCATACACTGATATTTGAGGAAGTTCCAGCGCACACCGTCCACCGGGTCTTCATGCTCGATGAAGCGAATTAGGGTATAGGTGTTGCCATTGGTGTCTTCATGAGTGGCATAATTGCCCTTGAAGGGCTCCATTACCGCCGGGAGTTGATTGGAGTCTTTGCAGGCGACCAGACAACCGCGGCAGGCAGTGCATTTACTAACATCATATAAATTCGTTTTTAATCTTGCCATACTTAAGCCCTCCTTATATCGCAAAGCCAGGCTTTGTATTCGGGAATCATGGTGTTGGCATCACCGACAATGGGGGTCAGGCGATTAGCCGGGTCGCCGGTGGCATAGCCCTTAAATCCAAACTGCCAGGGCATACCTATTTGATGCACGGTTCTGCCATCCAGGATAAAAGGCTTCCAACGCTTGGTTACACAGGCAATAGCTTCGATATCGCCTCTGGGTGAGGAAATAATCGTATTCTGACCGTTCTCAATACCCTTTTCTCGAGCTAGTTCTTCGCTGAGTTCCACAAACATGTTGGGCATAAGTTCTGCCAACCATGGCAAATTGCGAGTCAGAGCACCGGTTTGCCAGTGTTCTACCAACCTGAAGGTTGTAGCAATAATGGGATATTTATCACTTTTGCCGTGTTTATCAGGCTGAATTACTTTGGTAGCCGGATTCATACTTTGTTTATTAATAATGGGTTCCAGGGGACTTTCCCAGGGTTCATAGTGTTCGGGGAAGGGACCCTCTTTCATAGCGCCCTTGGATGAGGCAAAAAGGACACCTTTGCCTTCCGGCAGCATGATAAACGGATCCTTAAATGCTGGACTGGTAGGCCCGTTGCCCTTAATAAAATCAGGCACATCAAATCCTGCCCAGGTTCCCAGAACATCAGGCTTGGTCGCATCAGCCGGTTTAGTAGGATCCCACCATACCAGGCGGCGTTCCTCATCACCCGGCCAGGGGGTAATGCCATCCGGCTGAACCGAGCAGCGGTTGTACACTATACGACGGTTCATAGGCCAGGCCCAGGACCAGTTGGGGAATAAACCTAGACCACTGGGATCTGCATTATTGCGAAGTTGAGCCTTATAGAAAAACTTGCCATCCTTCCAGGTAGTAGCTCCACAATATACCCAATTGCCGCAGGCGGTGCTGCCATCATCGGACAGTTTGGCGAAACCTTCAACCGGTTTGCCATCGGCCACATTGAAGCCGCACAGTTCGTTGGCCACCTTAAGAACATCAGGTTCTTCAGCGCCGGGATGTTCATCATAGTTCCAGGTCAGCTTGGTTATAGGTTCATCCTCAACCCGTTTGCTGGTGGCATAGAGTTTCTTAATTCTTTTCTCCAGCTCATTATAGATCCAAAGGTCAGCCTTGGATTCACCCACCGGGTCGGCACCTTTCCAGCGATACTGTACCCAGCGTCCGGTGGAGGCGGCGGTACCTTCCTTTTCGTAAACGGCAGCAGCCGGCAGGAAGAATACTTCAGTATTAATATCCTTAGGGTTAAGCGTTTTAACGTTAGCGTTTTTAGTTGGTCTTTCCCAGGCCTGATAGGTCCAGAAATCGGCCGTTTCATGCAACCACAGGTCAATAACTACCGCCCATTTAAGTTTGGTTAGCGCTTCTTGTTCCTTATTGGCATCGGGACCGCCAACGACCGGATTGCTGCCGTTAACAAACAGGCCGTCAATTTCTCCCTTGTACATAGCTTCAAACATAGGCATATGGGAGTAATCTTTGCTGGCATTCCGCTTGGGCAGGTAGTCATAAGCAAAGCCGTTGTCCTTATGGGCGGCATCCCCATACCAGGCTTTAAGCAGGCTCACTACCCATTTGGAGGTATTTACCTTCCAGCCGGAATAGGGGATACCTGCTTTTACCGCATTGCGGAATTCATCCATCGTAGTGATAGGAAGCTTGGCGGCACCAGGGGTTACTGCCTTTACAAAGGATACTAAATCTTTGTTGGCAGCACTGCTGGTAGGTGAACTGATATAGCCCGGAATATAATGGTATAATAGTGCCATATCAGTAGCACCTTGAACATTGTTCTCGCCGCGCAGAGCGTTAATGCCACCTCCAGGTCTGCCTATATTGCCCAGCAGTAACTGTACAACCGCAAAAGCCCGAATATTCTGGCTGCCTACGGTATGCTGGGTAATTCCCATGGCATAGCAAATCGTACCGGTCTTGTTGGGAGCGCCGGTGGCGCAGAAGGTTTTCAAAACCTCCAGATATTTATTTTTAGGAGTACCGGTAATCCTGCATACAGTATCAACATCATAACGGGAGTAATGTTTTTTCATAAGCTGGAAAATGCAGTGCGGATCTTGCAGGGTTTCATCTTTCATAATCGTACCGCTGGCATCATATTTATAGTCCCAGTTGGCAGTATCATAGCTTCTTTTTTCCGAATTGTAGCCGACAAAGAGTCCATCCTTGAAATCATATTCATCTTTTATCAGCATGGCCGCATTGGTATAGTTGACCACATAATCCTTAAGATAAAGCCCGTTATCCAGAATATATTTAACCATTCCACCCAGGAAGGCGATATCAGTGCCTGAGCGCATCGGGGCATAAAGATCAGCCACAGCAGCGGTTCTGGTGTAGCGTGGATCAACACTGATGATTTTAGCCCCGCGGTTTTCACGGGCTTGTAACAACCACTTCATGCCTATGGGATGATTCTCAGCAATATTGCTGCCCATAACCAATGCGCAATCAGTGTTTCTCATATCTATCATATGGTTGGTCATGACCCCTCGTCCAAAGGAAGGTGCCAATCCTCCCACTGATGGGGAATGGCAGAGGCGAGCCTGGGTTTCCAGGTAAACGACCCCCAGAGAGCGCATCATTTTGGTCAATACATAGCACTCTTCGTTATCCAGAGGGGAACCTCCGATAGAGGCGATTTTCTCGGTGCGGTTAACGATGATCTCACTGCCATCGGCTATCTTTTCTTTGTGAATAAAACTACTGTCTCTGGTCGCCTTGACCTTTTCGGCAATTTTATCCAGCATCCAATCCCATTCTTTTTCTTCCCATTTTTCACTTCCCGGTGCGCGGTACATAGGTTTTTGTACCCGCTTGGGGTTGATCATTTGCTTGCCAGTTTCTGGGTCGTAGATTTCCCGCAGATTGAACATGGAAGAGCCTTTCGCACATGCTTTTCCCTGGTTAATCGGGTTGTCCGGGTCACCCTCAACGCTTAACAATTTAATAAATTTACCCGCTGCGTCTCTTTCTGAGTAGACCAGCAGACCGCAGCCTGAACCACAGTAAGGACACACCGTTGGTATTCCCTTAACGTTCTTAATGCGCAGCTCCTTGACTGCTGAAGCGGTTGCCTGAAGATCGAAACCCAGACCTGCCGCCATACCTAAAGACGCAACCGCAATCCCGCCGCCCTTAAACAGTTGGCGACGAGTGATTTTGCTGTTCATTTATCATCCCTCGTTTCAGTATTTTGTTGAAAATAATTAGAAGTACAAAACCATTATGCAAAGCAAGCTCATAAGGTCAAAGCAATTATTTCGCTTCTACAATGGTACGAAGGAGGATTAAGCTAAAGGGGGAGTACATAGTGAAAGGATTTTAGGTGAGTTATAGTTAGAAAGCTAGAATTATGTCAAACAATAATCCGCAACGGATGAAAAAAAGCCCCACCATGTCTTAAACCCCATTTTGACCATTGTATAATGGAAATTGAACGAACCACCGGTCCATTTGCCATTTTTCAAACGAAGAGGTTGACCGTTTGCTTAAACCTTAAACTTGATAGCACTTTTCTCACCTCCGTTCCCGAATTTTTTCTTAGACTTAGATAAGCCAGGAAACAATACTAGCTTTAACCCATAAATTATATTCGACGTAGAATTTGATATTCCTTCTTTTTATTTATATCATAACTTAAGGTGAAATGTCTGCGTGTATTATCTGGTATTCAAGCATGGAGATTTATTTGTGAGGACCGATATAATGGACCGGGGAAGCTATCAAATTCTTAGGACTATCTTTTTCTTGCAATGTAGTGAGTTTAGGCTTAAAATATTGCCTAATTCTTATAAGCTAACTCAGCATAATTAAAATATTGTGAACCAATCCCCAAAATGAACCATAACGGAGGTGACAAAATGTTATTGAGCGCATATTTTTACCTGGAGAAATATTTATTAGTTTGATTAGAGATAGCTGAACCAGTGGTTCGTCGTTCTTTAAATATATGGCAAGCTTGGGGCTTTAAATGGGCTGAGATTTTTTGTCACAGCGCCTTCGTTCTGGCCTGATTAATTATGTCTTTTCGAACGATACTTCTAAGCTCTCCTTCAGGTCATATTTGTCCATGATGTTTTTTGTAATTAACGCCACAATTACTATTGCAGTACAAAAATCTTAGAGGGGTTTTTGTATATATTGCCATATCTGTCTTTAATTATTGTTTATAATTAAATATTTGGTACAATTTATAAATAGCAGTTCAGGAAATTTATTGAAATAAATATCATAAGGAGGTTGGACAAAGGTGTCAGACCATGCTGGCCTAGGTGTTTTCATATTGCTCACGTTACTGTTTCCCATTGCAGCGATGGCAGGTGCCTGGTTGTTTCGTCCTAAACCAGCTGCGACAATGGAAAAGATGCTCCCCTACGAGTGCGGGGTGGACACCAAGGGGCCTACCTGGATTCGCTTCCGGGTTAATTTTTTCCTCTATGCCCTGGTATTTTTAGCATTCGACGTAGAAACCATTTTTCTCTTTCCCTGGGCGGTTAAGTTTAAGAGCTTGGGGCTCTTTGCTTTCGGTGAGATGCTTATTTTCATCTTCATACTAGCATTAGGCCTATGGTATGCCTGGAAAGAAGGTGCATTGGAATGGTATTAAACCAGGAATACAGGTGTGATGGTACAGAGGAAGTCGCTCATCTGGCCCAACATAATATTATTGTAACCACTCTGGAGAAAATGTGGAATTGGGGCCGAGCACGATCTTTTTGGCCACTTTCTTATGGCTGTAATTGCTGCCCTATCGAAATGATGGCTGCGGGAGGAGCTCGTTTTGATATAGCCAGATACGGATATGAGGTGTTCAGAGCATCTCCCCGTCAGGCAGATCTATTGTTGATAGCAGGTCCAATCAGCTTGAAAATGGCTCCGGTGGTTAAACGAGTGTATGAACAGATGCCAGCTCCCAAATGGGTGCTGGCTATGGGAAATTGTGCAACCAGCGGCGGTCCTTTTCGAGACGGGTACAGCATCCTGCCTGGGGCAGACTCCTTGTTTAAGGTGGATGTTTTCGTGCCCGGTTGTCCACCGCGCCCTGAAGCTTTGTTTCATGGGTTGTTGGAATTAAAGAAAAAAGTGGAACAGGGTCAGTATTGATGCCGGCAGGAGGAAATGATAATGGAAGCTATTAATGGTGATAAAGCATTGTTAAGCCTACAATCAATAACGGGAAACCGCTTGGAAATCATTCGGGATCCACATTTTATATATCTTACGGTTGGCCCCGATGAGCTTCTGCCTTTGATGCAAGCCCTCAAGGAGCAATTAGGGATGAACTACTTATCCAACCTGACCGCCGTGGATTATGGCGAGGAATTTGAAATAATCTATAATCTGTATGCTATACCGGATAATCAGCAAAAATTTATTGTTAAAACCAGGGTGCCCAGGGCACAGGCAGAGTTGGCTTCGGTCTTTTCCATTTATCCTACCGCCGACTGGCAGGAAAGAGAGGTCTTTGACCTTATGGGTATCCAGTTCAGCCAACACCCGAATCTAGTCAGGGTTTTGCTTCCGGATGATTTTGAGGGACATCCTTTGCGCAAAGATTTTAAGAAAGAGGGTTGATAAAGTTTGTTTACAACGGATATATATACAATCAATATTGGCCCCCAGCATCCCAGCACCCATGGTGGTCTGCATGTGGAAGCCCTGATGGACGGAGAGGTGGTCAAAGATGCCATAGTCCACCTGGGCTATGTGCACCGCTCAATGGAAAAGATTGCTGAAAGTCGAACCTATACTCAGTTCATTCCCTATACGTCCCGACTAGATTATCTCGCCACGCACCTGCCCACTCTGGGATATGTCCAGGCAGTAGAAAAACTTATGGGTGTTGAGGTTCCGGAAAGAGCGGAATATATTCGGGTGATACTGGGGGAGCTTTCCAGGATTGCATCTCATATGCTCTTTGTAGGAAGCTTGGCCATTGACCTAGGGGCTACAACCGGATTGATCTACTGTTTGCGTGACAGAGAGCGGATCATGGACATGTTTGAAATGAGCAGCGGTCAGCGCCTCCTCGCTTCGTATATGCGCATTGGTGGAGTGATCCAAGATCTGCCGGAAGAGTTCTTTCCAGCAGTTGATAGATTTTTGAATGATTTGCACGGAATGATTGAAGAATACAACGGTCTTATAACTGGTAATGAAATCCTACAGGCTCGCTGTAAAGGGATCGGCATCCTAAGCCCGGAAGAGGCAATTGCTTATGGAGTTACCGGGCCTAATCTTCGTGCCAGCGGGGTTCTTTATGACTTGCGCAAGGCAGATCCTTATGGGATCTACGAGCGCTTTGAGTTTGAGATCCCTACTGGGCAACATGGGGACTGCCTTGATCGCTTGATCGTCAGAATAAAGGAAATTGAACAAAGTGGTTACATCATTCGCCAGGCTTTGAAAAAAATGCCGACTGGAGAGGTACGGGGCAAGGTGCCCAAGTTACTCAAACCGGAAAAGGGTAAAGAGGTATATCACCGGATAGAATCTGCCAAAGGGGAATTGGGGTTTTATCTGGTCAGTGATGGAACGGAGAAACCCTTCCGGGTGCATGTAAGGGCCCCGTCCTTTGTTAATCTGATGATTCTGCCACTTATTTCGCGCGGCGGTAAATTGCAGGATATTATTGCTAACATTGCTACCTTGGATCCGGTCTTGGGCGAATCAGACCGGTAGAAGGTGTGGTAGGGACACACCGCGGTCAAGGTATTGGGACACACCTCAGTTAAGGTATTGGGACACACCTCTTCGAGGAATGTCCCATGGAATGTCCCATGGAATATCTCCTGGGATGTCCACGTAACACAATGTCCCCGGGTGAAGGTGTATAACGTCCCCTAAGAAAGGAGTGGGTGCAGATGGAACACTGGTTCTTAAACATTGCCCATTGGCTGACCTCCTGGCTGGTGAGTCTGGGTCTGGCTCCCGTATGGGCCGAGGTTATTCTTCTAGTTGGGCAATGGACATGTATTGTAGGTATTATAACCTTGAACGTACTAGTACTTATATGGTTGGAGCGCAAGGTAGCGGGCTTTATGCAACAGAGGCTGGGCCCTAACCGTTTGGGTCCGTATGGCTTTTTTCAGACCATTGCTGATACCCTTAAACTCTTGACCAAGGAAGATATTATCCCTTCTCAAACGGATAAATTAATTTTTAAGATTGCTCCCATGTTTTTTATTATTGTATCGGTAATGCTATATGCAGTTTTACCGATGGGGCAAGATATGGCTGTAGTAAATCTGAACGTAGGACTTTTCTATTTTATCTCAGTGGGATCTCTTTCCACCATATGTCTATTAATGGCGGGGTGGGGGTCTAATAATAAATGGTCGTTGCTGGGTGCCATGCGATCGGTGGCCCAAATGATTAGTTATGAAATTCCCTTGGCCTTTTCTTTACTTGGTGTGGTTATGATTAGCGGTTCATTGAACCTGTCTGACATAGTGCAAGCCCAACATAATCTATGGTTTATACTGTTACAACCGGTCGCCTTTATCACTTTTTTTATTGCAGCCACTGCAGAACTTAACCGAGGTCCCTTTGATATGCCGGAGGCTGAGCAGGAATTAACCGCCGGTGCCTTTACTGAATACAGTGGGATGCGTTGGGCACTCTTTTTTCTGGCCGAGTACACCAACTTGGTGGCGGTTTCAGCTTTGGCGGCCACACTGTTCTTAGGTGGCTGGCAGGGGCCTTTTCTGCCGTCCTGGTTGTGGATTATTCTGAAGACCTACCTGATAATGATGGTTTTTATGTGGTTAAAGTGGACTTTCCCCCGCATACGTATGGACCACCTGATGTCCTTAAGTTGGAAAGTACTCATCCCCATAAGCCTTGTAAATATTGTGCTTACCGGTGCGGGAATCGAAATCTTCCGTTGGATGGGGTGGTGAATTGATGTACGGTAAAGGTTTACTCAAAGGGCTGGGAATTACCTTAAAGCACACCTTCGAAAAAGATATTACGATTCAGTACCCGGAGGAGATGCCTTTCTTGCAGGAGCGTTTCCGAGGATGTCTGTCATTCGATTTTGGTAAATGTATCGCTTGTGGACTGTGTACCAAGGCCTGCCCGAATAATGTTCTGAGCTTTGAAACGGTTAAAGAGGAAGGTGCTAAAAAGAAAAAACTGCTGAACTATACAATTGATCTGCAGTATTGTCTTTTTTGCAACCTTTGCGTGGAAGTATGCCCGACCAACACCCTGTATTTTACCCATAGTTTTGAACTGACCAAGTTCAAGCGAGAGGATATTAAAATTGTTTATCATCGGCCTCCTGAGCTAGATTTGCTCCCGGAGGAGAAGGAAACCGGCAATCTAGAGGTTCAGGTGGAAATGCCAGATATTACGGAAGCGGAGGCAAAACGGCTCAAGCAGCTTGAGGCCATGAAAACGGCTTTGGGCAAAAACCCACAGAAAGTACTAAGCAAAGTCCTAGACACGGAAGAGGATATTGCTATTATGGCCAACTTGATGGCTTCGGATGAAAAGAAGCTATTCAAAATGGCCGAACTGATGCTAGGTGATCGGGAGAAAGCCCGTAAAATAGCCCAGGCTTTTGTGAATAAGGAGAAAAAAGACCGGCAGCAGGAAGGAGGGGAATAGGGATGAGTATTACAATTAATGATGGGGTTTTTATTATCATTTCCGGTCTAACCATAGTGTCGGCATTAGGAGTAGTATTTAGCCGGAATATTATACATAGCGCCCTCTTTTTGGTACTGGCCTTTCTAGGGGTTGCTGGGATTTTCTTTGAACTGGGAGCCGGATTCTTAGGATTAGTGCAGATCCTGGTGTATGCGGGGGCGATCTCTGTGCTAATAATATTTGCCATTATGCTGGTAATGAACGTAGAGGCAGAAAAGACCAATCTGCCCAATCCCAGCTTAAAGACCCATCTGTGGGGCGCATGTCTGGCGCTTTTATTAATTATAACACTAGGGACCTCGATCTGGCGCAGCGAACTGTTTCAGGTGCTGGGCCCCCCGGCAGTAAGCGATGCCGTGGGGTTACTGGCTGAACTTATGTTGGGAAACTACGTGGTGGCATTTGAAGTGGCCGCGGTCCTACTGCTTCTAGCCGTGGTGGGGGCAATTATTTTGGCGAGGGGAGTTGAGGAGGAGTGATTGGACTCAACCACTATTTGCTCCTAGCGACCATACTATTTGGTATCGGTGTATATGGGGTTTTCTCCAAGCGTAACGCAGTCGCAATTTTAATGTCTATAGAGCTAATGCTTAATGCGGTCAACATTAATTTTGTGGCTATTAACAAATTTATTCAGCCCAGCAATACCATCGGTCAACTATTTGCCATCTTTGTCATTGTGGTGGCAGCCGCTGAGGTATCGGTAGGCTTAGCCTTGATTATTTCGATTTATCGCCATAAGAAATCGGTCAACCTGAGCGATTTCAATCTAATGAAATGGTAAGGGGGTAATGAACATGCAAAATATACTGCAAATCTCGTGGATTATTCCCGTGCTGCCCTTTCTTGCTTTCGCATGCATAGGCTTATTCCTGCACCGCTGGCCTAAAGCCGCAGCTGCTATGTCTATATTGGCCATCGGCGGGTCATTTGTACTGTCATTACTGGTGGCCCTTAAGGTGTTTACCGGTGACCCAGGGCAGGTTTTTGAATTATCAGCTCGTTGGCTAAGTATGCCCGGTTTGCGGGTGGACATGGGGATTATGATAGATCCACTCACAGCGGTCATGCTAATAGTTGTTACGACCGTGGCTCTATTAGTTCAGATTTATTCGCTGGGTTATATGGATAAAGATCCCGGTTTCGCTAGTTATTTTGCCTACCAGAGTGCTTTTGCCGGCTCTATGCTGGGCCTAGTGGTAGCAAGTAATTTCGGGCAACTTTTCGTCTTCTGGGAGTTGGTAGGAATATGTTCCTATTTATTAATCGGCTTCTGGTTTGGCAAGGATTCAGCTAAGAATGCAGCTATAAAGGCTTTTGTTACCAACCGGGTGGGAGATTTCGGTTTTCTTCTGGGAATTCTATTCCTGACAATTGTCTTTGGCACACTAAACTTCGGTGAGCTTTCCACCCAACTGATTGGGTATGACAATATAGCTGTTCTGCTGCCAATTTCCATACTGCTATTTTTCGGCCCGATGGGAAAATCAGCCCAATTCCCGCTGCATGTTTGGCTGCCTGATGCTATGGAGGGACCTACTCCCGTTAGCGCCTTGATCCACGCTGCCACTATGGTGGCGGCTGGCGTGTACTTAATTGCTCGTGCCTTCTTTATATTTAGTCATACCCCTCAGGCCATGTTCTTTATTGCCGTAGTAGGTGGATTTACCGCCCTGTTTGCCGCTTCCATCGCCCTGGTTCAAAACGATATCAAGCGCATTCTGGCCTATTCTACTCTGAGCCAACTCGGATATATGGTGATGGCGATGGGTATTGGGGCTATGACCGCTGGTATGTTTCATTTGATGACTCATGCCTTTTTCAAGAGCTTGCTCTTTCTAGCAGCCGGCAGCGTAATCCATGCTCTGCATGAGGAACAGGATATCTGGAAAATGGGGCAGCTTTCCCAAAAGATGCCGGTCACTACCTGGACTTTCGTGATTGGCGCCTTGGCATTGGCGGGAATCCCACCTTTAGCAGGTTTTTGGAGCAAAGACGAAATTCTTCTGGGAGCTTACGTGGGAGGTTATACGGGTCTATATATTCTGGGTTCTTTGGTAGCATTTATGACTGCCTTTTATATGTTCCGTCTGATTTTTACCGCTTTTTTTGGCTCCAATACCAACGGCCATCATGCCCACGAATCGGCCCCTGTCATGACCGTACCACTTATAATCCTGGCGATACTTTCGATAGTAGCTGGGTTTGTCGGCTCGCCGTACATGAACAATATCTTCGGTCATTTTATCACTGCTCCCGGTGTGGTACACCATGAAGCCAACCTTGGCATAATGGTGATATCCTCACTTATCGCCCTAGCCGGCATCGTCCTGGCCTGGATAATCTATCAGAGGAAAATTATCAACCATGAAAGCCTGCGCCAGCGCTTTTCTGGCATTTATAATCTGCTCTCCAACAAATACTACCTAGATGAGATATATGCCTGGTTGATTGCAGTATTTGTAGATGGAGGCGCCCGACTCCTGGAATGGGTTGATCTCAAGATTGTCAATGGAGCAATTAATGGTCTGGCCTTTTTCACTGGATGGTCGGGGAGGACTTTACGTTATACCGAGGATGGTCAGGTTCAGACCTATGCCCTGTACCTATTCACGGGTGTGGTCATTATATTGATTACTGCTCTAATGGCCGTATTTACGGCCATAGTATAAGGAGGTGGATTGATCTTGGGTGATTTTCCGATTCTTTCATTAACTCTATTTATTCCCGTAATAGGTGCTATCATTATAATGATCCTGCCCCGGGAACAGGAGCGGTCTATCAAATATCTAGCGGCTATCAGCACCCTGATCAGCCTAGTTCTGTCATTACTTGTCTTTTGTAGATATGATATGACAAATGCAGGGATGCAGTTTGTCGAGTCCATCCCCTGGGTAAAAGACCTGGGTGTTAATTACGCGCTAGGTGTGGATGGCATCAGCATTCCTTTACTGTTGTTGACCAACCTTATTGGTTTTAGTGCTGTTTACGCCAGCTGGCAGGTGGCAGAACGGATCAAGGAGTTTTTTGCCCTGCTCCTACTCCTCATTACGGGGGTCATGGGAACATTTGTGGCTACTGATCTCTTTATCTTTTTCCTATTTTATGAAGTGGTGGTCATACCCATATACCTTTTAGTTATTATGTTTGGTTCCTCCAAGCGAGTGACCAAGGAATATGCAGGCATGAAGCTGACCATTTATCTGCTCATCGGGAGTGCTTTTTTACTGGTGGGTTTAATTGCCCTCTTTATTAAAGCCCAAGCCATACTAGGCTATCCCAGCATGGATATAAAGACCCTTGCCGGGCTGAATTACCCGGTGGCCTTTCAGATCTTTGCCTATTCCTTGATGGCCTTGGGATTTGGAACCTTGCTATCTATGGTTCCCTTTCACGCTTGGTCACCGGACGGATATGCGGGTGCCCCTACAGCGGTTAGCATGATTCATGCCGGGGTATTGAAAAAGATTGGTGGCTATGGCTTGATCCGAATCGGTCTATTTATTCTGCCGGCAGGTGCCAAATATATTGCTCCGATTATTGCACTCCTGGCCATTGGTAACGTTGTATATGCAGGCATGATCTGCCTTAGCCAGAAGGATCTGAAGTATATAGTCGGGTACTCTTCGGTTAGTCATATGGGCTACGTATTAATAGGCATTGCCTCGTTAAATCTGATTAGTATCAATGGCGCTGTAATGATGATGTTTGCCCATGGCGTAATGGCAGCCCTCTTCTTTGCTATGATCGGTAACCTATACCATAAAAGTCATACTCGCAACGTGGCCGATTTTGGAGGCTTGGCACATCAGATGCCCCGGCTTGCTACTGGGTTCATGCTAGCTGGGCTGTCTTCACTGGGGCTTCCCGGCACGGTGAATTTTATTGGTGAGTTTACCATCTTTGTTGGTGCATTTAGAAATTACCAGATTCTAACCATTATTGCTATTTCGGGAATTATTATTACAGCGGTTTATATACTGCGTACTTTAGGAAATCTGCTCTTCGGTCCGCGTAAGCCGGAATGGGATCACCTACAGGATCTTCGGGGACCGGAGATGGTGCCTTTGCTGGTTTTGGGTGGAGCCATCCTATTGGGAGGCATTCTGCCCTTCACGCTCATGGATCTTATTAACAGCGGTGTGGGCCAGCTTCTAACCCAAATTGGACCCATTCAGATAGGAGGGATCTTCTAATGAATTACGGTTTACTGACGACAGAGATCCTGACTGCAGTACTGGGATTAATTGTTCTAATAGCGGGACTTTTGCTTCCAGAACGGGGCAAAAAGGCCGTTGGTTTTTTAGCTGTGTTAGGTCTAACTGTAATCCTAGCCAACGTGATTTTGAATTTCGGTCACGAAGCAGTATTTTTCAATGGTGTATATCAGATCGACATCTATGGAAACTTCTTCAAGGTTCTATTTTTATGCGCGGCCTTGTTAGTGTTCTTCATGGCCAGTAGGTATACCGAGTTTTTTGGCCAGCGCAAGAGCGAATGGTTCAGTTTCATGATCTTTGCCACTTTGGGAATGATGGTAATGGCCTCTGCCGGAGACCTAATCACACTGTATGTCGGCTTGGAACTAATGACCATAAGCTTTTACATCCTCAGTGCCTACCTGTTAAATGATGGCTTATCAGCAGAAGCGGGAATTAAGTATCTCATCATGGGAGCGTTGTCTTCCGCAGTGCTTCTATTTGGTATGAGCCTTATCTATGCTGCCAGTGGCTCGACGGTTTTTACTGAAATATATCGGACACTTAGTGCAGCAGGAAATATCCAACCGGTATTGGTGGCGGGTATTGTTATGATGATAGCAGGTTTGGGCTTTAAGATTTCAGCGGTTCCTTTTCACATGTGGACGCCGGATATCTATCAAGGAGCACCTACCCCGGTAACCGCCTACTTGGCAGTGGCCTCCAAGGCGGCCGGATTTGCAGCATTAGTAAGGATTTTATTGGTGGCTCTGCCCTTAAGTCTGTTCAACTGGAGTTTAGCATTGGCAGTATTGGCGGCATTGACCATCGTTATTGGTAACTTAATAGCTTTAGCTCAAAAAAACGTGAAACGTCTGTTAGCCTATTCCAGCATTGCTCAAGCAGGGTATATCCTGGTAGGATTGGTAGCAGCCAACAGCTATGGACTGAAAGGTGTGCTTTTCTATGCTATGCTTTATGTGTTCTCTAATGTTGGAGCTTTTGCGGTGACCACCATGGTGGAGGTGGAAACTGGAAGTACAGAATTAGAGGCATTCAATGGTTTGGGGCAGAGGGCGCCTATGTTGGCTGCGGTTATGACCGTATGCCTTTTGTCACTCGCTGGTATACCACCACTAGCCGGTTTTGCAGGTAAGTTTTATCTGTTTTCAGGAGCCATCCAGGCCGGCTACCTGTGGCTGGCCTTTGTGGGTTTGTTAATGAGCATGATATCAGTTTATTATTACCTGATAGTTGCTAAAGCTATGTATATCGGAATAAGTCAAAAAGAAGGCCCGATTTTAGTACCGCTTACAGCGAGACTGGCCCTATGGGTATGCCTAGCAGGAACACTTTTTATTGGCCTTTATCCTGGCCCTCTGTCACGTATAACAGAAATGGCTATAGGCTTGTTTTTATAATGACAAGGCACCACCACCTATGATAACAGCTATTTTAGCAGTTACGCTTTCAGTATGAATGTTCATGGTATAATATTTAAGTAATTACAAATTCATATTAGATTGTGCTTTTTATACTATGAAGATTAATTATCGTTTTCAAATTCTGGTTTTTGGAGTTATGCAAGATTATTAAGTATTAATTGCGAAAGTTTACTTGTATATAGCTGATAATATAGTTGCTAGTGTTATGAATTTTTATGGTAGGGGTATGACAATGAACAAAATAAAAGTATCTACAGGTATTTATTGGGTAGAAATACCTGAGGCAAACTTATTTATTCTATGTGGATGTCCAGCTGATAGCGTTAAGCATCTTATAAAAAAAGGACTAATCACATACGAAGATAAAGGATTAGGAATAATATGCGAAACTGGGCCAAATGCCATACTACTTTCAGATATTCCAATGCAAAAGGAATCAATATCTAATTTGGCAGAATTTCCTGTTTTACAGATGTTGTATAGGCAAGGTATGATTTTACCCAATCATCCCAACAACATAGGTATTAAACCGCTGCTTATTGGGAATGAAAATGAAGTAAATGCCCAGATTGAATACATTTATTGTGGGAATTATGGACTTTCATCGATTGACGAGATAAAGATGTCTGGCATACTGGAAAACCAAGCACAAGAAATGATGCGCCTAAAATTAAAATTTGCTTTTGATAAGATAAAAAGAACACAAGAACTTATTGAAACAAGAATTATTGGTAATGAACCAGTTGAAATTAGAAATGGAGTATTTATACAACGCAAAGACCTCAATCTCTTTGAAATTATTTATAAAGGTAATAGAATACAAGTAGATCTTAATCTTGCTCAAGATGAAGAATATGAAGCCCCGTATCATTTGGGTTATCATGAAATAACGAGAGAATATTTTTCTGTAATTCATACCGGCGAGGGAGATGGGTGGGATATAAACCGACCGTGTATGGCGAGCATTATAACATTTCAGGGTAGAATCTACCTTATTGATGCCGGCCCGAATATTATACATAGTCTTCAGGCATTGGGAATTGGTGTAAATGAAATAGAGGGTATATTTCATACTCATGCACATGATGACCACTTCAATGGGCTTACAGCTCTTCTGCGTTCTGATCACAGGATAAAATATTATTCTACGAAGCTTGTTAGAGTATCGGTTATGAAAAAGCTTGCTGCGTTAACTTCAATGGATGAGGTACTCCTTGAAAAATATTTTGAAGTTCATGACCTTGATATTGATGAATGGAATAATGTGGACGGAATTGAAGTGAAG
>PHAA01000006.1 GCA_002840245.1 Firmicutes bacterium HGW-Firmicutes-15
AACATAATTACCACCATCACAAAAAAACATAGTATATTTGATTTTTCTTGTTATGAATTGCTAGGAATCAAGGTTTTATACACATTTACTCCCTCAAACCGTAGCGAAGCCCCATGAAATGTAGTGTTTTTTAGATTAAATAGCATTCTTGACATAAAAAGTGCATCCGCGTTTGGTAAAATGTTATGTGACCAAACAAAACATTACAAACGGAAAGGATGCACAAGTTAATGCTACAACAAATCGATCCGTCTGAAAAGGTTATAACTGAGGTTTCAAAACTGTTTAAGGCTTTAAGAATCAATAAATTACTTCATGCTTCCAATGTCCGTAAAGCCTGCGGGGTAAGCGTTTATCAAATATTTGAGTTCATCTTTCTAATTGCTTTTTACGGTAAGAAGATGAACAACATTCTTAGTAGCAAACGCGGTCAGGATATGCCGGGCAAAGATATCTACTATCGTTTTCTGAATAATCCACGATACTCATGGAGAAAATTTCTTCTCCAGCTCTCTTTGAAGGTTACAGATGCCTTTGATCACTTGACCTCAGACAAGCGAGTCCGTGTATTTATTCTAGACGATTCAATCCTTTCAAGGCCTAGAACAAAAAAGGCAGAGCTTCTTGCCCGTGTATTCGACCATACGGGGCAGCGTTTTGTAAAAGGATTTACCATGCTGACCTTGGGATGGTCTGACGGATATAGCTTCGTTCCTGTGGATTTTGCCATGCTCAGCTCAGCAAAAGCACAAAACAGGTTAAATGATGTAACAGACACCGTAGACAAGCGGACAAACGGTTCAAAGAGACGCGCCGAAGCGATTATTGAAAAACCCAAAAATGTCATTCGCTTAATTGACAACGCCTTGATTACTGGTATTACAGCCGACTACGTCTTAATGGACAGCTGGTTTACAACCGAGCCAATGATCAAAGCAATTCTTGAAAAGGGTCTTCATTCCATTGGCATGGTCAAACAACTTAAGCAGAGATATAACTTTAACGGCCAAGCCATGTCGCTTGCAGACTTAAGAGCAACACTGCCGGCAAGAAATCGCAGTGAAATCATCGGATCACGCTTTGTAAAAACCAAACAGGGAATTCCCGTTAAGATCGTCTTCATTCAAAACCGCAATAACAAACGGGAGTGGCTTTCAATACTGTCGACCGATGTTGCGCTTGAAGATGCCGAAATTGTCCGTATCTACGGCATAAGATGGAGCATTGAAGTATTCTTCAAAAGCGCCAAATCTCTTCTAAAACTAGGTTCAGAGTTTCAAGGTAGAAGTTATGACATGCTTATCGCCCATACGACTATTGTTTTCACGAGATACATTCTGCTTGAATGGGAACGACGGCATAATCAGGATTCACGTAGTTACGGAGAGCTCTTTTATTTGCTCTGCGATGAAATACAGGATATTGACTACGAAACCGCCATAAGGCAATTGATGTATTTCTTCACTATTTTGCTTGATAATTTATCTAAAGAGTGTTCCCAAGCAATTTTATGTCAAGTTATGCATTGGATTGCCGCTCAGCCCGCATATATCCGGGATTTAATGCCTGAATTATGCTGCGAAGTTTGAGTTAATGAACAAATATTCAAAAGGCTTTTGAGTGAAGCAATTATTTCACTTGATACATCTGCATTGATTTTCCTTCAAGAATGTGATGCTGATCTTGCGAAGCACGTAATGGATACATTATTGTTTGCTGAGGAACGCATCTGGATTGCACATCATGTTGCCAATGTAGAGATGTTGAAAAATTTTGAACACAAAGGAAGCAAATCTGGAGCAATTGGACGGCTAAATAAGTTTGATAAAACATTGAACAATAGTGTTAAAAAAATTAGCAGTGTTTTTGAGTCGTTATCCAATGAACTTCGTGAAGAAGGACATGACCTACTAGCCGATATCATTTCTGACTTTGACACAAACGAGATGTTTTATGACCTTATTTCTAACTTTAAACAAAAAATGAATCAGTCTACAAAAGAAAATCGAGAATTATTGCAATCTGGGTTGGTGAGAGTGTTTCAAAATGCAATGTGCGATAAGTCAACTCAAATTCTAACCACAGAAGAGCTTCATCAGATTAAATTAGATGGAGTTGCTAGATATACGGATAGAATTCCTCCTGGTTATTGTGATTGGGATAAAGAAAATAATGAGTTTGGTGACCTGATTGTATGGAAAGAGATATTAAAAAAATCACAAGAAGAGAAAAAGCCATTACTTTTTATTACACGAGATAAAAAAGAAGATTGGTTTAAACTAGAGGGCAATAAGATTGTTGGGGTTCGAGATGAACTAATTAATGATTCAAAAGAAAATAATGCTGAAGTATTCGTTATTTATTTTAACGACTTTGTTCGTATGAGCTTCCAACTAGTGAGTAAAAATGTTGAGGAACTAATTGATAGACTTGATCGTGACGATGAGCTGTTTCGACAAATTGAGAATTATATTAGTGAAAATATGTATGGTGAAATACAAGATAAATTATCGGATATGGCAAATTCAAATTACAACTCTGATTTTGTAATGATAGATACTATCGAGAGTATTAGTATATTAGATACAGCATATGAAGTTTATGATGATTGTGTTGATATTGATTGTCAAATTGAATTCGAGGCTTCCGTTGACCATAATTATCATTTTGACAGTAGAGAAGATAATATAGAGATAAGTGGTAGTATGGTTTCTAGGGTAGATGTGAGTATTAGTGTTGAATTACTTTCAGGGCATCATGATGAGAGAAACAAAACTCTTGACATTGAATCAATATCAGTTGAATTTGGTGAAATTAATATTATCAGTTCCTCAGACCCGCTTGGAGGGGAAGATGATGATGAGGCTTCTGATGAGTTTGATATTGATGATTATGACGAACCAGAAGAATACTAGCATTTGTGAATCAATTCAATTAGCTCAATGGATTTTGAGTTTTGAGGGTTATTGCGTAAAAGTATAATTCCCAAAAATTCTATGCTCACCCCACTTTAGGGGGGACGGTGTATAACGTCATTGTAAGGGTTTGAATGCTGCTGTAACCGACGCCCGGATTAGATGGAACAAATGGCCGGAACAACTGTAACCACTTTCCGGAACAGGTGTGAATTTTGCTCCGGATTATTCATCGTTTTGATAGAAAGATGATGGCTTGTTATAAGAGACATTATGTTCACTCGACTAAATTAGAATCCGAACCACACACACAACAGACTAAGGAGAAATATTACGTAGTTACCAACTCTATTTTTATATTTATAACAGGCCTAAGATGGTTTTATGTAGTTAGTTACCAACTTTATTTTTGTACCAAATATATAAACGAAACGAAAACCCTCAATATTACTACATGTTCAGTTACTAACTTTATTTTCATTTGACAGTTTGTTAAAAAATAAAAAAGATGTATCCTTAATAATAAACTTATATAGTAAATAAAAATATTATAAAATATAGAAAAATGTTGTATAATTCCACTTTTTGGGTATTCTAATATTAAGAATATCAAAAGGTGGTTTTTTTATGCCTACGAACTCGCGTAAATGGAATGAACAGAAGTATCAAAGATACCTTAAAGAAGGTCGAGGGCAAGGGGAAGGAAGCGATTATAAGCCTTGGTTTAATATCGAAGATTTCTCATCCAAGGGTTTCTCCACGAAAGCACCGGGTTGGAAAACATATCGTTCACATGAGTTTGTCTCTAAACCTCAACCTACCCTTGAGAGTACAATAATGATGACATAATAATTATGTATAAAATCAGTATATTATAGCTAAATGAGCCATATTATGCATTTGACAGTGAACAAATATGCATAAATCCGGTTGATATTTTCCCGAGAATGGCGCACGTGGAGACTATAGTAAGGCTATATCGGGGGTAAAGTGCCGAGAATAGTAAATTTGTAATTCTGGGAATTATGTTTCCACAGACGTAAAATAGGGCGAGGGTCGTATGAGGGAACATGAAGTGTGCAAATATATGGTAATTTAAAAATAGATTAAGTTGTATGAGCAAGGATAACAATTTGATATCATAGTCATATTATGATATTATATGACTATGATTTATCATAATATGATTATAAAGCTATTGGAATGAGGTGATATCATGGAAGCAGCAATCAGACCATCGGCAGATTTAAGAAATCATTACAGTGAAATCTCCAAGCAGTGCAAAGAATCAAGAGATGCTGTTATTATAACTGTAAATGGAAGAGGTGATACAGCAGTTCTTGGTTTACAGAATTACTATCAGATGAAATCGGAACTGGAACTACTTAGAACACTTGCAGAGGCAGAAGATGATGTGAAAAATGGGAGATTGGCACCAATGCAGGATTCGTTCGATGATCTTCGTGCATCTTTACTGGAAAGGAAGAATGGATGAAGCACAAAATATTACGAACGGATAAAGCGGAGGAACAACTCCGTGAAATCATTTTTTATATTGCCGATGATTCTGGTGATATTGATATTGCACTTAGATATTTAGACAAGATTGAAACAGTAATTAATCGTCTTCAGGAGTTTCCAGAGTCGGGAAGCATTCCTCGATATTCGATTCTGAAAAAGCAAGGGTATAGAGTAGTGATTGTTGAAAGGCATCTTGTTTTTTATAAGATAAATGAGGCAGATAAGTTAGTAATTATATATGCCGTTGTAGATGGAAGAAGAGAATATCGTAATTTGATATAAAAGTTGAACGAAGCATTCGGGTCAAATCTGGATGCAAAGGTTAAATGTGGAATGGAACGTGTCTCCTAAAAATGATATGGGTACAGTTTTCGTTATTGGTTTACTAGGTGAAATATTGAATCTTATGATTAGTTAACTCAGTACGCAACTATATTATTTTTTCCACATGTGGCCTTTCGCCATTTTCATAATCCGATTTATGATCTTGTTTCTTTATTCACAAATATGTGATATTATTTGTAACAAAGAAATGGTCCACTTGTTTTTGTTGGGCTGAGGACGCTGAGTTATGAGATTCGATCTTTTGACAAAGTGCTGGTATTTTATCTGACACACGAAGATGTTATCTGAGGTGTAAGGGCAAAAAATAGTTTGTGTAGTTTTGTGCGCCTTGCAAGGCGCATTTTTTATTTTATGAAAGAGGTGATAGCAATGGAAACAAGATTGGCACTGATTGGAATCGTCGTCGAAGATGTAAATTCGGTGGAAAAGCTGAACAGCATTCTCCACCAATTCGGGAGTTATATCATAGGCAGAATGGGTATTCCCTACCACAAGAGGCAAATCAGTATCATTAGTGTTGCTGTGGATGCACCGGCCAATATCATCAGTACGCTGTCGGGCAAACTCGGTATGCTGCCGGGCGTAAGCTCTAAGGTAGTATATTCGAAATATTCTTTAAAAAGCGGTGATGACAATAATGAAAGCGCTGATTGACAAACTGGAGAAAAAACGTAATCTAACCAATGAGGAATTTGTAGCTCTAATCTCCAACAGAAATCCAGAACTGGACAAATATCTGTTTGAAAAGGCTGTTGTCATTCGCAACAGGCATTACGAAAGCGATATTTATATCCGCGGTCTTATCGAATTTACAAATTTCTGCAAAAAAGACTGCCTCTACTGCGGGATACGGAAAAGCAATCAGAATGCCGAACGATACCGACTGACCAAGGAACAGGTACTAGATTGCTGCAAAACAGGATATGATCTGGGTTTTCGCACATTTGTACTTCAGGGCGGAGAGGACGCATATTTTAACGACGATCGTATATGCGACATGATTAAGACCATTAAAAGCCAGCATTCTGATTGTGCCCTGACTCTGTCGATTGGTGAAAAAAGCTATGCAAGCTATGAAGCTTATCATAACGCTGGTGCCGACCGCTATTTACTCCGTCACGAAACAGCTAATGATGAGCATTATAAAAAGTTGCATCCACTGTCGATGTCGCTGTCGAACCGAAAACAATGCTTATATAACCTGAAGAAAATAGGATTTCAGGTTGGATGCGGCTTTATGGTCGGTTCACCGTATCAAAATGCAGAATATCTTGCAGAGGATATGTTATTCATCCACTACCTTCAGCCTCAGATGGTTGGTGTCGGGCCGTTTATTCCGCATCGCGATACGCCGTTTGCATCAGAACCCGCCGGTACACTTGAGATGACACTGTTCATGCTAGGGTTAATACGGCTGATGTTGCCGAATGTGCTTATGCCATCGACAACTGCACTCGGTACAATACATCCTAAAGGGAGGGAACTGGGTATCCTCGCTGGAGCAAATGTGGTAATGCCAAATCTTTCTCCGACAGATGTTCGCAACAAATATTTGCTCTATGACAACAAAATCTGCACGGGAGACGAAGCCGCTGAATGCCAGTATTGTATGCAGCACCGTATGGAAGAAATCGGTTATAGCATAAAAGTCGACCGCGGAGACTATAAACCTGTCGTTTAGCGACAAAAAACATAGCTGAAGGGAAAGGTCTCATGTCCTGACCCGATTAAGAAAGGAGAATAAAATATGTACGATCCCAAATCATCTAAAGCGGAAGAATTCATTTCACACGAAGAGGTTATGGATACCCTTGAGTATGCACAGCAAAACAAAAGTAATCTGGCACTGATCGATAGCATTATCGAAAAGGCCAAACTGAGGAAAGGTCTGTCGCACAGAGAAGCCGCCGTTTTGCTTGATTGCGATATTGAGGAGAAAAATCAGGAGATCTATAAGCTGGCCGAGCAGATAAAAAAAGATTTTTATGGCAACCGCATTGTAATGTTCGCTCCCTTATATCTGTCGAATTACTGTGTGAATGGATGTGTTTACTGCCCATACCATCTAAAAAATAAGCATATCACTCGTAAAAAGCTGACTCAGGAGGAGATTCGCATCGAGATTGCCGCATTGCAGGATATGGGTCATAAGCGCCTTGCGATAGAGGCGGGCGAAGATCCGATAATGAATCCGATTGAATATATTTTGGAATGTATCAATACCATCTACAGCGTCAAGCATAAGAACGGTGCCATCCGCCGTGTTAATGTCAATATAGCCGCAACCACCGTGGAAAATTATAAAAAATTGAAGGATGCGGAGATCGGCACCTATATCTTGTTCCAGGAAACCTATCATAAGGAAAGCTATGAGAAACTGCATCCAACCGGACCCAAGCATAATTACGCTTATCACACTGAAGCCATGGACAGAGCCATGCTCGGAGGAATTGAGGATGTAGGGCTGGGGGTATTGTTTGGTTTGGAGCTGTATCGCTACGAAATGGCAGCCCTTTTGATGCATGGCGAGCATCTTGAGTCAGTGTTCGGCGTTGGTCCTCATACAATCAGCGTACCGAGAATTCGTCATGCAGATGATATCGATGTGAGTGCGTTTGACAACGGAATAGATGATGATATTTTTGCGAAACTTGTGGCTTGTATCCGTATTTCAGTTCCGTATACCGGCATGATCGTCTCGACCAGGGAAAGTCAAAAATGCCGTGAACGTGTTTTGCACCTTGGTATTTCACAAGTCAGCGGAGGATCGAGAACCAGTGTAGGCGGATATGCCGAGCCGGAACCCGAAGACGAGAAATCCGAACAATTTGATGTAAGTGACACTAGAACTCTGGATGAGATTGTGCTTTGGTTGATGGAACTAGGGTACATCCCCAGTTTTTGCACTGCTTGTTACCGGGAGGGCAGAACGGGAGACCGGTTTATGAGCCTTTGCAAGAGCGGACAAATCCTAAACTGCTGCCATCCAAATGCACTCATGACCTTAAAGGAATACACTGAGGATTATGCATCCGAAGAGACAAAAAAAGCCGGCGAACAATTGATCTTAGCGGAGATGAAGAATATCCCCAGCGAAAAAGTGAGACAAATCGCGCTGAACAATCTAACCCAAATCCAACAGGGCAGCCGTGATTTCAGATTTTAACGGAGGTGTGGCATGAGCTTAAACAACACTCCATCATCCGATCGCGTGCATATTGCCTTTTTTGGTAAACGAAATGCTGGAAAATCCAGCGTTGTCAATGCCGTTACTGGTCAAAATATTGCAATCGTTTCGGATGTTAAGGGAACTACCACCGACCCTGTATATAAGGCCATGGAGCTGCTGCCGCTTGGTCCGGTAATGATTATTGACACCCCAGGAATTGATGATGAGGGTGAACTTGGCAGTTTGCGTGTAAGAAGGAGCCTGCAGGTATTAAATAAGACCGATGTAGCAGTTCTGGTCATCGATGGAACAGTCGGCAAAACAAATACTGATGATGAGTTGATCGACAGCTTCAAGCGTAAAAATATAAACTACATTATTGCGTATAACAAGTCAGATTTGCGCAGTGATACCCAGGTTGTAGCGGAGCATGAAATATGGGTGAGTGCAAAAACACTCTTTCACATCCATGAACTGAAGGAACGTATCGCAAAATTGTCTGTCAGTGAAGAATCGAAGCTCCGTATAGTTGCGGATCTTATTGAACCTTCAGATTTTGTGGTCTTGGTCGTGCCGATCGACAAGGCGGCGCCGAAAGGAAGACTTATTCTTCCACAGCAGCAAACCATTCGGGATATTCTTGAGGCCGACGCAACCGCAATAGTTGTCAAAGAATATGAGCTTCGGCAAACGCTGGATTCGCTGGGTAAAAAGCCGAAGCTTGTCATCACTGATAGTCAAGTGTTTGCCAAGGTTTCTGCCGACACGCCCAGGGATATTCTTTTGACTTCTTTTTCGATCCTGTTTGCACGCTACAAGGGTAACCTGGAGTTGGCTGTTAAGGGCGCCAAAGCAATTGATTATCTCGATGATGGTGACGCTGTTCTGATTTCGGAGGGGTGCACCCATCACCGCCAGTGCGATGATATCGGTACAGTCAAGGTTCCTCGCTGGATAAAGCAGCACACGGGTAAACAGTTGAATTTTGAGTTCAGCTCAGGCACAGAGTTTCCTGTTGATCTGTCGAAATACAAACTGATCGTCCATTGTGGCGGCTGTATGTTAAACGAGCGGGAAATGAAATACAGACAGCAATGTGCGCAGGATCAAAATATTCCCATTACTAATTACGGTATTCTTATCGCCTATATGCAGGGGATATTGAAGCGCAGCATAGAGCCTTTCCCGTATATTGCGATGTCTCTGGAGGATTGATTCTATGCGTACTGAAAGTGATAAAATCGGCACGGTCATACTTTCTGACGATAAATTATATGGCATACAAACCCAAAGAGCTGTAGATAATTTTGCCGTAGGTGACAAATGTGTCAGCTTAAAATTGATATATGCGATTGTCATGGTAAAAAAGGCCGCTGCCATCGCCAATCGTGAACTGAACCTTATTGAGAGCCAAAAAGCAGAAGCAATTATCGATGCATGTGATACCATTCTAAGCGGAAAAGCCGACGCTGCTTTTGTGACCAACGCTTTGCAGGGTGGGGCTGGCACTTCTACTAATATGAATGTCAATGAGGTAATAGCCAACCTTGCCCTGCTGTCTCAGGGCAGAAAATGCGGTGAGTATGCGGTCATCCATCCGCTTGACGATGTTAACAAAGGACAGTCAACCAACGATGTATATCCAACCGCTCTGCGCATTGCGGCCATCGAGATGGTTCGCTTATTAAGCGATGAATGTGCAAAGCTGCAGGAAGCACTGCAAAAAAAAGAAAGCGAATTCGCAGATGTTTACAAGCTTGGGCGCACCGAACTCATGGATGCGATGCCGATCACGCTCGGGCAGGAATTCGGCGCTTATGCGCAGGCGATTGCACGCGACCGCTGGCGGATTTATAAGGTTGAGGAACGCCTGCGTCAAGTTAATCTCGGTGGAACGGCGGTCGGAACAGGCAGTAACATAAACCGTAAATATAGCTACAAAGTAATCGAGGTCTTAAGAGAACTCACTGACATAGGAATTGCCAGAGCGGAGTTTCCGATGGATATTACGCAAAATAATGATGTTTTTGTGGAGGTTTCGGGACTGCTTAAGGCACTGGCTGTGAATCTTATGAAAATATCTACCGACTTACGACTGATGAATTCAGGACCCTGCGGTGGTTTCGGAGAAATAACGCTTAAAGAATTACAAATGGGAAGCACCATTATGCCGGGTAAGGTGAATCCCGTAATACCCGAAATGGTGACCCAGGTAGCAATAAAAGTAATGGCGAATGACACGGCAATCACATTTAGTGCAGCTAACGGGAACTTTGAACTCAACGCGTTTATGCCGCTGATCGCCGATTGTTTGTTAGAAAGCCTTTCACAGCTGACAGAAGCGGTTGCCTTGTTCAGAACAAGATGCATTGAACCGCTTACCGCCAATCGGGACAAGTGCCTGGAACATCTGGAGCAGTCACTGGTTATCCTAACTGCGCTTACACCCTATATCGGATACGACAAAGCAGCGCAGATTGTAACCGAGTGCAAGAATGACTCGAAAAAAATCAAGGAAGTAATTATGGAGAAAGTACTTATAGAGGAAGCTTTGCTCGATAGCTTGCTCGATTATAAAAAAGCCGCTACTTATAATGGTTGAGAATATTTATATGAATTTTTTTCTACATGAATTTTCCATTAAAATGTCTCTATAACTGTTCCTGCAATGAAAGTATCGGCGTTTAGAGCAGAAAAAGCTTTGAAGAAAGCGGTAGTGCCTAAACCAATTGTTAAAGAAGTACCCAATGCTCCAACGGAAAAGAAAGCAAAAAAGAAGAAATAAGGTAGGATAAAGGCTCATAGCCTCAGCTATTGACTCAACTTTCCCTAAAGTGGGAAAATTGAGTCAATCAAAACTATATATTAATGCTTGTGAGGATAGATATATGAGAAAAAATCATTATAAGAGAATGGAACAGATATATTTAATCGCCCCTTATAACGTTGCTCTGTACGATGAGACAAGCATCGTTATCAGCGAAGGTCGGGCCGAAATTTCCACCCGGGTCTGCCCTCGACACCATCATGGTGCTGGAGCAATGCATGGATCAGCATATTTTCGCATGCTGGATGATGCTGCTTTCTTTGCAGTAAACTCGACGATAGAAGACTTAATGGTGTATACTGTTTCCTTTCATACCCAATTCCTGCGTCCTGTCCAAAAAGGAATAATAAAAGCTATAGGTGAGCTAAAACACAGTTCCCGTAATCTATTTATAGGCGAATCAAGCCTTTACGATGAAAAGGGAAAGCTTGTCGCTCTGGGTAGAGGAGAGTTTATGAAAAGCAGCATAGATGTAAGAACTATTCCTGGGTATACAGATTAAATAAAGATGCGTTCGGTTAACATTATTTAGTATGCTATATCTCGCCAACCACTTATATGATTAAAGCCCTTTAAATATGGGAGTTCTTTTTTCTATAAATGCTGATATGGCTTCCTTTAGGTCTTCTGATGCAAAACAGGCTACGCTTTGAGCCTGTTCAAACAATAATGACGCTTCAGTACTGTTCTCCTGGGCCAGATTAATTCCCCTTTTTGCCCAGCGCAAGGCTATGGGGGGATAAGTACTCATTTTTTCTACTAGACCCATTGCCCTGGAAATAAGTTCTTCCTCACTTGCCATAATTTCAATTAATCCTATTTTATTGGCCTCTTCAGCACCAATTTCTTCACACCCCATAATCATTCTCTTAGCCTGGCCCACCCCAACAAGTTTAGTTAAACGAGTAGTACCTCCCATATCAGGTGCAAGTCCCAGTGATACTTCCGGGATTTTAAACCTAGTGTTATTAGCTGCAATTCTGATATCACAACCTAGAATCATTTCCATTCCCGAACCGATACAATAACCTTGGACAGCTGCAATAACAGGTATAGGCATCTCCTGCCAACGGCTGTAAACATATTGCAGCCAGGCTATTTTATTCAAGATTAATTGATAGTCGAATGTTTTGAGGATATCTAAATCCATACCTACCGAAAAATGTTTGCCATTGGCTTTTATTAATACAGCTTTTATGGTGCTATCCGCAATAATCTGATCCTGAATTTTTTCAAGGTTGTAGAGCATATCCAGATTTACGGCATTAAATATTTCTGGACGGTTTAAGGAAAGCACTGCAATTCCGGATTTGGTTAGATAAACCTGTATGGTGGTGTTTAAGGCATTAATCATATTTGCACACTCCTTTTGACTACTATAATATATCTTATCGTTTTAATCGTCTATCGCAAACAATACTGCCATGTATATCTCCTCTTATGAGATTTTGGAAGGCTTTCTTACTTTGCCGAGTTGGCTCACAAAAGCAACCATAAGCTATCGCGTTATTGCATTTCTCAAATAGTATGGATCCTTTATACCCTGCTTAAAAGCTTCTTTCGAACTAGGTTGGGAATCAATGCGGTAGAGCCATTTACCTTCGATCTTGTCAAACCAAACAGCTATACGAATATTAGGATAGTTTTTCAGGGAACTTAAACACTCTTTGATCCAGGCCGTTTTATCACCCCCAGCTTCATTACATGAAAATTCGGTGATCATAAAAGGCTTTCTCGGATATTTTAAGAGATAGTCATTATAAACGGGACGGTACATATCATTGAAGTTCCGCCATATACCATAGGGGTAGCTGGTTCCGTCGTTATAGCAGGTCAAACCCACCCAGTCCACATATTCCGAACCGGGGTAATAGAGTTCAGGGCTATTCCACTTAAAGTTGGGGTAGGTTCGATCATGTGGATTCCATACAAAAAGGACATTGCTAGCCCCTTCCTGTTTGATCATTTGATAAATATGCCGCCAGGCATCTATGTAAAGATCCGCATCCTTGGAATAATACCAGTTGCACTAGGGAATATAGTCACCATTCATTTCATTGCCGAAACGAAGAAAAACCGGGGCTTGGGTGGCTTTCATACGTTTGACACAATCTTTAATATAAGCATCATAATCTCCATTGATAATGTCGGGGATTATAACGCTATTGGGATTCAGACCGGTTTTCATTCTAGGCTGCCAGGTGAGCATCATTACCCGCCCTTCAGAATAGGCACGATCTACGACTTCCTGGGGGAAATCCTGCCAGAAGTCCATATAAGTCATAATGAATTCGAATTTATATCCCAGTGATTCTTCGTATTTCTTAAAGGGGCCCGTTCCTTCCGGCAGAAAAAAGGTCTGGTTAAAGATACCGAACATCATTTGGTCGCCCGGTATGTTAAGACTCATTTTTTCACCAGCAAGACGGATATCCTTAAGGATTGCTGTCGGAGGTTTCTTTTCGATTGGTTGCTCAGGAGGCTGGGCTTTAAAGGTTTGAATTATATGATTCATCACTGCACTGTATTGGTCCAAATGTTCGGCGTTGGTCTTCAATATGAAAGTATAGACAGTGCCGGGCAATATAAGGTCGATTTCCCGGTAAAGGTTAAGGTCATTGGAGTGGTTGGCTATTTTAGGCCTTTGCCACATGATATGGTAAGCTTGTAGGTTTTTTATTGGTTCCCAGTTTTGTTCAATGACTTTGAGCCCCTGTTCTTGATTAATGATATGCAGGTTGCTATAGTTCAGATATTCGTTGGCATCTATATTTTTCAAGGGTTGAGCGAAGATGTCTATTATAGCCATGCGGTCAGCGGCTGACAACCTCGTGACCGTCCCTGTTTTGCTTGAGTCAAGTGCCCAGGCACCTGGTACTTCTATTTGGTAGCCGTCAATTGTATTGATGTATTCCATCCATTCTGGTACAGGGGTTTTATCAGTGCTTACAGTCATTGCGGCGGCTATCTTTGAATCTGTATTATATTCCTTCCCAAGACTGCAGTTATTGGTGATGAGAGTTAGACATAAACATAAGATAATACAAAAGTGTATCCGTTTAAACAATTAATCCCATTCCTTTCTTTGAAGGATCAATATTTATTCCCTGTAATTTATATCACTAAGCCGTATCCACAAATCACGTACCATTAAACGCCTTAATGTGGTAAAATAATCCAATATATTAAGATTACCTCAGCGGTCCTACTAAAGCAACAATAGATTATCTATGTACCGAATAGACGATGGTATCTTTGAAGTTTTGTATTTTACTGAGGGAACAGCTATGATTTATTCCTTTACCGGTGAACCGGAAGAAATTACTCTTTAAGGCCGTCTATAATCTGGCTTCCAGGAAAAAAAGAAAAATCAAGCCTTTAGACGTAGAGTTTAAGGGCTTGATCTTTTATCGGGGCGAACCTCCAAATAGATGATTGTAAACAAAGTCCTGAACAGATTGAAAGTTCTAAACAAACAAATTAAATACTAAACAAATGTTAAAAAAGATTTTGTAACAGCAGAGCCGATGGGGTTCTGTGGTTACTACAGTATACTATTTAACAAATTGGGTTTAGCTCGCAATTCATAAATCAGCTTAACTGACTAAAATTAGTTTAATAGATCTAAAAGTTTTTCTCCCTTAAGTTCTTCTGCTTTCCATTCTATCACTGCAAAATAGCCATTAGATATTTCATTTACTTTATTAATCCAAGTGATTTCATTGCTTGCTTTTGCCTTTAAAACTGCATTGGATGTTTTAGTAGCAAAAAGACTCGAATTAATAACCCACCATTTCGTATTGATACCCGCCCGTTTTAAGTCTTCTTCCAGTCTCATTGCTTCATGCACAGGGGTAGTTTCAGCTAAAGTAACAATTATAACTGCGGTCTCATCATCATTTCTAAGCTTAGGTAAAAGCTTCTTAACTGACCCGGGGATATCACCCTGGGAACGCTGTATTTCTCTATGGTAGCTTTGAGTTGAGTCCAATAGTAATAGGGTGTGTCCGGTTGGAGCGGTGTCAATGACCACCACTTCATGTTCAGACCTTTCAACTATTTGCGCAAAAGCTCTAAATACTGCAATTTCCTGCGTACATGGAGATCTTAAATCTTCTTCAACGTAGGCAATATCGTCCTCACTCATAGTTTCTCTGGCCTTACTTAAAACTTCTTCTTGATACTTTTCAAGCTCCTTCTTTTCATCAATACTACTTAGAGTAATCCCGTAACTGTCGTCAATCACAAATTTTATATGAGCTGCCGGGTCGGTGGTGGTAAGATGAACTTTTTTACCCCTCTTGGCCAGATCTAAAGCAATGGCAGCTGCAATAGTAGTTTTACCCACGCCGCCTTTCCCCATTGTGAAAATAACTTTCTTATTAGAGTTACACAAATCATCTACAACATCTTTTAGCGTTAGTATTGCAGCAACATTCAGTTTTTCATAACTAAACTTGATATTATCTTCATGTAGAAATGATCTAATATTTGCCAGGCCAGTTACGTTATAGGGTCTTAGTGGGATTTCAAATGTCTTTAAACCTTTTAAATGCTGGGGGATATCTTTAAGAGCATCGTGCTGCTTGTTAAATATGTCTTGGGATAAGCTGTCATCATGCTGATTAAGCACACCATTTATAACTAGTACTTGATTGTTCACACCAAGATCCTGTAATTCTTGGGACGCTCTTTCCGCTTCCCTTAATGAGCCTATTTCAGGACGTGAAACCAGAACCAGAGTGGTCATATCCTTATCAGCCAATGTTTTTACGGCATGCTTATAAATATCTTTTCTGCTTTCAAGTCCGGCTAATTGGCCTAAACAAGATGCTCCATGGGTACTTTCGCTAATGAAGTTACTCCAAGCCGATGGCAGCTGGAGCATCCTAAGGGTATGCCCGGTAGGTGCTGTATCAAATATTATGTGGTCAAACTCAAGTTGAACTTTTTCATCGGTAATAAAGTTTGAAAACTCATTAAAGGCTGCAATTTCGACGGTACAAGAACCTGAAAGCTGTTCTTCCATATTTCTAATTACTCCTTCAGGAAGCTTGCCGCGATATGCCCCTACCACACTTTCCTTATATTCTTTAGCAGCTTCCTCAGGTTCAAAATTGGCAACTATAAGGTTGGGAACTTCTTTAATTTGAACCCCTTTATTATCCAAGCTGGTATTAAATACATCCTGCAAGTTTGAAGCCGGGTCAGTACTTACAAGCATTATTTTTTTACCTTGGTCTGCTAAGGTTATAGCAGCAGCACAGGCGATAGAAGTCTTACCAACCCCGCCTTTACCGGTAAAAAACAGATATTTAGTTAAATTCATTTCTTTTAAATTAAAACTTTTCATCATAAAACTCCCTTGCGATAATTAACAACATCCACCTTTACAGCCGCAATCATTAATCTCAATTTTTGTTGTAGTCTTGATAAAATCTTCAGGAATATCGAGCATTTCACAAAGCTCAGCATTGGTGGGATATGACTTGGTTTTTACTACTTTATTATCAACAATGGTTACGGGTAATATGTCTATTCCATCACTATTTAGTAAATCATTAATAATCTTATTGTCTACAAAAATGCTGGGGTTGCTGGTTAAATTGTATCTCTCTACAACTATACCCTTTCTTTGCAGATTATTAAGAACGGTTGATACCCTTAATAATTCGGGGTCGATTCCTGGACCGCAAACCCCAGTAGAACAACACATGGCAGGATCAAAAATAATCATTTTATTCATAATCTAACATCTCCTTTAATTTAGACTTATTTATTACAAGGTTTCCCTTAGTGCTGCCGAAAATACTTCCTGCTCAAATGCTAAACTGCTTTTAACAACCGTGACAACGGTGATAAAAGCAGTTTTTACTCAATCAATTTTTAATTATCAATTGCCTTCAATATTTCTTTGCTATAATACTTTTTCTTGAAATACAAGGCAACATTAACCAGGGTAATTAGAACCGGCACTTCTACCAAAGGGCCGATTACTGTCGCGAATGCTTGAGTGGAATGAATACCGAAAACCGCTACCGCAACAGCTATAGCCAGCTCAAAATCATTACTGGAGGCTGTAAATGCTATAGTAGTATTTCGGGGATAGTCGGCCCCCATCCATTTGCCGATGAAAAAGGTGACAAACCACATAAATAAAAAGTAAATTGTCAGGGGTATTACCACTCGCACCACATCCATAGGCAGGCTTACAATTACGTTTCCTTTTAGGGAGAACATTACCAGGATGGTGAACAACAGAGCAATAAGGGTTATCTTACCAATACGGGGGATGAAGTTAGCCTCATACCAGTCACGTCCCCTTGATTTAACCATGATTGTCCGGGTGATAATAGCAGCTATAAAAGGAATGCCCAAGTAAACGAAAACACTTTTGGCTATGTCCAACATAGATACATTAACCGCCATGCTGGGCATACCTAACCACCGGGGAATGACGGTAAGAAAAATATAGGCGTAAATTGAGTAAGTTAAGACCTGAAATATAGCGTTAAAGGCCACCAATCCGGCTACGTATTCCGGGCTGCCCTCTGCCAAGTCATTCCAAACCAAAACCATGGCGATACAGCGAGCCAACCCCACCAATATTACTCCCGCCATTAATTCAGGCTTGTCAGGTAATAGCCAAACAGCCAGGGCAAACATGACGATAGGTCCTACTATCCAGTTCTGAACCAGAGACAGAAGCAGCAATTTCCAGTCTTTAAAGACTGTAGGGAGTTCTTCATAACGAACCTTGGCGAGCGGGGGATACATCATTAGAATTAAGCCTATAGCAATGGGAATATTAGTGGTCCCTACCTGTAATTGACCCCAGAATGCGGATATCTGGGGGTAAAAGTACCCTGTACCAACTCCCACGACCATGGCCAGAACAATCCATAGGGTGAGATAACGATCTAGGAAAGATAACTTTTTGGTGATAGATTCACTCATTACATTAACCTCCTATCAATTTATATTAATAATAAGCCGGCCAATTAATTCCTCGATTTGGCTCCTTTCTCTAAATATTTTGTCTTTAGTACGTGTTAACCTCGCTAGCAGGATGCACCACTAGCTTTATGTTTAATCAAACGCTCCATATCGTCCTTACAGATATTGATTTTCAACAGTTCATCATTAATAATATCTTGAATAAAGGGGTATTTTATGATGATTTCGTTATTCATCCTATAATAAACCCATTGAGATTTTTTGTTAGAAACAATAAGTCTTGCCCACTTTAGTTTATTCAAGTGTCTTGAAGCATTGGATTGTTGTATATTGAGAACTTCCTCAATATCGCATACACACAATTCACCGTTTTTTAAAAGATTAAGCATTCGTATCCTTGTTTCATCTGCCAGTGCTTTGAACAAATGTATAATCTCCACCAAATACACCTCCTTATATATGAATAATATATATATACCAAGGCAACGGGCGAATGACCGTTGCCCTGAATGTAAGGGGGATTATTCTGCTTTAAAAGTCCTGTGATAAGTTGGTTAGCTTGGAGGTGCCTTAAGTTTATAACGCTTTCGGTCAGTCTCTTGTTTAATTATATGAGTATAGTATGATTATATTCAACTATACTCATATAATATACCAGCAACAATATTTGTCAAATCAATTCTACTGATAGAGGTCCTGCCTTAGCAGCAGGACCCCTCAATACGACTTATGTGTTAAAACATTGGGCTCTTAATCAGTTTCTATTTTGAGTTCTTTGATAATCTCAATTATGGCATCTGTAGATATTGACCCTGCCAGACGTGGGGTGCCATTGATCACAGTTACAGGGAAGGAATACCCCGCACGAATCACCTTTTCAAGCTCCGGATAAGCAGTTAGATTCACTCCGCCTGTATCTAAAAATGCAAGACTTAGCGCTTCTGCTCCGTACTTTTCAAGTAAGGCCTTTTCCATGACCGTATATTCAGCTTTAGTGTCGGCAGGGTTGCTGGTACTGCAACACCGAAAACAACACCAGTTATCTTGATTTATTTCGATAGCCGTGTTTTAATTATTCATTTCCCAGGTTGCCCCGAGTTTGGAGTGCCTGTTCAATCACCGATTGAACCATTGGTTTACATCACTTGCCCGAGGGGCTTCTCAAATTACACTGGCATCCGGTATTTGCACCTGTATGAGCCTGAATATCTTCGAGGTTATTACAGCAACGATTTAGCGATACATGTTCCCATATTTGTTCATCAGTGACTTCTTGACAATAACATATAGGAACCGGTGATTTCTCCTTAAACCATATCGGGACAGATAATGCATTTTTGTGTATTACCTGACCTATTATGGAAAAATATCCGGCAGGACAGTTTGGAGAAAGGCACAAATAGTAGTCAGCTTCTTCATTAGTATTACTGTTTTCACATAAGCTTTTTACAGTTTGAATAATTACCACCTGCCCTGGGGTAGAACACCAAGGACATAAGGGCTCGATTTTGCTAATGTTATCGTTTAGTTCTTTAAGCAATATATGCAAAATAGCCTCCCACTACAATAATGATAACACCTGCTATCTTCTCCATTATATTATTCCACTTCGCAAAGCTGTTCATGCGGGTAATAAGTCCGGTAAAGGTCCCAACTAAAATAATGGGAATGCCCCTGCCTAAAGCATAAACGAATAAGAGGGTAGCACCATATAACCACTTGCCGCTAGCCATTGCCAGGGAAAGAATAACCAGCAGAATGGGGGTACCACACTGTGAACCAACCAAGCCCATAACCAGACCCAGAAGATAACTTCCTCCTAGGCCCCTGGCTTCACCTACCCGGTTAAGAAGATTTCCGCCGAAATTGATGTTTAGCTTGAGGAATCCTAATAGGTTTAAACCCAATGAGATACATACTGCTGCTACCAGATAATACAGGATGCTCTTACTGGTACCGAATATCCCGCCTACTGCAGCGATAAACAAGCCCAGGAGCATGAAGGTGGTAGCCGTTCCCAGCGTAAAGGCCACTGACAAAGCCAGACTTCTTTTACGTCCAGCATCGATACCTCCAACATACGCAATAATTATGGGGGCCATACTGAGATTACAGGGTCCGATGCTGGTTACCAGTCCCGCCAGGAATACCAGCGCATATCCAAACAGGGAAAAGCTCGTGAGGAACTGAGGTGCAATTTGATTTATCCAGGCTTCCAACTTATTTCACCACCTTGTTGAGTTCCTTTTTAAAATTCTCAACCGGAATGATGCCCACGTTTTGATAGTTAAGTTTGCCTGCACCGTCGATTATAAAGGTGGTGGGGATATACTGGATTTTCCATGTTTTTATAAGTTCGATATTATTTCTATCATTAACATCAATGCTAATGAAACGAACCTTGCCTTTATAGTCTGACTCCAGTTGAGCGAATATTTTTTGCATCTCAACACAGGGGGCGCAGGTGGTGGAACGGAAGAGAAGCCACATGCTCTCTCCATTTTTCTTAGCCTCTTCAATTGTTGCGGCGGAGCTAAGCGGTATTTTGCTTTCAGTTGGTGTAGCAGAAGTGGCGGGTGCTTTCTTCTCTGCCGTTCCAGCAGAGCTAATTGGTACTTTGTCCTCATCTGGTACAGTAGAGCTAACTGGTGCTTTGTTCTCAGTTGGTGCAGTAGAACTGACCGGTGCTTTGTTATCACCTGGTACAGCAGAGCTAACTGGTGTTTGATTATCTGCCAATGGTGGTGACGGTACTTTTTCACCATAATAGGAAAAGCCAAACAGTGCCAAAATGATTAAAAAGCCAGCGATCACTACGATACGTCCATCCTTCATAAAAATACCCCTTTCATGCATGCGAAAATATCTTCACAAGTACCATAATAAGTATTATCAGTAAGTTTGACTAATGCTTTTCGGACAAAAGCCATTAACTATTCAATAATAATATAATTATATATTAAATACTGCGCAATGAAATATAATAAAATAAATTGAGAAGGAGACGAGACAATGAATGGTATGATGTTAAAACTACAATGGCTGAGCACAGTCATGATATTCAAGAAAAGCTATCTCTATTGATTCGGGATAGCTTTTAGCACATAGATGAGTACGTGATAGAAAGTTTATTGTCTGCATACATTACTGTAGTATGAACCATTTTAAATTATTTGATCTGTTCCATTATTATTTCCAGGGCTTTTTCGGATTCAAATTCCACCTGGTCATACTTTTTGCCTTTTACTACATCGGGTAATACGCCAGAGATATCAAAGTAACGAAAATCAGATATCCCAACGTGCTCTATAGTCCTCTTGGCACAGGCTACAGCACAACCATCGATTACAATTAGATCAGCATCTATGGCCGATTTAATATAAGAGTCTACATGAGCACCGATAGCAGCGAGGCAAGTCATCTGACCGATGCCCTGTTGTTGGATTCTCACTGCAATGCCATTGGAAATTTGGCCTAGATTAGAAGCTCCTGAGCATGCAACCACCACCATATTAGTTGAATTTGAACAACATGTTTCATTCATTATTATTCCTCTCCTTCAAATAATTTCCCTTAAATATGTTGTTAATAATATTATTATATGCTTATATAGTCAAGATATATTTAATTCAGCTAATTTATTATTTAAAGAGGGCTAAAATATCCAATAATAAATCGTAAATTAAAAACAACTCATAAAGGACAGTTTAGGGATGCACGTTTTCAGATTGACGGTAGCCGTCAATTCTCACTAATGCTAAATCACCTGTTTTCTCGGTTGATATTTGAAGAAGATATGTGCTGGTTTTATCGTTCTTTTTGACTTCTAGTGAACTTGCCACACCTTTAAAAGAATCACCACTGTTAAAAGTCCCAACAATTGCGGCCTTAATTTTACATTCCTCACAGTTTATATCTTTACCACAGCCTAATTTTGTGAACGATTGAAGACAATCAAAAACCTGTCCGCCCCTATATCCTTCCATTTGGGACAATTCTTTGCCAAACAATTCGAGGGCCTTTTTATTTGCTGTATATACCTGCCGCGGTTCAGGTTGCATAACCAGGATCGGGGCATCGATAGTATCGATAAATTCCCTGAGGGTTAATGTATCGTTTGATAAAGAAAAATTTTCGGTACAAGAAATACATATACCTCCTGTTACAATAAAACCTGACGACTGTTCGGGAGTCATACTAAATTCTGTTTCGCACCAGCTACATCTCTGCCTCATGTCCCTAGTGTGAGTTTCATCAAATGTCATAAGTAATACCTCCTCGTAAAATTACTGGTCAAGAGTTTTTGCCACTTTTGGGATACAAATTTTATTCTGGTAACCCTCACCTTTTTATCTCGAATTGATCGAGTGATTGGTTATGTTATAATTTATCATAGTGAAATGGTCTGATGTAGTGCCAATAAAGGATAATAAAATAGTGCCAATTTGGCATAAGGGGTGTGGTTATGTATTGGCTTTCAATTGATAGGAGTCAAAAAGTACCCTTAATAAGGCAGGTCTATGAACAAATGCGGCTCCGAATATTAAGCGGCGAACTTCGCCAAGGAGAGAAGCTCCCTTCAACCCGAGAACTGGCTCAAAATTTACGAGTTTCCCGCAATGTGATTTTGGAGGCTTATGATCAGCTTTTAGCCGAAGGTTATATGAACAGTTTGAGGGGTTCGGGGAGCTATGTGGCCCAGGGTGCCTACCTGAAACAGTTTGAAATGGAACCACTCGCACCGGCTAAGCCAGTCAACATCGCTAAATCGGAAGCAAAAGACATCATAGATTTTCGCAACGGCATTCCGGCCTTGGATATGTTTCCTCGAAAAAAATGGGGCCAGCTGTTTCAGAATATCTGTACCAATGCTCCATCTTCAGTTTTTGGATATCATGCCGCACAAGGGCGTATGGAATTAAGGCAGGTGCTTGCTCATTACCTGATCAGAAGCAGGGGCGTAAGGTGTGATCCGAACCAGGTGATTATTACTACCGGGGCCATTCAAGGCATATGCATTGCTTCCCAATTATTGCTTTCTGAAAATGAGGTGGTAGTCACGGAAGATCCCATGGCCAGCAGCATCAGAAATATATTTATAAAGACAGGAGCTGCACACTATCCGGTGCCGGTGGACGAACAAGGGATACAGGTAAGTCGCATTCCGGTTGATAAAAAACCACGGCTCATCTATATAACTCCAGCGCACCAGTATCCCTTGGGAGCGACCTTGACCGTGCAAAGACGGGTTGAACTCGTGCAAATAGCTAGAGATACGGGATGTTATATCGTTGAGGATAACTACGACAACGAGTTTCGATTTGAGGGTACCGCAGTAAGTTCACTGCAAGGGTTGGAACCGGAAAGGGTTATTTACATCGGCACCTTCAGTAAAATACTCTCGCCAGCCCTACGCATCGGCTATATGGTAGTCCCACCATTGCTGATTAAGCCAAGTCGTGTGATTAAAGATCTTCTTGACCATCACTCGCCATCTCTCAACCAACTAGTTCTGGCTCGCTTTATCGAAGAAGGCCATTTTGAGCGGCATATATTTAAAATGAAGAAAATATATAGGAAACGCCAGGAATGTCTGATAGAAAGTCTCAATGCACACTTTCCGCAAAGATGTACAGTGAAGGGCTATTCAACTGGGTTACATATCGTTGCGGAATTTGATGATGTAGTGTTTACTGATCTGGTGGCAGCTGATTTGGTAAAAGCCGGAGTTCGCATATATCCTGCGGAAATGTATGCAGTTAATAAGGGCTGTCATAGAAACAAAATAATCTTGGGTTATGGTAATGTTAATGAAGAAGAAATAAAAGAGGGAATAATAAGAATAGCAAGCGTTATTTAGAGGCTTTTATGAGGTGCAAAGCTTAGAACTGTACTGACCGTATTTTATGAAATGGCTTGCATTACGAGCATATTATCTTTATTCGGTATTTGCAAAAAGGTTATGATCGCAATTAGTGGGCAGTTTCTTCTTTTAGTCTCCATATTGCCAGCGCAAAGCTGCCACAGCACATCACTGCAAATAGCAGAATGACGGGCAGGATGTCCCCCAACAAGATCGTTTCTCTAAATATCAAGCTGCGCAGAGCGTTAATAATATGTGTAAATGGATTAACCATCACAGCTACCGCCAATCCTCCGGACAAATTTTCGGGGGGAAAAGAGCTGTGCTCAAAAAAGATGGGCAGAATTATTTATTGTTCTTGTCGTCAGGTCGTGTCGATTAACTGCAAATATGCGTAGAAGAACGCGAAAGAATACAGGAGGAATTCAGCGAAATGAGAAGAAATATAGATAATACAATGTTTATTAATCTCAGGTAGTTATTCCCACGTAAAACAACAGATTGTTTTTGGAGGTGAATTAATATCGGTAGTTTGATTATCCTTGTAGTAATTATGATATTATCTGGCATCGTAGGTGGATTTATTAACTATTATTTAAATAGTCCCCCGGAAGATGAGTCAGTGCATAAATCTATTTTATTGGGAATTGGTGCGTCTTTACTTGTCCCATTATTTCTGAACATCATATCCAGCAATCTTATTGAACAATGTAAAAGTGACATGTATAAGTTATTGGTTTTTGCTGGTTTTTGTTTGGTTGCAGCAATATTTTCGAAATCATTTATTAATACTGTTTCAGAAAGTGCGTTAAAGGTTTTGAAAAAGGAAGTAAACGAACTTCAAAAAGAAGTGAAACCGATCATAGACAATTTAACAGAAAACGATACCAACGAATCTATCGAAATAAATGGCGTACCGCGATCTGATATTGATTTGGAATCTGAGCCTGTTAATAGATTAAGTGGACCTGCTGAGGATAATATTAAGAAAAGATTTTTATTGCTATTTTCAAATCAAGACTATGTTTACCGGTCAAAAAGCTTTATACAAAAACAATTAAACTTAGATACCCGGAAATTAAACGCTTTAATCGAAGAATTAGGGGACTTTATATCTGTTATTGGGGAAAAGTATGCATTAACGAGAAAAGGTATTGAAGAATTAAAACAAATAACAGTTGTTACAGGAATCATTAATACAATAGCTGATCCTATTCCCTCGGGACGTAAATCTATATATCATGTAATATTGAAAAATGGTTCCAAACTTAGGGTATATTCTGATAATAAGGATATTGACATTAAAGAGAATGACCATATTATCGCTAGAACTGTTGATGGCGAACGGGTTGATATTAAATATATTGAGATTTCAAGGTCGAAAACTAACGAAGGTCCTTAAGAGCTTTTTAGATTCCTGAAGCAAATCAAAAAGCAGAAGCTTTATAGCTTTTCAAATCGAGTCGCTACAGAAAATTTATAGGCTATTAAATATATTACAATGTATATTGGGAATGAGTAATAATACTCCCAATGTTTTGGATTGTAATAACCCATCCATACCAAAATAGGTTCAGCAATAAAGGATGTGATTGCTGAAAAAATCACTGCTTTTAAATAGGGGCTGATTTGGGGTTTATATTGTAGAAAGGCCATAGTGGAAACGGGTAATAGAGAGAAATCCCAAGGGAAGAATGCAGGCGAAAACGGAATAACTAGATAATAATAGGACCATAAGCCAAACAGAATGCCTAACAAATCTAACCATGAGGATATTATTATGACAATAAAACTGGCATAGATTAGTCGATCTTTACTATCCTTTTTCTTAAACTTGAACCATAGGATCCAAGGTATAATTGATAAAAATACTTGTAGCCACCATCTCCAGCTAAAAAGCACGTACTTCAACCATAGCAGGATTATAAGTTGGTTGTATTGTTGAATTAAGCTGTAAGCCGCTTCCATTTGTTGGGGATAATAAGCCATAGTCAACCTCAATTCTCAATATTTTTACGCCTCATAAAATACCTTCTGCCATTTTCATCTGGTCTTGTCTTCACCTCACTTAATGATAAGCACTACCTTGGGTATTCTGCTACCTTTATTATTGGTAACATACCCTTTGTTCCTCTGCATTTATTCTATTGTCTCTAAATACATAACGTACTATACAAGAAGAGTTAAAGAGGAAGTTCAACTCTCAGCAGACTTGTCAATGTAAACCGCGCTTACTAGTGAAAATATTAAAGGACACTGAAAATATTTATTACAAATAAAGGGATAATGACATATTCTGTAGAACTGTAATACAGCCCAAGGCTTGAACCCCTTATAATCCAAATTTAGATTAATAATGTATTGATGGGAGAATATGAAATGGACAAAGCGCTTCGTATATTAGTCGTTGAGGAATCAGGAACAGATTCAATGATAGCTTTAAAAGCTCTTCATAGTAATGGCTATCACCAAATGTACAAGAGGGTAGATACATCTGCAGATCTGATTATTGCCTTAAAGGATGGACCCTGGGATATTGTAATCGTCGATGTTAGTATCTGTCAATTTGACGAACAATCAGTGTTGAAAATGATTAAGGAAAGCGGTATCGACCTACCTTGTCTTATATTATCAGAAATAATTGACGGAGAACGCCAGGTGAGAACGATTAAGAGTGGTGTGAGCGATTGTATTAATAATCAGGGCAGTATGAATCAATTTATACCCTCTGTAAGGATTGAGGTTCATGATACTCTATTGCACAACTTACATAAACATGCAGATAAGGATATAAGGGATCAAAAAGAATGGTTCCGTGTTACCCTTTCCAGTATAGGAGACGCAGTTATTACAACGGATATTTACAGTACCGTAACCTTTATGAACCCTGTTGCTGAAGAGATAACCGGTTATACCGAAGAAGAGGCAATTGGCAAGCCGATAAGCCATGTATTCAGAATCTTTAATGAGGTAAATCTTGGACCCGCTGAGATTCCTGTAGATAGGGTAATTAAAGAAGGTTTTATTATTGGTTTAGCCAACCACACCGGGCTGGTGACTAAGAATGGGGAAACACGTTCCATTGCTGATTCTGCAGCCCCTATTCGGAACGATGAAGGCATCATTATAGGTGTGGTTATGGTATTTCGCGATATTACAGAAGCAAAACGAATTGAGGATCAAATGGCGCGCCTCGATAAATTAAACGTAGTTGGGCAAATGGCAGCAGGGATTGCTCATGAGATAAGGAACCCCATGACCACCGTACGTGGGTTTATACAGTTGCTTAATATCAACAACGAATTTAAAGAGTACTCTGAATATTTCAGTACAATGATTAGTGAACTGGATAGGGCTAATTCCATTATCACCGGGTTCCTGTCTATGGCTAAAGATACAGTCGCAGAAGTTGGTGAAGAAAACCTAAATAGGATCATTGGTAGTATTGCCCCCTTAGTACAAGCTGAAGCCATAATGAGCAATAAGTATGTGAAACTGGAATTGGGTGATATTCCAAATTTGATTTTGAGTGAAAATGACATTCGCCAACTAATCTTAAATCTGGTCCGTAATGGATTGGATGCGTCAACAGAAGGTGGTGGTCTAACCATTCGAACCTTGAAAGTAAAAGATAAGGTGGTTTTATCGGTGCAGGACAATGGAATTGGGATAGACCAGCAAATGCTAAAAAAGCTGGGTACTCCCTTTCTGACTACCAAGGAAAACGGTACCGGCTTAGGTTTATTCATCTGCTACCAAATAGCTGAAAAGCATGGTGCGTCTATAGAGGTAGAAACTGGCAACGGAACAACCTTTTCAGTGTGCTTTAAAGAAATGATGGAGCTAGCCGTTTAATATAATGAACATTCAATATCTGAAGGCCAAATCTCGAGAAATGAAAGCCAACTTAGGTGTATTATATTTGGTTTTTAAACATAATCGTACCCCTTGGTATGCGAAAGCATTGATTGGTATAGTCATTTCATATGCTTTAAGTCCAATTGATTTGATACCAGATTTTATCCCTATCCTGGGATATCTTGATGATTTAATTCTTGTTCCTGGGGGTATTGCTTTGGCAATAAAACTTATACCTGATGACGTAATTGCAGAATGCAGAGAAAAACAGAAAATACAACCTGCTTTTAAAATGAATGGAATATATGCCGGGATTGTTATCATTGCAATATGGTTGATACTTCTTTATTTAATAGTGAAACAAATATAATTATCGCTTAGCCGATGGAAAAGATCATTTTAACTGAGTAGCCAGTAGGTTCCACATATCTTGATATGCTATTTCGCTTGGATGAATCCCATCATTTGAATAATCGCTTTTTAACATTCCCGTATTTTGGTCAACTACAATGGACCAGAAATCAACGTAAATCAGTCCTTCCACTTTTGTCATTGATTCCAGATTTTCGTTCAATTTTATAACTATATTGTTAATATCCTGGGGTGGTAAACGATACTTGTCATTTACGGGGAGAACAGAGCAAACTATTGGCGTAATTTCTTTTCCTTTAGCGATATCAGCCATTAATCTGATATTGCTGACGGTTTGTTGAATTTGTAAATCTACACCATTAGGGTCTGCTTCATACATGGTTGCGGCATCATTGATTCCAGCAAGAATAACTACATATTGGGGTTTGAGTTTAACTGCATCCTTAGTGAATCTGCTAATCACGTCGTCAGTTGTTTCGCCATCAATGCCACGATTAATCAAGATATATCCGTTAATCTTGTTAGGGAAATTCCAACGATAAATAATGGAATCCCCAATCACAACTACCTCCTTATATTTTTGGTCTAATACATCCGTAATTACCCCTGTATATTGTTTCGGATGATATCGGTTATTCTGAACAAATGCGAGAGAAGACCTATATTGGTATCCTTTATACCCTGAAAATGCCAATGCTAACATCAGCAATATGATTATTGCTGATGTTTTTTTAGAATTATCCAAAAGACTCACTCCATTTAGTTTCTCTACTAAATTAGAATTAGCCAATTTATGCGTACTAATACATTGGAATACCAAAGTTGAAAAAATCAGTGGTCAGGGTGGAATCGAAGGAGCTGGAGGGCAGTGAGTTGAAGGAGCGGGTCACCGAAGGTTACATTATTATTCAAAATATTATGGGCGATTTCAAGCCGTATAATGACAGTTGGGATTATTGCAGCCATCATCTCAACTAAGATCCATTTGCGTAAGTATTTTAAGAATGATGGTAACATAAAATAGGAAGGTTTTTTATTCGGTTATATTTACTCATAGACCTTGTCTACTTATAATTTTTAAAGAAAACCTCCAGGCGATCCAGGCCTTCTTTTATATTGATTAATGAATTGGCATAGGAAAAACGAATATAGCCTTCGCAGTTGGCTCCAAAATCTATACCGGGAGTTACTGCTACTTTGGCCTTCTCCAATATTTCAAAGGCTAGGTGATAGGAGTCACCGGTATATTCCTTGACATTAGCCAGGGCATAGAAGGCTCCGCTGGGATCGTGGCGGGTGGCAATACCCATTTGTTTTAGCCGCCCTAATAAATACAGTCGCCGCTCGTTATAGATGCCTACCATTTCTTTCACTTCCTGCTCACAGTCACGCAGGGCGGCTATGCCACCCTCCTGAGCAAAGGAAGATGCGCAAATAAAGAAGTTTTGCTGCATTATCTGCATGGCCCGGATATACTCCCGAGGAGCAATAATATATCCTAGGCGCCAGCCGGTCATGGCATATAGCTTGGAGAAGCCATTGATGACAAAGGCCCGGTCAGTAAACTCCAGAATACTGTGCTCTTCACCTTCGTAAATCAATCCATTATATATCTCATCTGATATAATCATTTGATCTAAACCCGCCAGGGCTTTAAGATTCCCAGAGCTGAATACTGAACCGGTAGGATTGCTGGGGGAGTTGACCATGATGGCCCGGGTCAGCGGGCTCATGTGTTTTTTTATATCCTCCGGGCGGTACTTAAAACCATCATCCTCGCTCACTGGCACGAAGACCGGCTGTCCATCCACATAACGAATAAAATTAGGATAACATGCATAATAGGGGTCGGGCAGGATAATCTCTTCTCCTTTTTCTAGGAGTGCTGAGAAAACCAGGAGCATACCCGGCGACGTACCAGAAGTTATCATGACCTGCTCGGGAGAAATTTCTACCTGGTACTTTCTCCAGTAGTAGCGGGCTATTTCTTCTCTCAGGGTAATTTTGCCCAGGCTGTGTGTGTAATGGGTATCATCCTGTTTAATAGCCCTTAGTGCCGCTTCTTTTACCGGTTCTGGGGTGGCAAAATCGGGTTCACCCACCTCCATGTGGATAATATCCTCGCCCTGGGCCATCATGGCCTGCGCTTTTTCCAGCACCTCCATGACAATAAAGGGTGATAATTGCGTGGCTCTAGAAGATAATGAAAACTTATTCATAATTAGCTCCTCGATTTTAATTCTTTTATAATTCTATATAAGGGCAATGCTAAAGTCCACCCGTTGTTAAAGCAGCATATTAACAGCAATGGCACCTATAAATAACGTGAAAAACAGGGGAATCCTTTCGCATACTAAATCAATCGGTGCTATACATAACAGGATAGGCCGCCATCAACCATGAAAATATTGCCGGTTAACCACTGGGAATCGTCAGAGGCAAAGAAGATAATGCTGCCGACCATGTCATCTGGATAACCCACTCTTTTCATGGGGAATAGCTTATTAAGTTTATCCATTTTACCGGCTACCTCAAGACGGTCAATTTCATCCTGCATCATCGGCGTTACTACGTGGGAAGGGCACAGGCAATTAACTCGGATATCTGGTCCCAGCCCTGCTGCCATGGCTCGGGTGAGGTTAACAACCCCGCCTTTCATAGCGCAGTAGGCGGTTGCGTTTCCATTTCCCAATACTCCTAATATGGAAGCAATATTTATAATACTTCCCCCACCTGCTTCGTTCAGCATGGGTACCATTACCTGCGAAACTGCAAAAACACTGCGTAAATCCACCCTGTATATTTCGTCAAATTCATCTAGAGTAGTTTGCAGAAAAGGTTTAAAAAGGGCTGAACCAGCATTGTTTATAAGTATATCCAAGCGCCCCCAGCGTTCTTTAAGCAGTTGAGCAGCTTTTTCGATCTGGGTAACTTGAGTAACATCAGTAGGACAAGCCAAAGCTTCTCCACCAGCCTGCTCTATTTTCGCAACTGTTTCCTGCAGAGGTTCGAGACGCCGCCCCAAGACCATAATTTTGGCACCTTCTGCCGCAAGAGCAATTGCCGCTCCCTGGCCTATCCCAGTACCTCCACCTGTAACAATAGCCACTTTGCCCATAAGTTTCATATCGTATTACCTCCAACAACTTATTATTAGTTATACAATACAACAAATGGGTTAATTATACCTGCTGAATTAGAAGTGGATGATGATTGAAGAAGAAATCGATATGTACAATAAACCCTTGACCGGTGGTATTCTTGCCGCCTATTCTAACATGTTGTCAAGTTCCACTAAAATATTATCTATAAAACCCTGGTCGCTTCCATCTGTTCTGGATCTTAGTATAGCATCAGTTTGCATTGCTATTGGAAATATAGAATCTGCAATTTCTTTACCTTTCTCGGTTAGAAATATCTGAAAAGATCGTCTATCTTGAGCATCGACAACCCTTATAACCAGTTGTTCCTTTTCCAATCGATCAATTAATCCTGTAACAGAGCTATCAATGCTTAACTTCTGAGCAAGGTTTCTAATGTTTTGCCCATCTTCTTCAAGCAGGGACAAAAGAACAAGTGATTGTACCGCTGTTATTCCAAATTCACAATAGCGGTTGTTGTAATACTTCTGAATCTTTCGGGATGCTACTCCCAGTTTATAACACATCAAATCTGAAAATTGGCGCAAATGGGTTGCCTCCTAAAAAATGCAATTATAATACACGCAAGTATATTACACATAGTATAATTGCATGTGTTATAATTACGTGTATTATAGTGAAGCTAGTATATATGTAGAATACGCGGTTGTCAATCCAGTAAAGCTTAGCAATATTTTAAAATGGGTTGAGTAAAAAGTGAGTTATGAACATAGTAATTCTAGCCAAACAGTTGTAAGAAGAAATTGAAAACAAATCTAGTTGAAAGCCAGTTATATCTGGTGGTGGAGAAATGGAAGGAGGAGAAAAGGCATGGTGACTGAAGATACCAAGAAGAAGATTCGTCAATATGTACTGGACTTAGGGGTTGATGATGTTGGGTTTGCTAATGTTAACGACTACTCCAGTCCCCGATCCCCAAAGATTGAAAGCATATTTCCCCAGGCTAGATCTATGGTAGTAATGGCTTTCAAAGAGCCATCTAACTGTGAAAGTTCCAGCAGTGCCATAGCTATGGGCGGTCGGTTGGATCTTATGGAGTTTACTCGTTCCTGCAATTATAAGGTTACGCGCTTTTTGGAAAAGGAATTTCATATTAAATCTATGTCGGTACCGGTTTCCTATCCGTTAGATATGAGTTCCAAAACTGGTGGTCTGATAGGTGAGGTATCCCTCCGTCATGCGGCTCTAGCAGCAGGTCTAGGTGCTTTTGGCCGCCACAATCTGATAATTCATCCTCGCTTAGGGACCCGGGTGATTTATTCAGCTATACTCAACGAGTTGGACCTACCCTCTGATCCGCAGGTCACCGGAGATTTGTGCATCGATTGCGACATTTGTGTAGAAAGCTGCCCAGCGGGAGCACTTAATGAAGAGGGAAAGACTCATTTGATGAAATGCCTGCGTAATTCTCAGCCCCATGGTCTGGGAGGAGATATAAGCTTTTGGAGGAAATTCGTCGATAGTACTCCAGAGGTACAAAAAAAGATGTTCTTAACTGAGGAATACATGAGAAATTATCAGGCTCAACTGATTGGCTTTCAGTATTTCTGTTTTAATTGCTACACATCGTGTCCCCTGGGTAATGATCTTTAATTAGTGGATAATTCCGTGATTCGTATGGGTACTCCGAACTTCAAATGAAGCTCTGTTATAAATAGTCAGAAAAAAGAAACGCCGCAAATTGCGGCGTTTCTAGCACTTCTTAGAGAATTGTAACTGTGACTGTTTTCATTCCATAATCCAATGCCTGCTGATGAGTATCAAAGAAAAGATCAAGTCTATTACCCTTGATGGCGTTACCCTGATCTGCTGCTATTCCTTCTCCATAACCTTCAACATAAAGTCTGGTTCCCATAGGAATAACATTAGGATCTACGGCGATGATTCCTCTAGCCAATGGAAGGCCAATATATGATGGTAGTCCATAGTATGGTTTATTACACTCATAACAACCGTCATATGCAGTCGCTACCATGGTTAGAACCTTACCAGCACGGGTAGTAGCAGTACCAGATCTGGATACGGTTGAACCTGACGCTATGTTACTTGATAAACCTAGGGCTTGTCTTGTTTGAGGTCCAACTATACCGTCAACAATCAGCTGGGCATCTTTTTGGAAACTAGTTACTCCTTGGTATGTATTAGGACCAAAAATTCCATCTGCTGATCCACACCAGTACCCCTTTGTATTCAAGGTGTTCTGTAATTGTACTACCTCGGCTCCGCGTGAGCCCCAGGAAAGGTTGGAAGCTGCCATAGCGGTGTCACTTCTGGCAAATAACAAACCCGTAAAGAATAATGACAATATGAAAATTGGAACTATGATCTTTTTACCGAACATTAAAAAACTCCTCTCTCAACTGTTGTGTTGTCAAAGAACATTCCACTGCTCCTATGCTTAACGAAGCAGTCTATGAGTAGAATTATTAATAGTCTAAGGTAATGACCATAATTGTTCAAACAGGCTATAAGCTCTCTGAAATGGACAAGTCCAGCTATGATTGGAAGTTCTCTGGCATTTTACCTAATTCTAAGATCTCTTATGATATCCTGTGCGATGGGATATCATGTAAAGATAGACATCTAAAAATACTTGGGGAAAAGTTGAAGTGGAATGGCAGGTAGAAGCGGGGAGATGTTATTTTTGGTTAGCTGTCACGCTAAAGGGTGGAGATCTTCGATCCGCTGGATCATTTTTTCCGTGATAGGGGTGGGTACGCCTAACTCTTTTCCCATACGAATAATAGTTGCTCCGAATATATCTCCTTCGTTTTTACCCCGGCCCTGTTCTAGATCCCTCTGATAGGAACTGCGGGCATCATAGGGAAAACGACTCATAAATGTAAATGTGTTTTCGATAAGATCCATTTTTAGATCAATTCCTTGTTTTTGCCCTAGTTCGATGATTTCCTTCATAATACCTGTTAGATTTGCTTTGCCTTCCGAATCGTTTAAGGCTTCACCAAAACTCATGCCGCTGGCTGCTGTTACTAGAGCAAAAGACCCCACCAGGAGATACTTTTCCCAGATTGAGGGATAGGGATTCGGGCTCCAATTGAGATCTAGACCCATCTCCTGGCTGAATGCCAGCAAATTGCAGGGGTCGAAGCTTGGGAACTGCGGATCCCAGCCTAACACTACCCGTCCATCGGGTCCATTTTGTACTACCTTACCCGGTTTCTCGACATAACTTGTTATGTAAACACAGGCCGGTAGAACCATGCCTTTGTCCATAATTTTACGAACTCGCTGGTAGATATCCAGCCCATTTAATAGGGGTATAATAATAGTGTTGTCACTAATATATTTACTGAGGCTTTGTACAGCATCCTCCAAATCATAGCTTTTTACGCATAACAGGCAGAGGTCCGGTGCTGGAAATCCGGCCATATTTTCGGATGCTAGGGCAGGGGGGCAGATAAATGTTTCATCATTGCGCTGCAATGAAAGCCCGGTCTCTTGAATTTTCTGCAAATGTTGGCCGCGGGCAATAAAATAGATCTGCCTGCCGTCATTAATATCATTTAAAGCATAAGCTATCCGCCCGCCAAAATAGCCACCTACGCCACCTATTCCTAATACCCATATGGATTTGATATTTTGCATATGCTACCATCTTTTCAATTAAGTCTATTAAAATCTGGTAATCGCTGCAAATTACAGCTTATTGGCGCAGCGATTTCTATTTAGTAAAGTAGATCTAGAAGCTTATCAAAGCCTTCTGCATTTCCCATTTCCGCAGGAAGGGGACGTTTAAGAACCACAAAGTCGCGAGTGCGGCCGTCCTTCATACCCTTAAAAGTAATCGTTGCCTCTGAAAGAACCAGTTTTTGCAGCGTTTTGTCTTCGAAGGCATAGGCGCGTTCAATTTTAGCGATCTCATTCAGATCAAAGGAGTAGATTGTCATTCTGCCGTTTTCTGAGATTTGGTTCCAGATAAGAACGTGGCTCATTAGGAAAACGTTCTCCTCAGTATAATGCTTCCCCACCCATTGATTGTAACCACGGTAATATTTGTACCATGCTCTAAGTTCTCCCGAGCGCAAAAGGAGATCCCGCAGGGGAGGGAAGGTAAGCTCACTTTTGTAGAGTTGAGATTCGATCAGCTGTAATTGTTCTTGCATAAAAACCTCCTTGGATATTTTTTTAATAAATTCCTCTAGTCATACTTCGGCTAGACATCAGTAAATACCACTATCGCGTATTAGTCTAGCACAAACTCATCCAGAAGGCAATTACTGGAAAAATAAGACTAAACCTTTAATAAGCGAATTTATAAATATTTTAAAAAAGTTTATCAAAGGTTCAGTTTACTCACAAGGAATATGAGCTGTTACTCTTCTTCGCCACCAATCCCAACACCGTTTTTACCAAAGAACATATTTTCACCACTATATGGGAGGATGAGTATGGCGGAGAAACAGCAACCGTAGCTGTTCACATTCAAAAGCTGCGTAAAAAGATTGAAAAAGACCCATCAACTCCGGAGTATATTGAGACCATATGGGGAACCGGATACCGGTTTAACCCGTAGAAAGTACTGGCTAATTGCTATGTATAAAGTCATATAAAAGACGAATACCTTGACGTATCTCCTCGGCTTCCAAATGACCATAGCCCAGCAGCAGCTTATCCTGATGCAGGCCTTTATTGAGGCTGTGATATTCTGCCGGAGTAACCAAGATGCCTGCCTCTTTGGCCTGACGTACAAATTCCATATCAAAGCTCATTCCTGGAAATTCTACAGCCAGGTGCAAACCAGCCGCGTCTCCCCAGGGGATCCATTTACTGCCCCACACTTCTGCCAGGGTTTCTAGAAGTATTTTCCGTCTTTGCCCGTAAAGCTTCCTCATTTGTTGTACATGGCGGTCAAACTTGCGACTTTGCAGGTATTGGGCCAAGGCGGCCTGTTCGAAAAGCGGATTCTGAACATCGGCATGGGTGCGAAGATAACGCCATTGTGCCTGTAGTTGGTGCGGTAGTATTACATAGCCTATACGCAAGGCTGGAAAGAGTGTTTTACTAAAAGTTCCAACATATATTACCCGCTCCGGGTCCATTGAGTAGAGGGGAGCTATGGGACCTCCACTATAACGGAACTCGCTATCATAATCATCTTCAATAATATATTGCTCATATTCACGTACTTGCCGTACCAGTGCAGTCCGGCGCAGGGCCGGAAGGATTCCTCCCAGGGGGAATTGGTGGGAAGGGGTGACATATATTGCAGCAGCTCCTTGACCATTCAGATGCTCAGTTTGCAGTCCGTGCTTATCCACGGGTACGGGACGGATGGGGATGCCTTTACCCTGTAAAGCGTGAATCATACCGGTGTGTCCGGGGTCTTCTACCAATATTTCCTGCCCATCATTGCATAGGAGATCGGCCAGCAAGTGCAAAGCTTGCGTAGCCCCTGCAGTAATATATATATCCTGGGGATGAACCTTGATACCTCGGCTTCGCAAGAGCCAGGCGGCAATTTCCTCGCGCAGCTGTAGTAGTCCCTGGGGGCCACTGTAGCCCCATTGAGACAAGGGAATTTCTGGGGCGCTCTGGTGCAGCAATTGAAGCCATTGGTGCTGGGGAAAACGTCGCAAATCGGGTTGGCCGGTGCGAAAGTCTGCTCGAAAGGCAGCTTGGGGTGGCTCAACCCGATTTAATTTTGGCAGGGCTGGTGTTGTTGGTTCTAGTTGCAGGCCCTCTGCAACCCGGGTGGGCGAGCCCTGACGGCTTTCAGTAAAAGCTTCGGCCAAGAGCATATCATAGGCTTCGCAAGCGGTATTGCGGGATATGCCCAAAATTCTGGATAGTTCACGAGTAGAAGGAAGTGATTCACCTGGCTTTAAATATCCTTCCAGAATCTTAGTCCGTAAGTTCAGGTATATCTGGCGTGATAGAGTAATATCACTGTTGCGTTTTAATTCAATACCCCACATAAGCTTAACTGGCCCCCTAATATTTAGCCATAACTGGCTCTTTAACAATACCAGTTAGTTTTGTATTACTATAACATGAGCGTTTATGGCCTGGCAATTACCAGCCCAATCTCAAGAGGTGAATTATGAATGCAAAGTTATATTGGCAAGCTTTATCTGGCAGGTGCCTTTATCCTGGCTGGATCTTCCGTTATTGCCGCCCGGGTGTTGTCTGGAAAGTTAGGGATATTCACTATTACTTCCAGCAGCCTGGTTTTATCCCTGTTGGTCTTGCTCCCGTTCTGCGGCTATCGCCTTAAGTCGAATTTAGAGAAGATGGCCATAGTTGATTGGAAAATTATATTCTTGCAGGCTCTGTGCGGGATGTTTTTATTTCGCATGTTTCTATTAACGGGCTTGAAATATACTAGCGCTGGGGAAGCTGGGATACTTACCGGAGCAAGTCCGGCTCTAACTGCCTTGATGGCCAGGTTTTGGCTGTCAGAACCTCTTTATAAAAATCGTATCATGGGTGTTGTCAGTACAGTGAGCGGAATTTTGCTGATTCAAACAGCGGTAGGGCAGGGAAATGGATTTACTAAAGAGCATTTTATAGGAAATATGTTGGTGCTGTCGGCAGCCCTATGTGAGTCACTGTTCAACGTAATTTCCCGCCGAGCCAACCTTAAAATGGAGACTCAGCAATTGCAGAAATTAGACCCTATTGTGCAAAGCATACTGGTAAGCGCAATTGCCGGGCTGCTTTGTCTGTGGCCAGCCGCCCTGGAATATCCGCTAGAATCACTGTTATCACTTGGCCTTATTGAATGGCTGGCTTTACTTTGGTACGGTTTGATGGTTACAGCCCTGGGCTATATTTTCTGGTACGCAGGTATTAAACGCTGTGATGCCTCAATAGCAGCAGCTTTTTCCGGATTAATGCCCTTTACTTCATTGCTTGTGTCCATTGCGTTATTAGGAGAGCAGCCGGGCTGGCAGAGCTGTTTGGGAGGCTTTATGATAGTGCTGGGAATGCTGATGACTGGCTGGAAAGTATTCCCTCATCTGCAAATAATCAGCTCCAGTAAGACACTAAACAATCGCTAATAAATGTTTTGTCCTTGCTATGGATAATTACCGGGCAATCAATTAGTATATAATATATTGGTATTAGTAGGAAAATATGAACCGCTATTCCACCCAACTATGCTGTTTATTGTCCTGCTGGTGCGATACTAAGTGGGATGCTTATGGCATTGATTGGGTCAACTATCGGGGAGGGGAGCCAAAATATTTTGAAACTGGTATGCATAGATTTTGAAACTGCCAATCGCTTTATTGGCAGTATATGTGCTGTAGGGGTAGCAGTGATTGAAGAGGGCCATATTATTCAAACCAAGTATTGGCTGGTTAAACCGCATACTGCCCATAATTTCTTTGACCCTTTTAATATTATGATTCATGGAATACAGCCCAGGGATGTGCAAGGTGCTCTGGAATTCAACACAATCTACAATGAGTTAAGACCTTTGCTGAGTGATTCTGTATTAGTTGCACATAACGCTGCATTTGACATGTCGGCTTTACGTCATGTCCTGGATTTGTATAATATCGAATATCCTACAGTTGATTATTTGTGTACATATAAGCTATCCCGAAGAATTTGGAGCGGGTTAGATAATTACAAACTTGATACGGTCAGTAGAAGTGTGGGCCACCAATTCAATCATCATAATGCCCTGGAAGATGCAGTTGCTTGTGGGAAGGTATTATTAGCGGCATTAGCGGCCAAAGGAGTAAGCGATATAAATGAAATAAGCTCCCTAATCGGAATGAAAATGGGTAGCCTGTACTCCCAGGGTTATTCTCCCTGTAGCATACGCAATTCTAAAAAGACTCATTCCCGTCAGGTGATGACCGCCATAGACTATTAATTGGCGTCTATAGACCATGGATTCAACTCCCATTCCCGCCTCTGCAAGCATCCTGATCGGTATGGGTTATCATTAGGGTTATATACCATATATGCGATTAACAATGATGTGCTTACGGTACATGTTGATCTGAAACGAAACCGCAACTCAACCCGAGATAATGAATGTCATCATATCAGCACTCGCCATAAAATCATCCCAGCCAATGTTTCCGAGAGATTTCCAAAGAAATAAAACCCATGACATGAGCATGGGCTCAGACCGTCAAAAAAGCCCAATAGCAGCGTTATTAACAAATGCCCGTTCAATCAACGTACCTATGTACGCCTCAATCACGGGCTTTTATTTATGCCTTGCTCTTGAACTTTTTTGCTCGGCCTGACTTTATCGACACTTTGAATCCATGACATGAGCATGGGACTATGTTTGACCAGTACTACCATGTTCTGAGTAATGCTGGTTATCTATCCTATTCATGGAACCTTATGGTAGTTTCCCGTATATCATATTACGAGAGCATAACTACTACAGAACGTTAGAGAAGGTGAGAAAGTGGAAATTCAAGGGGTTGATCGATCTTATAGATTACTCAGCGAATGCAATCAAGTTCTACTGTTAGCCCATGACGAAAACCAACTGTTTCAAGAAATATGTAGAGTTGTTGTTGATATAGGTTACCGTTTTGCTTGGGTCGGATTTATTGAAAATGATGAAGTTCAGACCGTCATTCCAGTAGCTCAAGGTGGACATGGGGAAGGATACTTAGAAGATCTTAGAATCGAATTAACAGACCCTGAACGCTGGAGAGGTCCCACTGGTATGGCTATCCATTCGGGGAAGCCCCAAATTGTAAGAAATATTGCCTCAGATCCAAATTATACCCCATGGCGTAATAGTGCTAATCAACGGGCTTATGCCTCGAGTATCGCTCTTCCCTTGAAAATAGAGGGCGGGGCGTCGGGCGCATTAAATATTTATGCAGACGAAATCGATGCGTTTGACAATTGTGAATTAGCTCTTTTGACTAAACTTGCAGACAATTTATCCTATGGTATTATGTCGTTGCGTGCACGTGCTGACCAAAAGAAAGTTCGGGAGGAACTGGAAGAGAGCGTGAAAAATCTTCGAAATTCCCTGGATGGGGCAGTAAAAGCACTTTCAGCAGCAGGCGAAAAACGCGATCCTTATACTGCTGATCACCAAAAACGTGTTTCTGAGATTGCCCAAGGGATAGCTACAATAATGGGCCTTACTCAAAAGGAAATAAAATCAATTGTTATTGCAGGCTTACTGCACGATATTGGAAAGATGTCTATACCCTTAGATATATTAAATAAGCCCAGAGCTCTAACGGAAATAGAAATGGCCTTAGTCAAAACCCATTCCCAAAACGGTTTTGAAATAGTACAGTTGATTCCCTTTAAAGAACCTGTTGCAGAAATAGTGCTTCAACACCATGAACGAATTGATGGATCTGGCTACCCGTTTGGACTTACTATAAATGATATAATTCCTGCCGCAAGAATACTTGCAGTAGCAGATGTAGTTGAAGCAATATCGTCATTAAGGCCATATCGTCAATCTTTAGGAGTTGATAAAGCATTAGTAGAAATACTTCAGAATAAGGGAATACTTTATGATGAGGAGGTAGTTAATGCCTGTCTAAAATTTTTTGATAAGAAGTAATGGGTAGGTAACATGTGAGGTCCGCCTCATACAGCAGACTCCAAAAACGGTTGGTGGGATTAGCAAAATGATACTTGCAATTAGTATTTTTTTTATATAATATAAAAGAATAAGCAAAGGGGAGTAACTACTTAGGATAGAATCAACATCATGGCGGAAACGTCTGGTTCTATCGGTCAGATTATTGACTAAGTGAGACCTTTGTCTCTTGATTGAGACAAAGGTCTTTTTATTTAACTAAAATATAGGGAAGAAGAGTGAATTCATGAATAAATGGAAACAGATATTTAGAATAACGATAACATGCTGTCTTTTGTTGCCCGCTATTTTGGGATGTGTAGATATGGAGGTTGCGCACAGGTTAGGACAGCTCCAAACACAGATCGAAACTTTGACACTTGCAGTTGGTACAGTCGGAATGATCAAAATAATTGAAAATGAATTCGATCAATATGAGAATTATAAGCAAAGGAATAGCTTGGGATTTGTGAAATGCGTGCATGATATTTTACTTGGACCTCTTTATTATCAGGCTTCTTTTCTTGGCTGAGCTAAGGTGTTAGGTAGAAATATTGAATCAAATGAAGATTAATTTATAAAGGTATGCGGAGGTAGATAAAGTGACTGGATTAGAAACAATCACAGCAATTAGCAGCATTGTAGTAATTGATATAGTACTTGGCGGAGACAATGCTATATTGATAGCCCTAGCTAGTAAAGATCTCCTGCCCGAGCAACGTAGAAAGGCTATGTTTTGGGGAGTAGTAGGTGCAATTCTTATCAGGACTCTATTTACTGCGGTAGCATTATATTTACTGAAAGTACCGCTATTACAATTTGCAGGAGGAGTATTGTTGGTATGGATTGCTTTAAAATTATTAGTAGAGGAGAAAAAAATTGAGTGTAAAACCGGTAATAGCCTAGTCGAAGCCATTAAGATAATCATCGTAGCTGATGTTGTTATGGGTATAGATAATGTGATAGCAATTGCGGGTGCTGCTCACGGAAGTATAGCGATGGTGATTGCTGGGCTTATAATAAGTGTTCCTATAATTGTATGGGGGAGCACTATTATTCTTAAGCTTATCGAAAAACATCCGCTTATCGTTTACGTCGGAGCAGCTGTACTAGCCTGGACAGCGGGGCAGATGATGGTAAGTGACACCTTGATCATCAAGTATGCTGGAAGCTCTATTCCATATTTTTCGATGCTGATTCCTTTCTTAACCATAGTTGCGGTTCTTGGGATAGGTTATTATAAAAACTCAAAGAAATGCACGTAGCGAGGAACTGGGCACTATGCAGGAATGCTTTTATGCCCTCCTTGATAACAGGCTTTACGACCACGAAGAAGATATGATTCGAACCGTTAACAAAATATGATGATTAAATAATCGATTTTTACGATATTCGGAATAGTTGTCTTTGAAATACAATTGCGTTTATGATATATTTAATTCGCATGTAACTGGTGGAAATGGAGTTTGCCATAGGGAGCATGAGTCACTTGGATTATCGACTGCCTGGGTAGATTATGTATTTGCTCAGGTTTTTTGTATTGATTTTTAAGGAGGTTGTAATAATGGGAAATTCGGAAATTGTACTTAAGTATGGGTGTAATCCACAACAAAAACCAGCCAGAATTTATAGCAAGAACCAACCTTTGCCTATTAAGATTCTCAATGGCACTCCTGGTTATATCAATTTTATGGATGCTTTTAATTCCTGGCAGCTGGTGAAGGAACTAAAACAAGCCACTGGCTTACCGGCAGCAGCTTCCTTTAAACACGTGAGTCCAGCTGGTGCTGCAGTGGGTTTGCCGCTAAGTGAGGTATTGAAAAAGTCTTATTTTGTTGAGGGATTGGAATTATCTCCCATAGCTGTTGCTTATGCGCGAGCTAGAGGTGCCGATAGAATGTCATCCTACGGCGATTGGGCGGCTGTAAGTGATATAGTTGATTTGCCTACGGCTACTATTCTTAAGGGAGCAGTTTCCGATGGAATAATTGCCCCAGGCTATACTGACGAAGCCCTGGAAGTTTTGAAAAGAAAGAAGAAAGGCAGCTATTGCATTATAGAAATGGATTGGGATTATGAGCCGGAAGAGCTTGAGAATCGAGAGATATATGGCATTAGCTTTGAGCAAAAAAGAAATGATGTAATAATAAAAGAGGAACTGCTTACCAATATAGTAAGCAACAATAAGAATATCCCTCCTCAGGCCCAACGGGACTTACTTATCTCTATGATTACACTAAAATACACCCAGTCCAACTCCGTCTGTTTTGTTTTAGACGGCCAGGTAATTGGCGTCGGCGCCGGGCAACAATCTCGAATCCACTGTACCAGACTAGCTGGCGCGAAAGCAGATATTTGGTATTTAAGGCAACATCCTACGGTACTAGCATTACCCTTTAAGAAGGGCGCAGCCCAACCTGAACGCGATAATGTTATAGATCAATACTTGAGAGATGATGTTACCCCCATGGAAATTAGTGGCTGGAGTAATGCACTAGAAAGTATACCGCAGCGATTAACGGCCGAAGAGAAAGCATCCTGGTTAAAGAGCTTAACCGGAGTCTCTCTGGGTTCAGATGCGTTTTTCCCTTTCCGGGATAATATTGATCGAGCCGCCCAGAGTGGGGTAAAATTCATTGTTCAACCCGGAGGTTCAATTAGAGATGATATAGTGATTGATGCTTGTAATGAATATGACATGGCTATGGCTTGCTCTAGTCCCAGGCTATTTCACCACTAGAAATCAAGGGTAGGGTCACCTTGATATGCAGGAGGGTGCTTAGGGAATACTCTAAAACCAATAAGATATGGGTCCGGACGTTTTTAGAAAGTAATGCCCTTCACTTCCTGAGTTTGCGTGAAGCCAGCAAATATTTATAATTACTGCGAATCAAAAAGGCCCCTCTACCCCCGATTTAATTTCTCTCATTCAGAGAGTAAGAAGCGGGGTTTTTTAGCTTTTACTTCATTCTTGCTTTTTTCCAAAAATATTTTTTGCATAATTGAAACTTTTCTTAATAAACCCCTGTATAGAGTAGTGATAGGGAGAGGGGGAGCCCCGTTGGCTGAGGACGATCGCCAGCTGGTACTCAAGTGCCGGGAAATGCAGGAACAAGCATACCAGGACTTAATGCGCCGCTATGAGGGTTATATATACCGTCTTTGCCAAAGTTTTATCAACAATCGCGAGGACGCCCTGGATTTAACCCAGGAAACCTTCATCAGGGTTTTTCAGGGACTGGAGACTTATCAACTAAACCGCCCTTTTAAACCATGGCTGCGTCAGGTTGCCGTCAATACCTGTGTCAATTTCCTGCAAAGGCACTCATCCGCTCCCCTGTTTTTAGATCAACCTGTAGCGGATGGCAATCTGACTCTGGCCGACACTTTAGCATCCAGGGAAGATCCTGCTCAAGAAATTGAGTGGCAGGAAACTGGTCGTTTTCTTCAGGAGGCCATAAACAGGCTGCCTCAGGTGTACCGGTTATTAGTTGTCCTTCGGCATCAGGAAGGAATGAGCTACAAGGAAATAGCCGAAGAAACCGGAGTGCCGTTGGGCACGGTCAAAACCCATTTATTCCGTGCTCGTGCCGCTTTACGCAAAGGATTATCCACATACTACGCTTGGGAGGAATGATCGATGCAGTGCAATCAGGAAAGTTTGCAAATGTATCTGGACGGGGAGATGGATGCAGAGGCCCGGAAAACAGTGGAACTGCATTTAGGCCAATGCCGTTCGTGCCGCCAGGAAATAGCACGCTTACAGCTTCTGTGGTTGGAGTTGGGCCAAACCAATGAAGTGGAACTGCCGGCAGAGCTGCCGTATCTTCGCCAGCAAATTATTCACCAGGCCATGCGCAGTAGGCAAGATAACAAAAGTTCCGAAGCTAGTTATTGGGATACCCAAAAATTAGCCTGGCAGCCTGCCATTCTTGGAGCGAGCTATTTCCCTGGTGTAGCCCTGCTTTCCACGGTGAGCCGAGCTACCGGTCGTCAAATTCCCAGGTTGATGTCGGGTACCATAGCTCTAGCCCGGCGATTTGTCTTCCCGCCCCAGGACAAGAAGGGAGGGAATCAGTGAGTGAGGTTCTAATCTATATCCTTTTAACCCTTGGCGTCCTGTTAGGAATAATATTGCTGGCTCCGATTCACTTGGATATTTTGGGAGAATATGCAGAGAGCTTGAGCTTTCAGGGGCGGGTTAGATGGGCCTGGGGATTGTTCAGCTTTGAAGTAATCCGCAGCGAAGGAAGATTTCACTGGTCATTGGGCTTCCTAGGATTGAAAAAAGCGAAACCTAAAAGTATAAGAAAAACCCCTGGCAGAAAAAAGCTCCGCACCGAAAAAAAGCCAGGTGGCTCAAGTGGTAATATATCGTCTTTCATCAACCTACAGCTATTTACTGCATTGAAGGTTGTATTCCGCAAGCTAGTGCGGGCACTGCATTTGGAACTGAACCTAACCGGCACGTATGGCTTTGAGGATCCGTCCTTGACTGGAGTTACGGTGGGTGTGATAGCAGCCCTTAATAGGGGCAGCAGTTCTATAGATCTCAACCCTGATTTTACCAGGGCGCTGGTTGACATTCGGGGAAGTGTTCGGGGATGGTTTATTCCCTTTCAGATTCTGACAATATGTGTAGTGTTTTCATTAAAGAAGCCGGTCAGAGCCATTTGGTGGCCGAAAATAAAATACAGAAAAAAACAAAAGGAGGCTGTTCAATATGCTTAAAGAAGGTATCGAAGCGATCGTTTCCCATCTGGAAAACATGGTTCAGGCCAAAACAGTCATCGGTGAACCTATCGTGAGTAATGGCAAGACAATCATTCCTTTAATATCCGTCCGTGTAGGCTTTGGAGCTGGCGGAGGAGAGGGCAACGCGCCGCAGCAGGGAGTAGGCACAGGTGAGGCAGGCGGGGCTGGTCTGAATGTTTCACCGACCGCTTTGATTATTGTCGATGAAAGTGGGGTGCAGGTCTATTCGCTCAGTCAAAAGGGAGGGTTGGCTAAATTAGTAGAACTAGTCCCGGAAATCATGGCTAAAATGGGCAAGGAAGGCGGCTGCTGCTGCTCCTAAACTTTCGTTTCGTAGTTTCACTTAGCGCCGGTCAGGTTAAATGGCCGTTATCTGGTCTATGGGTAGTCATGGAACAGATAACGGCCATTATTATTTACCATTTTTGACTGTTTGCACATTTACAGGTCAGCTTTATACTTGTTTTGGGTTATTTTCTTTTAGCCAATATTGACTTCCATCAGTCTTTCTGTCCATAAAACCAAAATCTATTAAATACCTTCTCAAAGTTACATAATCCTCATAGACCTCTTTTATTATCGCATTTACCTCTTTTTCCGAATAGATTCGGCTGATCTCAAAACGGCAGATTACCTGCTTCATATTATCCAAATGGATCAAGTATTCAAACTTAGACCCATGGGAGCTTGAGACATGCACCTGCATGCAATTCTCCCCTGCATATGATGAAGTTTCGACGTTGTAATTATCGACTTTTTCAATTATCTTTCCACAGAGCAAACATATATATTGATCATCGACTTCAACATATCCATTTTTCAGTTCTACGGGCGAAGCATTTCTGAAGAGCTCATAAATATCCATTCTAAAACACGCTCCCTGCAAATTATTTTCATCCTAGGCTTAATAGTCTTGAGTACATAAGGATTTTGGTTCCTCTGGTCAGAACAAGGCCATCGTCCATTGATAGATAATAATCGAAGATGTTGGCAATTATACAAACATATTATCACGATGTTTGATAAATAACAACGCAAAACCTATTTGCCAATTATGATATAGCCAAATAAAATAATAGAAACAGGTTCGGAAAATAAAGACAAAAGGAGCACCAGAATAACCTATGAAAGGAGTTGCCTTCTACAACCTTGGAGATAATAATGGGATGGAGGCAGTGGTGAAATATGATTTAAGGAGGAAATATTCTTATGTCAAAACGGCTCATGTTTATAATAGCTTTATTATTGTTTAGCTTGGTCTTATTCGTGGGTTGCGCATCAAATAAACAAGGTACATTAGAGCAACCTGACCCACAAGCGGCTAAAAATCCAACGGAATCCAGCAATTCTAATCCGGTGCAAATACCAGATGTACAAGCAGCGTTGTTGAATGAGATTAAGCAGTTAGCCCCGCAAGGAAAGATTATAAACTGCGAATTTCCCATTGAAACCACTGTTATAGAAACCGTGAAGCAAAAATGGGGAGATCCTGACAAGGAAGAATATATCGCTGCTGCTAAAGGTAGGTATGCCACCTATTCAATACACAATGTAGCTTTTGGGATTAATAAGGGATCACAGATTTTCGATGTGAGGTCATTCGATAATAGATTAAAAGAACTTAAAATGTCAAAAGTTAAGGAGGTTCTAGGAACACCTGAAAATACTCATCATTACGATACTGAAGACATGTTGGTATATAAAGCTGGAGAAAAATATCAGCTACTGTTCATATTTCCTAAAGCCACTCAGCAGAATCCCGATCCCCAGCTAGATCATTATAATGTTTTTTACCCTCAGGGTACGGTTAACTCCATGGCAGGTGATCCAGGGATAAAATACTAGGATTATATTAAACAAACCAGGGCTTATTGAAGCCCTGGAGATAAGTAGTATGGCTGAACATAAGAATAGTTTCTCGCTAGGTAAATTAGAAAAATATGTTTACTATTCTGATAATGATCTGGGTCATTGCTTTGTATGACCTTGCTTTGACAGACTTGTTATTGCAGGCAAAAGAACAATTCCCATGCCTCCCCCAAGATACTAATGAAATATTGCAAGGAGATGTGAATATGCCTTATAGATTTGATCCTCTTGTTTTGGCAACCAGAGCTGTTCAGGTGAATTTGCAGGCTACCGGGATAAAAGCGGTCCCCATTTTGTTTTATTTAGGAAACAGCAATGACCAAAATTTCCGATTCCCAATGCACCATCAGCCAATCCGCAAATTCATCCCAATCCTTCACCCAACCGATCTCTTTGCGCTTTAACACCACCGGCATATGCTCAGGAGAAGTGAGCATCACACAGTCGGCATCTTGTTTATACAGATAATCGGCCATTTCATCCGGGGTACGCAAAATACGTATACTATTTCCCGTTTTAATGTTGCTATCATGGGCCATCCGGTAAATTAATCCAGCTAAAAAACGTATTTGAAAATCAATCTGTTCGAGCTTGTCGGAGAACTCATTCAGAGATGCGTCATATCTACGGCATTCTCTTTTAAGGGCGACTTGTTTTTGGCTAAATTGCTTGGAGTTGAATTCTTTTACTATTGCCCGATATGTAATCCTCATCATCCCCCTCGTATTCATCATCCAGGAGAGCAGAAACAGGAACTCCCAGGGCAGAGGCAAGCTTACGCAGGATCGACAGGTTTGGGGTCCACTTCCCAGCCTCCAACTCCGATATATATGTCTGCGACACCCCGGACTTCCGGGCCAGACAGCTTTGGCTCCAGCCCTTGAGCTCGCGGTATCTCTTTATTGCTCGGACCATATTTATCCCCCTCTCCCATAATTAACCACGTGGCGTTAATGGAATTATACTTCCAATTTTCGCCACGGTCAACGTCAGGTGGTTAATTAATTTTAATAGTTTTTGGTAAGATATCTCTAACGATATATCGTTAGCTTATGAGGTGAGATGAGTGAACCTGGGAGAAGCAATAGCTCAAAGAATTGAAGAACTCTGTAAAGAGCGGGGAATTAGTATTAATAGACTAGCTGTTTTATCTGGACTAACCCAGTCAACGGTGGACGGCATTCTGAAAGGCCGAAGTAAAAATCCCCAACTGGTTACTTTATTAAGGATCTCGAAGGGTCTTGGTATGTCCATATCCGAATTCCTGGATGATGTCAGGATTACTGATGCGGATATTGAGTAGTAAGGTGTAAATAGTATTGTGCTTTACCCTTTTCCGAATTCAAAAGGCATACCAATATATGTGTGGTGAGGCCAATTAAAAACACGGAAAATAGAACTGCTTGTGAGAGTGAAAATAATGAGCGACATTCTGCGATTTTACTATTCATTAGCTTCGCCCCATTTCTTTGATCTTATAGTGCAATATATCACTGTTGTGACTCTCAATCGATAAGATAGCCAATTATTAAGTTGGTTTAGCATTTATTCTTCGCGCAGGGCTTTTGCCAGTTCCTCTATTTCCTTACGGGCTAAATCGTCTCTGCCTGCTAGGGCTTCCAGGTGATGCTGCAGTTCGTGCAGTACTGTATCCATAATCTCTGCTTCCCAGGTTTCCATGGGCTCATCCCCCAGCACTCCCACGAAAGAGCCATAATAAAACACGATGAAACAGCCCAGATGGCCGCCCTCAACGTACTCTCCCAGTATGTAATATTCGCCCTCGCTTTTTTTCCTTTTCTGTACATTAAAGCCACCGGTCAAGTCCTTACAGAACTGTGGCGGAATGCGATTTACTGCTTTATCCAGCATATCCGTGAACTCATCAAATGAAGGTTTAGCCATTCCATATTCCTCCCGTTTTTATTTTGGACTAAACAGATTTGAGTTAAATCCGGGGATGTTCACTTTTCTTGCATTTACTTACCTGCTTGGTTTGATTTCGGGCGCTGGAGCCCGGTGTGTTAAGGGTGGGGGGGAAGCTGACGGCAGAAGGCACCATGTTTCTTTTCTCCGCTCCTTTAGAGACTGCCCCTTCCAAGGAAATATCGGAAGGAGGGCTCCTTGGTTTCGTAGAGAAAACTCAATCCTGGGGTTTTGCTAATAAATTTTTAGGGTTTCTATCCAAGGGAGAAAAAATTTTCAGGAGTTCTTTGGTCTGGCAGTGAGTAGCCAGGCCAATAAGGATATAGTCCTGGCCGTCTATGTTGTATGACTTTCCAATCATTTCTACATTAGATTTTTTGTTGTTGGGATCTTTATCACAGGCATCATTATAATTTGGATAGAATAGATCTTGCAGTTTGACAATGACACCATTGACCTGCTGTATGCGTTCCTCAAGTCTCTTAGCTGCAGCTTCTAGAGTGTAGCCCTGATCAAGAAAATCTTTGATCAAGACTATTTTTTCGATGTTGGCGTAGTCATATCTGCGATTTGTACAGTTGCATAAAGAGCTAATTATGCCCTTGCACTCCCAATAACGAAGCTGTCTAGCAGACACGCCCGTGATTTCGCATACTTCACCGATGCCCACAATAATACGCGACAGAATAGGTTCATCCAATACGATCGAAGGAGATAGTTTATCATTTGACATTATATCAGTCCTCTTATAGTAAAATTCATTTAAATTATATACTTTGTAAGTATGTTTTTCAATTTTGTAAGATATATTGACAAGAATAATATGTTGTATTACATTAATGTAAAGATATATTACGCTGTCTTGGGGGAGTACCTTCATTAATTTAATGGGGAGATGAATCTTTTGAAGAAAAGGAAGCTGGGCAAAAACGGGCCGGAAGTATCAGCAATTGGATTGGGCTGCATGGGTATGAGTGAGTTCTACGGGGAGAGTGATGACGCAGAATCGAAGCAAACGATTTTAACGGCCCTCGAGAACGGTATTAACATGCTGGATACCGCAGATCAATATGGGGCGGGACATAATGAAGAATTAGTCGCTTCTGCATTGAAAGACTGGCATGGTGATGTATTTGTTGCCACGAAGTTTGGAATAGTCAGGGAGAAGGGGAAATATGAACGGACCATAAACGGACGTCCGGAATATGTTAAACAAGCCTGTGAAGCAAGCCTGCAAAGGCTAAAGCGGGAAGTGATAGATTTATACTACCTGCATAGGGTTGATCTTAATGTCCCTATTGAAGATACCATAGGGGCCATGTCAGAGTTGGTAGCGCAAGGAAAGGTCCGATACATAGGAATCTCAGAAGCTTCCGCTCCTACCATAAAAAGAGCTCATGCCATTCATCCGCTGATTGCTGTCCAGAGCGAATACTCTCTATGGACCAGAGAAGTGGAAAATGAAGTGCTTCCCACATTGAAGGAATTAGGTATTGCTTTAGTAGCATATAGTCCCCTGGGCCGTGGATTCTTAACGGGCAAACTGGATAAATCAGTAATATCACAAAATGGTGACTTTCGAGGAGGGCTTCCCAGAATGACGGGAGAAAATTATGTTCATAATCAAGCCCTGGTAAAAAAACTTAAAGAGCTGGCAAGTCTAAAAAATATTTCCCTCTCCAAGCTGGCATTAGCCTGGGTTTTGTCCAAGGATGATAATATAATACCCATCCCCGGAACAAGGCGAATTAAAAACCTGCTGGAAAATATCAGCGCCACGGAAATAACCTTGGGCAATCAGGAAATTGCAGAAATTGAATCGGTGTTTCCCATTCACGAAGTCCGTGGGGAACGTTATACTGAAGAAGGTATGAAGAGCATTAATGCATAAAGTGAACGCGCTTAAGACTAATATATAGGGGGAGAGTAAATGGGCTTTTTGACTGTCGATCATGATAAATGCAAACGCGACCGTGTTTGCGCCGCCGAATGCCCTATGAAACTAATTACATTTAAGGAACCTGATTCATTTCCTGGCTCAGTAAAAGGAGCCGAAGAGATTTGCGTAAGCTGCGGACACTGTGTGGCCGTTTGTCCCAACAAAGCTATATCTGTAAGTACTGTGAATACAGTGGAATGTTTGCCGATTAATCCAGATCTGCTTCCTAAACCTGAACAGGTTGAGCATTTTCTAAAGTCACGGCGCTCTATTCGCAGCTTCAAAAATAAAACCGTTGATCGTACCATATTGGCAAAACTAATTGATATTGCCTCTTATGCGCCTTCCGGGCACAACATCCAGCCTGTTCATTGGCTCGTAATTGAAGATAAGAACGAAGTTCACCGCATTGCTGGCCTGGTCGTGGATTGGACGCACTACATGATTGAAAATATGCCTGAGTATGCTGCCTTGATGCACTTGGAGGCCATTTGTTCCGCCTGGGATCAGGGAAGTGATAGAATCTGCCGCGATGCTCCTCACATTATAATAGCTCATGCTCCTGAAGATCTGAGCATGTCGCAGGGCTCTTGCACGATAGCGTTAAGCTATTTGGAATTGGCTGCTTACTCTATGGGAATAGGCGCTTGCTGGGCTGGATACGTGGGGGCGGCTGCCGGGCTCTACCCCCCGCTGATTCAGGAACTGGCACTGCCGGAAGGTCATAAGGCATTTGGGGCTATGATGATAGGGCATCCGAAATACCGTTATCACAAGATACCACCTCGCACCGCGCCGCGGATAATTTGGCGATAAATAGCACACCGGGCAGCCGTAACAGCCCGGTGCACAGTTTTGCTATTTTTGCATTAAAGCTACACGCCGGTTAACGTCATCCCAGTTGATCAGGTTCCACCAGGCTTCGATCCAGGCAGCGCGCTTGTTTTGGTACTTAAGGTAATAGGCATGCTCCCATACATCCACGATCAGCAGGGGAACTGCGCCCCACTGGGTTAGATCCTGGTGCTTTTCCGTCTGCAGTACGACCAGCTTTTCAAAGATCGGATTGCAAGCTAGTATCGCCCATCCAGAACCCTCTACCGCAATAGCAGAAGCGGAGAAGAGCTTTTTAAAGTTGTCAAAGGAACCGAAATCACGGTCGATTAGCGTGGCTACTGCACCATTGGCCGGGCCGCCGCCACCCGGTTTCATATTTTCCCAGAACATAGTGTGCAGGATGTGCCCTGATCCGTGGAAAGCCAGCTCCCGCTCGACGTGTTTAATCAAAGCGAAATCGCCCTTTTCCAGTGCTTCGGCCAGCTTGCCTTCTGCATTATTTAGACCATCAACATAGGCTTTGTGGTGCATATCATGGTGCAACCTTACTGTCTCTTCATCATAAAAGGGTTTCAGCGCATCGTAGGCATACGGTAAATCCGGTAAAATATGAGCCATTACAAACACCCCTTGCTTTCTTAATATTCAGAATATATTGGTAATACACTAAGTCTAGCGTATTATAAGTTTTCTTGCCGAGAATTCTTTCCAGTTCATATGGCTAAGTGATATGGCCCGTTTTAAGCATTGAAGGTGATCGCCTTATATAGTCAGAAACTGTTGGTTCTGCACCCAATTTATTTAGGTAGGATATGGCGGAGCTCCATAGGTAAGGGGAATAGAATCGTTGTGTTCTGGGTGTTGGATAGCTCGGAGAGGGAACGCAGCATTCGAACCGTCAGCCCTCCGGGACTCTTGACCAGAATATCCGCCGCATTAGCCAACTCCACGGCAGCCTGGCGCTCACCTTCAGCCTGAATGACAGCTGCACGGCGATTGCGCTCCGCCTCGGCCTGGCGGGCGATAGCCCGGTGCATTTCCTGGGGCAGGGTTACATCCTTTATCTCCACTGCCGTTACCTTGATTCCCCAGGGTTCGGTAGATTCATCTACAATATGTTGGATGGTCTCATTCAGCTTTTCTCTTTGGGACAGGATGGTATCAAGATCGGCAGTACCTGTGACACTGCGCAGGGTAGTCTGGGCCAGCTGGCTGGTCGCTTCATGAAAGCGCTCCACATTCACTACCGCTTTTTCAGGTTCCACCACTCGGTAATAGAGCACTGCCGTCACCGTGCAAGTGACATTATCACGGGTAATGACCTCCTGGGGCGGTACGTCGAATACGATAGTTCGCAAGGACATCCGGGTAATCTGGTCAATAAATGGAATAATCAGAATTAGGCCAGGGCCCCGAACACCGACCAATCTGCCCAGGCGAAAGAGTACTGCTCGTTCGTATTCCTGTAGAATCTTCACTGACATACTTAGTAGAATAACCAAAACGACAATAACCACAACTACGTTTAATAACGGGCCCAGCATTGACATGATATTTCCTCCAATCATTTAATCAATCTATTGAATCAGCAAGCGGTTCCACCAGCAGGACCAGTCCCACCTTTTCGAGAATCTGCACCTTGGTGTCCTTCTCAATCTTCTGCTCATCCCGAGATCGAGCCTGCCATATCTCACCCTGCACCCGCACCAGACCCAGGGGGTCCAGAGACTTCATCACCAGCCCCACCCGACCGGTAAATTCCATTTCCCCATGACTCGGCTGCAGCCGCCGCAGTCGCCAAATCCCTCTTACTATCACGGCCAGAAGACCCGCCCCCACTACACCAATTCCAATAGCCATAGCCCGAAAGGAAGCCCACCAGGTCACCGGCAGGAGGGGCTCAACCGGGAAGAAAAGAATACCTAAGACGATGCTCGCAATTCCCCCTACCCCCAGAATGCCGAGAGTGGGAGTAAAGGCTTCGGCAGTGAGGAGGCCTACCCCTAATACAATCAAAAGGCCGGCGGTCAGGTTCACCTCGAAGAGACCCATTCCGTAAAGGCCCAGAATTAGACAGATGGACCCCAGAATTTCTGGCAGGAAAAAGCCCGGTGCTGTAGCAGCGATAATTAGGCCATAGATACCGATCATTACCAGCAGCATAGCTAACATGGGATTGCTGATTACATGAACCAGGCGTTCGCTAATATTCATTCCCAGGTTGTCCACCCTGGCCCCGGCAGTATGCAAAATGTGCTGCCCATCCCCGGTTTTTACCGTTCTACCTTCCACTTTCTGCAGCAGTTCCTCCAGAGTAACAGCCTCAAAATCGACCACACCTTGCGCCAAGGCGTCCCGGTTATTAAGGGTCAGGTTCTCCTTCACAAAGCGCTCCGCCAGATCGGTGGGACGTCCCCGTAACCCAGCCAGGCTCTTCATATGTTCCGCCATAAAAATAATCGTCTTCTGGTCGACCGCCCCGGTTCTTCCTGTGCTGCTCACCTTCATCGGCATGGCCGCACCGCATGTAGTTCCAGGCGACATGGCAGCCAAGTTCCCACTCAAGAGAATATACGTCCCTGCCGATGCAGCAATGGCCCCACGCGGAGTTACAAAAGTAATCACCGGCACCTTTGAGGCTGACACCGCCTCAATAATCTCCAGAGTGGCGGAAACCAGCCCTCCCTGCGTATCCAGGGTAATAACCACCGCCTCCGCACCGTTCTGCTCAGCGGCCTTAATTACCCGAATGATATGCGAAGCCGTCCCAGCCGTCACTGTATTATCCACATTAATGCTGTAAATCAGAGGCTGTGCAGCTGCCATAGCCTTCTGCAGACAAAGCCCTGGAATAGAAAGATATATAATAAAGAAAAAAGCCGCCAGCCATCTTATCCGCTTATGCACCTCCGATCACCTCCGTTCCTATTATTTATGTGCCAATACGGAGAGATTTATAACAAAAAAAAAGACCCGAAGGTCTTCTAGTATCATATATACAACCTTTTTAAACGCGCTACTTGCATCTTATACCTTAAAACTGCTATTAGAATCAAAGAGCAGTTAAATGCCTCTTCAAAAATTCCAGGGTCTTCTCTATTATTTCATGGGTCCTAGGATTATCATTCATTATTTCGAAAGCGTGCACTCCAGTGGGATGATTATAGATATCAATATGAATATTATTTTCAATTGCTGCCCTGATAAAATTATCAAGCGAGTTGAGAATTGTAGGAATCTGATCCATACCGGCCCGAGCAACGAGCATCGGGGCTATTTTATCCGGGTGTTGACTTAATAGCTGAACCGGTGAATATTCCTCAGCTTGCTCATCCGTTCTGCCGAACAAATTACATATAGATGTAAAATCGCCAAAACCGTAGTATGCCACCATGCATTTTATATAAGCGGGGCTGTTATGCATACCCGCATATAGACCGAAAGGGGCACCCATGGAAAATGACCAGATGGCTATTTGGTTCTTATCTATACCATACTCATCAGCATTATCAATCAGAAACGCTAAAAGATTCTCTATATCGCTAATTACGTCTTTTATCCCAGCGCCCTGCATCAGCACGCGATGATTAAAGGCAGCTGCAGCAAACCCTGAAGCCGCTATTATCCGGCCCAGAGAGGTGAATGATCCCGAGTCTTTTATATTTGGAACTGGAGCTTCACCATGTACCAGCACCACCAGCGGAAGTTTTTTGTCCGGCAACTGATTGGGCGGGAAGTATAAATCCAAAAGCAGCTCGCTTCCTTGTTCAACACTATAAGCGATGTCTTTTTGGATGCTGACCAAATCCATTCCCTCCAGCTTAAAAACAACCTTCTTTTTGAAAAGTTCATCCGGGTCAGGCATTTTCATCATTTGGAAGACGCTTGTGTCAAAAGTGTTTTTATAGGGTTTTAGGTCTCCCAAGTCTTTGCCGCAGTTGGAGCAGTGGGTGGCATACCAGGTATAGTCGGTCTGACAATCAGGACATTTCCATTGTGCTTCCTGTTCTTCCAACCAACTGTTTGCCCCCTTACTCAGAATCGTTTGTAGATTAGTCGCAATCGTGCTCATATGGGGTAGTTTATCGAACAAGAATTTCGTGATTTCCGTATCCGGGTTAAAATTCTGGCAAGGAAAATCAGGGCAACTGAGGCAGCGTTCAACCCCCTTTTCCCTGGCACAGGCTCTAATAGCGCACTTGGCACAACCTCCAAACTCGGCAGCGCCTCCAAACACCGTATCCGTTTTACAACCGTGGCATTTCAGTTCCGCACCCGCTTCATCACTCCAAAAGCAGGCGAAAGGGTCCTTGATACCTGACTGGTAAGCTTTTATGATGGAGCATCCTCCACAATATAATCCGCAGTATGAATCATAATTAAAATCACTCATTAATATAGCTCCTTTCCAATATTTATATTAATTGCCATATTCGTTCTACCAAATTGATGGAATCAACCGATAATGTATCTTCAGACAATAATCTTTGTACCCTGGAAGCTCTCTTAACAGCAGTTCCTCTTCGTTTTTTATCCTGATGACCGTCCATGGTATATAAAGAAGACCAGGTATGATAGCCCAATAGGAACCCAAGGCCAGGGGAGCAAATAATATCATCACCAACAGTCCTGTGTACATGGGATGACGTATTATGGCGTAGGGGCCGGTTGATACAATCTGCTGTTCTTCCTCAACCTTTATATTGGCCGAAGCGTAGCTGTTTTCCTTAAAAACTATAATGATAAAAACGTAGCCCAGGAAAACCATAAGATTAGCCGCAATAACCGCCCAAACCGGCACTGTTGACCAGTGAAAGCGAAAATCAAAGCCAGGAACCAAATAGGCCAGAAAATAAAGGTTTAAGAAAGCAGGAATTTTTTTCACCGTTTCCTGGTCTTTAACCCGCGTTCGCCCGGCCAATAATTGGGGGCTTCTTTTGAAGAAATAGACTGTAATGAAAAGGGTGAGGGACGAAAATATCGTCCAATAAATCCAGGCCTGCCAGTACTTCAGGGAGCCGGCGGAAACAAAAAAGACCAAGCCCAACACAATAATACCGGCGATTGGTGCCCTAAATGCTTTTGACTTTGATAGTTCAGTGTTGCCTTCCATAGAACCCACCTCCTGATTCTTGCAATAATTCCCCAATAGTGATGGTTAATTTAGCGATAAAATTTATCCTCCTTCCCAGAGCATCGTCAGTCATCTACCTTTTGTCTTCGTCTTACCACCCATTTGTTTGCTAATCTCAGGATAGAGATACTGTTGGTGCAGCTGCTCATACTTTATCCGGGCGGGTGGTAGAACGCCGATAATCATTTCATTACGTAAGCTGTAAAGAGGTTGAGTTAGTCCGAATTGTTGGGCGAGCTCCTCTAATAAAGGTATACTTTTGATAAATTCGGCAGTTTCCCGGGCGAGATGTTCAATCTGAGAATCATCCTCCGAAAGATGGTCTAGCCTGACAATACGTGCCCCATAGTCCAAAGCTATTTGGTACTCCCCGGGGTGTGTGTTCCAAAACTCGGCCAGGGTCCGAAAACAGTCCTGGTAATACTCGCCCCATTGGGAATCATCCAGAATGCCGCATAATCTTCGCTGCTGGTTATAAATTTCTGGACAGGTTCGAGCATATTTTTCAAATTGATCCGCTCCCAGGATCTCAGCGCCCATTTGAAAAGAAGGGGATTCAAAAGAGTCCTCATCCAGGTGTACAATGTCTTCGCCCAGCAATTTCTCAATCTTTGCTATTCGTACTTCAATGCTTTTCTTGTCGCTTAGGAGCTCATATAGCAAGGACTGCAAGACTTCCGGCCAGGCTCTATGGTTGGATACATCCCCCGATATTTCCTTTATGCGGTTGAGATCCAGCCCCAGGGATTTTAAGTGTTTGATTAACCGCATGCGATTCAGCTCTGCCGGTCCGTATAAACGGTATCCACCCGAAGAACGCTCCGGCTCTTGAAGTAAACCGATTTTATGGTAATAGATAATAGTTTTTAGGGTAGTACCAGTCAACTTAACAAAATCGCTGATTTTCATCCGCTTCTCCACCGTTATCCCACCTTCGTAGCCAGTATAAACCCAGCCCCAAGGGTTGGGTCAACATGATCTTTCGAGAATATATCTCAAAGTAATGAACAACTAGTCAAGCCATTTTAAAATGTCACTCGGGTTATTAACAGTATGACTCCGATAAACAATTTTCTTATGGTAGACCTCATACGAGTGCAGGCCGAGCTATTCCACCACTGCACATGCAAAGTGGGCGTTTTCACAGGCGTAATAGTTATCGGAGCGCCCATTAAAGTAGTGTTCCTGAATCTCCGGCGGACTCAAGTTTTCCACGAGACGAAACCCTGCACCGGCCAGATCATTGGTCAGCGCAGCAGGATCAAAAACTGCTTTTATCGGCTCTCCTATTTGCTCACCTAACAACAGGATTTGTTGCGCACGTGGAGCCGCTTTTTCTGGAATAAGTAAATCAGAATCCAAAAAATCGAATACAATCCTGCTGCCTGGAGGAGACGCTTCGGCAATAGTCTGCAAGGTGGCGAATACCACATCACGAGGCAAGTAGTAGGTTACTCCCAGCCAATTGAAGAAGCTAAGGGAATTTGGATTGTACATTGAACGCTTAAGCACTGTAGCTACGCTCTCTTTTGTAAAGTCGATCGGAACGAAGTGCAACTGTGATGGGCATTCCCAGCCTAACTGATTCAAGCGTAGACGATTGAACTCCTGCGTGGCAGGATGGTCTACTTCAAACACCTGGAGGTTTTCCATCAGCTCTGGCCGACGAAAAGCAAATGTGTCCATACCGGCTCCGAGTATAACGTATTGCTGAACCCCATACTTTAGAGACTCCATTAGAGTATCTTCTGCATAGCGAGCACGACTAACAGTTAGAGCCGGAGGTGCCATGGCCTGCATCATAAAAGCCAGAATAGCCGCTTCATCGGGAAAGGATGCAGCCAACTCTGGGGCTGCAGTTTTAAAGCCTGTTAGCATTTGTGATCTAAAGGATGCGAATTCCATTTCTCCTACAAAATCATAGGCTAGAAAATCATCAAATATTTTCGGGTTATCGCAACCGGCATGATAAGCACGGTAGCAGGCCGTCTTTAACGCTGTTTGGCTGAAGTTATGCTCTTTCATCCATCTTTCCTCCTGTCCCACATTGTGGCGAACCTACCTCTTTAATGATCTGATCCCTTATATACGCCATCGCGCAAGTATCAAAGTCTGCCATATTTAGAAAGAACTGCATCCCAAATGTCTATCATCTCTGGAGTAAGTCCCGTAATTTTCTGGCATTCTTCCTGAACCATTTTGTTGCATTTATCGCAGCAATGATGTTTATCCCGTTTATATTTAATATCCTTATACCGAAAATCTGAAAAAGGAATCTCAAATTCCTTTTTGCAGATTAAACATTGGGTGGTGTACAAGGTAATCCCTCCTTTATAACACAAGACCTCCGATAGAAGATAATTGGTATATTTATTAAAACCTTCTCCGATTAAAATTGCCCACTTGTAATTATATGGACACCATCTTGTTTATATTTTTTCATCTGTTCATCCCATTTATCTTTGTTAGCCATAGAAATAGCGTCTGTTATAAGATTTACCTTATATCCACGGTTAAGGGCTCCCTTTGCCGTGGAATATACACAATATTGGGCATCTATCCCGACGAGATAAACTTCATCCACTTGATGTTCAGTTAAATATGCCTCAAACTCCGGGTTGGAGAAGGCATCAGAAATATTCTTGGGAAAAATATTGTTTGAAACAATGGAGACTCGTTTATCGATCTCAGTTCCCGGCTGGCCTTTGATATCTACCCCATCAGAAGTGACTCGGGATATAATCTTACCTCTCAGACCATCAAATTCCTGTCTGACATATAATACAGCGATGTTCTTCTTGGATGCTTCATCAATTATTTGATTAACTGACGCAATTAACTTTTCAGAATCATTTTTAAATGGGGATGAATCCTTGGCCGTGATTCCTGTAGAGTCTTCCTGAATATCTATCACCAATAATGCCTTATGTGGATTCGCATATTGCGGAATCTGCATACCCTTTGTTGGAGTTTCCAGCATGACCATACCTATAAACAGCCAGCCTGCTATGCCAACAATCAAAACCGTTAATCCAATCAATGCTTTTGCAGTCCTACTCATAAGCTTTCCCTCCTAATTCAGTATCTTTACAGAGACCGCAATTCCTTCTCCATCAAATCCATAAATGCTTCGACCTCTTCTCTTCTATGTGCGGGTTCGCAGTAACTCACTTCCAGGGTCAAGGTTTTATTATAGGTACTGACCGCCAGCAAAAAGCCGGGCGCACAAATTTTTGGGGTAACAAGATAAGCATCATTGGCTGCGAACTGTCCAAACTGCAAAGGACTAATAACACCCATATTGGATAAAGTCGGATCAGATTTACCGGTTGCAATCATTTGCTGCCAGACTGCCTGAATAATACCGATAAATTGTGAATACTCAATACCACTTAATACTTCAATTCCCACCGCACCGCGTAAATCTGCGCGATCATTCTTTAAATCCGCCACAGACTCGGACACCCTTGTTAATGTTTCACTAAAAGACTCTTCGTCTACCCTTGGTATTCTAGTTTCCATAGTTATCGAAAGATTGCAAATAGCTTGATTCGGGCTGTCTCTAAAAGCCTGACGCAAATCCACGGTTACACCGATTCCCATCTCCTCTCCAACGGGAGGTTTGATGAGCTCAAACAAACTTCTATACAATGCAGTTAGAATTATAGTATTGATGGTCACTTCATGAGCTTTGCCAAATGTTATAATCCTTTCGAAAGCCTCATCCCTGATATGGCGTATAGATATACGCATTTCCTTATACTCAAGATCATGATAGGGAAATGCCCAGGTGGGAGGCGGAACCTTAGCATGGGGATCAAATAGGGCCAGTGGTTCCTCAATACCCAGGGCCTCAAAATAATGTTTCTGGTCCCGCCGGCCTTGAATATTCGGCTCAGGTTTATAATCAGGGTTCTTCTGCAGCCTTGAATAAATTCCAGCCAGCAACTGCAAATATTCCTTAAGACCTCCGGCGTCAGAACAAGCGTGACAAATTTTGACACAAAGGTTATCCCCGGCTGGGGTTCTAATTAACCGGACATTGAGCTGCTGCCCTTCGCCAATAAACGGGCCTGTCAAGAACTGCTCCACGGCCTCTTGCTTATTATCCTTGATTACAAACTCAAACCATTGCATCTCGTCGGGCTGTTCAAAAAGCTGCCAATAGGGTTGCTTTTCATCTTCAATAAATCGACAGCCCAGGACCGGTTCGGCATCCAAAGATAACCTGACGGCCCTTTTTAAGATATCGGCATCCAGGCATTGATCAAATGCAATGACCGCTTGTATTTGTATATTTGAGCTAAAGTGCTTAAGGCTATAATTAAAACGATCATGACCGTTAACCGGTAATATGCTGGGAATACCATTTTCCAATATGCTCGCTCCCATTTTCTAATAACCCCCTTCTCATCTAAGGCCCAACGTAATCAGAATTTTCTAAAAGCACATTAATTCCTCCTCATTTTATATCTTTACAGAGAGCTTAATTCCTTCTCCATTAAATCCATAAATGCTTCGACATCTTCTGTCTTATGAGAAGGTTCACAAAAACTGGTTGACAGGGTCAGGGTTCGATTGTAGGTACTGACCGCCAGCATGAAGCCAGGTACATTAGTAGTTGGGGGAACTAGATAAGCATCATTGGCAGTGATTTGTCCAAACTGCAATGGATTGATTATCCCCGTATTACCTAAGGTTGGAGAACACTTGCCGGTTTCTATAATCATAGGCCTGGCTGCTTGAAAAAGAGCATGTAGTTGTGAAAACTCTATGGCCTCTTGTGCTTCAGTTTTCACGGCTTCAGACAATTCTACTTGAGCATGCTTTAATTCATCCATAGTTTTAGACACCCTTTTTAACGTCTCAAGAATTGATTCTTGCTCCACCCGGCAGGTTCTTGCGACTATTATTACCGCCAGGTTGCAAATATCCTGTGACGGATTGGTTTTAAAAAACCTTCGCAAATCCATGGTTACACAGATCTCCCGGTCATCTCCGGCCGGTGGGTTTAAAAGCTGAAACATACTTCTAAAATATGATGTTAAAATTATAGTATTGATGGTTACTGAATGAGCTTTACCAAATGCTCTAATTCTATCGAAGGATTCACCAGCAAAACGCCGCATGGAAATATTTATCTCCTTTGATTCAGTACCATAAAAGGGAAAGGCCCAAGTTGCAGGCAGAGGCTGGTCATTTGGATCCAGTAATGCCAGTGGATCCTTAATACCCAGTGCCTCGAAATAACTCTTCTGGTCCAACCGGCGCTTTGTATTCGGCTCAGGTTTATAGCGGGAGTCCTTTAGCAAGTGTGAATATATTTCGGCCAGCAACTGCAAATATTGTTTAAGACCTGCCGCGTCAGAACAGGCATGAGCGATTTTCACACAGAGGATATCATTATCATTGACCCGAATTATCCTCACACAGAGCATCTGCTCTTCATAATAAAATGGGCTTTTTAAGAACTGTTCAATTGCCGCTTGTTTACTATCAGTTTGTACAAGTACAAACTCAAACCACTGGATTTCGTCAGGATTATCAAAAGGCTGCCAATAAGGTTGTTTATCATTTTCAATAAACTGGCATCGCAATATCGGTTCAGCATCCAAAGATAATCTAACCGCTTTTTTCAGAACATCTGTATCCAGGTGTTGAGCGAATGTAATGACCATCTGGATTTGCATATTGTAGTATCCGTACTTGAGTAAATAACCGATCCGATCAACTACAGTTGCCGGTATGGTGGTAAGCCCATCTTCCCATATGCTTGCTTCCATTTTCTAATAACCCCCTTCTTATTTAAGGCCAACGTAATCAGGATTTCCTTAAGCACATAAAACCCTTACCATTTCATATCCTTACAGAGAGCTCAATTCCTTCTCCATTAAATCCATAAATGCTTCGACATCTTCTGTCCTATGAGAAGGTTCACAAAAACTCACTTCCAAGGTCAAGGTTTTATTGTAGGTGCTGACACCCAGCATAAAACCAGGTGGAACAACTATTGGGGTGACAATATACGCGTCAGTGGCAACGATCTGGCCAAACTGTAAAGGATTAATAACCCCCACGTTAGATAAAAGAGGATGGCTTTTATCTGTTTCAACAGTCCACTGTATGATTGCCTGCATTTGGCTAAGCGTTTGAGAATAATCAATAGTACCCCATACTTCTAACCCAATCGCATTCAATAATCCAGCTCGATCATTCTTTAATACTTCAATCGAACTAGATACTCTCTGCAGGGTTTCTGTAAAAGATTCTTCTTCCACCCTGGTTATTCTGGGGTAAATGCCTACCGATAGGTTGCATATGGCTTGATCCGGGCTGCCAATAAAAGCCTTGCGTAAATCAACAGTTACGCAAATCCCCATTTCCTCTCCAATTGGCGGTTTGAGCAGTTCAAACATACTTCTATACAGCGCGGTCAAAATTACACTAGTGATGGTCACCTTGCGATTTTCACCAAAGTTTACGATCCTATCGAAAGCCCCATCCCTAAAACGGCGCATGGCTATATGCATCTCCTTTTTCTCAACACCATGATGGGGAAAGGCCCAGGTGGGTGGTAAAACTTGAGCCTGGGGGTCAAATAGCGCCAATGGCTCCTTAACACCCAGGGCATCAAAATAATGCTTCTGATCTCTGCGGCCCTGATTGGGATTAGGCTTAAAAATAGAGTTCTTCTGCAGGTTCGAATAGATCCCCGCCAGCAAGTCCAAATATTCTTTCAGACCGGCTGCGTCTGAACAGGCATGACTTATCTTTATACAAAGGGTGTCGCCATCTTCAGTTCGGATTAACCTGACATTGACCTGCTGCCCGTCGTGGGTGAAAGGGCTTTTTAAAAACTGCTGGGTGGCCTCTTTTTTATTATCCTTGGTTACAAACTCAAACCATTGCATTTCGTCCGGTCTTTCAAAACGCTGCCAATAGGGTTGCTTCTCATCTTCAATAAATCGGCAGCCTAACACCGGTTCGGCATCCAAAGATAGTCTAACCGCCTTTTTTAGGATATCGACATCCAAATGTTGATCAAATGTAGTGACTGCTTGTATTTCGTACTTCAGAATATATTCAAATCGATCTTGTCCATTAACCGGTAATGTATTGGGAATTCTATTTTCCGATACACTTGCTTCCATTTTTATGAAAACCCCCTTCTCATTTAAAGCCCAACATGATCAGGATTTTAATGAGCATAAAAATTCCTCCCCATTTTATATCCTTATAGGGATTCCAATTCCTTCTCCATTAAATCCATAAACGCTTCAATTTCTTCTGTCCTATGTGAAGGTTCGTAATAACTCACTTGCAAGGTCAAGGTTTTATTATAGGTATTGACCCCCAGCATAAAACCAGGAGCATAAGCGGTTGGGTTAACAATATAGGCATCATTGGCAACGATCTGTCCAAACTTCAAAGGATTAATAACTCCCATATTAGATAAAAAGGGATAGGATTTACCTGTTTCAACGAGCCATTGTACGAGTGACTGCATTTGACCAACTGCTTGTGAAAAATCAATATTGTCCCATACTTCTAGTCCCACTGCATCTAATAAACCCGCTCGAGGACCCTTTAATTCCTCGATAGAGCCAGACACCCTCTTTAGGGTTTCTAAAAAGGGCTCTTCTTCTATCCGGTCTATCCTGGGATACATAGCTACCGATAGATTGCAAATTGCTTGAGCCGGGCTGCCTATAAAAGCCTTGCGTAAGTCAACGGTTACGCATATACCCATCTCCTCTCCGACTGGCGGCTTGACAAACTCAAACATGCTTTTGAAAAATGCGGTTAGAATTATGGTATTGATGGTAACCTTATGGGTATTACCAAATGCTTTTATCCTCTCATAAACCCCATCCCGAATACGGCGCATGCTTATACGCATTTCCTTACTCTCACGACCATGATAGGGAAATGCCCAGGTGGAAGGCACAAACTGAGTCTGGGGGTCAAATAGCGCCAATGGTTCTTCAATGCCCAGGGCATCGAAATAATATTTCTGGTCTCTGCGGCCCTTATTGGGTTCAGGTTGAAAACCGGAATCTTCTTTTAACCTTGAATAAATCCCGGCCAGCAAATGTAAGTATTCCTTCAGACCTTTTGCATCTGAACAGGCATGACAAATCTTTATACAGAGTGTATCCCCGCCCTCAGCTCGAATTAATCGAAAATTGACCTGCTGTCCGGCAAAAGCGAAAGGACCTTTTAAAAACTGCTCCAAGGCCTCTTGCTTATTAACATTTTGTACAAACTCAAACCATGAAATTTCGTCGGGCTTTTCAAAACGCTGCCAGTAGGGCTGCTTTTCATCTTCAATAAATCTACAGCCCAACACCGGTTCAGCATCCAAAGATAATCTAACCGCTTTTTTTAGAATATCTGCATCCAGTTCTTGATCGAATGAAATAACCGCTTGTAACTGCGTATTTGAACCTGCGTATTTTACCAAATAATTGTATAGGTCATGGCCATTAACGGGTAATATATTAGGAATCTCATTCAAATTATTCATTGACCGTTTACCTCCCTCTGAAAATCCATCTCTTGGCCTATTGGACCACATCCTGTAAGAAGTTCAAGATTATCCGATTGAATTCTTCCGGTTTTTCAACATAAGGCAGATGGCAGCAGTCTTCCATCACAATTTTTTTCGAATTCGTCAATTTCCCCTGTATATAATCTTCTATCCCGTGGACAAAATCGATGTCCCTGGAATTGGACACGATTAAAACCGGGCTTTTGATTTCTCCTATACGTTCATAGGCGGAAGGCTTTAATTCCACATCCCACATCGGATTCCAGCGAAAAACATTATTTGATTCCCTGACCGCTTGCTCCACTTTGGCTCTGGCTTCCGGCCTGGCAGGTGATGGAAAGAAGTAATCCCACCAGGGACTGGTAATGATATGGTTGATCCCCGCCCCGATTCCCTCCGAGGTCACTTTAGCACTCAACTCCATGATTTCGGTCATATAATGGGGTGGATAAGGATGGCCTTTCATGTCCGTTCCGACCAGGATTAAGGCGTTTATACGGTCCGGATATTGAACGGCAAATTCAAGCGCCACCGCGCCCCCCAAAGATGACCCTATGATGCTTGCTTTAGTCAACCCTAGAGCATCCATTATGGCCTTTAAATCCTGGCAGTGGGAAAAAGGCGCCATGGGGAGATCCGATTTTCCATAACCTCTCTGGTCGAAGCGAATAACTTTGTATTTATCTGCGAAAGCATCAATTTGATAATCCCATATACGATGATCAGTAAAACCACCGTGAACAAGAATTAATGGGTCATCTTCTCCTTTTACGGCAAAAAATAATTTAGTATTATTAATTTCTAGACAACCTTTAAAATCCAACATAATCATTACCTCCCTTTGCAGATTCTTTTATTTGTGCACTTCACCGGGATTAACGCGTCCTACGGCTTTTACTTATTCGACCGTACATTCCAGAAATATCAACCCTATCTGATTGAATTCCCCAAGCATCCATTATTTCTCTTAATAATCTAGACCTTAATACGCCTGAGCAGCATGGTTATATTACAATTTGTTATATTTAGAAAGAACCGCATCCCAAACGTCTATCATCTCCGGAGTCAGTCCCGTAATTTTTTGGCATTCCTCCTGAACCATCTTGCCGCATTTATCGCAGCAATGATGTTTATCCCGTTTATATTTAATATCCTTATACCGAAAATCAGAGAACGGTATCGTAAATTCCTTTTTACATATCAAGCATATGGTAGTGTACATATTAATCACCTCTTTACTGAATCCAGTCTGTCTGACTGTTACCGGCTCTATGACCCATGTTTAGTTATAGGCGGTGCCGGCATAGGTTTAACGGGGTTTTCCTCGGCTATAATAGCGTCAAACCGGTGTTGTATCGCCTTACAGGTTAAGATATCCTCGGACAGGGAGGGAACAAAGATATAAAACTTATGGCTGTCAATCCCTGCCCAGATAGCTTCAGCAATTGTTTCTGGCTCCGGCCCGTTATTTATCTGCTGGTTGAAGAAACCCAATATCGCTTCTTCCTCCGGATTGTCCACTGGAGGTCTGGCAATGTTCCGCAGCCGGGATGGGCGGTTATTATCCGCTTCCATTATGCTGGTTTTGATAAAGGCCGGAGAAACCAGGGATACCTTGATTTTTGATCCGATAATTGCGAGTTCATGCTGCAAAGATTCCGACAAAGCCACCACAGTATGTTTAGTCATACGATATATGCCCAGGCCGGGACCGGATAAAAATCCTGCCCCCCCGGCGATATTAATAACGTAGCCCTCCTTTCCGCCATCCAGCATTCGGGGAACAAAAGCCCTGACCCCATGTATAATCCCCCACATATTTACCCCAATGATCCATTCCCAATCCTTTAACATTGCATCAAGCATTGAGGTTTTACCAAGCACGCCGGCATTATTAAACAAATAGTGTACTTCGCCAAAACGTTGATAAACGCGGTGGGCCAGCCGTTCCATATCATCAACCTCAGCTACATCAGTGGTCAGAGCCAATACGTCCAAACCTTTTTTTTGCATCTCCCCGGCAATTCTGGTAAGTTCGGAACCTTGAATATCTGCTAATGCCAGCTTCATCCCCCGGGCGGCGCAGGACCGAGCTATCCCCAACCCCAGCCCGCTGGCAGCTCCGGTTATGACAGCAACTTTCCCCCTGTGATCTGACAAAATCTCTCACCTCTCCATCAAATCTATAACGGCTTCAATAATTTGTTCATCAGCGGCCGTTAGTGTATCAGTCTGCCCCTAGACTGGAGCTTATGACCGACCGGTCGGTCAGTTAGATTGTTAGATGTACCCGTTTTTTTATTTTAAACCCCTATTCTTATTTAAAACCAAACGTTATAATCAGAGCTTTCCCATGCATATCATTAAAGCGCGTTTAGCTCCATCATCATGAAATCCATCAAGGCATTAACATCTTCAGTCCTGTGTGATGGCTCATAATAACTGGTTAACAGGGTCAGGGTTCTATTGTAGGTACTGACCCCCAGTAAAAAACCGGGAACATAAATAGCTGGGGTAACAAAATAAGCATCATGGGCATGGATTTGTCCAAACTGCAATGGACTGATGATCCCCATATTAGTTAAGGTTGGAGGAACCTTGCCGGTTTCTAAAAACTGGGGCCTGGCTGCTTGAAAAAGAGCACGCAGTTGTGAATATTCCATGGCTTCTTGGGCTTCAATGCTCACGGCATGAGACAATTCTACTTGAGCATGCTTTAATTCATCGATAGACTTGGACACCCTTTTTAATGTCCCCAGAAAAGCTTCTTCCTCTACCCGATAGGTTTTTGAAGTTATCGTTACCGACAGGTTGCAAATATCCTGTGAAGGATCGGTTTTAAAAGACCTCCGCAAATCCATGGTTAAACAGATCTCCCGATCCTCCCCGGCCGGTGGGTTTATCATTGCAAACATACTTCTATAAAACGCGGTTAAAATTATCGTATTGATGGTTGCTGCATGAGTTTTGCCAAATGCGCTGATTCTATCGAAGGATTCATCAGCCAAACGGCGCATGGAAATATGCATTTCCTTTGATTCAACACCGCAATAAGGAAAGGCCCAGGCAGCAGGCAGAGGCTGGGCATGAGGATCCAGTAATGCCAGGGGTTCCTTAATACCCAGCGCCTCGAAATAACTCTTCTGGTCCAGTCGGCGCTTTGTATTAGGTTCAGGTTTATATTGGGTGTCTTTGAGCAATCTTGAATATATTTCGGCCAATAACTGCAAATATTGCTTAAAACCCGTTGCGTCAGAACAGGCATGAGAGATTTTCACACAGAGGGTATCATCATAATTGCCCCGAATCAATTGGACACAGAGCATCTGCTCTTCTAAATAAAATGGGCTTTTCAAAAACTGTTCAATTGCCGCTTGTTTGCTATCATTTTGTATAAACTCAAACCACTGGATTTCGTCTGGATTTTCAAAGGGCTGCCAATAAGGTTGTTTATCATTTTCAATAAATTGGCATCGCAATACCGGTTCAGCATCCAAAGATAATCTAACCGCTTTTTTTAGAACATCTGTATCCAGGTGTTGATCGAATGTGATGACAGCCTGGATTTGCATATTGTAGTACCCGTACTTGAGTAAATAAAGAGTTCGATCAAATTCAGTTACTGGTATTATGGTGGTAATCCCATCTTCCCATATGCTCGTTTCCATTTTCTAAAACCCACACCTCCTTATCCAAAGATCACATATCCTCACAGGGATCTTAATTCCCTCACCATCAAATCCAAAAATGCTTCAATATCTTCCCTTCTATGGGCAGGTTCGTAATAACTAACTTCGAGGGTCAAGGTTCTATTGTAGGTACTGACCGCCATCACAAAGGAGGGCGGGATTACAGCGGGGGTAAGCAGATAGACATCAGTAGCCTGGCAATGGCTAAAGTTTATGGGATTGATCACCCCGATATTGGATAAAAGCGGGTTGGCTTTACCGTTATCTGCTGCCCACTGCAGGACGGCTTGGATCTGAGCTAGGAAAGCAGAGTAATCCAACTTGGCCGATGCTTCCACGGCGATGGCGTCAACCAGTTCGGCATTATTCTGCTTTAGCTCCTCCAGGGCTCCGGACGCTCTCTGGAGGGTTTCTCCAAAAGATTCTTCTTCCAAGCAAGTGATGCAGGGGCTGATACCCAGCGACAGATTACATATAGCTTGATCGGGGTTGCCGGAAAACCTATGGCGCAGGTCCATAGTTACGCCGATCCCGAATTCTTCGCCCCGGGGCGATTCAAGCATTTCGAACAGGCTCCTGAACATGGCGGTGAGCAAGACGGCGGTAACGGTTACATTATGATCATTGGCAAAACTGATTATCCGGTCCAGGGCCTCATTCTTGAGACGCCGCCGGGCTATGTGCATTTGGTTGGTCTCCCTGCCGTGATGGGGGAAGGCCCATTTAGGGGGCGTTACCGGGGTCTGGGGATCAAACCGGGCCAGCGGATCGCTTATGCCCAGGGCCGTAAAATAGTTCTGCTGATCCCGGCAGCCCGAGGTGTGTGGCGGGGGATAATAATTCGGATTCTCCAGCAGCCGGGTATAGATACCGGCCAGCAATTTCAGATAATCATTCAGACCGCTGGCGTCTGAGCAGCCGTGGCTGATCTTGACGCACAGGGTGTCGCCGCCCTCGGTTTGAAACAGACCGACATTGAGCTGCTGCTCCTCATGGAAGAAGGAGTCCTTTATAAATCGCTCAATGGCTTCATCTTTATGGTCTGGAATGCTGCACGCCAGCCACTGCATCTCGTCCAGGGCCTCAAAACGCTGCCAGTGAGGCTGCGGGTCCTCCTCGACAAAGCGGCAGCCCAGAACCGGCTCGGCATCCAGGGATAAACGTACCGCCCTTTGCAGGATGCCGGCATCGAGGTGCTGGTCAAAGGAAACCAATACATGGATTATAGCCTTCATGTGATACAATAAGCGGTCCTGAGCAGTTACCGGCAGGGTCAGGGGTATGTCAGACTGGATATGTTTCATTACGTATCTCTTCCCTTCATAATTAAAATCTCCTGAATAGCTTGCGGCTGCAAATCACCACATAGCTTCAAACGATAAGGGGCTTCGAGCTACTAATTCCCATGGTCAGATAATCTTAATTACTTCCGTTTCCTTTTGAGTGATTATTAACATTAATAAATTTATATCTTCGTGCCATCCCCTCCACGGTTCGGAATCTTTAAAAACTGTAGCGCACATAATCCTGTTCGCAAGGATTACCATAGGCTATATATATGGCCCCTTCAGCGGGAACCATGATAAACGATGCCAGTGTTGTCGATGATATTGGGGAAGCAGGATCAATATGGCGGCATATGGAATAGGGGTGGTGGTCGTGGTCAGCCAGGATTTCCATGGCTATTTCAGGATTTAAGTGGCCATAATGCCGGTTCATGAAGCTGCCCATTTTATCTAAACGAGGGTAGCTGTCAGGTTGAAACACAGAGGCTGTATCACCCATTTTGAAACGTTCCGTCAAATAATGATTGGAGTGCAGCAACATATCATTTTCTGGATTAATGATTTCAAAATCATTATGAATGCTTTCAATACCCCACATATGCCCGTTTGCATCAGCCAGATGATAGTAACCCAGACCGCGTGCAACCTGTTTTAGGAGATCCAAAGCATCGTGGATACTCTTCTGCCGCATCACTCTGGGAAGGTAACAGGCCAAAGGAATATTAAAAGAGTAATCTTGCCCTAAGGTGGCGTTGGCACACATGCCAAAACCGGCTGAGGAAAAAGTAAATTCACTGGAATTTGCAAAACTTAAAATGAACTGCACGAGGCCATTAGAATGATTAATTTTCAATAAATCTATCGGGGCGCCAACCAGCCAATCTATGTTCTGGCCCAGTATTGTTTTTCCGTCTTCCGTTGCCTTTCCTGTTGCCGCGAAAGAGGTGCATAAACTCATAATTTTGCCGTTGTAGTAAAAAGTCAATTCATTCATGCACTTCTGAGTAAGTATTTCTTCAAACCTGAGTCCTGCAGCGTCAGCCTGCCCGCGCATTATTTCAACCAGATAGGGATCAAACTCTTGAACTAAAGGAAGAAACGTCATAGCCCTGGCAATGACTTCTTCCCTGGTGGCTTGATACATAAGACTCATTCCGTTAAAAGCGTTCTCTGAAACCTTCAAAATGCTTTCTTTACAGCCTTCCCCCCACTGCAAGCCGATCTCATAAGGTGTACCGCTGCACTCGATGACCTTAAACTCCTTAGCACTTTTCATAAAAGGTCCCTCCTTTGTCCTCGCTAAAAATCGTCTGGTGTTATACTATTTTTTTTGGGACATGATTTTTTCCCAAACATCGACCAACCCTGCAGAAAGTCCGGTTGCTTTTTGGCATTCTTCTTGTACCATCTTTCCACAATCATCACAGACGTGATGAACACCACGGTTGTACTTAATATCTTTGTAACGATAATCAGTAAATGGAATAGCAAATTCCTGTTTGCAGATCAAACATAGGGTAGTGTACTCGTTTCCCACTCCTTTAGCTAAAGGGTGTTCTACATTCCATTTGAGATTCAACCCGCCTGGAGCTTCCTCGCGCCCATCACCATAGTCATTTCTCTCTTTTATACCCAGCCAGAAATCCTTCCAAAATACCTGAATCCATTCCCCTGTTAATTCCGGGACTATCCGCATCCAAAGCAGCAGGCCATCCCGCATGGCTCGATACGACAAGAGTACCTTTGAAGGAATATCCCGGCGGATTATTCCTTGCCGCATTCCTTCCTCAAGTATTTCTAACATCCTTTTTTGAAATGGTTCTTCACGTTTCAAAATATCTGCGTATAATTTTTTGCGTATCTCTGGTGGAGTAAGAATCAGAGTCTGGGTCCAAAATAAAGAATTCTGCAAGTTTTGGTAATAAAAAAGAATGTATTCTTTAAACATGTATTGCAGTTTGTCGTGTATTTCCATATTCTCTGAATCTTTTAACATACGCTTAATTTGCTTATCATAAGCACGGGCCACGTCTTCGTAAACGGCTAAATATAGATCCTCCTTTCCTTTGAAGTGGTTATAAATAGAAGCTTTGTTAATACCTACTCCTTCGGCTATTTCGTTCATAGTAGCGCCTTCGTAACCCCTTTGCGCAAAGATAGAAAGGGCCACCTGTTTGATTTTATCTTTTGTCGTAATGATCATTACATAGTTACTCCTTCTACAACCAACTTATACTAACTACCGTTCGTTAGTTGATTGTAACATGTTGCCAATTATGGGTCAATAGAATGTTTTCGATTATGTCTGGTTCTGTAATATTGTCGTTCTGAATACATAGGGGGCGGTAATTGTGACACGCTATGATATCATAAAAGATTAATAAATATATGTAACACATGGTGGTAATGGCAGGTAATGTTAGGGGTAAGTGAAACAAAAACCAGGCAAGAATTACTCTAGCCTGGTTTTTGTTCATGAAGCGGAAACGTTAATCTAAATATTATCTTGGATGAGCTGTCGTAGTTCAGTCAGCATTTCTTTGCGTACATTGTCGGCAACAGTAGGCACGGCAAAAAAGTTCTTGTGCTGGTATTGGGCGAAGCCTGAGAAGCCAAAAACAGCATTTACCACTGACTTAGTAATCAGATCCACCATGCCGTTTTGTTGAGCCGCACGTTCATCAGTTCCCGATGTGGTGATCAACAACGCTTTCTTGCCGTTCAACATTCCCCTTGGTCCGGCAGCCGAATATTCATAAGCAAAGCCAATACTAAACACGCGGTCAATATAGCCTTTTAGAATAGCGGGTACTGAAGTCCACCATACAGGAGCAACCATGATAAGGGCATCTGCCCAGCTTATATCCGCTTGTTCTGTCTTGATCTCCTCCGGTACATTTCCTCTATGGTAGCCCTCAAAATCCCCGGCACTTAAGACTGGATTCCAGTTCATGGCATACAAGTCTTTAAATATAATTTCAGCACCCTTTTTCTCCAGTTCTTCCTTAACCACTGCGGTAATAGCAGCGTTGAAACTCATAGGGTTGGGATGAGCATAGATGACCACAGCCTTCATTATTAACACCTCCTAAACATTATTATTGTCCATTCAGGTAGATATTAAATATACAGTTTTGTTCCTACTGCTTTTTGAAGGTGTTTTTTTCTCTGCATATGTTTATACGAACTCGCGTAAAACTTCGGCAAGGGATTTAAGTCCTTCTATAATCCGGTCCTCTGGCATGTTGGAGAAGTTGATCCTGAAAGTGTTTTCCTTGCCACCGTTAGGAAAGAATGAACCACCTGGAACAAAGGCAACATTTTTTTCTAGGCTTTTTATCAAAACATCTCTGGCATTAACATCCATTGGCAGCTCAACCCATGCAAACAGACCACCCTGAGGCCTTGTAAAGGTTACTCCTGGCGGGAATTCCTCATCCATGGTTTTAACCGTTAAATCCCGGCGCCGTCTATATACTTCACGTATTTTGTCAATATGCTCATCTATATCATATAATTCCAGGTACTTGGCTATCTCCATCTGGGCAATGGTATTGCACTGCAAATCTGCCCCCTGCTTTACGAGTACATATTTTTCAATTGCCCTTTTATCTCCGGCAACCCATCCAATCCTGTAGCCGGGACAAAATGTTTTAGAGAAGGTTCCCAAACAGAGCACACAACCCATCTGATCAAATGACTTTACAGAAGGCAAAGCTTCACCTTCAAACCTGAGTTCACAATAGGGGTTATCCTCAATGACTACTACCTGATGCTTTATGGCTGCTTTCACCAGATGTTCTCTTCTCTCCAGGCTCCAGGTTCTTCCGGTTGGATTCTGAAAGTCAGGGATAACGTAAATAATCTTTACCTTTTCGGTACTTGCAAGAATCCTTTCCAGTTCATCCGGGATCATACCGTCATTATCGGTTGGTACCTCTACGAATTCGCACCCATAAGCCCTGAACGCGCTTATCGCCGCCAGATAGGTTGGGCTTTCACACAAGACGACATCTCCCTCATCCAGAAACACCTTCCCCGAAAGGTCAAGAGCTTGCTGCGAACCATGGGTTAATAGTATGTTCTCAAAATCAAAGGAGGTTCCCAGCCTGGAATTCATTCGGCTTGCAATCCATTCCCGTAGAGGGGTATAACCCTCAGTAGTAGTGTATTGCAGGGCCTTGGCGCCTTCCTCCTCAAGCACAATTCTATTGACTCTTATTATCTCCTCAATCGGAAAGAGCTCCGGAGCAGGCAGACCGCCTGCAAACGAAATAATCTCTGGTCTCTCCGTCACTTTTAGAATTTCTCTTATCTCTGAAGCCTGCAAATGCTTCATTCTCCTGGCATACTTAAATTCCATACCAACACCTCCATAATTAAACACATAAGCGTTGTTTACTTAATAGAAAAGGTTTTAAATAATCGGATTGATTTCCATAGTGGGATCACCCGCAAAGTCATCATAATTGTCAATAAACTCTTTTATGGCCTCACATAATCTTTGTACACCTTCAGGTATTTCCTTTAGTGCTACAAAGGTGAAGTTTAAGCGTATATAATTATCACCTTGGTCAGTTGTAAAAAAAGCAGTTCCGGGAACGAAAACCACCTTGCGCTCAGCGGCTTTGGCAACCAGCTTTGATGCTGGTACTTCCTTGGGCAGCTTGCACCATATGTAATAACCTCCCCTGGGTCTGTTCCAAATCAAATCTACCGGAGCATATTTTACCAGTGCATCGTACATGGTATCTCTTTTCACCCGATATTCCTTGCAAACCTTAGGTATGTGCAGGTCAAGCCCTCCATTTACAATGAACCTTTCTACTATCCATTGTGATAAACTGCTGGAATGCAAATCCATTATCTGCTTCGCGGCTGCAAATTTTTTGACAGCTTTCTTATGTGCTACCATCCATCCCAACCTCAACCCGGAATATATGTTTTTAGAAAATGTGCTTAAATAAATAACATAACCTTGGTTATCCATTGACTTCAGGCTGGGCAGGGGATGACCTTCATAACAAAGATCTCCATAAGCATCATCCTCAAGGATAAGAACTCGGTATTTATAGGCCAGTTCCAACAGTCGTCTTCTTCTCTCCAGTTCCATTTCGGTGCCCGTTGGATTATGGAAATTGGGTATGGTATATATCAACTTGGGCCGGTATCTCTGCAAAAGCTGTTCCAGTACATCAACTCGCATGCCCTTATCATCAATTGGAATTCCTACTACTCTGGCTCCAATTGCTTTAAACGCTTGAATCGCTGGAAAAAACGACGGCTCCTCAACAATAACTATATCGCCAGGATCAAGTATTATTCTGGCTGTCAAATCGATTCCTTGCTGTGAACCGGAAAGCAGCATTACATCATCGAATTGGCAAAACACGCCTCGGTTCTGCATTAAACCGCATATAGCCTCACGAAGTGAAGTGAATCCTTCTGTCGGCGAATGCAGTAATGCCTTATAATTCTTTTGGCCAATTAATTCAGGTTCAATTCCTTTTAAGGCTTCTATAGGACCGAATTCAGGGGAAGCAATTCCAGTAGCAAAAGAAATCACATCTTTTCTGCTCGCTAAAGTAAGCAAGTCTTTGACGATATGCGAATCAATTCCATTTGAATAAGTACTAAAGATATGATTCCAAGAAGGCTCTGGCAGTTTGTCGCCAGCTGATGTCAATTCATCCTGAAGATAGGACAGTACAATAGTTCCTTGTCCTACATGTGAGCCAACCAAGCCCTCCGCTTTCAATTCCCGGTAAGCATTCAAAACGGTAGTTCTATTAACGCCCAAGCTCTCAGCCAGTTTTCTTTCCGGTGGAAGCCGGAAACCAGGCATAATTTCGCCAGATATAATCTGTCTGCGTACCTGCTCAAAAATCTGCATATAAACAGGGGTGTTAGTCTCTCTGTTAATTGTTACTCTCATACCAATCACCTCATTGGATTAATCCAATTTCATTATATTCCTCAATAACATGTCCGAACAACAACCAATATAGATATTTATTAGCCATCCAATGTGCTTGTATAAAAAAACCAGAGGCTTTCCATCAGGGAAACAGCCTCTGGTTGTATCTTTGCATTTTTGCTGTATTTTTTTAACGGGTTATTTTACTGCAAGAATATTATTGTCTTTAAGTATTACATCATGTGCTCCACCCTCTACAAGGCTTGTTGATGAAACGCGGGTTAACTTTGCCTTTTCCTGCAATTCAGGTATCGTTATTGCTCCGCAGTTGCACATTGTTGATTTAGCTTTGCTTAATGTAATCTGAACATTGTTTCTGAGCTTTCCGGCATAAGGAACATACGAGTCAACTCCCTCTTCAAAAGAAAGCTCCTCAGTGCCGCCAAGGTCATAACGCTGCCAGTTTCTGGCTCTATTTGATCCTTCACCCCAATATTCCTTAACAAAATTACCGTTAATATTAAACTTGTTGGCAGGACTTTCATCAAATCTTGCAAAGTATCTCCCCAGCATAACAAAATCAGAACCCATAGCGAGAGCAAGAGTTATATGATTATCGTGAACAATGCCCCCGTCGGAGCAAATGGGTATATACACCCCTGTCATCTCAAAGTATTCATCTCTGGCTTGGGCAACTTCTATTAATGATGTAGCTTGACCTCTGCCGATTCCTTTTTGTTCGCGAGTAATACAAATTGAACCGCCGCCTATGCCCACCTTTATGAAATCAGCCCCCGCATCGGCAAGATACATAAAGCCTTCTCTATCTACTACATTTCCTGCACCAATCTTTACATCCTCACCATATCTATTGCGTATAAATTCAATGGTCAATTTTTGCCATTCCGAAAATCCTTCTGATGAATCTATACATAAAACATCTGCACCTGCTTCTACGAGTGCGGGAACTCTTTGTTCGTAATCCTTAGTGTTAATGCCTGCTCCAACTATGTATCTCTTTAATGAATCAAGAAGTTCGTCAGGGTTTTCTTTATGAGTATCGTAGTCTTTTCGGAATACAAGAGATACCAGATTTTGATTATAGTCAACAACAGGAAGTGTATTAAGCTTATGGTCCCATATATAATTGTTTGCTTCCTTAAGTGTGATACCTTCATTCGCACACATAAGAGATTTGAAAGGCGTCATAAATTCATGCACCTTTGTATTAAGAGGCATTCTGCTTATCCTGTAATCGCGGCTGGTTATTAATCCAAGAAGCTTTCCATTTGAAGTCCCATCATCTGTAACAGCAACGGTTGAATGCCCGGTTTTTTCTTTAAGCTTCAAAACATCGGCTAGTGTCTGTTCGGGTTTAATGTTAGAATCGCTGTTAACAAAGCCAGCCTTGTGACTTTTTACTCTACTTACCATAGCAGCCTGATCTTCGATAGATTGAGAACAGAATACAAATGAAATTCCGCCTTCAGTCGCCAGAGCAACTGCCATTTTGTCATCTGAAACGGATTGCATAATTGCAGAAACAAGAGGAATATTCATTGAAATGGCTGGTTCTTCGCCTTTTCTGAATTTTACTAATGGCGTCTTAAGACTAACATTAGATGGTACACATTGGGTTGAAGAATATCCAGGTACGAGTAAATACTCACTAAATGTATAAGATGGTTTTTCAAAGTAAAATGCCATAATAATTCTCCTTGCTCTAGTTATTGTGCAGTAAATCTGAAAATGTATTCTTTCAAACTTAATACTTTGGTTTACTAATGTCAACTATTTTACTATCCATCCAAAGACCTTTTCTTAAAAAATAGTGCACCAACGTAACTAAATTTAACAAATCTGGCCCGGTGAGCGGATATGTGTCCGACACATATCCGCTGCCATGAATATGAGATATAATGACTATACCGAAATAATATCAACCAATAATATATTATTACTTAGCAATTTTTGAAAGGCATCTCGCTCCAAAGTGAGCTGGTATGAAAAGGTGTGAAAATGACAATGCCAAAAGAACTGCAAAAACCGCCAATGTTCAAACAGAGTAAAGCTAAAATATGGATGAGAACAGGTATTTTCATCATATTTGCGAGCATTTTTGGCTGGAGCCTGTACCACGATGTGCTATCGAAGATCTTTTATTGGTCCTGGGCCTTGGGAATCTCACTGCCTTTTTTGGGGGTTGGGCTGTGGATGAGTAGACTGGTGCCGATGCAGGTTCATTCCGTTTTTAAAGTTATTACCATTTCCTTTGATCGCGTTTACTTTGGCCTAATACTGATACTAGTCATTTTAAAAGACATGGCTGGGGATTTCTTAAAAATAAGTATTATGGCAGATGTGATAATGTGCATCATTCTAGGGTTGATGATTGGCCGATTAAGCGGAGTTTACCTTCGGGTATATTATCTTAAGAAAACCCAATTCTCATAGTTGTTGAAGAAAAGCTAAGATATGCGGTAACGCTGCTGTACTTTCATTATCGAATTTACTGCTACTTTAAATACTAGCGCCAGGATAATATAGATAGGAAACGAATAGATAATTTTCCATTCGAGCAGTACATATATTCCAGTCATCGCAAAGAGGGGTTCTCCAATAAAGGCCATCACTGCGGCCAACACGATATTGGCTGTCACAAATGACTTCCATTTCGTGAAATTTTGATAAACGAGCATATACCCTACGGGCAGCATTGAGAAATTCATAGGTATTAACCTCGGAAACAAGGGCTCAATATCGTAGCGGTAATCCCACCAGTTCAATTGACAGCCCACCTCATCAAGTACAGTAACGACTGTTGATATCAATAATCCGTATATGATAATTTCAAGGAATCTTCTCTTATCTACCATTCTCCACCATAAAATCCACGGTATTATCAATATACTAATAAGCAGCCAGAATTGGGGCGTAAACAATTCATATTTAAGCCAATGCTGGACCTGTAATTGAGTGCTTATGTTTTGGGCATCTAAAACCTGCTCAAATGACGGGACTTTATCCATTTCAGGAAATCCTTTCGCTAGTCGCATTTGAGGCGCTCACATTTAGTCTTTACATGTATTATTAGCTCTATAACAGATAATTACTTGCTGGTATACCATATAGTAGGGGCAATTCCATTGAGATGAGGTTAAATATGACCAAAAAAATTCATTTGAACATTTAATTGCCGACGTGTGTTTTAATAAATGCACAAATCTCATCCATTGCTTGCCGAGCCTCTGGAAAAAGGGGCGCAACTGCAGGATAGCAATGAAACAAGCCCTTCCCAACATTCAATTTAACGTCTACACCTGCTGCTTTCGCTTTTTCTGCAAATCGTATCGAGTCATCGAGCAGGGTTTCATCTCCGCCTACATAGATGAGCAGAGGCGGGAGTCCATGAAGATCCCCATAAAGAGGGGATATATATGGTAAGCCCAGGTCATTATCTCCAGCATAATGTTTGCCGCAAGCGGGTCCCATACCCTCAGGGGCAAGACACACCTTAGCATTCGTTCGGTAGGATTCGCCTGTGCATTTATGATCAGTCACAGGAGAGTAGGCCACTGCTCCTGCAGGAAGGGGAATATCTTGATCCCGGATGGCAAGTAACGTTGCTAGAACTAAACCACCACCGGCCGAATCTCCAACGAATACTATGTGAGAAGGCGATACACCCTGATCCAATAACCAGCGATACGTTGTCAAAGAATCCTCTAGCGCAGCGGGGAAACGATGTTCGGGAGCCAAACGGTACTCAAACAACAGTGCACCAACTTTACTGCCATTAACAAACTTGGCAACTATGGACCGGTGATCCCGGCATGTACCCGATACATATCCTCCACCATGAAAATACAGTATCACTTGGTCTTTGCTCGCCTGAGAAGGTAAAATCCACTCAGCCGGGATGTCAGCAATGGTCATAGGCGATACTTCGATTCCAGCCGGCAGCTTGCCGAATTTCCCAGCACCGTCTTGGATATCTTGGCGGAAACGGAGTATCGATTCATAATTATTCCAATCAATGATTTCCCTTTTTGGGCGTAAACGTAACAAATTGCGGTTTTGTAATAAGAATTTGAAAAGACGAGCTCTGATACTTAACATTTATTATCCTCTCCTAAATTTTTATGTGTCGTTTGATTAGACTTCTTCGTGTTTGGCACCATTTATAAAGAGATCCACGCAACTTTCAATAGTTTCACTGGCATTGAAAGTTTCAGGTTTCAGGTAAAAATCCTGCGCTACTTCAACAAAAGCAAACTCAAACAGGGCGACCAGTATATCGAGGGGTAAATCGCTCCGGATCTCGCCGTCTTTTTGTCCGAGAACAATTATCTCCCTGGCCAGAAGTCTAATTCCGCTTTTCATCCCTGCGTCCCGGTGAACGGAAATCATGTTCTGTATCTGATAAACCAAATACTTTTCGAAAATTTCCTTTTGCTCCTGTACCCCTTCCATTAACGTACTCAGAATTAATATCATGCGTGAGCGCGTGTCAGGCAGTTTCGAAAACTGTAGGATTCTTTCGGGGTTTTTTTCCTTAAAAGTAAGCTGAATATATTCACTAATTATGGCTTCCTTTACCGGGAAGTAATTGTATAGAGTCCCTTTGGCAATATCTACCTCCCTGGCGATCTGCTCCATGGTAGTAGCATCAACACCGTGCTCCTTAAACAACTCCATTGCTATAGTAATGATCTTCTGCTTGGTTTCTTCCTTTTTTCGTTCAACTCGGCTCCCACTGGGTACTTCTTTTGAATTCATATCATCACTCCTTGAACAACATAATATTGTGAACAAAGTAAAAAATTAAACGGTGTACAAATATGTACTGAGCACAATATATCTTAATGTTATCCTTTTGGCAAGGGGATTTACAATTTCGTTGTTTGTAACATGTGATACCGAAGAAGAAATTAGTCGAGCTTTTGGGAAGTTATCTCAAGATGGTATGGTCTTAATGCCGTTAGCGGCTTCTTTTGTGAGTGAGAAGTTCGGTTGGGTTGTAGATAAATATGGTGTTTCGTGGCAATTAAATCTTGAAAAAGCTAATAACTGAATCCTAAGCAAAAAGGGAAACAATTGTATTTCACCAAAAGGTGAATACAATCCTTCCCTTAAACTTGCCAAGCTTGAGTGGGTTATGCCTTTAATATCAGCCCATTTAGTTATCTAATTGCTCAAGTTTATTATTGATAATAATAAACTTAACAGCTATAGTGCTTTTGCAAGTACCATTAGCTTTTCCGCCATATGAGCAATTTCCATAACCGTTGCCGATACTTCTTCTGTTGCTGCGGCCTGTTCCTGGCTTTGTTTAACCGTACTGGTTGATGCCTCGACTGTAGTTTCTACCAAGCTTTCAATTTCTGTAATTAGGATGCCAATATTATCTGCTGCATCTTTTGTCTGATCGGACAGTTTTCTTATTTCCTCAGCTACCACTCCGAATCCACGGCCATGTTCTCCTGCTCTTGCGGCTTCAATAGCTGCGTTCAATCCAAGCATTTTCGTCTGAGTGGCTACATTACGTGTGAACCCTAGGGCATTACTGATACTCTCTGTATTTTTTTTGATGGCCTGGATCCGTCCAGCCAGATGCCCTTCTGTAGTATTAATGTCTCCCGCTGACGCAGCTATTTCCTGCATAACGTCAGCCATGTTTCCAGTGCTGGTGTTAATTTTTTCGGCCATATCAATGAGGTTGTAGGCAAGATTACGGGGTGTCGTAATGGCAAACGTACCGACCAAATCGCCAGTCGCTTCATCAAACAGCGGGATACCCAAGGTTCGTATGTGTCCCAGTTTTTTGGTTCGAAAGTCCAGTTGAACCCTTTTGCGCTTTTTCATGGCGTGATCCGAAATGTCATTCTCCACCAAAGGGGTGCCTGCCTTTTTATCCTTTAAATCAAACTTTTCCGATCCCATTGTTTTAATGATATTCCCGAGATCGGCCAGCCCAACCCATGCTCCTTCGGCTTGGGAATCTATAATAATGGGAGCAAACACATCAAAGGCTTTTTCTATAGGATGCAATTGGGGAGAAAATACTCCGTAGGTACCTACGACCGGTCCATTTGCGTCATCGTCCTCAAAGATAGGTGCTACCCACAGATGAAGCCTTGTTCCATATATACTTTTATCGATTCCCTGAGATATCGGGTTCCGTGCCTTAATACAGCGTTCTATACCTCCTCCCTGAACCAGGTGCTCTCCAACTTTGATCCCGGGGAGGCTAATGTTATGGTTTTCAACGAAATCATAGTTATTTGTATCGGTAGTAAAATATATAACGCCATCCTTTCCATAAGTCTGAATAAGGAAACTGGCGGAGGTACGAAAAGATTCCTTTTTGCTACGAACCTGTTTCAGTTTTTTCTCGTGGCCTTCCATACATGTCATCATCACATTGGCAACACTGGATTCGATTAGAGTGGCACCAGGTGGTTTTAATCGTAAAGCTTGCTCTCGGACTCGTTCACTTCCAGTCGCTTCAATAATAAAATCCAACCTGGGCTGCTGCAACATTTCCTCCAAAACTGTAAATATAGGGACGTTCAACGCTTGAGCTAACTTCATTCCGGGAGATTCAGGATTAATATCACATATTCCCATGATATTAAATTCCTCAAGCTCGCTAAATGTCCCCAACATCAAGCTGCCACCCTTACCACCGCCGATAATGGCAATATTCGTCATACACAATACCCCCCTTTAAATAACTATTTAATTAATGTATTATCTATTTTAATTCATAATCCTCCATTATTATGAAAAATAAAATTAAATTATATATTTTTACATAATCCCGACCCATCAACCACTCCGCCGGAGCAACTGGTAAGCCAAATCCTAATCCCAGTTGAGCCGGTAAAGTAGGGGAGGATGACTATACTGTAATGGAGACAAAATAAATTGTATATAAAAAATGAACGGGCTGGAATCAACATAATTTTGATTCTGGCCCGTTAAGGATATTAACTGATGAGTAACCATATTCATCTGAAATCAAACTCCGCGTGACCGATGGAGTCAGTATTAAAGAGTCACAACGGCATATACTAATCTTATTAAAGTAAGGGAGGAGCTAGCAGTGGAGAATAATCACAATTTTTGGCTTCCTAAAACGAACCTCATTGGTATAGGAGCCATTAAGGATCTATCCAGTGAATTATTAGCTTGGAAGCTTAGTAAAGTCTTGATAGTGACCGATAAAAACATAATCAGCCTTGGCTATGTAGAAATAGTTGAAAAGATTTTGAAAAGCCTTTTTATATTTTACGATATTTTTGATGGTGTACTGCACCCCAACCCAACCGTCTCTTTTGTGGAGGACGGTCTGGCTTGTTGCGACAATAGTCTGCTGGATATCAAGAAAGATTATGATTTGATCATTTCCATAGGCGGCGGAAGCAATCATGATTGTGCTAAAGCTATAGCCACAGTCGCTACAAATGGAGGTTCCATAACTGATTACGAAGGTTGGAACAAAGTGACCAAACCTCCTATTCCCCAAATAGCCATTAACACCACAGCCGGATCAGGAGCTGAAATTACCATGAGTGCAGTTATCACTGATGAATCCAGGAAGGTTAAAATGGCTATTTCCTCCCCAATGATGACCCCTTTACTATCTGTAAATGATCCCCTATTTATGGCGACTATGTCACAGGAAGTAACTGCTAGTTCGGGAATAGACGTTGTTTCACACGCCATAGAGGCATATGTATCAATCGAGGCTTCACCAATAAGTGATGCTCTTGCCCTGGGCGCTCTAGAGTTGGTTTTTGATTATCTTCCCCGTGCCTATGATAATGGAAATGACATGGAAGCTCGTGAGCAAATGATGTTTGCCAATATTATGGCAGGTATGGCGTTTAACACTGCTGGTTTAGGATACGTCCACGCACTGGCACACCAAATAGGAGGTTTCTATAATGTTACTCATGGGAATGTTAACGCTGTTTTGCTTCCCCATGTTTTAGAGTTCAACGCCCCTTCCATACCTGATGAGCGTATAAGCAGAATTTGCGAGGCTATTCATGTAAAAGCGACCAGTAAAGCTCGGGGTATAGAGCTGATCGCAAAAGGTATTATGGATTTAAGATCTCATCTAGACATTCCAAGCAGTCTAAAGGAAATAGGAATGGAATCCGGAGATGTTGAGGAGCTTTCCAGGAACGCTTTAAAGGATTTAACTAGTCTGTCAAATCCCAGAAAAGGAACCCTACAGGATATTATGGACATTTATAAATCGGCGTTTTAGGCTACTCTTCCGTCTTGTCCTCCTGGGGCATGCGTTTTAGAGCTGGCTGCAGTTCATACGAAGAGACTCTGCTGTCAGCCCATGCATTTTCTTGCCACATTTGATATAGGTATAATAAAACAGCCAGCACTGAAACTATAATAAATACGCTGAATCTGCTGGTAAGCAAATCTTTAATTCCCCGGCTAGCCAACCAAGGGGTTACAACAAACGCAAATCCCAGGTTAAAAACCGTGTCGGCAGCAACATATATCCAGAACCTGTTATATGTGAACTTGAAGATCCACATGGCAACCACTGGAGCCAGGCCATAGACATATGACAGGGTATGATTCAAGGGGTAAGTAGTCTCCCTAATATTCCAAAGCTTTAGGGTAATACCGGCCTCAATGACGATTGACGTGATTACCATGGCAAAAAGAGCTAACGGTATAAACCGCCTAATTTCCTCTTTTCTCATAAAGACGAGGCTTAACCAGGGCAAGATCAACATGGCCCAAACTATTACTTGATTGCTCATCTAACCAACCTTCCTTTGTCTTTTTAGTTATTATTATCGCTAATCCCCGGTTTAATACCCTTAATTCAGGTAATGGCACATACCTTTCTACTAATCTTTTTGGTTCTCGTTAAAGAAAACACAGAAAACACAGAGAAAACACAGGGACGTTCTTTTTGTTTGCTATTGAATATCTGATATAATGGAAAAAAATGTTTGGAGAGTTGGTATAAGTGAGACAAGCGAGAGAACGGAGTGGGAGTGGAGTTTATCATATTGTTATGCGGGGTATTAACCGGCAGGACATCTTTTATGACGACGAAGATTTTCAACGATTTCTGGAAACGCTCCGACAGATTAAATCAGACCAACAGTTTGAGATTTATGGATATTGCCTGATGAGTAACCATATTCATCTGCTCATTCAGGAGAAAACAGACCAGATCTCGCGAATTATGAGCCGAATCGGAACCAGTTATGCGTGGTGGTACAACCGCAAATACAACAGAAGCGGTCACGTATTCCAGGGGCGTTACGGAAGTGAGTGTGTAGAAGATGATAAATACTTGTTAACAGTTATCCGGTATATACACAACAATCCAGTGAAGGCTGGAATGGTGAGCGAACCCGAATACTATCAATGGAGCAGCATTCATACATATTACGGGGGTAGGGAATACCCGCCAAGATTAACTGAGCCGGAGTTCATATTGGGTGTCATTCATCAAGAACCGAGCGAAGCGATCCAAGGATTTCGGAGTTTTATGAAACGGGACAATGAGGACAAATGCCTGGATAATGATATCAAACTCCGCAAAACCGATGGAGAACTGAGAGCGGAGATTAAAGTTTTAATGTATGGTGATCCACCCGATAGGCTAAAAGATATGACTAAAGAGAAACGCAATGAGATACTGAGGAAAATCAAGGAAATTGATGGAGTATCGCTACGACAAATCGCAAGAGTTACGGGACTTAGCCTAAATTTCGTTTTTAAAGCGTAGCCAGAAGAAAACAAAAAGAACGTCCCTGTGTGCCTGTGTTTTCATCACTGATTATTAGTGGTAAAATATACCTATAAATCAATCATCTCTTCTGAGCAAGGGAGCATTGCAGCAGAAATATGAGTGCCAATACAAATCAATAGAAAGGTGGATCTATCTATTGTTTGAGAAGACCGACCATTATAAGGCGCAAATAGACATTTTGCGTCCGTTTGAAGGGAATATGTTAAAGCAGATTAAGGATTATTATAAAATAGGCCTGACCTATTCAAGTAACGCATTAGAAGGCAATTCACTTACCGAAATCGAAACCAAGGTATTATTAGAGGATGGCTTAACGGTGGGGGGGAAACCACTGCGTGATATTTACGAAGCGACAGGTCATGCTAAAGCATACGATTATATCTATACTATTGCACGAGGTGAACCTATTAGTGAGCAGCATATCCAGGCCATTCACCGACTTTTTTATTCTCAAATAGATGAAGAGAAAGCGGGATACTACCGAAGCGAACCAGTAATCATTACCGGTTCAAATTTTCCTGCCCCATCGCCTGATCAAATAGGACGGTTAATGTCTGAATTTGCGGTGTGGTTAAAAGAGAATGAGGATAAACTGCATCCCGTTAAATTTGCCGCTCTTGCACATAAGGAATTTGTTTTTATTCACCCATTTATTGATGGCAATGGGCGAGTAGCGAGGCTTCTTATGAATTTATGCCTTATCCGTAAGGGCTATACCATTGCCATTATTCCGCCCATTTTGAGAACTGAATACATTATGCTTTTAGAAAAGGCACACCAAGACGACAGGCCTTTTATGAAGTTTATTGAAGAAAGAGTGGAAGAGACCCAGAAGGATTTATTGCGCTTATTAAATATAGAAGTGATCCGCCCGATAGGCTAATAGATATGGATAAAGAGAAACGCAATGAGATACTGGGGAAAATCAAGGGAATTGATGGAGTATCGCTACGCCAAATAGCAAGAGTTACGGGAATTAGCCTAAATTTAATTTTTAAAGCGTAGCCAGAAGAAAACAAAAAGAACGTCCCTGTGTTTTGCTTGGTTTTACCAAGGAGATCACCAGGAACAGTTCTTGAATAAAATTATGAAATACTGAGATAGGAGTGGACAAATATGAAAAAGCACTTAGAGAACAAAGAACTTAACAGGATAGAAAAAAGAGCTATTGAGGCTTTAGCTATTGCCCCGGTGATAAAAGCAGTGTCACAAAGAATCGGCAGGGACGAAGCTATGGCCATATTAAAGGAAATCAATCAGCAAGAAGCATTTCAGCGTGGTCAAAATATGATGATCGAGGGACAGAATGGGATAGATGAATTGGTTAATGAGGTGGCCACTTGGGGAGAGGGCGGAATTTGGGAAATGGACGTTTTAGAACAAACTTCAACAACCTATTTTTTTAACGTTTCCCGCTGTCCCTATTATGAGAAATATCGAGAATTGGGATTAGATGAGTTCGGAGTAGAATTCTCCTGCTGTCGTGATGAACCTTATGCCAGAGGCTTTAATACCCAACTCAAGTTAGTGCGGACCCAAACCATTATGGAAGGTGCTGATTATTGCGATTTTCGGTATTATTTGCTTTCCAAATGATTGTCAAATTGTAGGGAACACATTCAACATGTAATCTAATGAATTGTAAGTTTTCATAATAAGGAATTATCAAAAGAATACATAACCTATAAGGATTGACAAGTAAAATTATTGCCGTTTAATCCAAATTTAAGGGGTAGCTTGGCTGTTTCGGCCGTCTGCTCCTAAAAAATACCGCCTTATTCTACATCAATTTGGACTTTACACAAAGTTCGGTATACACCCCTATACAACAATAGTATTTTTGCATCATCTGATCGGAGAAATGGAGAGGTATTTCTGTGAAATATGAATGGCTTGATGAATACTGTCTTTCTAAGAATGGAGCAATAAAAGACTTTAAGATGGAATGGGATGCAACCAGATATCTGATTGCCGGGAAGATGTTTGCCATGGAAGGCGGAGACAAATACAAAAAGGCGATTATTACCGTAAAGTGTGAGCCGTTTTTTGGGGAGTTATTACGACAGCAATATGAACATATCATTCCGGGATATTACATGAATAAAGAACACTGGAACTCGGTATATTTAGAGGGTGATGTACCGGATAATGTTTTGAGGGAAATGATAGAAATGTCCTATCAATTAGTGTTCAACTCGTTGAGTAAAAAGGTACAAAAGGAATTTACGATTGAGTAACAAATGTAACCATAGGGATGTTACTCTGTCCTTTTACCGCCACGAACAAATATAACCCTCGGCAATATCTATCGCGGTAAATATACAAAATCCCATAAAGCTAAGTATCACAATGCCCGCATACATATCGAGATAATTTACCCGCATCCAGGAATCCATGATGAAATATCCCATGCCATACTCAGTTCCAAAGGTTTCAGTGAAAAATAGTATAGATACTGCTGTTCCCAGAGCCAAGCGGGTAGCAGTCATAACCTCGGGGAGGGAAGCGGGGACTATGATTTCTGTGAACATTTGCAGCTTACTGGCTCCCAGGGATTGGAGGGAGCGGAAGGTTTCTTCAGGAATAGCTTTCACAGCATCCCTCGACGTAATTATGATCTGAAAGATTATTATTAATACTATCATTATCAGCTTCGATACTTCGCCTAAGCCGAACAGTAGCATTATTATGGGGAGCAGGGCTAGTTTAGGCACCGGATAGGTGAAATACACCAAGGGTGATAGGAGTTTATCAACTCTTTCAAAATAGCCCATTAAAAAGCCTAAGGGGACTCCGAGCAGGATGGAAACGGCGATGCCTCCCAGGATTCTACCTAGGCTGTGCAGGACATGTATTTCAATTTTGGTCTGAAATATCTCTGCGATAGTTCTAAATACAGCAAATGGTGATGGAATAATGGGGATACTAAATATCAAAGACACTGCATACCAGAGAATTATTACAAATACCAAGCTATACAGGGCCCCTTGCCATTTATCCTTTGCCAGCACCTTGATCATCCTTTACTTACTATCTTTCTAAGTTTCGTAGACATTGCATAGTACTCATCTCTAAATCTTAAGTTATCCAGTTTGAAACAGGGGTTTTCTAATACTTCCAGGATTCTACCCGGAGAAGGTGAAAAGACCACGATTTTACTACCTAAATAGAGGGCCTCGTCCACGCTATGGGTAATGAAAACCGTAGTCACGCTATTCTGTTTCCAAATGTTTAAGAAGAGCTCCTGCATTTCTTCACGGGTTATCGCGTCCAGGGCTGAAAATGGCTCATCCATCAATAACAAATCGGGTTTTAATATGAAAGCCCGAGCGATGGCCACCCTCTGTTGCTGACCACCGCTTAGTTCTTTCGGGTATCGATCCAGAAGGGCATCAATACCTAATTGCTTTAAAATGTAAGAGCTGTATTCATCTAAAACCCGCGAGTCATTTTTGATCTTTATCCCTAACATGGTATTCTCATAGACAGTTTTCCAGGGCAAGAGTCCGTAATTTTGCAGTATCAGCCCTATGCGCTGGGCTTTCGGATTGATGTCCCGACCGTCTATGGAGACAGTTCCCGTATAGTCCTTCAGGATGCCGGACAAAACATACAGCAATGTTGACTTACCGCAGCCGGATGGGCCTATAAAGGTGTAGATATCTCCGGTGTTGATATTTATGTTCACTTTGTCGAGAGCTAATGTCTCTTCATTTTTACCCTGGTATTTTACTGTAAGATCTTTGATTGCAATCACTAAATCATTACCTCAAAACTTTGTCATCTACCAATGCTTTATATTCATAGCTGCCTTTAATGAGATTCTTTGCTTTCAGCCATTGTACTACATCATTAAAAACCTTTTCACTGGGTAGTTCTGCCTTAGTATACTTGGGAAGCTTCAGGGTGTCTTTGACTTCGGCCGGGAAACTTTGGGCTTGAATGATAAAATCGATGTCACTTGCAACAGGTTCCTTTTGCAGATATGCTACTGCATCATTGTAAGCCTTGAAGACGGCTTTGATCTGTTCCGGGCTTTCCTGCAAGCTTTTCGCGGTAAACGCTATGGCACCAGCCTTATTGCCGAGCTGGTCAGTGCTGTTTAAAACTTTGGCCCCATTTTTCACAGCCAGGCCGGCTAAGGGTTCAGGGAGGATAGCGGCATCTATCTTGGCACCCTGGAGCATCTCCAGTCGGGTTGGCAGTGGGGGAATAGCTATTTTTTTAATGTCCTCTGGTTTGATTTGGCTGGATTCCAGCATTTTATCTGTGGTATATTCCATTATGGTGTTGGTGGACATGCCAATGCTTTTTCCTTTAATATCATTAATTGAATTTATGCCCGAGGTCTTTCCTGCCATTAGTTCGATATTACCATCGTTTTTAGCGATTATCTTGAGGTCAATTCCGCCCTCATTGGCAAAAACTACGGCCAGAATATCGGTTATAACTCCATCCAGTTTCCCGCTCTGCAGGGCGCTGTCTCTGTCTTTGGCACTATTGAAATGTTCTATTTTTACCTGCACGCCCTGGTTTTTAAAATAGCCATTTTTCTCAGCAATGATAAAGGGGATTGATTCAACATCGGGCATAACCCCTATGGTTATGGTCTTTTCAGGTACGGGTGGAGTCTTTACTTGGTTACAGCCTACAAAGACTAGGCTACTGATGATAATTAAAAAACAAACAAGTATCTTTTTCATTATTAAACTCCTATTCTTTTATATGTTATTTGAGTTACTATACTTATTTTTCCCGCCATTTGGCTGGTTTTAAGTTGTCGTATGTATTAATGGTGGTTTCTCCTAAATTGACGTGTTTAAAACATACCCCCTCAATTTATTCTAAGATGCATACTTCTCGAATAATCTGCAGATAAGTTTAATACATAATGTTCCATAAAACCACATGTTTTAGCAATTAGTGCCTGCACGGTAATAAGAAAATGGAGTCTCATTAAGATAATGAAACTCCATAACGTCTTAGATATTTTGCCCCTTGGCGCGGTGTTACTTTAGCTTTTTAAGAACGAAGTATTCAGGTTGCATTCCCCCGAATTTGTAGTCTCCGCTCTTCCACTCGTAGAACAAGTAGATATCACCTTTTAATTCCTTAATCTCATATTTGCTGGCCATCTTATCCTTTTTATCTAAGATCAAGCCCTTAGTCCAGCTTAGTTTTTCATAAGGGGTTTTACTTTCCGACGTTAAGGCGGAAATTTTTCCGTTCTCAGCGATATTGAGCTGAGTTAAAAATAGCTCCCCTAAAACACTGCTAGTACCCGGCTTAAATTTATCTATGGTTTTTACATAATCCACACACTCCCATTTTCCGACTAACTGCGGATCATCTACAAAAGGATAATCAACTTTATCATCTATAGCAGCCATTTTATAATTGGAATAGTCCAGATTATCAACTTTGTTTAAGACAAAGAACTGGGGCGTCATATGAAAATAGGTGTAATCTCCGCACTTCCATTCATAGAACATATAGGTCGAACCGTTAATTTCCTTGATCACATATTTACTGGCAGTTTTCTCATGTTTATTAATTGCAATTCCTTGAGTCCAACTTAAATTAAGATCTCTTAAGCTGCCATTGCCTTGACTTAAGGCTTCAAGCATTTTGCCACCTTTAATGAATGCCAGTTCTTTAAGGAACAAATCACCTTGCTGGGTCTTTTGGCTGGGATTAAACTGATCGATTTCCGCTACATAATCCACGGATTGCCATTTTCCGATTACAGCAGGATCATCGACAAAAGGATAATCAGTGTTATCTTCAATAGCGGTAAAGGTAAAACCAACGGTAAGCAGCACCATTAGTGAAACCAATGCAGTCAATGGAACTGCAACTACTTTCTTTAAACCAAACAATTTGCGGCTGGATTTTTTATGCTTATCCCAAACAGTGCTGAAACGAATGGACGGTTGACTCTGATCTAAGTTTTTTTTCATAACGTCTCCTATCTTTGTATTAGATTGTTCCATACAGATCCTCTCCTTTACATGCAATCGTAATCTTATTGCCTTGCAATTGTTTCTCCAAAGAATTTAAAGCAGTATTCAATCTGGATTTGCAGGTTCCCAAAGGGATGTCTAAAGCTGTGGCAATTTCATTCAGTTTTAGGCCCGAATAGTAATGCAAAACAATTACCTCTCGGCTCTTTAGAGTCAGCTTATTAATTTCCTTCCATAATTCATGGCCTAGTTCGTCTTGGAGGATTTTATCCTCAACATAATTCAAGCCCTCATTAGTTGGTACTTCTTTAACTAAGTGAAGCCACTTCTGTTTGCGCATTGTTTTTCGAGTAATGTTTAAGGCTATTTGGTAAATCCATGGGGTAATAGGCTTGGCGGGATCATAGCTGTTATATTTTCGGAACACTTGCAGAAATGTATCCTGGGTTATATCTTCTGCTAAGGTAGGCGATTTAGACAGAAATAGGGCAATTCTATATACGTAGCTGGAGTGTTCTACGAAAATGGCTTCTGCCTGGTCCTGGCTGATATCTTTCATTAAGACTATCCTCCTTTCCTGCAAATATTTAATCTATATATCCTTCAAATGCCAAAAAGGTTCGGTGCAATTCTATAATTTTATGAGATGGTTTTGCTCACACAACAACTGATAACGATGTAACGAAGAACCGTCCATTACAGCCGTTGCACAGATCCTTGATAACTACCTTAAAGCTATGTATATATAGTATAATATAGAAAAAATTAACTAAGGCGTGAAAAATGTAAAAGGAGGATTTAATATGACATCGAAAAAGAGTTTTACGGCTGATGAAGCCAAGCTTATTGGGGAGCAGTTGGGAATTGACTGGAGCAGGTTTGACGTGGAGCAATATAGAATGGGCATGGATGTGGAACTTGAACATGGCCTGCGTGATCCAGAGACCAACGTCACTGGTGATGATCCGCTTACAACCGGGAAAATTGCCCTGGCACATTTGAAGGAATTCCCGGATTATTATACCCGCCTGGAAAAGTTGGAGAAGGAAGCCGATATCTTCTGGGCAAATAAATAGCCGGCAAGCTGCCTGGAAGATGACTGAAGTGAAGATCAAAGCATGAAAAAGCCCCTGATTGATACGTATAAGGTATGGGGATACCCTCCTTACTGGGAATGTCCCCGTACAAAGTACGTTGATTGATCGGGGTTTTTACATGCTCACCCTTCACCTGCCATCAATCCTTGTGGTAAAAGCCATCTGCCGTTGTTAGCTATTGATTTTATTACTATATGTGGGTCAAACTGTGAGCCTGAAGCCTGTAATATTTGTTGGTTGGCTTCTTGGATAGTTAAAGTGCTCCGATAAACCCGGAAAGATGTCATTGCATCGAAGGCATCAGCAATGGCTATTATCCTGCCGAATAGAGGTATATCCTCGCCGCTTAATCCTAATGGATAACCTGTACCGTCGAAATGTTCATGATGGGATTTGATGCCTTGTATTACATGCAACAATTCATCCTTATGATTATTAGCAATTATTTCAATTCCCAATATAGGATGTTTTTCTATTAAATTTCTATCTGATTGTATTAATTTACTTGGTCTGTTCAGTATTTCTAAAGGTATCTGAATTTTTCCGAGATCATGAAGTAAGGCGGCTTCGGATAATCCTGCTAATTCAACTGAATTTAGTTTAATACTCTCGCCTATAAGCACTGAAACATGAGCTACTCTCTTGCTATGTAAATAAGTATATCTATCGTATTGTCTTACCTTCTGCAGATAATAAGAAATCAAACACAAGCACCCTCTAGTTAGTATTTAACGCCTCCAATAATGAAGGCTGTTATAGCGCAATCCCTTTTACTATTTACTAATATAAGCCCGTAGTTTGTGATCAATAACAGTTACTAGCGGTTGCCCTGATATCGTCATATGGTGTCTATTATGTATTCATATGCAATAAATAACTAGGATCCGAATCTAACCGGTTATCTGGTTTGGCCTTATTAGCATCCAGGACTTGCATTAAGGTCATTTGTACAAAGGCATTCTTTGATATTCCAAGTTTTTTGGCGTGGTTGATAATTAATTGGTCTAGCTCTGGAGATAATCTGTATGTAGTTGGTTTTTTATTTAGTGACGTCATTATTGCGTCACCTCCCGTATTTTAAATAAATTGTGTCCTGATTACGTACTATGAGACTTTAAATTTGGGTAATATAGTGATACCATGATGACACCAATCAATAAATTGATGTTATGCCGTTAATGTAGATATTAAGGTGAATTTAGAGTAATAAGTCGGAAAAACCAATGCACTTGTTTAAGTATATAATTTTTAAAAGATATTGGTATAAACCACCTACTTTTGCAACTAATTAACAGAGATAACATTTTGTCCATTTTAGTTGTCATGACGACAACATGTCAAGGAGTTTTTAAATGTTTGACAAAAAACTAATGGGAAAACGTCTCCGTGAGCTAAGAGAGTCAGATAGACAAACTCTTGAGGATGTTGCGAATAGTATTAATTCGTCGAAGGGAACACTTAGTAATATCGAACTAGGAAAAAAGCCAGTGAGTCTAGATATGGCAATTACCCTAGCTGAATACTTTGGCGTATCAATGGACTATTTATTGGGTAATTACGATCCTTCTGAGCATGCCTTTGTTAACCAGCCCAGCCTTGATTATCAAACTGCGGAGGGCAAGGTAAGCTCAGATGGCCAAAATAGGGATTACTATGACCCAAGAGATAAAAACGTCATAGATCAATTAATTGAAAACTTGAACGTAGAATCTATTGAGGAATTGAAAAAGTACCTAATATACTTAAATGCTAGACAAAATTAATGTCGGCAACAACGAAAGGCTTGCTGCAGACCGTCAAAAAAGCTCAATAGCGGCGTTATTAATAAAAGCCCGTTCAATCAACGCACCTATGTACGCCTCAATCACGGGCTTTTATCAATGCCTTGCTCTTGAGCTTTTTTACTCGGCCTGACTTTATCGACACGCAGCAACCCCGGTTAATGACCGGGGTTGCTGCGTTAGGGGATAAGTTTGGCACGTATATCCCTATTTTTCTATCGTTACCGTCCGGTTCTTAGCATTCCAGCTAATTTTATAGCCCAGGCTTTCAAAATCTCTGCTCTTTACCAAGGTTTGGTTATCTACAATCATTCCGGTCATGATGGTGCGTTGACCGTTTCGCTCCACATAGGCTTGCTGTGATGTTTCATCCCAGCCGACTTTGTCGCCCATAGACTCGGCTATTAGGCGCAGGGGGAGATAAGCTTGATTGTTTTCCAACCGAACATTGATGCTTCCTGCGGTGCCGCTAAATCCTTGATTATAGGAATACATACCATAATCTACCCTTACCTCCATTTGCTTGGGCATACGTTTTTCTAAATCTTTGAAAGTAGTTACCTTGCCTGTAGGTGAGGCTACCTGGATAGAATCAACGGCTTTCATAGTTTGCTTAATATTGAGGGTGAAGTCCAGTTCCTCAATAGGTGTTCCAGCGGTAATATGAAAGCGCATCTTACTCGTCATGTCGTATGTCTGTGGGTTCCGTTTTTCAATGGAAGAGACTATTTCGGAATCATTTACGGTTTTAACCAGATCCTTCTGGGCAGCGGTGGCCATTTTCTCTATCTCAGCCATATACATGTCCCGGTTTTGGTTGACCACCAGAATCATCATATCAATACCAGTAAGAGCCTCGTCTTTCATATCACTAGTTAAACTAAGACTTGCGAAATCATCCTGACTTAGACTGTTCAGAAACGCCTTTAGAACAGGACCTAGTTTATCTATGTTCTTAATCGTATATACAGCTATAGGTTTCATAATTTCTATTGAGTCTGCCCCTCGTAATGTGAAGGTGTATTTGTTGTTGCTTTTGCTTATCAAATTACTTTCATATTTGTCATAAACATTATCCAATAGCCCGCCAAACAGCCTCTGCATGACCAATTGCTGTTGTGATGATTTTTGCAGGATATTACCAGTCGAGCCATTCTGACTGCCAGGAGGCATCATGGCTTCTAAATCTTGATTAGTCACACTAACGTATTGCACATCGCCATAAAACTGGTCGAGTATTTGGTTTGAAACGGGATCGCCAAATTTTTTCATATAACTAATTATATCATCGACCTTTATATAAAAAACATCATCCTTATACACTAGGGATGAGAAAGCACTTTTTTCTCCAGTTGCATTGTCGACGATAGTAAACTCATATTGAAATATACCCTGGTTCAGATTGGCTTTACCCCAATAGTCTATTCTGTGTTGGTTCATTGCTTTTATAAGCACTTCTTTAGTGAGAGATTTTTCTCCTTCAAACATGCTGTCAGGTAACTGGACTAGACTCAAATCAATACTGCCGCTGTCTTCATAGACTTTTTGATTGCTGGCTTCCATAGTTAGATTGTAGTATTCCTTTTCGGTGGGGCTACATCCGGTTAATGTTCCCATTGCCAGCATCAGAACCAGTAACAGGGCCAACCATTTTTTACTATGCATTTCCAAACTCCTCCTTACAATATCCACATCATGGGTTCGAATACTTTAATTAACATTATAGCGAATTATTATTTAATATATAGCGTTTTTTTCATATATTCGATTGGGTGTTTATGTACCACTCAGCTGTTGGCCAACCCACCGGGCGACCTTCCTGGAGAAAAGTAGTTCCAGGTGGTTTACATTTAGGGTGTTTTTGGTCACCAGCTTTGCTCCTTTGGATACCATAGCATCAGTATTGAAAACACTGTCCACAAACACAATTCCATCGCTGGACCCGGAGCTTTCACCGGGTATTAATCCAAACATATGGTTATCGCCAGCCAGAACGGATAATTCTATCCCAGGCTCAATACCTGCTTGTTCCAGTTTAGCAATTAGATTTCCTCCGTCGTTGATTGCTGTGTCTATTCCCCGCGAATGACTTAAAAATCCCGACCCCCCATGATAGCTAGTCCACCAATCCGGCTGCGTAACATCCAGAGAATATTCATTGTCCCAACGGTAAAGCATTTGGCTTTGGCCAGGAAAACTCCCATCAGCATAGATAGCACGATCAGTAGTGTCAATCATAAGGCCCATGTAGGTGATTTTGTCCCAGGCGATTACGCCGTTACTATCGGATAAATAAACAGGGTAGGATATGGAGGGATTACGAAAGGCAAAATCAACCCCCAGATTGGGGGTGCCCAGCATGATATATTTGCGCACATCACCCCGGTAAGGTGTGGTGCTGAGATTGGAAAGGTAAATTCGGACTGCGAGGCCGCCTTTACTATGCGCAATTAGGTCTAACTCCTCAACTTTGCACAGAGCTTTTACCCGTAAGATAGCATCAGCCAGCTGTTCAGCCTGATAATAGTTGTCACCATGGGAATGGGAAAAAGTCACGGCAAAGACCCTATAACCAAGGGAGACTAATTGTTGTTGTATTCCGTCATAACCCATGTTATAAAGGTTGGTAAACGATGTGGCATCCAGACCTGCGCCATGAATCATAATTACTGGGGTTTTATTAGGGTTGCTATCCCAACCGGGTGCCAGGTGCAGGAGATACTGATTTGCCATAGGTTGAGTAGTACCAAAAACGTTTATGGTATCTTGATCCAGCTGTTCATTTACCTTGCAAAAACTTTCCTGTTTGTCCATCAGACTTTCTACAGAGCAAGATATTGTTTTATCCCAGTACCTGGAACTGTTATCAATTTGGACCCGTGGATTAATAAATAAGCTGTTGGTCAAATCATCATATTTACTCATAGCTACCTATCTTTCTATCATTATAATGGAAATAATATCCTAGGGAATTAGTTTACCGGATAATTCTACAATAGGCTAGTCCCTGCATGCAGCGAATCATCTTATTTAGCTAACATTACTTGGTTTCTGCCATTTCGTTTAGCTTGATACAGAGCTTGGTCTGCACGGCCGATAGCATCAGGAAGCAGATCTTTACTGGTGGGTATAAGACAGTTGATACCTAAGCTAATAGTAATATAGGTAGAGATAGAAGAGATGTGGTGTTCTAAACAGAGTGCTTCGACCTCTACTCTCAGCTTTTCTCCCAAAACCATGGTTTCCTCCTTATTCATTCCTGTAACTACGAACAAAAATTCTTCCCCGCCGTATCGAGCGACAAAGTCTTTTCCCTCTCTGATACATCTATTTAATACCCCGGCTACGGCTTGCAGACACCGATCACCAGCTATATGTCCATTGGTATCGTTATAGAGCTTAAAGAAGTCAATATCAATCATCATAATAGATAAGGGAAACTGCTCCTTAAGCGCTGTATTCCATTGCTCCTCAAGGAAGTCGTCTAATTTACGCCGGTTGGGAATTCCTGTAAGATAATCCAGGGATGAAATTGCCATTAGTTGCTCATTCGCTACTTCTAGCTCATGTTGAGCCTGTTTTCGAGATTGAATTTCTGATACGAGGTTATTATTAATCTGAGCTAGTAAAATTGACTTTTCTTCAATAAGCTTGTGGTTCAGAAAGTTTCGGACATAATTGGCATAATTGGTCCGGGCCAGAAGCCAGACAAAAACCAGGAAGATACTCACATTTACATAATGCCCTATCAGGATATCGCTGGATGGCTGAAAATAGGGTAAGCCAACTACTAAAACTAAGGTAGCGATCAGCTGGGGAATGATTATGTGAGTATTCTTCAAATAGAATAAAAACGAAGCAAATAGCATATTCACCAGGAAAACCACAATGTTTCCATATAAGGCCTGATCAAGGAGAGCGATGACCGCACCCCATGTCATAATGAAGGTGATATAAGTTATTATAGTCAAGTTTAAGGCTTTTTCATTGATAAAGCCTTGATCCAGAGTATGCTCCAGGTGGGACAAAAGGATCCAAACAATGCCTGTTACGATGATCATAAGCATGTACATTAGAACGTACCAGTCAAATTTATAGGATGTATGCACGGAACGAGATAAGAGGTTAATACACAGTAATAATAGTTCGATTCCAATTATTACGCCTGCAAGAAGCTTGCCGCGTTGTATATTGAACCGTGCAATCTCTACAGCAAATTCCCGACGGAATACGGGGTTTATGTATAATGGATTATCTTTCAACGCATATTACTCTCCAATCAATAAATGATTCCGGACTATCTGTGGATGTGAAATATTTAGAACTATATCTATCTAATAATAATAGGACTTATAGCCAAATAAAACTAGGCCTTTGTAGCTATCTATTTGATTTATTATTATAAGGTCGGTTACTGCTGCCTCTGTTATGAAATACTTTCGTTTAATGCATCAAACACCGCAGGTATCATTTTACCTGCGGTGTTTTCTTTAGGTACCAGGTTATTGCAACTTATCTGCTCAACAAAAATGCTGGGTATGGTTGCCGTGTGCTATGTTCAGTTTCCCTGCTGATATAATTCATCTGTATTTAACAACCAGAGCTGCCGGTCTTTTATCCTGATTAAGTCATCTTTTTTAAGATCGTCTAAAACCTTGGTAACCGTTTCCCGAGAAACTCCTGCCAGGTTTGCCAGTTCAGCGTGGGTAAGACGAAGAGAAATCTTTATCAGGTTGTTTTCTATTATCCCATGTCCAGCCGCTAAGTGAAGTAGATTACAAATTATTCTTCCGCGGGCATTTAAAAATAGCAGTTCCTGAATTTGTTGATCCGTCTGTCTCAACCTATCTGCCAATATGCCAATAACTTGTAATGCCAGTTGTGGAATATCAAGTAATAATTGCTTGAAATCCGCGTTAGGAATATAGAGAACGGTAGATTCCTCCATAGTTTCAGCATTAGCTGAACGGGCAGTAGTTTCAAAAAGTGTCATTTCTCCCAAAATATCGCCTCGTCTTAAAATAGCCAGGGTTTTTTCGCGTCCCTCTTTGTGAAGTTTTACCACTTTTATCAATCCGGATAAAACGATATAGGTTCCGTTGGTTTCTTGCCCTTCCACAAACAAGATAGAACCACGGGGATATGTATATAGTGTGGATTTGCTTTTAATACAGTCTAATTGTTCCTGTTCAAGTTCGTTGAATAGTATTATATTGTTTAGATAATCAGGGTATAAAATTTCCAAAAGGCAACTCTCCCTAACAATTTACATTTCTCCTAGCCTTACCCCAGGTTGCTTATATTTTGACTGCCAGTTAAAGCACACTCAATCTGAAGATCCGGTTGTTTATAAAGATCTACTTGGTGAAATCCGGATATTACTTTCTTATTACAGTCTGTTACCAGCCGAATCAATGGACGTGTGGGAGCCAATTGGTTTACATTCACTACCTGACCAATTTCTCCTGTGCTGAGAATAACAATACTTCCGGGTGGGAATTTGGCTACATTTGCCATAAGGGCATTAACACATTCTGGATCAAAGTAGTAAGTCGACATAGTATTGATATATTCAAGGGCTTCGTCTATCGAATAAGCTTTCCGATAAGGCCGATCAGCCGTTAATGAATCAAAAACATCGGCTACAGCGACAATTCGGGCATAATCATGAATATCATTTCCGGCTAGGTTTCTTGGGTATCCCATTCCATTCCATCGTTCATGGTGCTGGTAAGCAACATGGGCCGAAAGCAATGGTATATCCTCGCTGGTGCGCAGCATTTCGAAGCCAAGTTCAGTATGCATTTTTACCTGGGAGAACTCCTCCTGGGTAAGTTCTTTTGGTTTATCGAAAATATATTTATCTATTCGGGTCATTCCTATGTCGCTTAACAGGGCGCCGATTCCTAATTGAGTTAGCTTTAAGTAATTATAGCCCATTGTGACAGCCATCATCACCGATAAAATACAAACATTAATGGAATGGCTGAAGATGTAGTCATCAAAGCTTCTAATATCACAGCAGCTCAATAATATATTACGGTTTCTTAGGATCTCGTTAACCAGGTTATCAGATGTTTCTCGAATAGCCTTAACGTTCAGTTGGTGTTTTCTTTGCAAACCATCCATAACTGTCCGTATGTTTTGAATAGCTAAAAGCCTGATTGGTTCAGATACAACATCAGGATATTCATCAATTAATCCTAATTCATCGCCCACATATACCGAGCCAATACCCAGTTCAATCAACCTATTAATCAGGCTGGTGTCCAATACCATACCAACAGCGATAAGTATCTGACCAACACTGGAGTATACAGTTTTAGCCACCTTCATACCCGGTTCTAAATATTCGGTACTCCTTCTTATCATAAGTATCACCTTCACAAATTTTATTAGGAATAACATATATGAACTCCGAAGTGATAGTAATCGTAAAGCTATATAAGATATAGATTCATATTATTTAAATCTATAAGAATTGGGCATAGTAAATGGGGTTTTCTTCGACAAGCAACCTCATTCCCATAATAACCAGATCGGTTGTCTATTAAAATCTCAGGAAATAAGGATATTTTGTCTGACTAATCGGAGGACCAATTTGGGTTTAATATTCATGCCTTCAGATACTTCCGTTACATTCTGGCCTGGATGTTCACGAACATAACGCCTAATCATAGCGATTATATTGTCCTCTATTTCAGTACAAGCAGGACAGAGGTCCCCATTGTTTTTGCGAATGAATATTTTGCCGCAGTCATTGCAGTTGTCAATATCAAAAGACATTATATTCGCCTCCTTTAGGACTTTGGTGTATCATTCAGTTATTAAAGCTGATAAGGATTTATATTATTCTAATACATAAGGTGCATATAAATATGTGACCATCATCACAAATTATTAAATATTTTATATTATTTAAGACCTCCTAAGTTGGAGGATAAAGGGCTATAATATAGCATGTTATTATTTATAAAGGAACATGATAGGCATGAATATTCTGGTAATAGATAATGTCAGTAAAACATATGGGGATAAGGTACTCTTGCAGGAAATTTGCTTGGGTATTGATGAAGGCGAAAAGATAGGGCTATTAGGTATTAATGGTTCTGGAAAGTCTACCCTTTTAAAGCTAATTGCTGGGATGGAAGAGCCGGATCAGGGTCAAATTGTCCGGAACAGACATTTGAGGATTGAATATCTTCCCCAAAATCCACCATTTGATCCAGAGGCGATAGTTCTGGATGCGGCATTGAACGGTGTTTCGCGGATAGAGGGCATGGATACATGGATTTTGGAGAGTGATGCTAAAGGTATACTTACCCGCCTGGGTATGCAGGATTTTGAGGCGAGGATGAGTCAGCTTTCAGGTGGACAACGTAAAAGGGTTGCTATGGCAGCTGCCTTGATGAATCCTGCTGATCTGCTTATTTTGGATGAACCTACCAATCATCTGGATAACCAGGCAATTGACTGGTTGGAAAAGTATTTGCAGAGATTTAAAGGCGCTCTACTGATGGTTACCCATGATCGCTATTTTCTGGAAAGAGTAAGCAAGCGCATTATTGAGGTAGAACGAGGCCATCTGTACAGCTATCCTGGCAATTATAGTATTTACCTGGAGAGAAAACTGGAGCGGGAAGAAAAGGAAGTGGCCCAGGCTAATAAAAAACAAGTGCTGTTACGCAAAGAGCTAGCCTGGATTCGAAAAGGAGCACGGGCTCGTAGTACCAAACAAAAAGCCCGGATTGAGCGTTATGAAAAACTTGAGGAGGATAAACCGCGGTCAAGCGGGGAGAATCTGCAAATTTCATCAGCAGCTAGCCGCTTAGGGAAGAAGACTATTATTCTGGAGGATATCTCTCATAGTTATCAGACCGAGAAACTTATCGAGGGTTATTCATGTATTTTGGCCAGAGATGAGCGGTTGGGATTAGTGGGGCCGAATGGGATAGGAAAATCTACTCTGTTACGCATAATGAACGGTGAAATTATCCCCAATCAGGGTAATGTTGAAATCGGTAGTACCGTGAAAATCGGATATTTCCCCCAGGAAAGTACAGGTTTGCCGGATGAAATGAGGGTCATTGATTATATTCGTGAGGTTGGTGAATATCTGCAAGCAGGCAAAAAGCTCTTGAGTGCTTCTCAGATGCTGGAGACTTTTTTGTTTTCACCGGCATCGCAATGGACAAGCTTGCAGAAGCTGTCAGGCGGAGAAAAGAGGAGACTGCACCTGTTGAGGATCTTGATGGGTGCCCCTAACGTCCTCTTGCTGGATGAACCAGGGAATGATTTGGATATTGAGACTCTGACTATACTGGAAGATTACCTGGATGACTTCCCCGGTGCAGTCGTGGCAGTCTCCCATGATCGCTATTTTTTGGATCGTATATCCGAGAAAATACTGGCGTTTGAAGATGGGGGAAAGCTAGTGGAGTACCCAGGTAATTATTCCGATTACCTACTCTATTCTGCCGGCAAGCAGGAGAATAAATATTATCAGAACCGCGATCCTCAACCGGATAGAAAGAAAAATGATCGTGAAGAGGGAAAATCTAAGCTAATAAGGTTCTCCTTCAAGGAACAAAAGGAATTTGAAGAAATTGATGATAAAATTGCCGCTGTTGAAGATGAACTAAAAGAGCTGACTGCCAGAATAAATCAAGCAGCTAGCGATTATCAGTTATTAGAGAAACTAACAATTATCAGGCAGGAATTAGTAAAACGCCAGGACGATTTGCTGGAACGCTGGACATATCTAAATGAAATGGCTGAAGATATCGATAAACAAAGGAATCAGTAAATGATTCTAAATTATTATACTAAATTGAAAAATAAAGGCCGGGATAAAGTCCCGGCCAGGGAAGAAATACGATTACTCTAAAGTACTGTTCGCAATGTTACTGCCATTTAGATAATCAATTCGACTATTTAGATACGTGACATGGCTTTCTATGTTCATGGCCATTTCTTCGTATTTCTGTTTTGCAGTTGCATCCTCAGTTGATTGAGCTGCCACCAGGTATGTTCCTTTAGCACTCTCAGCTGATGCGACCGCCTTCTGCAGATCACTTTTTACTGTCATTAATGCACCTCATTTAACTTTTTGTTTTATAGTTTTAGATCTTTAACATTATTAACGAAGTTCTGTTGGAACAAATGCATCAATCAAACCAATAGCAAACGCCGCCAGAAGACTTCCAATGAGGGTAACATTAAGATAACTGGGAATAGCAAACTGTGCCAGATATATTACCACCGCTGCAATGATAAAACCAACAAAACCACGACTGCGCGGTGATACCCTGTCTCCCAGCAATTTTTCAATCACGTAACCCATTATCGCAATAACCGCAGCCGCAACAAGTGCGCCCCAAAAACCTGAAACCTGGACGCCTGGAAGAATATACCCAACTAGCATAAGAACTATGGCAGAAACAACAAAACGTACGGCAGTTTGTAACATATTGATCACCTCCTTTTCTTAGTTGTATAATTGTTTCTATTAACTATAGATTCCCATAGATAAACCTAATTATTCTTGATTGTAATTTGCTGATAATAATGGTTAACAGGTTAAATGAACTAATAAGTGAACATGATTTCTTTATCTTAAATACCGAAGGGAGCTCTAGAAAAATATGAGCGACATGGCCATTCAGATTAGGAATCTAGTCAAGTCATACGGGGAGTTACTAGCCGTTGATAATCTCGATTTTGACGTAGCACGTACGGAATGCTTTGGATTGTTAGGGCCAAATGGGGCGGGCAAGACAACTACTATGAAAATAATCTATGGAAAAGCCCTGCCTAGCCCTAATAAGGATACGGTTATTGATATTTTTGGCTACCATCCCCGCAAGGATGCTCTAATCATCAAAGCCTTTTCGGGCATCGTTCCTCAGCAGGACAACCTAGATTCTGAGCTCAATGTCACCGATAATCTACTCATCTATTCACGGTTTTATGGGATGAAGGCCAGGGATGCAAAAAGCAGGATTGCAGAATTGTTGGATTTTATGGAATTGCAGGATAAAGCCAAGGTGAAGATCAGGGAACTCTCTGGCGGTATGCAAAGAAGACTGACGATTGCCAGGGCGCTGATTAACAAACCTAAGCTCTTGATCCTGGATGAACCTACCACTGGCTTAGATCCACAGGTCCGGCACTTGATCTGGAATAAAATCCGGGAGCTAAAAGAAATGGGGGTCACCGTGCTTTTAACCACTCATTACATGGAAGAAGCTTTTCAAATCTGTGACCGCATTATTATTATGGATAAAGGCAGAAAGATCTTGGAGGGCAAACCGCATCAATTGTTATCCGCCAATCTGGAAGCGTATGTCATGGAGATCTACGGTGCAACCAAAGAGCGTATCGCCGATTCCCCTTATATCAATAGGTCAGGAATCAGGCATGAATCTTACCAGGATACCATGTTTGTCTATAGCAATGATTCTGAAAAACTATCAGGCTGTGCAGAGGCTCTGCACATCAGCGACTATCACATTCGCCAGGCTAACCTGGAGGATCTATTTCTGAAAGTAACCGGGAGGGGTTTGAATGAATTACAATAATGACAACCGGCCACCTTCTGGGTGGAATAGAATAACCAGCGTGTGGCACCGGCATGAAAGAGTATATAATTCGAATTTTATCAGTAATGCCTTTCCGCCTTTACTGGAGCCGTTAATCATCTTGGCCGGTCTGGGTATCGGACTGGGTTCCTACATTCAAACCATGGGAACTATGAGCTACACCCTATTTTTAGCAAGCGGCATCATTGTAACCAGCTCAATGTATACAGCTGCTTTTGAATGCACGTATGGAACTTTTATACGCCTTGAATTCGACCATGTTTATGATGGAATGTTAGGAGCTCCAATATCACCCACTAACCTAATCTTGGGCGAGATATTATTTGCCGGGACTAAAGGATTTATCTTTGCCCTGGCCGTTCTGATCATCACCTGGCTAACGGGTATTATTGATTATCCATTAAGTATTATAGCCGCCTTTATTGGTTTTATCTGTGGGATAATGTTTGGTACTTTATCGATGTGGATTACGTCTTGTGTTAAAAACATTAATCACTTTAATTTTTATTTTACCGGCTTATTGTCTCCCATGTTCTTCTTTTCCGGATCAGTATTTCCTATTGAGAATCTTCCTCCAGCCATGCAATGGGTGGCAGAGGCCACACCTTTGACCCATGTGGTTAGACTGGCCAGAGCCTTCTGCGTAGCAGATCAGCTGGGTTGGTACTTAATGACGGATTTGTTATACTGCGGTATCTTTATTTTGATCACCGGATGGCTTGCTGTTCGTGGTTTGAAAAAGAGACTAGTTGATTGAGTTGGAGTTATTTTGACTTTGAAAAGTGAGGTGCTAAGGTTTTGAATAGAATTGAAAAAGCTATAATGAAACTTATAGTTGCTGCTGTTTTACCCAATATTGCTTTTTCTTAGTGGGTGGTGGCTTAGTATTGGATTAGTTCCTGAGAATAAGATATTTGTTATTGCGATCCTAGGATTTAGTATAGGTATTTTGGCCGACTTGGTCCTGGTGTGGAAAAAATTAACAAAAATTTATGAGATAAACATAGGTTTAGTGATTATTATTTATCTATTCTATTCGATTTGTATATTAGGATTTTTTATGGGGGTGCCTATTTTCAATCTAATACTTGGGATAATAGCAGGCTTCTTCGTGGGAAGAAGATTAAAGTATTCAAATTTGGACAATGAAGAGTTTAACCGCAGTAGTAGAAACACCAGTATTTTTACTACTGCGGTTATTCTAGTGATATCAGCGATATCAGCGTTTCTGGCACTTAAAGATCCTCTGGATACTGCTCGCAACCTGCAGGGAATGTTAGGTATACAAGCATTCATAATTACAACGCCGATGATTATTGTTTTGATAATAGTAGGAGGAACCACATTGGCAATTCTTCAGTATTGTTTAACAAAATTCATGGCCCAAATAGCCTATCGCTAATTGCAGTTCAGGATCGTCAGATCATCTCGTTAATGTCCGCTAAGGCTTGTTCACACCAAGTTATCCAGGTTTCCTCAAATAAAATGCCGGCTTTTAGCGGTAAAGAACGAGCCATATTCTCCTTAAGGGATTTGTCGGCAGCGACTATGTTTCCCCGGTATTCTTGAAATTCTTGGAGACGCTGTTCATGCATGGCTTGTATGAACTTAATTTTGTTTAGAATTTCTTCTTTATCCAGCAAATCTAGAAAATACATCTGGACCATGAACGGCTCTTTCATAGTTGGCGAATCGGGTGGGTCACGCAGCCACTCCATAAAAGCAATTTGTCCTTCTGGATTTATATGATAAAGCAGTTTGGATGGTTTGCCCGTTTGCAATATGGTTTCTGATGTAATCCAACCCCGGTCGGCCATCTTCTTCAACGATTGATATACCTGAGTTTGAGTAGCTGTCCAATAGAAATTTGTTGTACGGGATACTATTTTGGAGAGGTCATATCCGGTACGGGGATTCCTATTAAGCAGACCTAGAAGGGTAAATTCCAATGACATTTATTTAGCTCCTTTCCTAATAATCCGCGTTTAAATATTTCATATTTATAGTCCATTTACCAGATCAAATGATTGTTGAGTGGCATTTAACAGCTTAGCAGGTCCGGTGGCGTCTCCTAAAAGATATACTTCGTCCATTTGATTTTTCAACTCATAATGAAGTCTGTCATTAGATATACTGCCAATTGCTAGCACTACTGTATCGGCTTTGAGCTGATGTTCTTCATTATTCATGGTTACTATTTTTACATGGCCGGGAGCAATAGAGCTAACTTTTACGTTAGTTATGGCTTCCACTCCTAAGGTCCTCATATGTCTTAATGCTCCCCAGCGAGGGCTGCGGCCCATATCGGAGGCCAGGCTATCGCCCATCTCAACCAGCTTTATATGCAAAGATCCTCGGGTGAGTAATTCGAAAAGGGTGTCCGGTTTTTCTGCCCGGTTTAACATCATAAATTTTAAGCTTTCAGCATCAAGAGTTCCTTTTTCAGCCAGGAAAAGGGCGGTTTCACATCCCACCGAGCCTCCTCCAACCACAACTATATTCGGTCCCTTTACCGGTGATCCGTTTAGGACATCCCAAGCACTAATTACGTTGGCGTCGGCTCGCGGAAGAAATGGCAGGCTGCGAGGCACGGCTCCGGTTGCGATCAGGACTACATTATAATTTTCGGATTTTACCGAGGCTGGGTCGGCAGTTTTATTTAGTACTATTTCTACACCCAGGTAGGCCAGTTCCTGCTCGTAGAAATCCAATAGGGATTTAAATTCTTGTTTACCCGGAGGCACTAGGGCAATATTCCACTGTCCGCCTATCCGATCAGCTTTTTCCCAAATAGTAACTTGATGCCCTTTTAGAGCAGCGATTCGTGCCGCTTCTAGACCTGCCGGGCCGGAACCCACTACCAGGAATTTTTTAACTTGGGGGGATTTTATGATTTTCTGGTCCTCTCTTCCGCACTGAGGGTTAACCGCACATTGCAAGCCCCGGCCCATAAAAAGGGTATCCAGACAGGTCATACAGGCGATACATTTTCGAATGGGTTTTCCCAGCCGGGCTTTGCTAGCCCACTCTGGGTCGGCCAGAAAACCACGCGCTACAGTGACAAGATCGGCCTGGCCATTCTGTAATATGTTTTCCGCTAGGGCTGGATTATTAATGCGATTAGAAGCAACTACCGGAATATGGACTTGTTCTTTGATCTTAGCGGCAAGGTAGGCATAGGTACCCCTGGGGACTTCGGACTGTATCTGTGGTATGGGAGCTTCATGCCAGCCACCGGTGACATTTAAGATATTAACGGAGGCCTTTTCCAGTTCTTTGGCAACTAGGGACATCTCCTGCCAACCGTTACCACCTTCAATAAAATCACTGCCTCCCAAGCGTACCCCTATAGGAAAATCTGGTCCAACCTTCTTGCGAATAGCGGCTATTACCTCCAGTGGGAAACGCATACGGTTTTCCATCGACCCTCCGTACTCATCGCTGCGTTGGTTGGTAAGCGGGGAAAGAAACTGGCTAGCCAGGTAGCCAGCGCTCATAATGAATTCCACTAACTGATAACCAGCTGTTTGGGCTCTGTCAGCCGCATCTGCAAAATTACAAACTATATTCTTAATTTCAGGAAGGCTCAATTCCCTCGGTGTATATCTGGTTAGTTTAGAAGGAATAGGGGAAGGGGCAACCACATCTCTGCCATCAAGAAAGCCGAAGGAATAGCGCCCGGCATGGAAAAGCTGCAGACCAATACAGGCTCCTGCTTTTTTAACAGCACTGGTTAGCATTTTATGACCCGCCAAGAGACTGTCATTGTGTATGGATATAAAATTTCCATGTGTAATAGGAGATTCTACCGTTACTCCGCCTACCACTATCAGGCCCGCTTCTCCCCGAGCACGTTCCACATAAAAATCAACAATGCGCTGATTGATTTCACCATCTTTTGCCCATCCCAGGTTCATAGCCGCCATTACTATCCGGTTTGATACAGTTAAATTACCAATTTTGACCGGTTCAAATAACATAAATCCTACCTCCTATACAACTAATTATATACTAAATATATTTAGTATTAATATTGTTTAATATAACATGGAAAATTGAACTTGGCAAGAGCATATTAATAGATAGGGTTTGAAGTAAAGTTTGACGAATAAGTAATAAAATGCTATGATATTAATTCGTTGCAACATTACCCAGGAAACTTAAGACAAAGTGCTCCTGTTTTTAATGGACAGGGGCTTTTTATTTTTTTATGAAAGGAGGACATTATTGTGTTCGCAGAATTATTAATTATATTCACTCTTTATACAATTACAACTTGTCTAGGTAATCTCAAAAGCGTCTTTTTAAGTCAACAAGCTATAAAACCAGTATACTTAACAACCTTTATAGATGCAGTTATATTCACCTATGCGTTTAAATTGATTGCAAATTCAACCGGTTATGGATATGTGTTAGCTTTTGCTCTGGGCCGTATATTTGGAGTATTTCTAGCCGACAAGCTAGAAAAGAAATTGGCAATAGGTTTACTTGAAGTAAATGTATATAAACACCCTGAACAAGGAAAGATTCTGGCAGATAGATTAAGGTATGCGGGATACTCGGTAACTACAACTATCGGATATGGGTTCGAAGGTAAACATAGACTGATTTTAAGTGTAATTCTACCCCGTAAACAGTTTTCCGAATTAAAAGAGATTATTGAACAAGATGGAATTGCCAACATGTCAGTAAAGACTGTAACTAAAACCTATGGTAAAGTGGGAAGCCAAACTATGATTGCGGGAAACAATTAAAAACTCTTAAAGAGATTAATTAGGGGCAGTAGACCGAAAACAGGGGGATGATCCCATGTTTTCGGTCTATTTATTTTTTTAACGATTCTAATGCGAATAATTTGGCACCAGTCACTTTTTCCATTTATAGCTTTCATTTTTGTGGTTGCGGTTAAACGGGATTCAGTCAAAAATCGAAAAGTATTATTATGGAAAAATTGGCTTCCTTATTAAGCCGCTTTCTTTATTTTTTTGAGAATACTATAACTACACGAAGGGAGGTGAAGAATGAAAAAACTTGTAATAAGTTTACTCCTATCTTTTGTATTAATTACAAGCACGAGTGCGTATTCTTTTGCTCAAACTCATGGGTGTGGTCATTCAGGAGCGCAGATTGAGCAGAAGGCTAAAGACTTGGGTATTACTGTTGACGAGCTAAGGGCCAAAATGAAAGCGGAACACCAGGCAAAGCTTGAGCAGAAAGCCAAAGACTTGGGTATTACGGTTGATGAGTTAAAGGCCCAAATGAAAGCTGAGCGTCAGGCAAAGCTTGAAAAGAAAGCTAAAGAATTAGGTATCAGCGTTGATGAATTAAAGGCCCAAATAAAGGCCAAGCACTGTGATCAGTAATTTTGCTCGTTAATACAAGTTTCAGCCTGTCGACAAAGTCAGTCGGCAGGCTGTTTTTGCAGAAATCCACAGATAATCTACTGCAAAAAATTTGATTGGGAAGTGGAATCAAGTAAGGAAGTTTACATATTTAGAAATCCTTAGCGGTATAAATTTTAACAGTGAGCAAATAAGAAATAATGAGAAGCATTAATGCAATTGTTATTCCCAGTAAAGATAAGGCCCAGGGCGTATACAAATTATACTGCAGCATCTGCTGGACCCAGCTTACATTTGTGTGCCCATTTATGTAATTGTCGATGGAACTGGGCATAAATAAAAATAGTTGGGAAAGAGCCACATTAACAAATATCACCACGTTATTATGAAAACGATAAAGCAGGGGATAGTAAATCGAAACTAGGGCGCTGACAGAAATCAAGGTAATCACCACATTTTGGCATTTGAAGTATGGCAAATGGAAAGACAGGGGACTAATATTTACCAATATACCCGCTAATGCCACCAATAACAGGCCAAAAGCAGCATATAAGAATGGTGATAGGTATTTGGCCAGAATAATTTCCGAGCGCAGCACTGGGAGGCTATTGATAATAATTTCAGTATGGTTTTTAGCTTCCATAGAAGGAGCGATAGAAGATACCCAAGCAAAAGCAAATGCTCCCATGGCGTATCCATAATCAGGATATGCCTGCGTGAACATAATGGAAGAAATAATGCCAATAGGAACAGCTATGACGAATTGGTTGATAAGCAGCATAAATTCCTTGTGAATCAGTTTATACACAACTATGCCCCCTTTAAAGTTCCTTGGCGGTATAATATTTGACGGAGAGCGGGTAAGACACGATTAAAAAGAGAGCAGCAGCTATTATTCCTATCAAGGGCAAAAACCAGGGACTATTCAGATTTAGCTGCAGCAACTGCTGAACCCAGCTTTCATTGATATTTCCTTTTATAAAGGTGCCGATATAACTGGGAACGAAGAAGAAAAACAGGAAAAGTATAAAATGTACTATCTGAAATATACTCCCAGAAGGAAATCTATGGTAGATGGGCAAAGCAACCGACACCAGTATACTGATAGAAATAATAGTTATTACGACGTCAAGTCCCCTTATCGATGGGACTTGAAAAGACAAGGGACTGACTTTTATCAATAGCCCAGTAAGAGTCATCAGTAAGAGACTGAAGACTGTGTATGCCAAGGTTGATAGAAATTGGGCACGGACAATATCAGAGCGCACTAACGGGAGACTATTAAGGACAATTTCAGTTTTGTTTTTTGCATCAAAGGATAGAAATGTCATGAATAGCATATATGTTATTCCGAATGCGCCCATAGAGTATGCAAAATTTGAATAAAGGGGTATAAAGAATATGAAAACAACCATGCCATAGAGCATTGCAAATATAGAATATTTTTTTTGAATGAGGAAGTTTTTGTGAAGCAGATTATACACGACTATCCCCCCTTACCGTATAAAGCATTATATCTTCCAGGTTAACTTTTTCGATTTTCACTCGGTCACCCATTAAACGGCTGACTTCTGCGGCATCCCGGCTCATTGCTTCGAAGCCAAAAGAGTGTTCTCTGAGACCGGTAAACAATGGCCGGGTTGTTTCGTTTAAGATATCACTTGGCCCCTTAACCACAATGTGCTGATTTAGAACTGTCTCCATATCCTGGCAAAAGACGATTTTACCCTGTTTAATAAAGCATATATAATCCGCAATTCTTTGCAAATCAGAGGTTATATGGGTGGAAAATAGGATTGATTTAGTATCGTCCTGCATCAAATCTGCTAGTATATCCAGGAGCTCGTTACGAAAAACCGGATCTAGCCCGGAAGTAGGTTCATCCATAATGATAAATTCAGCATTATGGGAGAGTGCCAGGGCCAGAGAGAACTTCATCTTTTCTCCTCGAGACAGATCTTTGAATTTGGGCTTAACAGGGATATGGAACTCTCTTACATATTGTTGAAATGCTTTCTCATCCCAGCGGCTATAGAAGGGGGCAATGATCTGTTTGATTACTACAATGTCCAGGTGCTCATAGAAATAGCCTTCATCATATACAAACCCGATTCTATCTCGGATCTCTTTCTGAAATCGAATATGATCCTGGCCGAAAACTTTTATTTCACCGCTATCCTTATGTATTAGGTTCATAATTAGCTTTATTGTTGTGGTTTTACCAGCGCCGTTGGGGCCGATAAAACCCATAATATAACCCCGGGGGATGCTGAATGAGACCTGGTCCAGATTAAAGCCCGGCCATGATTTACTAAGGTTATTTACCTCTAAAATATTTTCCATACTTAAACCTCCTTGTATAATAAATCCAGCATTTCATGCAGAGTAGCAAGGCTGATGTCCAGTATTTTGCTTTCCATAACCGTTTCCGTTAATTTCTCCTCTATCAACTGCATCCTTTTTTCTCTTAAAAGTTCGGTATTATGAAGGGATACGAAGGTGCCTTTGCCACCTACCGTTTCGATGAATCCTTCTCGCTCCAGTTCTTCATAGGCCCTTTTGCTGGTAATAACACTGATACGCAGTTCACGGGCCAGGTTGCGGATGGAGGGGAGCAGGTCACCGGGTGTTAGCTCTCCCTTCACAATGGCATTTTTGATCTGCTGACATATCTGCTCATATATGGGATCTGGAGAAGAGTTAGCAATTATAATGTTCATTTCTGACCTCCAAATACAGACATCTTATACTGTGCATAGCGTATATATACAGTATAAGATGTCTGGCTGGAAGTGTCAATAACGTTAATCGAAAATATGCGAAGCAAGAAATAGCTCTTGAAGGTATAAAGTTTATTTTGATCTCATCTAAAAAATCTTCTTGCAATCACTTCTGAAAGGCGGTATTATATAAACATAATAAAGTGTATCATAATTGTCCACTATAAGGATTGGAGTTGGGCTCGATGCAAATAACCAGACAAACCGAATACGCAATAAAGACTCTAATCGAGCTGGCCGAAGTTCCTTATGGGCAATTGATTTCCAATAAGGTGATTTCGCAACGTCATGAAATACCGGAGGAGTTTTTACACAAGACAGTTCAAATACTTTCACGGGCAGGTCTGGTAGTCACCCAGCGTGGAGTTCAAGGCGGGGTGAGACTGGGGCGTCCGCTTGAAGATATTACTATTGCCGATGTGATCGAAGCAATGGAGGGTCCTTTAGCACTGAACGTATGTTTAAGCCCAGGATATCAATGTTCGAACCTGAAAACTTGTCAGGTTCGGAAAATATTATCGAGCGCACAAACCGCAATGTTGCAAGAGCTAAAGAAAAAAAGCCTGGCTGATATTGTGGCAGAAGGAAAGGGGGAAGAAAGTTAAGAAGAGTATTTTTTTAGACTTAAAGTAGATAAATATAATCCATATTATCGCATTACCTCGAACGGAGATTGAGGAAATGGAAAAAATGTTTTGGCCGCGATTAGCAAAAAAGGTTTGAAAATTATAGCTTTTGTAGATTACTAAAATTTATAGAGGAGGAATTATAAATGTTTTGTAACCAGTGTGAACAAACATCAAAAGGTATCGGATGTACTACTGTTGGGGTATGTGGGAAAAAGCCTGAGGTAGCGGCACTATTGGATTTGCTTAGTTATTCGATCAGCCAACTCTCCGAGGCAGCTCGGCAGGCGCGGCAAAAGGGTATAGTAGATTCTACAGTTAATCGCTTTACTAGCGATGCTCTTTTTGTAACTTTGACCAATGTAAACTTTGATCCTGCATCACTGGAAAAATATATAAAATCTGCGGCAGAAAAGACTTCAGAACTTATTGAGCAAGTAGGTCTAAATGACACATTGAGCATTAAATTGGCCGCCGATTTAAAAGGACTTATTGAGCAGGGAGAAGATTACGGATATCCGGGCAGCAAAGAAACTAACCCTGACCTTCGCTCTCTGCAAGAAATTTTGCTATACGGAGTTAGAGGCGTAGCCGCCTATGCATATCATGCCGCTATTTTAGGGCAGGAGGACGATATTGTTTATGCATTTATTCATGAGGCTATGGCCAGCTTGATTGGAGAAGTCAAGTCGATGGAAGATTGGCTGGGTATGGTTTTAAAATGTGGACAAATCAACCTCAGGGCCATGGAACTATTGGACGCGGGTAACACTACTAGTTTCGGACATCCCGAGCCAAGCGAGGTTAAGCTCGGGCATCTAAAGGGTAAGTGCATACTGGTATCTGGGCATGATCTTCAAGACCTGAAGAAACTGCTTAAACAGACTGAAGGCAAAGGAATTAATGTATATACTCATGGGGAGATGCTGCCCGCGCTGGGATATCCCGGATTAAAGAAATTTGCACATCTGGTGGGTCATTATGGTACTGCCTGGCAGAACCAGAAGAAGGAATTTGCGGCTTTTCCGGGGCCGATTCTAATGACGACTAATTGCATTCAGGAACCGAATGCAAGTTATGTTGCCAGCATATTTACAACCGGGTCGGTAGGTTGGCCAGGAGTGAGTCATCTAATGAATGGTGATTATAGTGAATTGATAAAGAAAGCTTTGGAAATGACGGGCTTTGCTGAGGATGAGGATAAAGGCTCGGTATTAACCGGCTTTGCCAGAAATGCAGTTCTGGGTGTGGCTGACAAGGTAATTGAAGCAGTTAAGAGCGGTGCAATTAAACGCTTTGTGCTAGTAGGAGGCTGTGATGGTGCCAAGTCAGGGCGTAACTATTTTACTGACTTGGTTGATAAGCTGCCTAATGATACCGTAATTCTTACCCTGGCCTGTGGCAAATTCCGATTCTTTGACCACAAGCTTGGTGATATCGGAGGTATCCCCAGACTGCTGGATGTTGGCCAGTGCAACGATGCCTATTCTGCAGTTCAAATAGCGCTGGCTCTGGCTGATACATTTGAATGCGGGGTTAACGACCTGCCGCTTTCAATGGTCTTATCATGGTATGAGCAAAAAGCAGTTTCTATACTATTGACTCTTTTATCCCTGGGTATTAAGAATATTCGCCTGGGCCCTAGTCTCCCAGCGTTTATATCACCGAATGTATTGCAGGTGCTGGTTGATAATTTCGATATTAAACCCATCACGACAGTTGATGAAGATTTGGCGGCTATTATAGGCTAAGGGGCTGTAAATGACTAGTTTATTTCTTGACAGTCCTTATAATCAAGGGAGGTTAGTAAATGATTAAACCTACAAAAATAGGATTAGATGAATACCTGGGGCACACCATCAGCCCCATAAGTTTTATTGAGTACCAGGAGGGATCGGTGGTTAGCAAGACTCTGGTGCAGAAGTCTACCGGTACTGTCACACTATTTGCTTTCGCCAAGGGTCAGGGATTAAGTGAGCACAGTGCACCTTTTGACGCCATGGTGGTAGTACTCGATGGTAAAGCTGAAATTACGATTGCAGGCAAGTCTAATATAGTGGATGCAGGGGAAATGATAATTATGCCAGCTAATCAGCCGCATGCAGTGAATGCCGTTGAGAATTTTAAGATGCTGTTGATTATGATTAAGTCGTAGGGTTGAAGGAGAGCTGGGTATATATGAGTGATTTAAACTGGAGAGAAGAAGCACTCGAAGAATTGAAAAAAGTTCCTAGTTTTGTGCGGGGGATGGCTCGGCGGGCAGTTGAGAGTTATGTTAAGAGCAACGGGCAGAGTGAAGTTACTGTGGGAGATGTCAGAGCTGCTCGTGACAAACACATTAAGTTCGCGGAAGATGACAAGGCAAGCGAGAAGAAAAAGACTAGGATTGCCGTAGTCAGATGTGAGACTGTCTCCGAGGTTTGCCCTGGAGTTGCCTGTTTTAAGGCCTTTAACAGCCGCCATGCACATTTTAAAGAATACGATGATGATTGCGAAATGATTGGCTACTTTACATGTGGTGGTTGTTCCGGTCGCAGGGTATCCAGATTGGTTGACAAATTGGTGGATCACGGTCTCGATGTGGTACATCTTTCTTCCTGCATGATGCTGGAGGGTGAGTATCCGAAATGCCCGCACCGGAAGCAAATAAGGGCGAATATTGAAGCTAAGGGAATCCGGGTAATTGAAGGGACGCATCATTGAAAAGACCTAATATAATCGCTAGCCAGGTATTCTGAAAAGGATCCAACATGGACCTTGACCAGATGTTTGATGCACAGAAAGTGGGGTTTGATAGTATGACTCAAAGAAGCATTATCCATATAAACGAAGAATTGTGCAATGGCTGCGGAGTTTGTATTTCCCCCTGCGCGGAAGGGGCGTTGGAATTGGTGGATGGCAAAGCTAAAGTGATCAGAGATGAGCTTTGCGATGGCGCTGGATTTTGTTTGGGGGTTTGTCCGGTCGGAGCCTTGACCCTGGAAGTAAGGGATTCGGCCCTGTTTTCAGAAAAAGCGGTAGAAGAAATGAAAATTAAAGTCGCCGGTCACTATATACCACAGCAGTGCAATTTCTGCCACAATACTGAAGATGACGCCTACTTGTTGCCAATAAAGCATAAAGGAAAAGCGTTATGGGCCTGTACGCGTTGTCTGCCTAAGCTTATACATCAATAGGCGGGCTATTGAAGTAAATCATAAAAAGATTTAAACAAAATAGTTCGTAATTAAACCATCTCTATATGATAAATGAAGCTAGAGTATAGAGGTGGTTTTTCACTATGTCGAAGAAGATTTATAAGCGTAGTTAGTCGATCTATGCTGGGCTGCTATTAATGGGCGGTTCAGCACGATAATCCGAGGACAGTAAATCTATTACTTTATAGTCGGTGGGGAAGGCAAGAGGGGGTATATTATCCAAGTCAAAATATTTCACGTCAGACAGGTCATCTCTGGCCTCCAACTCTCCGCCGCAAATTTGGGCCAGAAACCAGATTCCCACGCTGTGGCAGTTAGGGTCGTGAAAATTGGACTGTACCGTAAATACTCGCTGCACATCTATATCCAGGTTGGTTTCCTCTTTAAACTCACGTTTAACTCCATCATATATGTCTTCATCGTATTCCAGATAACCACAGGGAATACACCATAGGTCGAGGTATTTGCCACCTTTTCTGCGCCCCAACAAAATCTGTTGATGCTCATTCATGACTATGGCTGCCACGCCTACTACTGGATTTTCATAAAATATGTTGGAACAGGAGAGACAGGTTAAGCGTAGTAGTTCCTGATCGGAACGGTATTCGAGCTTACCGCTGCATTTAGGGCAATAAAAAAAGCGCTGTTTCCTTTCTGGTAACAAGTATTAGCCCCCCATTCCAATCTGCAAATTAACTCAATTTTGTTCTGCTAATCCCACCGTATAGAGGTGGTTAGTTTTTTCATCTATTTTTCCTTGTTTAGAAATGCATTGACCCGCTGATGGAAGTCATCATAGGCAAACATCTCATTTAGGTACTTTGCTTCCACGAGATGTCCTTCTCGAATACTTAATCCAAAGCCTTCGTTCATAGCCTGCTTGGATGCCTGTACCGCCTGGGCTGGCTTTTGGGCAATTAATCTCGCCAATTCCCGGGCTCGCGGTATTAACTCTTCAGACGGAGTGACGTACTGTACAATGCCAGTGGCAAGAGCTTCTGCTGCACTGATCTTTCTTCCGGTAAAAACCAATTCCTTGCCTAGTCCGTAGCCGATTAAACGTGGCAAGCGTTGGGTGCAGTAGACTAGGCCGATATTCACTCCGGCCGCGCATAGCAATGCTTTTTCATTCATGATTCTGATGTCAGCACATAAGGCTAGCTCAAAACCTGCCCCCATGGCAAATCCATTAATGGCGGCAATCACCGGGAAGCGTACATTGCTAACTATATCCAGTATTTGGTACAGCTGTGCGAAGAAGTTTATATTACCTGATTCATCATGCTTGGCAAGTTCCTCCAAATTGGCTCCGGCGCTAAAAGAGTGATCTCCCCGACCTGTAAGTATGATTGCGGCAATATCGGCACCAGCCAGTTCCGCGAAGGTTTGCCCAAGTTCATCCATCATTTGTTGTGATAGGGCATTTGCTGGTGGTGCATTTAAAGTGACTGTTGCTACATTGTTTTCTACGTGGAGTTGGACTTGCTGTTGAGTTGTATCCACTGCCATAGCTAACCACCTCCCAGGTTCATATAATGTTTATCTTTTGTGATACCCGTCAAAGCTCTAAGTCAGGCGGCTCCAATAGTCAGGAAAACGTCTGGCCAGCATGTTTTTTACCATTACGGCTTCTTCCATGCCTAAAGCCAGACTGGCACCAGCATAGAAAAGGACGCCCAGCAGAACAGCGGCAACTACCGCTATCAGTTCATCTATACGCGTACTGAAGCTGAGTATGCTTATTAGCAGGTTGACAGTACCTTTTACAACTAAGTACATAAGAGTCGAAATTATAAGTGATAGTCCTAGGCTGGATAAGATTTTTCTGCCATCAATGCCCCCCAGGCGCAGGCGTAGGATGAATGTTAATAACAGCATATTGAAGATTCCTGCCAGCGAATAGGCCAGGGCTAATCCCAGGTGACTGAGCGGTCCTACCAGGAGAAAAGAGAGAGTGACATTTAGCACAATGGTTGCTATCGCAACACTTACTGGAGTTATCGTGTCTTTCAGGGCATAGTAGACGCGGTTCAATACCAGCAGGGCAGAGTAGGCGAAAAGACCTAGGGAGTAATAGACCAGGGCATGGGCGGTTGCCAGGGTATGAGCCGGGGTGAAGCTTTTCCATTCAAACATCAGGCGTATGGTGGGCTCGCCAATAGCCAGCAGCCCAGCGGTTGATGGCAGGGTTACGAAGAAGATTCCTCGTAAACCCAGGGATAGAGTGCGTTTAAAATCTTCATGTTCGCCCCGGGCCGCTTGGGCTGTCAGGGTAGGGAATACCGCCATGGCAATAGACATGGCAAAGATCCCTAGAGGAAGCTGCATAATACGCTGAGCTATACTAAGGGCGGTTATACTACCAGGGGCAAGGCCTGAAGCTAGGTATTGGCTGATAAAGAGGTTGAACTGACTAACTGACAGACCGATAAGTACCGGGATCGTCAAAATAGCAATCTGTTTAAAACCTTCGTTATTATAATCTAGTGAAGGGTAATATTTTAGACCAACTCTAAGCAAGGCAGGTAATTGTACCATAAAATTCAGAAACGCTCCCACCACTACTCCGTAAGCGAAGGCAACTATGCCGATTTTATCCATAAAGGCCACTCCTACCACAATGATACCCAGGTTGTAAATAATTCCGCCTAGAGCAGGGGTAGTGAAGTGGTTGTAGGAGTTAAGTACTCCCAAAGCTAAGCCATTTAACGCCATAAAGAAGCATTGTACGAACATAACCCGGGTCAAGAAAACGGCTAGGTTATGATAATAAAGCGGCAATTTGGGAGCCAACAGGTTTAACAAAGGGTGGGCATACATGAAGGCCAAGCAGATGAAAACTATTAAAGCCAGCATGGTATAGTTTAATACCACACTAGCCATCTTCCAGGAGTCTTCCTCCCGGTCGGTAGCTAAATAGGACGAAAAAACAGGGATAAATGCTGAACTGAGTGCTCCTCCGATCAGCAGCATATAAATGAAATCAGGCACTGAGAAGGCTACATTATAAGCATCGGTATAGTAGCTTTCACCAAAGCGGGTATAGATGAACCAGTCTCTGGCAAAACCCAGTAGTCGAGATATTAGCGCCGTTAAGGCAATAATTCCGGCAGCTTTGGCAATTATCTTATTAGGAGTTCTCAAATATTGTCCTCCATTAGCATCTTTGGATATAGCGATGCCCAGTAGTAATATGCGATCCTACCCTGCCACTTTAACATTAGCGGATGCTGTTTTCAAGCGATTGTATTTAAGCAACTTAGAATTATATGTTGAAATTTCTTTCAATTATTTCTAGGAAGAGAGGTGTTAGTTGAGGGTCAAACTGGCTGCCGGCATGTTTGCGGATTTCAGCAATGGCATCCTGATGGGACATAGCCTTACGATAAGGGCGATCATTGGTCATGGCGTCATAAGCATCAGCCAGGGCTAGAATACGGCACTCCAGGGGAATATCCTCGCCAGCCAGCTTCAGGGGATAACCCTGGCCGTTCCACCATTCGTGATGTTTTTGAATCCAATCGCTGATTTCCAGCAAGACCGGAGCTGAGTTAGCGATGCGATAACCAATGTCACAATGCTGCCGCATTTCCAGGGTTTCTTCTGGATTTAGTGAACCTGGTTTTAACAGAACCCGGTCAGCTATACCTATTTTACCTACATCGTGAAACTGAGCGAGTAGGCACAGGTCGGCTACGCAACGCTCGCTTAAACCGATACTAACGGCCACATCTCTCATCAGGTTTTGTATGCGTACTGCGTGCCCTTCGGTTATATAGTCTCGAGCTTTCAATGCCTTCATCAGGGTCTGCAGCATAGCGCTGCTGGTACTCTGCCGGTGTAGGAGTTTATCCCGGTACATATTATCATCAGCCTTTTTAAAGAGGCCTTCCAGGCTGGCCGAACTATCGCTGGCAATGGCAAAACCTATGCTTATGCTCAGGTTCAATCGAGGGGAACGAGAATTATATAAGGATATGCCCTCGCGGATTCTGGCTATGGCAAGCTCCAGAGAAATTCTTTCGCTTTTAGGCAACAGTATAGCGAATTCGTCGCCCCCTATTCTGGCTATCATATCGCTCTCCCGCATGGATTCTTTGAGAACAGTGGCGGCATCAATGAGGAGCGCATCACCAGCTTCGTGTCCCAGAGTATCATTGACCCATTTCAGCCCGTCTAGGTCGCAAATGATCAGTCCAACTGGGTTATACCGACCGCTCTTCAAGCGCCGCATCTCCTCTTCAAAATAAGCACGGTTGTAAAGGCCGGTGTTGGGATCGTGCAGACTCAGATAGCGCATCTTTTCTTCGACCAACTTGCGTTCGGTAATGTCACGGATGATAACGAAAATCTGCTTATTCAATAAGGGAACGAGGCGAGCTTCAAAAAAGCGTTCGTTGTTTTGTATCGTCAACGAGTATTCACAAATGGAAATCAGACCGGTATCCTTCACCTGGTGTATTGCTTCCTGAAAAGTCTGGGCAACATCAACCAGAGGAATATCCTGAATGCGTTTGCCCCGCAACTGTTCAGGGAGGAGGTAGAAATTGCCGGAGTCTCTTCCCTGATAGTTTACAATAGTTCCCGCCTGATCCAGCCAGAAGAACAGGTCTGGGAAGGCCTGAATGACAGCCCTCATCTCGGAATTGGCCTGTAAAAGTTCCTGCGAACTCAGTTCCAGGGAACGCTCCAGCAGTTCCAAATTTTCATCATTATCACGATAAGCGTTGTTTACTGCATTCAAGAAGGTTCCCCATTCTGGGGGGGGAGAGAAATCATCAGGGAAAGAACGTCGCAGCTGACGTTGCAGCAAGCTATGCATTTCCAATGTTCATACCTCCGCAAATGTGGTGATAGTCATAGTCTGGTTGTGTAGTTTTGATTTGCCTCCAGTGCGCAGTGGGGCAATTTCCCCATAAGAATAGAAGCCAGCCATAACAGTTCCTTTGTCCAAGGTATCACGCACCCCTTCAAGTTCCTCTTCGGTTCTTTGTTTAAGAATCATCCTTCTGCCGACGCAACTGATGAGAATGGCCAG